>NZ_BAABBO010000011.1:0-360094 GCF_039538005.1 Allohahella marinimesophila
AGTGCTTATCTGATCGGCATTAGATCATCAGATCGGCTTTTTCGTATCCGTATTTCACACTAGCCGATTTTGGGGCCTGCCGCCTTGATGGCGTCAGATACGTCGAACTTCTCGAAGTTTTCGTTGAACTGTTTGATCAGTTCAGCCGCTTTGGCGTCGTAGGCAGCCGGGTCTTTCCAGGTCTGCCGCGGATTCAGCAGCTGGCTGTCGACGCCCGGGAGGCTCGTTGGCACACGCAGGTTCAGATCCGGAAGGAGCTCCGTTTCATCAGCGTTGATGGTGTCATTCTGGATGGCCGTAATGACGGCACGTGTCACAGGAATGCTGAAGCGGCTGCCGACGCCATGTGGGCCGCCAGTCCAGCCAGTGTTGACCAGATAGACCTTGCTGCCGAACTCTTCGATCCGCTTCATCAACAGCTCAGCGTACACGCCTGCTGGGCGTGGGAAGAAGGGTGCACCAAAACAGGTGGAGAAGGTCGACTTGAGCTTCGAGCTCGAGCCCATTTCAGTGGACCCGACCAGCGCGGTATAGCCACTGAGGAAGTGATACGCTGCCGCTTCCTTGGACAATAACGACACGGGCGGGAGTACGCCGGTCATGTCACAGGTCAGGAACACGATGGCCTGAGGCTCGCCAGCCTTGTTCTCGAGTACACGCTTTTCAACGTGTTCAAGCGGATAGGCGCAACGGGTATTCTCAGTAAGACTGACATCGTTATAGTCAGGAGTGCGGGTATGCTCATCGATGACCACGTTCTCGATGATCGCACCGAAGCGAATGGCATCCCAGATGATGGGCTCATTTTTCTGACTCAGATCGATGGTCTTGGCATAGCAGCCGCCTTCGATGTTGAAGACCACACCACGGCCCCAGCCATGCTCGTCGTCACCGATGAGAAAACGCTCAGGGTCAGCAGAGAGTGTGGTCTTGCCGGTGCCGGACAGGCCAAAGAAAAGACAGGTTTCGCCGTCGTCGCCGACGTTTGCGCTGCAGTGCATAGGCAGCACGTCTTTCTCTGGCAACAGGAAGTTCTGAACAGAAAACATCGCCTTCTTCATTTCCCCGGCGTAGCGCATGCCAGCCAGCAGCACCTTGCGACGTGCAAAGTTGATGATGACTGCGCCATCGCTATTGGTGCCGTCACGCTCAGGCTCGCAGGTAAAATTCGGCACGTTCAGCACCTGCCACTCCTGCTTGTCGGCAGAGTTGTAACGTTCTGGAACGATGAACATGGTGCGGCCGAAGAGATTGTGCCAGGCCGTTTCGGTCGTGACCTTGATCGGCAGGTAGTGCTCACTGTCGGCACCGACGTGCAGCGTGGAGACAAATTGGTCCTTGCCGGAGAGGTAGGATTCAACACGGTCCCACAGGGCATCAAACTGGTCCTGCTTGAACGGGCGGTTGATCGCGCCCCAGTCAATCGAGTCGCTGGTACTGGCTTCTTCAACAATGAAGCGGTCTTTGGGTGAACGACCGGTACGATGACCAGTATCAACAACGAGTGCACCATTGTCGGCAAGGCGGCCTTCGTTGCGACGGATCGCCTGCTCGACCAGTTCGGCCGTGCTCAGGTTGGTATAGGTAGTCACATTTGAACTGTTCGTGCTCACTGCTGGTTAACCCTCAAAAGACTGAAAAGACAGCAAAATCAGCATCCCATGTGTTGCGAGAAAGGATATCCTGATCCGGTGCTGATATTGCCACCTGCATTCTGGCGCGCATTATGCCAAAAAGCAGGCTAAAAGACGATACGGGAGCCTCAGTTCCCGCCTCTTCAGCTGGCGGGTTCGAGGCAGCTCGAGGGCAGATGGTAGGCCTTGCCACAGAACTGGCAGGTGAGATCAATGACTTCCTGCTCTTTTCGAAGGCTTTCTCTCTCATCAAGCGGCAGCGACTGAAGTGCGTCTAAAAAGCGCTGTTCACTGCAACTACAGGAAAATTTCACCTTGTCCGACGACAAGAGCTGGATGTCATCCTCGTGAAACAGCCTGTAAAGAATGTCCACCACGGGAAGGTCGAAGACTTCTTCGACCTTCAAGGTGTTGGCCAGGTGACCTATGCGCTCCCACTCCAACGCCTGCCGTGCCCTGTCGTCAGTGGGCAGGCACTGGATAAGCAGCCCACCCGTTCTCATCCTTCCTGCAGTCTGCCCCGAGTCGGCGGCCTTGTGCTGGAATAGCCAGAGATGTGTCGGCAACTGTTCCGAGCGCTCGAAATAATCCTCCACGCAAGCGGCCAGCGTGGGGTGCGACAGCGCGACGATACCCTGATACCGCTGACCTCTTTCGGGGCTGAGCGTAATGGCAAGCGTGGCCTTGTCTGCAAAGGCCTGGTCGATGCTGGAGCTGGCGGGCGTCTCGCTGAAGTGGGCGATTCCGCGAATTTCATGGCGGTGATTCGCTTCAGCCATGAGCATGCTGACTGGCCCTGTACTGCGCGCCTGCAGGCTTGTGGAGCCTTCGATCTTCAATGTGGCGCTGAGGAGCACCGTGGTGCAGAGGCTCTGAGCCAACAGCTCATAGACGCTGGCGGGATACTCGGCAAAGGCGGTGGCGTCGGCCAGGGATTGGTCCAGCAAAACAAGATGCCCGCGAATATCGAGCTCGGGAAACATGAATTTATGCAGGTAATCAGCGTTCATAGCTGGTTCTCGTCGTTAACGTTTCTGAAGCGGTGGATCTGGCGGCGATCACGCTTGGTCGGGCGTCGCGCCGGCGGCATGGCGGCCATTTTCATCTGGCGTCTGACTTCAGCTTCCTGTTCGCGCGCGACAAGGCTTTCTGGAGTCTCTTCATACAGCAGCGCCGCATCAGGGGCAGAGCCGCGCCGGCCACTGACGGCAGTCACGATGACGGTTCGCTGCGAGAAACCGGCACGGAAGCGAATTTCAGCGCCGACGGCTACGGTCTTGCCGGGCTTGCAGCGTTGATCGTTGTAGAAGACCTTGCCGCCTTCGATCGCTGCCCGCGCAAGACTGCGGGTCTTGTAAAAACGTGCGGCCCAGAGGTACTTGTCCAGGCGAACGGCTTCGGGGGCTGAAGCGCTGTCTTCTTCTCGCTGCTGTTTCAAGTGGCTGTGTCCTTCAGTGGCGATGTTCTCCTGCGGCGACGTCGTCCGAAGTCAGGGTGGGTGTGCTTGTCGTTGAGGATTCTGGTATCAGTTCGCCAAGGTCGGTGAGCATGGGTACCAGCACACTGTCTGTATTACTTCCTTCGACTACTTTGCTGATACGGCGGTAGGCCTCGTCAGAGACCTGTCCACGGCTGTCAGGCTGCGCGATGCCGTAGAGGTGACGAATGCCGTGAGCGGCGGCGGCTTCGAGCACCTGTACGTTGTCATCGATAAACATGGTGTGCGATGGCTGGAAGTTCAGAGCCTGCTGCAGATGTGTCCAGAAGCGGTCAGCCTCCTTGGGCTCCCCGTAATCGTGCGACGAAATGATTCTGTCGCTACTGAAATACTGACCGAGACCAACGGCTTCCAGCTTTATTTCGAGCCCCGCGCGGTGGGCGTTGGTCACGATATAAGCCGATGCTGGCAGCGACTGTAGAAACTGCAGCAGACGTTCCGTGCCGGGACGATACTGTATGAGATGGCCAATTTCGCGCTTCAACGCGGTGATATCGACATCGAGCGTCTCGCTCCAGTAGTCGAGGCAGTACCAGTTCAGCGTCCCTCGCTGAGCCTGAATCAGAGCAGTCACGTGGCGTCGGGCCTCGGTAGGCTCCTGCTGGTGAATCTGCGCATAGCGCAGGGGCAGGTGCTCCATCCAGAAATGGTTGTCGTAGTTGAGATCGAGCAGGGTGCCGTCCATGTCCAGCAGCACGGTCTCGATCTCTGACCAATCTGGCCGCTTGTCAGCGCCCGTCGTTTCCTTCATCGTTACTCCATCAGACTTATAACAGGGAACGTCATGCTTACTACGGATCACATCGCCATTCTGGCGCCGCGTATTGAACATCTTATCAAACGTGCCGGTGCAGCAACACTGGAGGTCTTCAACGCGCCCGGAGAACTTGAAGTCACGACCAAGGCCGATGCCTCACCAGTGACGATCGCCGACCATCGTGCTCACCAGATCATCATGGAGGGCTTGAACAGGCTGGCAGCCGATCTTCGGCAACCTTCCCATGGTGAGGGCGACGAAGGACGCAGTGCCCTTATGGCGGCCACAGCGGCACTTGTAGAGCACCTGCCAGTACTCTCTGAAGAAGCTGCGCTGCAATCCTTCGAAGAAAGGCAGTCGTGGACGACTTACTGGCTGATTGATCCGCTCGATGGCACCAGGGAGTTTGTGAGCGGAAACGGCGAATACACCATCAATATCGCGCTCATCCACAATCATGAGCCAGTGGCAGGCTGGGTGTACGCGCCCGTGCAGGCGACATTGTATTCAGGGTGGCGTATGCAGGACTCGGCAGCAGCCTTTCGAGAGCGCGACGGCCAGAAGACGGTAATTCATACGCGATTACCGGACAGGCCCGGCGCACAGGGAATCGATGTGGTGGCCAGCAGGCGGCATGGTACGGATGCGCTCGCACCGATTATGGAGAAGGCTGGTGAACTGTTTTCCGAGGTGAGGACGACGAACGTTGGCAGTTCTTTGAAAATCTGTTTGCTGGCGGCTGGTGAAGCCGACTGGTATCCCCGGCTGGCGCCCACCTCAGAGTGGGACACCGCAGCCGCGGACGCCGTATTGCGGGGCGCGGGTGGCATCATGGTCGATACCAGTCACGTGCCCCTGCGGTATAACACCGGAGACTCGATTCTGAATCCGCATTTCCATGCATTTTCATGCGACCATGCGGTCTGGCGCGAGCTCCTCGGCCAGGACTCTGTCAGCGGGATCTGAGAGACATCTGATACTTCAAAGTTCCGGTGCTGTCAGAAGCTGGTCAGTTGGTACCGGCTACGACCACATCGTCCTTGCGTCCGGTCTGGGTGCAGCCCAGGCAACGGACGAAAGTGGTTGTGGCTGGGCCGACAACCAGTGTGTCGGCAGCTTCCCTGACATTACCACCAAGGGCGGAAAATGGCAGCGAGGCTATGAATACGGCTGTGCCAACGACAGTCATGCCAAACAGGACTGGACGTGCAAACACGGCATCGCCGGTCATGGCCAGGGCACTTGGTTTCTCTTCAATGACATCGGCAAAGCTGGCAGATGGCACGATCAAACTGGCGGCGAACAATGCGCCTCCCACTACTTTACTCACTTTCCCGAACATGATGACCTCTCCCACGACATAGGTATGTACCTGTTCAAGGTAGCAGGGCTCTGCTGGAGTGCCAGATGGGGCAACCAATTGAAGCGAATCACTGCAATTGGTTACAAAGTGGACGCGGTGTCCGGTGTCAACGCTGGCAGTGTTTACAATATACGGTAGTGCGCTGATTCAGACGGATATCATGCAGAATGGCCGCACAGCCCGGACAGGCGAGCCCGCCACGACCATAGACCTGGAGTGATTGCTGGAAATAACCGGGCTTGCCATCGCCACCCACGAAATCGCGCAGGGTGGTGCCGCCTTGTTCGATGGATTGCTGCAGACGAAATTTGATGGCCTCGGCCAGGCGATCATAGCGGACAGCTGAAATGAGTCCGGCCTTGCGGGTCGGTAGAATACCGGCCTGAAACAGGGCCTCGTTGGCATAAATATTACCAACCCCGACCACAATATCCTGATTCATGAGAAAGCTCTTTACGGCCGTGCGAACGCCTTTTGATCGGCGATATAGATAGGCACCGTCGAAGGCGTCCGACAGAGGTTCCGGTCCCAGGGCTTTCAGCAGCCAGTGAGAGGCTTCTTCTTCGGCGGTATTCGTCGGCCCCAGCAGGTGCCAGCTGCCGAATCGGCGAGGGTCGTTATACCGCATGATCATGGCCTCGCCCTGCGGATGAGCACGGTCTTCGAGCACGATATCGACATGATCATGCTTCTTCACCGGCGTACTGGCAGGACAGATTCTCAGTGAACCACTCATTCCGAGGTGAACGATCAGCCCCGCGTAGCCGCCACCCGGACGCTGGAGATCGATGATGAGATACTTTGCGCGTCGACGTATGCCGGTAATGAGCGAGCCGGTTACCGTTACCGCCAGCGTGTCCGGGATCGGCCAGCGCAGACGGGAGTCGCGAATCTCGACCCGGTGGACCCTGCGTCCAGTGACATGTGGTTCCAGCCCTCGCCGGGTGGTTTCTACTTCGGGGAGTTCTGGCATCTGATCAGTCCGTACTGAAGTTGACCGGCGAGCTTGTGGCGATAAAGGTCCCAGCCGGTCGGCAGCATGGCCGCCACATTGACCACCTTTTCCGCCTCAAAGTAGATCAGCGCAGTAGATTTCAGCAGCTGACTTCCGCAGAGAGTCTCGAGACAGGGTTGGAGCAGACCCTTCCCAAAGGGCGGGTCGAGGAAGACCAGATCGAATCGCCGATTCGCGTCCTGAGCTTCCAGCGCCGTCATCACTGACAGGGCAGCCCCGCAGCGAACCTCGAAATTTACCTTCGAAAGGGGTTCACTGCCACTCAGGTGCTCCAGCGACGCGCTGATCTGCCGACAGACCCGGGTATTGGTATCTGCGAAAACAACAAAGGCTGCTCCGCGAGACAAGGCCTCGGCCCCGAGTGCGCCGGTTCCGGCGAACAGGTCGACACAGTGAAGCCCACTGAGTCCTTCCTCTCCACCGAGTCCATAGTAGCTGCCGAGCCAGTTGAACACGGTTTCCCGAATGCGGTCCAGCGTCGGTCGTAGTCCCTCCGCAGCTTCAAACTGCAGCTTGCGGCCCCTGAAACGACCAGCAATCAGGCGCACCTCAGAGACCTCGCTACGGCCGCCCTGCCTTTCACTGCGGCTCTTGCCGCGTTGTACTTTACCAGCCAAATGCCCACTCCCTTCGATACGGCTGTAATTTTGACACCAAGGTGCCTAGAATGCTGCATTGCATTTCACCGGCCGGATCATAACAAAGCATATTCGCGCAAGCCTGGCCAAGCCTCAAATTAAAGGACTTCCATGGATCAAGCTCTCAATTACCTGGTGATTTTCGGCACGCTGCTGTGCCTGCTCCTCTGGATCGGGGACATGCTGCAGCGGCGCAGCCAAAGGCCCAAGCCAAAGCAGTTCGAGCTCAGGGATTTCGACAGCAAACAGGCTCGTGCCATCGAGCCTGGCAAGGCAGAAAAGGTCCCGCCACCGAAAGCTAAGCCGGATGTGCCAACAGAAAGCGGACCGGTGGCTCGCCCATCAGAGCCCTCGCTCAGACCGGCCCCTGAAGCGCCCAAACCTGTAGAGCCAGTCAAGCCAGCGCCCCCAGGCGAAGCGCCCGAGAAGGTACCCGTCGAGACAGAGAAGGGCTGGCTTGAAAGAATGCGTGCCGGTCTGAGCAAGACCAGGGCCGGGTTTGGCAAGAACCTCTCTCAGCTGTTCTCAGGCGCTCAGGCACTTGATGAGGATCTGCTGGAAGAGCTCGAAACTCTTTTGATCACTGCAGACGTGGGTATGTCTGCCACCCAGGATATCATCGCCTCCATCAGCGAGAAGCTTGAAAAGAAGCAGCTGAAAGACACAGCAGCAGTCAAAGCTGCGCTGAGACAGGAGCTCATCAGTATACTCGAGCCCTGCGCCGTTCCCCTTGATACCAGCGCCCACAAGCCCTTCATGATGCTTGTGGTTGGCGTCAATGGCGTTGGCAAGACCACGACGATCGGCAAGCTGGCCAGTCGTTACAAGGCAGAAAACAAGAAAGTGTTGCTGGCTGCAGGTGATACCTTCAGAGCCGCGGCGGTCGAGCAGTTGCAGGTCTGGGGTGAGCGAGCCGATGTGCCGGTAGTCGCCCAGCATCAGGGTGCCGACAGTGCATCGGTGCTGTTCGATGCCATGCAGTCCGCGACGGCAAAGGGTTTCGATATCGCAATTGCCGATACGGCTGGCCGGCTGCAGAATAAGGATGAGCTGATGAACGAGCTGAAGAAGGTCGTTCGCGTCATTCAGAAACACGATACCACGGCGCCGCACGAAGTGCTGCTCGTGGTGGATGCCACGACCGGTCAGAATGCCCTCAGTCAGGCCAAGCTCTTCAAGGAAGCTGTGTCTGTCACTGGTATTGCCGTGACCAAGCTGGACGGGACTGCGAAGGGGGGCATTCTGTTCGCCGTCGCAAGGCAGTTCGGTCTGCCGATCAGGTTCATCGGTGTCGGCGAGGCTGTCGGTGATCTGCGGGCATTCTCGGCCGAAGACTATGTCGATGCCATGCTGGGCACAGACCACTGAGTACCGCAGGGCTTGCAGGCGAGAGGCACATGATCGAGTTCCGTAACGTCAGCAAACATTATGGGCAGAAGCAGGTCGCGCTGGACCGTGTAGACCTGCGCCTGCAGCGTGGTGAGTTTGCGTTTCTGACCGGGCACTCAGGCGCAGGCAAGAGCACGCTGCTCAAGCTCCTGCTCCGGCTTGAACAGCCGAGCTCAGGCGAGGTCTACGTGGGCGGGCAGGCGCTGTCGACCATGCTGGCTCGACAGGTGCCTTATTACCGACGCCACCTCGGTTTCGTGTTCCAGAACGCACACCTCATTCCCGAGCGCAGTGTGTTCGACAATGTGGCGATGCCACTGATCATTGCCAACGTCGATAGCCGCGAGCTGCAGCGGCGGGTTCATGCAGCGCTAGACAAGGTGGGCTTGCTGCGTAAGGAGCGGGCCATGCCAGAATCGCTATCCGGTGGTGAGGCCCAGAGAGTGAGTATCGCACGAGCGATCGTCAATCGACCGCCGATCCTGCTGGCGGATGAACCGACCGGCAATCTGGATCCAACGCTGTCTGCTGAAATTCTCAATCTCTTCGAGGCCTTCAATCAGGTGGGTGTGACGGTGCTGATTGCCAGTCATGATCTTGATCTGCTGGAGGCGCTGGGCCATAGAATCATCAGGCTGGAACATGGCGCCATCAGTGGCACCGCGCATGGGGTGGCCTCATGAAGCGTCATGCCTCGAAGTCCGGCCAGCCGCCAGAGCAGAAGCCCATCAGGAAGTCCGGCATGAGGGGTGCGGCCCGGGTGCCTGCCAAGCCCGCCGCGAGATCGTCCACGAAGCCCGTTCGTTCCCAGACGCAGTCGCCTGCATCAGGTAAGGTGGCCACACCTAAACAGCCTCGTGCCGAAGGCGGAGCCCGCGAAGGGCTCCAGCTGTCGCCTGCCCAGAGCTATCTTCGCCATCATCGACGCTGTGCCTCAGACGCGCTGAGCTTTCTTATCGGAAGACCATTCGCTGCTGCGCTGACTTCGCTGGTAGTGGGGCTGGCACTCTCGCTGCCACTCATTCTCATCTTTCTGTCCTACAACATCGATCGCGTTGTGGCGCCGCTGCAGGCCAGTGGCGTCATCAATGTGTATTTCGATCCTGCACTCACTACCCAGCAGGCATCAGATCTGGCTCAGGTGATCAGCAAGCGGCCTGACGTCCGCTCAACAGACTTTATCGACAAGACCGAGGCGCTCGAACAGTTCAAGGATGATCCTGGCTGGTCGCAGACGCTCTCCCAGCTCGGGAACAATCCTTTGCCAGCCTCTGTGGTCGTCACGCCACTTGGTATCGAAGCGCCAGAGGGGGCCAGCAATATTCCGGGCAGCCCTCGAGCCTCGGCACTCGTCGATGCGCTGAATGGGCTGCCCGGTGTCGACGTTGTGCAGTCCGACAGCGAGTGGCTGGAACGTCTGCGCCTTATTCAGGACTTCCTGACCTCGTTTTTCGCCATGCTGGTCACTTTTTTCGGCATCATCGTCTGCGTCATTATCATCAATACCGTCAGGTTGAATGTTGAAGCCAAGCGGGAAATGATACTGGTGACACAAATGATCGGCGGCACGCACGCCTTCGTTCGCAGGCCATTTCTGTACCTGGGCTTTTTTTATAGCCTGGTCGGTATGGTCATCGCGGCCATCATTGCTGTGATAGGCGCGGGCATGCTGGAATCCGCCATGACACCCTTGCTGAGAAGCTATGAGCTGGACTTCGAGCTGTACATGCCTGATATTGACGCTTTCCTCGGCTTCATCCTGCTGAGTCTGGTTCTCTGCGTTGGATCCGCTTTCGTCGCCGCGAGCGTACAGATCAAGCGTATCGAGTACAGTGGATGACACAGCGCACCCCTCGCTGGCCGGCACCCTACTTGAATCGAGGCTCGACTCGGCAGATAATTCTGCCGAAGCAAGATTGCAGAATTATAACTTTTACCTATCATTAATGATGATACAATAGGTTTAAGAAATTGTTACAGCATTGGAGCTGATCACATGAGCAAAGCACTACAACCAGTAGATTTGTTGACCCCGGTCGGCAACCTGGAAAGCTATGTTCAGGCTGTTAATAGTGTAGCGGTCCTTAGCGCTGAAGAAGAGCGGGACCTTGCGCTCCGGTACCATGAGGAAGGGGAGCTCGACGCTGCCCGACAGCTGGTACTGGCGCACCTGAGATTCGTTGTACACATAGCACGGTCCTACAGCGGCTATGGATTACCGCTGGCTGATCTCGTCCAGGAAGGGAATATCGGCCTGATGAAGGCTGTGAAGCGTTTCGACCCACATTATGGTGTGCGTCTGGTGTCCTTCGCCGTGCATTGGGTAAAGGCCGAGATGCATGAATATATTCTGAAGAACTGGCGCATTGTCAAAGTGGCGACCACCAAGGCGCAGCGGAAACTGTTTTTCAACCTTCGCTCGTCGAAGAAAAAGCTCGCCTGGCTGAGCCAGGACGAGGTAAAGGCCGTGGCAGAAGACCTTGGTGTGAACGAAAAGGTCGTGATGGAGATGGAAAGTAGAATGTCCGGTCAGGACACTGCTTTTGATGCCTTCTCCGATGACGATGACGATGCAGCCTATCTGGCGCCCGCGAGCTACCTTGAAGACAGCTCCCGAGACCCTGCGCGCCTGCTCGAGTCCGAGAACTGGGAGGAAGATTCTACTTCCAGGCTGCATACAGCCCTGACCAGGCTCGATGATCGTAGCAAGGACATCCTGCAGAAGCGCTGGCTGAGTGACGAGAAATCGACACTGCATGATCTCGCCGATGAGTATGGCGTGTCAGCGGAGCGAATTCGGCAGCTTGAGAAAAATGCGATGAAGAAGATCAGAGCTGAACTTGCAGCGGCCTGACCGGACACCAGTACACGTATATAACCGCCGAGAGGCGGTTTTTTTTTACAGCGGAGGATCCCGGGATGAGCACAGGACAACACTGTCGAATCCGAACGGTAGCCTTCCTTGGGCTGGGTCTGATGGGCCAACCTATGGTGAGTCGTCTTCTGACCTCCGGGTATGATTTGCAGGTCTGGAATCGCACCCGAAGCAAGGCCCGGCAGTTCGAGGAAGATGGCATACTGAGAGATAGCGCTCAGGCAGCAGTGTCCAGTGCGGAGGTGGTCGTGTTCATGCTGACCGACGGGCCGGCAGTTGATCAGGTGCTGCGGTCGCTGGATCTCGCGCAAACCGCCGAAGATGCTCTTATCATCGATATGAGTTCGATTAGGCCCGAGATGGCAAAACAGCATGCAGCACTGGTCGCTGCCGCGGGCAGGCGCTATCTCGATGCCCCTGTGTCCGGAGGTACGCCTGGCGCAGCGGCTGGAACGCTGTCCATCATGGCGGGTGGGCAATCCGACGATTTTGAGACAGCGGTCACCTTCCTCAAGAACTTCGGAACGCCGCGCTATATGGGTGAAGCTGGTTGTGGCCAGATCGCGAAGCTCGCCAACCAGGCCATTGTCGGTATCACGATTGGTGCGGTGTCGGAAGCAATGCTGCTGGCGAAGAAAGCCGGTGTGGATGCTGTCGCTTTGCGGGAGGCCCTGTTGGGTGGCTTTGCCGCCAGCCGAATTCTTGAACTGCACGGCCAGCGCATCATCGATGACGATTTCGAGCCTGGAGGACGTTCATCGGTTCAGCTGAAAGACATGCGCAGCGTGTGCCAGCTAGCTGACGCACTCGACCTGGAGCTCCCGATTTCGGAGCTCGTCGCCTCGCTCTATGCACAGATGAGCGATGAGCACCTGCAACTTGATCACAGTGCCCTTTATCTCCATTTGCGTTCCCTCAGGGCGCATCATATCAACGAGGATTGATGAATTTGTTTGGAAAACTGATCGCTGGCCTGCTGGGCTATCTCATACTGGGCATTCCGGGTCTCATTCTCGGCTTGTTGATTGGCCATCTGTTCGACAAAGGCCTCGCAGGCATAGCTGCTGACCCCCGCCTATCCGATCCGGTGTATCGGGCCAAGATTGAAGCCAGCTTCTTCCGGCTCAGTTTCCAGATGCTCGGCGCCATGGCGAAGGCCGATGGGCGCGTGAGTGAAATGGAGCTTCAGGCGGCACGGGCACTCATGCAGCGCATGAACCTGGATGAGCAGCGCACCGCCGAAGCCATGACTGCCTTCAATGCCGGCAAGAGTCCTGATTTTGATCTTGATGCGGCGCTGAACGAGTTCTCCGAGGTGGTCGACAAGCGCAAGGATCTGGTGGCTTTCCTCATTCAGACGCTGGCCGTCATGGCAGCTGCAGACGGTCACCTCGACGAAGCCGAAAACGAATTCCTCATGCAGGTCGGCACCCGTCTCGGCGTCTCCAGGGCCCAGCTACAAATGCTCCTGCGGATGATGGCGGCCCAGTCGGGCTTCCATGGTCAGACCAGAGGCGGAGGTCAGCAAGGCGGCTATCAAGGTGGCGGACAGCAACCACCACATGTTTCGGAAGCCGAGCGCCTTGAGCAGGCCTATTGGGCCCTCGGCGTCAGCCAGAATGACAGCGATGCCACGATCAAGAAAGCCTATCGCAAGCTCATGAGCGAGCATCATCCGGACAAGCTGGCGGCTCGTGGTATTCCAGAATCGATGCGTGCCCTGCACACTGAGAAAGCGAAGGAGATTTCGACCGCCTATGAACTGATCAAGGCAAATCGTGGTATGAAGTAGACAGGTAAGGCATAAATTGCGCAACAGCATAATGGAGCAAACGCGATGCGGGTGTTAGTAATTGAAGACGATGCAGATGTAGCCAACTATCTCAACAAGGGCTTGAAAGAGAGTGGCTATACCGTGGATCTGGCGGACAATGGAAAGGACGGCCTGCACATGGCCCTGGAGGAGCAGTACGACCTCCTGATCGTGGACCGTATGTTGCCGGGCCTGGACGGCGTAAACGTCGTGAAGCGGCTCAGGGCCGAAGAAAAGACCACGCCTGTGTTGTTCCTCAGTGCGCTGGGTGAAGTCGATGACAGGGTGCAGGGCTTGAAAGCCGGCGGCGACGACTATCTCGTCAAGCCATTTTCATTCAGTGAGTTGCTGGCCAGGGTGGAGTCTCTGCTCCGCCGCACGCAGAACCAATCTGACATCGTGACGTCGCTGAAGGTCGCGGACCTGGAAATGGATCTGCTCGCCCGGACTGTAAAACGCTCCGGTCAGAAGATCGATCTGCAGCCGCGCGAGTTCCGTCTGCTTGAGTACTTCATGCGGAACCCGGATCAGGTGCTGACCCGAACCATGTTGCTGGAGAAGGTGTGGGATTATCATTTCGATCCGCAGACCAATGTCATCGATGTGCATATCAGTCGCCTGCGTTCAAAGATCGACAAGGATTTCAGCGTGCAGCTGCTGCATACCGTTCGGGGCTCTGGCTATATTCTCAGGGAAGGTGAGTGATCCGGAGGTCTGACTGCCAGTGAGGTTCAGCCGAATACTCAGTTCGTCCAGTTTCCGGCTGGCTTTCGTGTACATGCTGCTGTTTGCAGCCTCGGTATTCGTGCTGCTCGGCTTTATTTACTGGGCTACCGTCGGCTTCATGACCGATCAGGTCGAAGAGACGATACAGGCCGAGATTCAGGGGCTTGCCGAGCAATATCGCCGACAGGGTTTGCGCGGTATGGTCAGCGTGCTCAATGAGCGTGTGCTGAGCCGACCCACTGGCGAGTCGCTGTATCTTATCGTCAACAGCGAAAAGAAACCGCTGGCTGGCAACCTGAATGAGTGGCCAGCAGTGCTCGAAGATAGAAATGGCTGGATCAGCTTCTATCTGAATCGTCCGGCCGATCGTTTTGAGCAGCCTCACCTGGCCCGCGCCAAGCTGTTCCAGCTGCAGGGTGGCTACATGCTGCTGGTTGGCAGAGATGTTTATGACCTGTTCAGGGTCAGGGCCTTGATAGAGCAGTCGCTGCTCTACGGCATCGGCATTACCATCGCCCTCGCCTTTATTGGAGGGGTGCTGCTGGCGCGGGGTACCCGAACCAGAATCGAAACCATCAACCAGACCAGTCGCAAGATCATGCAAGGCGATCTTTCATTGCGGGTGCCAGTACGTGGAACGGGCGATGACTTCGACGAGCTTGCGGTGCACCTCAACCGCATGCTCGAGCAGATCGAAGAACTCATGGCAGGTGTCAAGCATGTCTCGGACAATATCGCCCACGACCTGAGAACCCCGCTGACACGTTTGAGAAGCCGGCTTGAAGTGCTGTCTACCAACAGGCTCGATAGCGGCTCGCAACAGATTGTCGAAGAGGCGCTGGGCGAAACTGACCGTTTGCTGATCACCTTCAATTCCCTGCTGCGAATAGCCAGAATCGAATCCGGTGGCTACCAGGCTCACTTTACCAAAGTGGATATGGTTGGGCTGGTCAACGACGCCATCGAGCTCTACGATGCGCTTGCCCAGGACAAGAATCAGACCGTCGAAGTGGAACTGGCTGAGAGTGCCTGCGTCAGCGGAGACCAGAATCTGCTATTCCAGGCCGTAGCCAATCTGCTCGATAACGCGATCAAATACAGTCCTGAAAACAGTCGGGTTGGCATTCAGCTCGACGGAGGTAGGGAAGTCACGTTGACGGTCTGGGATACTGGTCCGGGCATTGCACCCGAAGAGCGGGAACATGTATTCGAGCGCTTCTACCGCGTCGACAAGACCCGTGGCCTACCCGGCAACGGCCTTGGCCTGAGTATGGTCAGAGCGGTGGCAAGAATGCACAAGGGTCGGATCGAACTGTCAGAAACTTCAGCAGATTCGACAGGGCTGAAAGTGATCATCACACTCCCGGCCTGCGATGGCGTAACAGTCTCACCGCCGGCCTTGCCCTACCAGGGCGATTCTGCGCCACGACCCCAGGCCCTCAAATAAGGGCGGCAGTCGACTCAGCCTTTGCGGCCGAGGAAGCCCTTGACGGTATCCGAGGTGGTTTTTAACGGATGCCTGGCTGCATTGGTAATGAAACTTCGGGCTCTCTGCACGCCAGCCTTTTTCTGGTCCAGGCGGGCCCGTAGACTGTCGAGCTCACCTTCGAGATGCTTCTGTTCAGCCATGATGTAGGCCAGAACAGTGTGCCGGTTGAAGTCATCCGTAATTCCCAGCTTTTCCAACCGCCCTCCGATGAGGTCGAGTCCGGAGAGTGCCTTGTCCATCATAATCTGTGTATTCATCCTGCTGCTCCTGCGCATTCGATCACGCCCATAGCGGCCGCAATCACTGTTATCTTTGCCATACGGTGGCGCTGGCTTCAGGATGCTAAGCCCTGGCCCTAGAGCGAGCAACCTAAAACATGGGGCCAATTACAGATACTTAACGCGGCGGCCACCTCATGGCCACCAGCGAAGCCCTATAGTGGTAGCCATGAGAGGGCAATTGAATTGTCTTTTTCATGAGTAGCTCCTGTGTAGGGTCTCGTACAGGTCCCCCTGACCAGACCCAATTTGAACCTCGGTGATTACCGGGGTTTTTTTTCGTCCGGAATTCAGTGCTCGTAAGCGATGGCGTTTACAGTCCATACCAGCGCCCCAGAGGGCGTCTTGACGACGACTTCATCGTCGACCTGTTTACCGACCAGAGCCCGGGCCATCGGCGAGTCGATGGAAATATTTCGACTGCCTGCCTCGATTTCGTCTCCGCCAACGATTCGATAGCTCACTACCTTGCCCTCTTCATTCTCCACTTCTACTGTGGCCCCAAAAAACACCCGGCCCTCCTGCTCGGGGGAATAGTCAACGATTTTGAGGTCTTCGAGCTGCCGGCTCAGATAGCCCACGCGCCGGTCGATTTCCCGCAGGCGTTTCTTGCCATAGATGTACTCTGCATTCTCGCTGCGGTCACCAAGTGCAGCTGCTTCACTGACCGCGCGGGTAACCTCAGGACGTTCCACTTTCCAGAGCTGCTGCAGCTCTGCACTGAGTTTTTCCCAGCCCTGGCGGGTGATGAGCTTGGCTTTCATGAGAGTTACCGTTGCTGGATTGTATAAGAGAGCACAATATCGTAGTCGTATAGTATGGATAATGTACGGTGCACAGAAACTATAACTAGAAAAGCCGGGAAGACTACATCATGGACACACGCTTACGAATAGGAATGGCGGCTTTGACCAGCCTCCTGCTTGCTACCAGCTTGCTCAGCTTCGCCGAAGAAGATGAGCTTATTGAAATCGTCGATCCTGTCACGTCTTCCCAAGGCGGGACGGAGGAGCGCGTCGAATACACCGAAGTCGAGGTCGTCGAGGAGTTGGTGCAGCAGGATGCAGCTGATACCCAGGCCCGCAGCGAAGAAAGCGAAAAGGACGTGGTGACTCAGCCACTGCTGGTCGATCCCGAAACCAGAGAGATCGAGGCCGTGGTCATTCAGGCCGACGTACCTGGACCCGAGATAATCAAAAAGGACGAGTTCGTGATTCTTGAGGGCAAGCCGCTCGATACGAACACACCGCAGAACGTGCCTTCGGCAGAGCGCAACAGCGATCTGCTCGATCCACAGCGAACCGACCGCTCTACCGTGGAAACGATTCCCTTCGAGCCGATGGATCTGCAGGCCATGTCTCAAATGGGGATAGATGGCGCGCTGGATGCGCCTGACCTGAATCGCTCGGAAGATCCTCAGGCCGCCGTGTCTCCGCTCTCGGACGAACAGGCCAGAGAGCAGCTGAGAAAATACGATACCCGGGAAGATCTTGGTCGTTTCAACGTGCCGAGCGAGTTTCGATTGCGCCCGGCCCCAGTCGATGTGACCGGCAGAACCTACAACTACGATTATCTGATCTCGACACCGCGCTGATCACACGCGGTGGTCGCCACGCGGTGGTCGCCACTGATCAGCGCAGGCACTGGGGCTGCGCTGATCGACTGCGTGCTAGCGGTTTTTCAGGTTTTCGATCGAATCGATGTAGCGCTGCATGGCTGATTCCTTGCTGATGCCCTTCAGATCCGCCCAGGCGTCGTACTTCGCGCGGTTGATGAAGTCCATCATGCCGGGACGGCTGCCGGTGACATCGCCCTCGGTAGCCTGCTTGTACAGGCCATACAGCTCGAGCTTCAGTTCGTTCGAGGGCTTGAAGTCGCCTTCGGCATTCTTGACGTAATCGACGGTCTCGTTAAATTCCTTTTCCAGATCGCTCATGGTATCTCCTTGGGACGTAAAGGGCAGGCCAGAGGCGCGCAGCGCGTGGCGCCGAATGTTTGCAATTTTGCAGAACTGCGCCAAGAATACCGCCCTCACTCACAACTTGGAAGGATGCCTGCATCAGCATGAACAAACTCGCCTCTATTGTCGGTCGAATCAACGGATTACCGGGCTTCGCCCGTTCACGCGCGCTGACGCTGTTCTTCAACAGGCTGGTGAAATATGCGGGTACCAGTGGCACGGTGGTCGAAAAGCTCACTACCGAGCATTGCATCGTGACACTGAAGAATCGCAAGCGTGTACAGAATCACATCGGTAGTGTGCATGCGGTGGCCTGCGCCCTCATTGCCGAGTCGGCCACCGGTTTCGTAGTGGGCATGAATGTGCCGGACGACAAGGTGCCCGTCATCAAGAGCATGAATATCGATTACGTCAAGCGGGCCAAGGGCGACATGCGTGCCGAGGCCAGACTCACTGCGGCTCAGATTCAGGCGATGAAGACGGAAGACAAGGGCGAGGCTGTTATCAATGTGGTGATCACCGATGCAGAGGGGAAATCACCCTTGATAGCAAAGATGGTCTGGGCCTGGACGCCGAAGCGTCGCTAGAGCCTGTTTCGACGGCTTCGCTGTTCAGCAGCCCGAAGTAGCGCTCGACTACGGCGGTGGTGATTTTTGGCGCAGGCTCTCCAGCTGCCGATTCGAGCACATCGGCGGCTGCCAAAGAGGCTTCCAGATCCATCTCGGCGATGAATGGGCTGATGGCGCCAGTACCGGAATCGGGCGCAGGAGCCGAAAGATATAGCGAGTCTTTCGCCCTTGTGATGCCCACGTAGACCAGGCGACGTTCAGCTTCCATGTCCGTCGGCTTGCCGGCCGCCTCTGCGCCCTGCCCGCTGCGGCGATAGGGCAGCACGCTATCCTTGAAGCCTGCCACCACGACCGTTGGCCATTCCAGGCCCTTGGTCTTGTGAATGGTCGTCAGCTCCACGATCGCTGGTCTGTGGTCGCTGCCGCTACGTTGGCCATTCCCCAGCCCGGCTTCGGTCCGCAGTTCGTCAAAATGCTGAAGCGTGTCCATGACCGGCAAATTCAGCACCTTGATGTAGTAGTAAAGCCCAAGCACGTTGTTCACCTTTTCGTCTGCCGCCTCTGTCGTCAATGCTGAAGCGCCCAGCTGCGAGAGCAGATCCGTCTGGGTAATATATTGGCTGAGCACGGTCGCGGCCGAGCCTGACGACAAGGTGGCCGCGCGCAGGGCTGCGAGGGTGCCTTCGATCCGTGATAATTGCCAGCTACTGATGCCGTATTGGGCCTTGCAGGTCAGCTTGGTCAGGCCAATCTGTTCGAGCTGGGCAGGCGCCGCTGGGTCGATTCGAGCGAGTGACCTGGTCAGCCCTCTCAGAATGTCGTCCCGCACGGCGACGTGGGGAAAGCGCAGGACTTCCAGCATGATCTCGCTACGGGTCTCGAAGGGCAGTGCAGACCAGTTTGCGGCCGTCGCCCGCAGCAGATTCAGCACCTGCCGTACTTCCCGATTGTTCAGGGCCCCCTTGTTCTCGTCGATGCGGTAAGGCATGCGATTGGCCAGCAGCGCCAGCTCGATGGGAACGGCCTGCGACCAGAGCCGGCACAGAATCGCGACTGGTGTAGTGGCGCCTGCAGCAGCTGAGGCCGGTGCCAGCTGTTGGAGTAGCCTGGCGATGGCATGGGCTTCGTCCGGGCTGTTCAGCACCTCCACAGTCGTGCTGGGCGTCGATTGGTGGGCGCGACAGAGAATGTCCCGACGCTGCTTGTTATGGCCGATCAGATGATTGGCCGCGAGCGCGGCGCGGTGGCCGTAGCGAAAAGACCAGGTGAGTTGAAACGGCGCTGGATCTTCGAAGTCTTCCTGGAAGCGTTTGAGGATGAAATCGGTACTGGCGCCTCTGAACTCATAGATGGTCTGGTCTGGATCGCCGACGATAGTGACCCTGGCTCGCGAGCCTGCGATGTATTTCAGCAGCTGATGCTGCACTTCGTTGGTGTCCTGATACTCATCGACCAGCACCACATCCATCTTGTCGCGCACCAGCCGTCGCAGTGGTTCATGGGCTTGCAGACATTTGACCGGTTCATACAGCATGTCCGCAAAACTGATGCGGCTCTCACGCTGGCGCCAGTCTTCGAACAACTGGGCAACATCCTTGAGAAAACTGAACTTTGGCTGTATGTCCAGCTGCTCGAAGGTGAGCTCGAAATCGGTCAGTTGCGCCTTGCTGATGTCCAGAATGGCTTCGGCCTTCTCGATATGCTCCTTCTTGTCGCGATTCAGCGTGCTTCGCAAATCCTCAGGGGCCACTTCGCGAATCAGGCGCCAGAGCTGAAACTGGATTTCGCCTTCGCTGAGAATCTTTGGATTGAATGGCTCGAGATAGCCTTCTTCGATAAAGCGTTTGTAAAGGCGCAGGCCCATAGCGTGATAGGTGCGTATTTCGGGCAATGGCTGACCCGGCTTGTCAGACCCCATGGCGAGCTTGCGCAGCTTCTTCTCGAATTCAAGCTTGGCCGCGCGGTTGAACATCAGTACCAGAATGCGCTGGGCGCTCAGCTCGTTGTCGAGCAGGTGAAGAATACGGTGTGCCAGCGTCGTCGTCTTGCCGCTACCCGCGACTGCCGTAATGGCCACGTGAGTGACTGGTGCCTGAATGATGGCACGCTGCTCTGCCGTCAGTTGCATGGTGTCAGCAACAGTCTCGGTCCTTGTTGGCTTGTTCAAATCGGGCAAAGCGTGTTCCGTGTCGAATTCCTGGCAAGTGAGCCGCCGCTTGCCTGTACTTGTGCTGCAGTTATCGCGCAAACTGCTGATCAGGAAGCTATAGGGCTCAAGGGCTCACCAATAACAAACAATACTACCAGAACACCGCGTTGAAGCAGAGCCGCATCGAGTGAAGTCATCCGACTCGGTCTGCAAGGAATAGCGGGTTCGAAAAGGAAGACTCATGCTCAAGAGAAATGCTACAGCGCTCGTGCTGCTCCTTGCCGCGCCGCTTGTGCTGCAGGGCTGCGCGACCCCGCCGAAAACCGATGCTACCGCCGTGTTGTCTGCCGTAAGCAAGGGTGATACCCAGCGCCTGGTAAATCAGTTGGCAGAAGGCGCCGATCCGAATGTGATCAGCCCCGAGAACCAGGAAACGCCGCTGCACATTGCCGCACGCCGGGGCGACAGTCGGGCTGTGCAGGCGCTCGCTGCCTCGGGGGCTGATCTCGATGCCAGAAGCTCAGACGGCGCCACGCCCCTGGCACTGGCCATCACCAACGGACATCTCTCGACTTCCAAAGCGCTGATCAGGGCTGGCGCCCGCGTAAACACCGAATATCAGGACAAGCCATTATTGATGATCGTCGTCGAGCAGGGCTCATTGCTCATGGCGCAGGTCATGCTTTCGGCTGGCGCAAGCGTGAATGCGCGGGACGCCGATGGCGATACCGCATTAATGGTGGCAGTGAAGAAGAATAATGAAGATATGCAGATGCTACTCAGGCAGTCTGGTGGCGAGATCTGACCCTGCGGCCAGATCTGCCAGCGCCCCTTGAAGGGCGCTGAATCTATTCCTGATCCGGAGAAAGGTTTCTCGAGTAGAAAATTTCCCGCATTTCGCGCTGCAGACGACGTCTCACGCCGTCTGCCTGATCTTCTTCCATCTCGTCGGCACCAGAACCGAACAGATAGTTGTCCAGATCGAAATCTTTCAGCATCATTTTCGTGTGGAACAGGTTTTCCTGGTACACGTTCACGTCGATCATCTGATACAGGTTCTGGGTATCCTGTGTCAGGAACTCCTGAATCGAATTGATGTCGTGGTCGATATAGATCTTGGTACCGTCCAGCTCGCGCGTGAAACCACGTACCCGGTAATCGATCGTCACCACATCGGAATCGAAACTGTGAATCAGGTAGTTCAAGGCCTTCAACGGTGAAATCAGACCGCAGGTCGACACGTCTATATCAGCGCGGAAGGTGCTGATACCACCGTCCGGATGACTCTCCGGGTAGGTATGGACCGTCACGTGGCTCTTGTCGAGGTGCGCCACCACGGTCTCGGGCAACGGGCCTGGCGAAGCCTCGTCAGATCCCGGGGGTGGTGGCACTTCATGCTCGGCGATGAGCATGGTGACGCTGGCGCCGTGGGGATCGTAATCCTGGCGTGACACGTTCAGAATGTGCGCGCCTATGATCTCGACAACATCGGTGAGAATCTGAGTCAGACGCTCGGCGTTGTACTGCTCGTCGATATAGGCGATGTAGGCATCTTTCTGTTCCTCTGTCACCGCATAGCTCATATCATAGATATTGAAGCTGAGTGACTTGGTCAGATTATTGAAGCCGTGCAGTTTTAACTTATCATTCATTGACTGGTCCGCGTAGTTCAGGATTCAGCTATCGTGTAATCGTGGGTGATTTTCACGCCACCGCGTTCGAGCATTATAGAGGCCGAGCAGTATTTGTCAGCCGACATCTTTATGGCTCGTTCAACCTGCTTTGGGCTGACATCGGTGCCCTTGATCTCGAAATGGATGTGGATATCGGTGAAAACAGCCGGTATCTCATCAGCCCGTTTGGCCTTGACCGTGGCGACACAATCCGACACCACCTGGCGCGAGCGCCGCAGGATCATCATGACATCGAACGAGGTACAGGCGCCGAGGCCGACCAGCATGGTCTCCATCGGGCGCGGTCCCTGATTCTTGCCGCCCTGATCTGGCGGGCCGTCGATAGTCAGGGTGTGGCCGCTGTCTGTCTTTGCTTCGAAAAGGGCGTCGCCCTTCCATGCTATCGTTGCTTTCATCGCGTGACCATCGGTTCGTCGGCAGCTCGTCGGCAGCAGCGCTGCCAATTATAAGGGGGCAAAGCCTATCACATGCCGGCTTGCCTAATCACAGGATTTCTGCTTAATTTAACATAGTGGTCATAATGCATCTTTCTAATGAACCCAAGCCTATGCAATTCACGAGTGAACAGAGGAATCAGGAATGGTGACGGTAGTAAAGCCAACCGAGCAAACCAAGCATCTTGATTATTTCCTCTCCCAGTGTCACCGAAGACGTTACCCCAGCAAGAGCACCATCATTTACGCGGGGGACAAGAGCGATTCGCTGTTCTACATCATCAAGGGCTCCACGACAGTTATTATCGAGGATGATGACGGCCGGGAGATGATCATGGCCTACCTGAACGCCGGAGATTTCTTTGGCGAGATGGGCGTGTTCGACCCGGAAGCGGTCGGTTCGCGCAGTGCCTGGGTCAAGGCCAAGACCGAATGCGAAGTGGCTGAGATCAGTTACAGCAAATTCCGGGAAATTGCCCAGGAAGATCCCAAGATTCTTTATTTCATCGGCGAGCAAATGGCGACGCGACTGCGTCAGACCACCCGCAAGGTTGGCGATCTCGCCTTCCTCGATGTGACCGGCCGAGTGGCCCGAACGCTGCTTGATCTTTGCCGCGAGCCCGATGCCATGACACATCCCGACGGCATGCAGATCAAGATCACCCGCCAGGAAATCGGCCGCATCGTCGGTTGCTCACGTGAGATGGTTGGTCGAGTGCTCAAGGCGCTGGAAGATCAAGGCCTTGTGCAAGTGAAAGGCAAGACCATGGTGGTGTACGGAACGCGCTGAACGACTTCCTTACAAGGGCCCGGCATTCAGCCTGAGCCCTTGCTCTCATGATTCCTCCGAAGACTGTCTAGTCGGTAACCGTGCCATGTGGACGGAGACCGCCAGTCCCGTGATCAATAGTGTCAGCGATACCCAGCGGTTGCTCACCAGCCAGGCTGACAGGGCCATGGTGCTCCAGAGCATCGCGAGCGTATAAACCTTTGCGCGAAAAGGCATCCCGCGCCCTCCAAGATAATACTCGATATATTTGCCAAGATGCGGATGCCCCACAAGCCAGCCGTGGAATTCAGGTGAGCTGCGCAAAAAGCAGGCAGCTGCCAGTAGCAGAAAGGGTGTGGTCGGCAACAGGGGCAGCACGATCCCGAGCACGCCCAACGCCACAGAAACCCAGCCTATGGCAAGCAGAATACCTCGAAGTGCCCGGCTTTTGGCTGGCCGGTATGCAATGGGCCTCTGGTCACTATCGGCTCCATCCGCCGCGGAAGCATGGTCCGATTCGGGGCTTTTCTGATCCAGGTTCAGGTGCGTCTCCTTAATCGGTGGTCAAAGCGCTGATGGTGGGCAGAAATATCTCCCGGGAGCGGTTCACAGTAGCGCAGATACATTCAAGGGCAAAGCGAACTGTAATCAATTGCAAAATCTCGACGGGCCATATGTATTCGAGTGCTCTCGTCCGTCTATAGTCCAGACATCACCCAATTGCCGCCTTTGGAATGATCCAAAGGTATGGCGGCTGTGGTATAGAGTCATGGTCATAGAAAAGAGGCGTTGCGCGTTGAATAATCCAGTGTTGGTTCCACTTTTATTGAGTCTGGGGCTTGGTGCCTGCGCATCGACCGCGCCTAAGGACAAGTACAGCGACTCGTCCATATACAAGACGCATCCGCACTTCATCCGAATTACCGACAGCGATCTTCAGCAGCGTCCATATGAGGTGCTGGGAGAGGTGTCAGCGACGGTCCAGACATCGCCAAGCTCAGACAATCAGGCCATGCCTGGCCAGTTAAGCGAGCGGATGAAGGAGCAGGCCTCAATGCTGGGCGCCGATGCGATCATATTCGCCAGATTCGATGCCGTGGATGCCAATGAGCTGACTCAGCACGAGTTGGCAGGCCATGGCAGTGCCATTCGCTTCGTTGAATGAACGCTCGATGAGCGTGCGTGTGCTCGAGTGCACTAGGGCGAGGCAGGCTGCGGCGCTATAACGATTGACTGGTTGACACCCAACTCCCATGAATTACTATCCCGATACCGGGAACATGTTGTGATGCATGCGGTGTATGTGCTTGCAAAGCACCCCTCACATCGCTTTCGTTCCGACCGCCCGTTTGTAGTCTAGTGTCGCCATGGTGCGATCAGGTCCGTTTTATGAGACGTTTACTGGGCCACAAGGTCCATCGTTACGGTGCCTGCGCACCTGGCAGTGTACATTTCGTCATAGCTGCTTCTGCGTTGCTACTGACACAGCTCTCGTTTGCAGAAGAGGCGCCGCTGCAATTGGCCCTGGCCGACCTCTCGCTGGAGGAGCTTGCCCGGATGCCTGTCATCTCAGTGTCCAAGGTCGAGCGTCCGGTGTCGGAAGCCGCCGCATCGGTATTCGTCATAACTAACGACGATGTGCGCCAAAGCGGCGCTGCCACTCTGCCTGAAGCACTGCGCCTAGCGCCGAACCTGCAGGTTGCTCGCGCCGATGCGCGTAACTACGCCATTTCATCACGAGGCTTCAATAACGTATTTGCCAACAAGATGCTGGTGATGATCGACGGTAGAACCGTGTACTCGCCCTTCTTCTCAGGTGTGTATTGGGATGCCCAGGACGTCATGCTGGAAGATCTCGAACGAGTGGAAGTGGTCAGTGGCCCTGGTGGTACACTCTGGGGTGCCAATGCGGTAAACGGTGTGGTGAATATTGTTACCCGCTCTGCCGCAGAAACGCAGGGTGAGCTGGTGTCGCTTGGTGCCAGTGGCGAAGAGCAGCATGCTGCGCTGCGCTATGGTGGCGCGTTTCCGGCAGCAGGGCATTATCGTGTGTATGCGAAGCACAGTCAGCACGACGATACCGATACGGTGAGTGGCGTATCTTCAGAGACCGGCTGGGCGCGTTCGCAGACTGGATTCAGGACCGATTTCGAAACGGGCACCCGCACACTGACCGTTCAGGGCGATGCCTATGAAGGCCGTCTCCACCAGGCCGGCACTGATGATATCGAGATCAAGGGGGCGAACCTGCTGACCCGTGGCAGCTGGGCCTTCACCCCTGGCTCCACCGCTTTTCTACAGGCCTATTTTGACCATACCCAGCGTGACCAGCCGGAAGCGTTCAGTCAGCATCTGAATACCCTGGATATCGAGCTGCAGCATGAGTGGGTCGCCAGCGAGCGACATACCCTGGTGTGGGGCGGGGGATATCGGTACATGACGGATCGGATCAATAATGGCGAGAACTTCGCCTTTCTGCCCGATGACTTCGAAGTGCACTGGACCAATGTCTTTGCCCAGGACGAAATAAGGCTGACTGAGCGCCTGACGCTGACGGTGGGCTCAAAATTCGAAGAGAATCCTTTCACCGGCTGGGAGGTCATGCCGAGTGCCCAGCTGGCGTGGGCCGCCACGCCGAACCAGCTGGTCTGGGCGAGCGTATCACGGGCGGTGCGAACGCCGTCGCGCATTGATACTGATATTTTCAGCCCCAGCTCTCCGCCGGTCGTTGATGGTGTGCCACAGTATGTCATAGCGGGCGGACCCGGTTTCGTTTCTGAAACAGCCAAAGTCTACGAGCTCGGATATCGTAGCCAGCCAGTCGCCGACGTGTCCTGGTCAGTGACTGGCTTTTACAGTGACAATAACCGTTTGCGAACACTCGAACTCAACAGTAAAGGACCAGGGCTGGTGTTCGAGAACGGGGCGAAGGCCAAATCCTACGGCGTCGAAACCTGGGGTAGCTGGCAGCCCATGTCCCAGTGGCGGCTGCATGCTGGTCTGGTCGTACAGCGTTTTGAGGCCTCACTCAAACCGGGTAGTGACGACCTGTCCAATACTACGGCGCTCGCGAGTGCGGATCCAAAATACTATGGTCAGATTCGATCTGACTACGCCATCTCGCCTCAGGTGACTTTCAATGCCATGATTCGGCATGTGGCCGAGCTTCGATCGATCGATCTGCCGGCCTACACGGCGCTGGATGCCCGTTTAGCCTGGCAGCCGCGACCGCGCCTGGAACTGTCCCTGACGGCTCAAAATCTCACTGACGGTACACATGAGGAGTTTGGCTCCGAAGCAGGACGCAGCGAATTAGAGCGCGCGTTTTTCGGAAAGCTGGTGTGGGGCCTCTGACGCCGTGCTGATGTTCCTGGCTTCAAGAGCCTGGCAAGGTGGCCTTCGCCGTCTGAATGTGCTGGCCAGTTGCGCGCTCGTCTGTCTGATGGCCATGAATGCTGTCGCTGATCAAGACGGTGCGCCGGAGTATCGCATCAAGGCCGCCATGGTGTTCAAATTTCTCAGCTACACGCAGTGGCCTGATTCGGCGTTTGAATCGGCGGAGTCCCCCTTCAGAATCTGGGTGCTCGGCTCAAGTCCGATCAGCGACGAACTCGAAGCAATCATTCGGGGCAGATTGGTCAACACGCGGCCGGTCAGCCTTTACGAAGCTGAAACCGCAGCCGATGTCACCCGACCACATGTAGTGTTCGTCAGCCGCGATGCTGAGCGATATCTCGCGGGACTATCGAGAATCACCCGTCGCCAGCCTATCCTTATCGTCACAGAAAGAGACGGAGGTTTCGAAAAGAGCAGTACCATCAATCTGAGGCTGGTAGAGGGACGTATAGGCTTCGATGTCTCACTCCCCCATGCCGGAGAAACGGGTTTGAAACTGAGCTCTCGTCTGCTGTCTGTCGCTTCTTCGGTGAAGCGGGAAGAGCCATGATGCCGCGCCCGTTCAAAGACTCCATTTCCAACAAGCTCATGCTGGTAGTGATGGCCACCACCTTCATTACCCTGCTTGTGTATGGCTCGATCATGCTCGTGTTCGATCTTCGTGGTTACCATGAAGAGCTGATCAACGACGTGCGCACGCAGGCGAGTATCGTGGCGGATGTCAGTGCGCCGGCACTCGAATTCAATGATCCGCAGACTGCCAGCCAGCATCTTGGGCTGCTGAGAACACGACCGGTCATTATCCATGCAGCCCTGCTCACGCCCAGCGGCGAGCGTTTCGCCGAATACATCAGCGCCAGGTCAACTCGCGAGGAGGAGCCAATCGCCTGGCCTTCCCGAAATAATCGGGTGGCGGGCTACGTCATTGAGGGCAACCGACTCGAGGTCTGGCAGCCATTGGTCAAGGATGGGCAGATACTGGGGTCGGTGTACATCAGCGCTCGCTACGAGCTGAGCAATCGGCTGGTCAATTACGTGCTCATTCTGGTGGGCGTGATGGCGGCGAGCCTTGGCTTTGCGCTCTTCATTGCGACCTGGCTCAGGGGGGCTCTGACCGGCCCCATCTTCGCCGTCACGGATATAGCCCGGCAAGTCATGCAGACCCGGGACTTCGCTCTGCGTGCCGAAAAACATTCCGAAGATGAAATAGGCGTGCTGGTTGATGCCTTCAACGACATGCTCCGCGAAATCGAGCGTCGCGCCAAGGCGCTGGAAGCGTCCAACCACTCCCTTGAACATGAGATGTCCGAGCGGCAAGCGGCCGAGCGAGCTTTGCGCATCGCCGACCGACGCAAGGACGAGTTTCTCGCCACGCTTGCGCACGAACTGCGCAATCCGCTGGCCCCCCTGGCCAACGGACTCCGCATACTGCGGCTGCCGGGCCAGATGTCTCCTGAGCAGCAGACTGCGCTGGTCGTGATGGAGCGACAGCTGAAACAGATGGTCAGGCTGGTCGACGACCTCCTCGACGTTTCCCGCATCACGACTGGCAAACTCACCATCACAAAATCGCTTGTCGATCTTCAGTCGATCATGCAGAGCGCCATTGAAACCAGTGGCCTCTTCATCGAAGAGCTGGGGCATGACCTTGAAGTCGACATGCCTGCAAGGCCCATCTGTATCGATGCCGACCCGGTGCGCCTGGCACAGGTCTTCTCGAATCTTCTGAATAATGCTGCTAAATATACCCCTCGTGGCGGCAAGATCAGGTTTTCAGCGCGAGTGGAGAACGGGCAGGCGATCATCGATGTGGTCGATAACGGTATCGGCATCGAAGCGGAGATGCTCGCAGAAATTTTTGGCATGTTCATTCAGGTCGACCAGTCGCTGGAGCGTGATCAGGCAGGGCTTGGCGTCGGTCTGGCCCTGTCGAAGCGGCTGGTCGAGCTGCACGGTGGAAATTTGCTGGTCGGCAGTGCCGGGCATTCCCTCGGCAGCACGTTTACCGTAGTGGTGGATGTGGAGCATGAGAATGCAGATGCAGGCGACCCCAGGGCATCTTCGCCCAAAACGCGAGTGGAGCCCTGTCGAGTCCTGCTGGTGGATGACAACGTCGACTTCGTGACGAGTCTGAAAACGCTGCTGACACACTCCGGGCATGAAGTGCGTCTTGCTCACTCCGGTGCCGATGCGCTAGCCATGGCTGGTGAGTACGTCCCCGATATCGCCTTTCTGGATATCGGCATGCCCGGTATGAACGGCTACGATCTGGCCAGGGCGCTGAGGCAGCTGCCTGAGCTTGCCCACTGTACGCTAGTGGCAGTGACTGGCTGGGGCCAGGAGAAGGACAGGCAACTGTCAAAAGAGGCCGGGTTCGACCACCACCTGCTCAAGCCGGCGTCACTGGAAGACATCAAGGCCCTCATCGAGTTCGGTAGCGTCGCCACCTGAGGGCGCTGACGGCTGTCACGGATCGAATCTGCCCGGCGTGGTGCCAAACCAGGCGCGGAAGGCTTTGAAGAAAGCACTCGGCTCACTGAAGCCGAGCAGGTCGCTGAGTTCTACCATCTTAGAGACGCCATGCTTCAGGTAGTAACGCGCCCTTTCTTTGCGGACGGCCATCAACAGACTCTGGTAGTTACTACCCTCTTTCTTCAATTTTCGGTGCAGGGTCTGCCGGCTCATGTTGAGCTGTCTGGCTACGAAGTCCGAACTCAGCGCAGGATGTTGCAGACCGTCTCTGATGATTCGCCGCACCTCTGTAACCAGAGACCGTGCTCGGATCAGTTTCTCGCTATGGTCTAGCAGACGGCTTTCCAGGACCCCCTTCACATAGGCATTGCGTGAAGCGATCGGGAGTGCAAGGTCTTCGTGAGCGACCAGCATGGCATCCTCGGCTTGTCCAAAGCTGATCGTCTCACCAAAGATAGCCTTGTAAACGCTGGTGTCGTCCACACGATGCCTGAATGTCGTCTCAAGCGGCACGATCATTTTTCCGGTGAGGTGTCGAGCCCAGCTCACACCGGCTGCCATGCTTCGTTCGATGGCATGTCTATGGCGATATTCTGGCGGTGAGATCTCGTAAATCACCTTCATGCCTGCAACCTGCGGAACCATCCTGATTCTTTCTACCTCACTCATGACAGGTGCATATCTGGCGGAAATGACAATGACTTCGCCCAGTGTGTCTGCGAATCTGACAACGTTGGAAATCATGCCCATGGCCTGGAGATTGATACGGCTGCCGATGTACAGGCCAAGATCCTGCGCCATGGACGATTGCTCGCCGAGTGTCCACAAGGCCTGAACGAGGCTGACCGGGAAGCGGGCTTCGATATTTTCGAGATCGGAGCGTCTGATGCCAGCCACCTCAGCATCGGGGCCTGGCAGCACGCCGCGCTCCACCAGTCCGTCGAAGAGATCAAGTATCGGTGCGGCAGAGATGGTGGGTTCGTTCGAATGGAACTTTGTCACATCAGCGCCGGCGGGATCGTGAGACAAAAGGACACAAGGATGTTACGCGTCATCATTACCGGCACCGATATCAGCAGTTAGCATTGCGCACATACAAAAACAGTCAACACAGGAGGCAGGAGAGCCAGCCATGGATAATCAGGACATCATAACGTTTCCGCAGTTCGCAAGAAAAATACCAATGCTCATTTCGGGTGTGCCGGGGCTGGTGAAAGGCCTCAAGGTAGGCGATACCAAGGACAAAACCCGGGAGGTGGGTCTTGGTAGGTGTATCGAAACACTGGCCGCGGACAGTGGCGAGACTGAAGCCATAGTTGATGGCGACAGATCGCTGAGCTATGCCGAGTTCAACGCCTGGACCAATCGCGTGGGCAATTACCTGGCCTCCACTGGCATCATCAAGGGTGATGCGGTCGTCGTCATGATCGAGAACCGTCTGGAGCTGATGGTAGCGCTGACCGCCTGTGCCAAGATCGGTGCCGTCAGTGCGCTGGTCAATACCTCCCAGCGAGGGCGGGTGCTGACCCACAGTATCAATCTCGTCGAGCCGAAGGCGGCCATAGTGGGTGCTGAGCTGCGGTCAGCCTACGAAGAGGTGAAGACGGAGCTCACCGTTCCCGAGCAGCGACAGTTTCTCGTAGATGATACAGTGCAGTCGGGATTACCGCCTGCCTCGTCGCATAGCGGGGACTTCTGGATCGATCTGATGCATGGCAGCAAGCTGGCCTCCGGCGATAACCCCCGTCAATCGCGCGAAATCTATCCCGATGACCCCTGCTTCTACATCTACACCTCAGGCACGACGGGTCTGCCCAAAGCTGTAGTGTTCAACCACGGTCGGTTCATGAAGGCCTATGGGTCCTTCGGATTCGCTGCCGTCAAACTGGTGCCAAGTGACAGGATGTACGTCTGTTTGCCGTTCTATCACGCCACTGCCCTGGCAGTATGCTGGGGCTCTGTGCTGGCAGGCGGTGCGACACTGGTCATGGCGAGACGCTTCAGCGCGTCGAAATTCTGGGACGATATACGTCATCACAACGCCACCGCCTTTGGCTATGTCGGCGAACTGTGTCGTTACCTGATCGAGCGATCCGCCTCGCCGGATGACACAGACAACAGGGTTAGGGTCATCGTCGGCAATGGCCTCCGGCCCTCGATCTGGAAGCAATTCAAGGATCGTTTCGGTGTGCCCCGGGTGATGGAGTTCTACGCGTCCAGTGAAGGCAATATCGGCTTCTCCAATGTGCTGAATTTCGACAACACGGTGGGCCTCTGTCCATTCCGTTATTCGATCGTTGAATATGACAACGAGCATGAGCGGCCAGTACGTAACAGCAAGGGACGAATGATTCCGGTAGGTAAAGGTAAAATTGGCCTTTTGATTGGGGAAATTTCGGAGAAAACGCCGTTCCACGGCTATACCGACGCCGAGAAGACCCAGAAGTGCATTTTTCAGGACGTCTTCAAGCCGGGCGATCGGTGGTTCAACTCTGGCGATCTGATGCGGAATATGGGTTTTCGCCACGCTCAATTCGTCGATCGGCTGGGTGATACCTTCCGCTGGAAAGGGGAAAATGTCTCCACGACTGAGGTGGAGCTGATTATCGATGGCCATGACAGCGTGATCGAATCTATCGTGTACGGCGTGGAAATTCCCAACACCAACGGGCGTGCAGGTATGGCCTGGCTGAAAACCTCAGGGCACCCGGGGCAGTTCGATTTTGCGAGCTTTCTGAGGATGCTACGCACCAGCCTGCCAGCCTGTGCTGTGCCCGTATTCCTGCGATTGGGGGAGGATGCCGAGACCACCGGCACCTTCAAGCACAAAAAGGCGCCTTTGAAGGATGCGAGCTTCGATATCAACGCGATTGACGATCCGGTGTACGTGTGGCTGCCTGGGACATCGACATACACTCGCGTCACACAGTCGGTGCTCGATGGCATCAACAATGGCGCCTATCGGTTCTAGGCCTCTCCCCCTCCACGCCTGAATCGTCCTGGCGAAAGCCCTGACCAACGGCGAAACGCTCTGGTAAATGCGCTCTGCTCGGAAAAACCGAGCAGCAGCGCAATATCACTGAGACTCAAGCCCGGATCGGCAAGATACTGCTCTGCCAGTTGCTCGCGACTGCGGTCCAGCCATTGCTGCCAACTCAGGCCGTGCTGTGACAGCCGTCGCTGCAGCGTTCGCGGTGACATATGCATCGCCTTTGCAGCACGATTCAAGGTCGGCTCGCCGTCAGCCAACAGCCTGAGCAGAATCTGCTGAAGAATTCGTTCGACCTCGGATGAACCTGGCAGCGCACGCAGCAAGGCCTGAGCCTGACGGTCGAGCAGTCGTCTCAGGGTCGGATCCCGGCGAGGCATTGAAATGGACAGGTATGTTTGTGGAAATCGAACCCTGACATAAGTGTCTTCGAAGGTAACCGGGCAGCCGAAGAACGTCTCGTAGGCCGAGGCGGTGAGGGCATCGACACTGCCTCGAAAGCTGACTGCCGAGATTGGGGGTGGTTTGTCCATCTGCCTTTGCAGAAAGGTGAGTAGAGCGGCAATGGCGACACCGTCGCCGAGCTGTCCGAGACCACTGCTGTCTGGTGGCCATCGAATCTCTATCACATCATCGATCGCCTCCAGTTCAGCGATACTGACGCCATAAAACAGCCGCTCATAGCGCTGATAGGCCAGCATGGCCTCGCCAAGGGTATCGGAGGCCAGCACAAGGTAGCCGAGAACGCCGACATGCGCGGGCGTCACACAGGCTCCAATGCTCAGCTCCGCTGCAGGATTGCCCGTGGCCAGTGCAACACCACGCTCGATCAATTCGCGCCAGACAGGTACCGGCACATTGTCTTCCCGGGACCAGCGGGCCAGCGCACTGCGAAGGTCGAGGGCATCGAAGTGCTCTTCATCGAGCCAGTCTCGCAATAGCCCTGTCCAGGCACCGGTCACCCTCATCACCTGAGCCATCAGGATCACCTCGTATGGCGTTGGCGTCTTTTGTCAAAACAAAGACGTAAAAAGTCAATAATAGCAGCTGGATTCGGAGAAGAATAAGGGCTCGACAGTGAAACGGTGATGGGGTGGGCAGGCGATGATAGACATGATGACTGCGATGCTCCGCGAAAGCGGACTCCTGGAGATGTGGGCTTGGCTGAGCGGCTGGCTGGCACTCGATGCGCGACAGCTCATCTTCATGGTAGCCACGCCGATGTTCATTGCTGTCACGGTGTGGGAGTATCGCCGAATCAGGCACGACGCTCGCCTCATGGATGTGGGTGAAGCTTTTCGAAATTTCGGCCTGGGGGCGGGCTATCAACTCACGGAACTCCTGTTTGCAGGCATCATCGCGTTTCCTGTCTACGCGCTGGTATATCACTACCGTCTGCTGGATCTTGAGCTCACCTGGCTGACGGGATTGCTGGTGCTGATCGGTGTGGACATCTGTTTCTACTTGATGCATCGCTCAAGCCATCGCATGCGCTGGTTCTGGGCTGCACACGTCGTTCACCATTCATCCGAGCGCATGAATTTCTCGACTGCGATGCGCCAGAATGCGACCAATATTTTCAATGGCAACTGGGTCTTCTATCTGCCACTGGCGCTGATCGGCTTTAACCCGGTCTGGATCGGTGTCGCCTATGCCATGTCGCTGGTGTACCAGTTCTTCATTCACACCACACTAGTCGGACGCCTGCACCCCTGGGTCGAGCTGATATTCAATACGCCCAGTCATCACCGGGTTCATCACGGACGAAACCCTGCCTACATCGACCAGAATTACGGCGGAGTGCTGATCGTATGGGATCGTCTGCTGGGTACATTTGTACCCGAGGATGAGCGGAATCCGCCAGAGTACGGCATTACCCGTCAGATTCATTCGAACAATCTGCTGCGCCTATGGACGCACGAATACGTCGACCTGTTCCGCGACATGCGTCGACCTGGCGCCGTCATGTCCCGGCTGAAACATTTGTGGATGCCACCTGATTGGGAGCGGACAGACAAGGATTAGGCTGACAGCTCAGACCAGGCCGAGCGAGGACTCGAGCGGCCCTTCCCATGCAAAGCGCGGGATGCTTTCACCGTCTATTTCCACAGACTCCGTGAACATCCGCAGGGGGCGCACCCAGAGCCCCTGTTCCCCATAGAGCGCCCTGTACACCACAAGCGCTTCCTCGGTTTCGCTATGATGCGCCACCCCTAAAACGGCATATTGCTGCCCCTTATAGTGGCGATAGATCCCAGACTTCAGACTGTTATTCATGTGTACATTCCCAATTGGAGTCGAGGCGGTGACCAGTGAGCGTTTCAGATTATCTTTTACTTGTTGAGCGATAAATCTACAATAGCTGGCAGATCGCCTATTCGCAGGGGGTGCCATGAGCTTTACCGTAACGAGTGAGCTCCAGGTTGGTGCAGACGAGCTCCTGGCTACGTTGAACATGGCTGGAGTGAATGAAGAAATTGCGCCTTTCCTGAAGATGACGGCGCCAGCTGGATGGGCCACGCGGCCCATAGAAGCCTGGCCTGAACGAACATCGCTGTTCTCGAGCTGGATACTTCTGTTCGGTATCGTACCACTGGACAAGCATACCTTCTTCTTTCGTAGCATAGACCCAGCGTCAGGCTTCAGCGAAAGCTCGTCTTCGCTCATGCATTCCTGCTGGGAGCATCAGCGGGAAATCGATGGTAGCGAATTCGCCTGCCGGATCAGTGATACGGTAAATTTCAAGTGCCGAGTGCCAGGACTTGCCGTGCTGCTTGCGCCAATTTATCGGGCAGTGTTCAGGCACCGCCACCGTAGGCTCAGAATGCGGTATGGTTACAACCACGATTGACGCTGGACATTGCCACCGCTGTTTATTCGGTTGACTGATCTTCACATTGAGGTGTTCAAGTAGGGGCGCCTTGCAAGGGACTGTAAGAATTTAATGGCAATGACCAGAAAGCAGCGTTGGCTTCGCTTTGCCTATGTGGCGAACATCTTATTCGTGTGTGCATTGGTTGCTCATCAGATTCGTCTGTATGTAGAAGAGCCAGAGTTCGAGTCCGTGCACGCCAAGCAGGTTCCGGATATCAGACAGCTGCTTGAGCGCAAGTCGGCCTACCGTTTTGCCGTGGTAGGCAATATCAATAATTCGGTGCACGTCTTCCGCGATAGAATCATTCCACGAATCAACAACAGCAATATTGATTTTCTGGTCTCGGCTGGCAATGCCGTCGCTAGCGGCCAGGAGGAAAATTATCGTGCCATCTACAAGACCCTCGAGAGGCTCTCAAGGCCTTATCTGCTGACCTATGGTGCCAACGAACATAGTGATTTTGGCAGCTTTCAGTTCTATGAGCATTTTGGGCCGCATTTCTTTTCCTTTCTCTCCGGCGACAGCCATTTCATCTTTCTGGATGGCACTGGCAAGTCCTCGCTGACCTGGCAACTGGACTGGATGGAGCGCGAGTTACTCTACTCAGATGCCGAGCATCGCTTTATGTTTATCGGCTTGCCCTTGCAGACCGTGGATCATGATCTCCCACCGTTCGAATCGGATGCTTTTCTCGAGCCGAAAGTCTTCCGCGATGCTCTGGTCAGGATTGCAGAGGCTCATGGTGTGGACGCGGTCTTTTCCGCAAATCTGACACTGTTCTCGAAACAGCTTGTGAATGGGGTCGAATACGTGACCACTGGCGGTGCGGGAGGCATGATCGTCGACTCAGAAGACAGTTTTCATCACTACGTAGTCGTCGATGTAGACGAACAGGGGGTGAACATTTCCCGCGTCCGGCTGGACGTCGATGAAATCGCCTGGCGACGAACACTCAAGAGTGCCTGGTCGACGATCTACGCTTTTTTCTATGTGAGTTATCTCAGATTTCTGCTCATCGTCAGCGTCCTGGTCATTGCGGCCATTCGGCTACATCGACTGATTGCCGAAGAACGACATTACTACCCCAATTTTGAAATCGATCCGACGCCGTACATGAACCGGCCCCTTCGAATTGGCATGTACTCCAACAATTACTTTCCCTTCGTATCCGGAGTTTCGGTCTCGGTGGATCGCTTACGTCACGGGCTCAGGTCTCTCGGTAATGAGGTCCTGCTCTTCGTACCGCGCTATGCCGAAAAGGTGGCGGCAGATCAAGGGGTCATCAGGGTACCGACGCTGCTGGCTTTCGGTGAAAAAGGCGAGTTCCGGCTGACGAATCCGCTGTCACTGAAATTCTATCGCGAACTCAAGGCCTTCAAACCGGATATCATCCACGTTCATCATCCTTTCTGGCTCGGATCTCTGGGGCTCTTGTTCGGATGGCGACTCAAGGTGCCCGTGATCTATACCTACCATACCAGGCTGGAACACTACGCCCACTTCGTGCCACTGCCAGGTATGCTGTTCAGGAATCTGATCTCTCACTATCTGATAAAGCGCTTTTCCAATCGTTGCCAAGGTGTGATCGTGCCGACATATTCTGCTGAGGAATATCTTCGCGTACTTGGGGTAAGAACGAGCACACTTGTTCAGCCCACGGGCATTGATGCCGACCGTTTCAGGACGATTGATGACGCCCGTGTGGAAGCGCTTCGACATCAGTATGCCCTGACCGGCAAGAAAGTACTGATCAGCGTGTCCAGAATCAGCAGGGAAAAGAACATCGGCTTCATGCTGGGGGCGCTTGCCGTGTTGCGTCAGTGGGGGGTACACAATTTTCATCTGCTGCTGGTTGGGGACGGGCCGGCCACCCAGCAGGTGCAGGATCGAATCGATGAACTCGATCTGGCTGAGCATGTCACCCTGGTTGGACTGGTGTCACCCCAGGACATCGTGCTGTATTACCATCTGGGTGACGTGTTCGTGTTCGCTTCGAAGTCCGAGACACAGGGCATGGTCATACTCGAGGCGATGGCTGCGGGCCTGCCTGTTGTCACGGTGAGATCAAGCGGGATCGATGACGTCGTGCGCCAGGGACATAACGGTTTCAAGGCCCCTGAAAACAGGCATGAATGGGCTCAGAGTTTGAAAGAGCTTATTGAAGATGACGAACTTCGGGCCGCGCTGGGGCATCAGGCCCAAGCCTTCGCCACCGAGTACGATATCAGTCATTTTGCCCGTTCTGTGAGCGGCTTTTATGCTGAAGTACTGGCACAGTATCACCTGAATCGCCCTCGCGTTCGTTAGGCATCCTGATCTGATCGGCCGTATGCACCGGCGGGGTTTTGGGCGCCTGGGATCGCATGTAGCGTCTTGTGAAGCGCGTGAGAATGATCAGGAGCACAACCGCGGCGGCCAAGCCGACCAAAGCCCAGAACAGCTCCTCCCGCTCGACGGCGTTAAAGAGTGCGCCAAGCTGGCTGCCCAGCAGAATGACAACGGCGAGTCCCGGCACGATGCCCAGGGTCGACCCTATCATGTAGTCACGAAACCGGAGGTGGAAGGCGCCAGCCATCATGTTGGTCAGCGTGAACGGCGCCAACGGCAGCAGGTTGATGATGGTCATCGTGCGGATGCCGCGCTCCGACAGATAGCCCGACATCCCGTGGAGATAGCGCCCACCGTAACCAAGCAGGGCTTCGCGGCCCAGCCAATAACCCGCCCAGTACGACACCACGGAAGAGGCCAGGGTGCCTAGGGTGGCATACAACAAACCCCAGCCCGGGCCAAAGACAAGGCCTGTCACCACCACCAGCAGGCTGAGCGGAAACATGGTCAGCAGTAGGCCGGCATACACAAAGGTCACCGCCAGAAACATCCATGGCGCCGTGCGCCATTCAGCCAAATGCCGCACCATATCTCTGACTGCGCCCGTAGACAGAAAACCGTTTGCGCTCATCCAGCGCCACATGAGGGCGAGAAGGCCGATGATCAGGATCCCCAGGATCAGTTTCACCAATGTGCGTTGCATAACACGATTACCCTTGGGGACAATGCGAAATGGGGCAGAATACACTAGCACCTGAGCTCGCCAAAGCTGCTACGCGCTGATATTGCAAAACGCCCCGGCTGACACCATTGATAGGGTCAGGTTGGGCCACACTATCGAGGAAGATCGTTGAAACCAGGATTACTGTTCATTGCTACGATGTTGAGCCTGCTGACGGCTTGTCAGGAGTCACCCTCTGGACGCAGCCAGCTCGCTCTCCTGCCTGACTCCATGATGGATGAGCTTGGTCAGGAAGCCTTTGCCGAAATGAAGCGCCAGCAGCCAGTTGAGACGAGCCCCGCCGTCAATGCCTACGTACAATGTGTGGCTGGGCATGTCATTGATGCTGCAGTTCGGGTCTATCCCCCCGAGTCCATGCCGGAGTCATGGGAGGTGGTGGTGTTTGATGACCCCCAGCCCAATGCCTTTGCCTTGCCCGGCGGCAAGATCGGCGTACACACGGGTATGTTGCGTCTGGCACAGACACCGGATCAGCTGGCTGCTGTCATTGGCCATGAAGTTGCTCATGTTCTGGCTGATCATGGCAATGAGCGGATGACCCAGCAGCTGGGTATACAGTCTGTATTGTATGTTGTCGGTTTCTTCAGTGAAGGTGAGGGGCAACGTCTGTTGATGGAGGCGCTGGGCATTGGCTCACAACTGGGTATCGCTTTGCCGTTCAGCCGCGCTCACGAGCGCGAAGCTGATCTGCTCGGGCTCAACATCATGGCCAGTGCGGGCTTCGAGCCGCAGCAAAGTGTGAATCTGTGGCGTAATATGGCTGCAGCGGCTGGCGGTCAGCCCTTGGAATTTTTGTCCACGCACCCTGCCCATGAAACCCGAATCGAGCGTTTGCAGGAAGAGATGGAAGTCGCGTTGAAGCTGTATCAGGCGGCTACGCCCGCATCGTGTGCGGGCTAGATCCCGACACCGTCTGCTGAGCGACAGCGTTCGAGTCTGATGTAAAAGGGAGAAAAGGATGTCTTACAAGCTTGGCCAGTTCGTGTGGGCCATTCTCATGCTGATTGGCCGCAAGGCTTCGAGGCTTGCACTCAGGTCGGGTAGCATCGGTGGCCGCGCCTATACCTACCTCGTCACCGAAACCCCCGATCCCGAGCTCGAAACGCTGGTGCTTTTGCACGGTTTTACTGGCTCCAAGGACTCCTGGCTCGCACTGGTCAAACAGCTTCGTGGCCACTTCAACGTTCTGGTCATCGACCTGCCTGGCCACGGCGGGAGCCACTTCGATCCTGCACAGGACTTCTATAAGCAGTCGGTCAGTATCATCGATGACATGCTCTGGTTTCACAAAAGCGATCGGGTGCATCTGCTTGGCGCCTCGATTGGCGCCTCAGTGGCCTGTGCTTATGCCGAAAGCAGCCCCCAGCGGGTACATACGCTTATCATGGTGGGGCCAGCTGGTGTACCAGTCGAGAAGGCATCAGAGTTCTATGCCGAGGTAGATCAGGGGCGGAATCCATACTGGATTCACACGCGCCAAGCCTGGAAACACCTGCTCAGGCTTGCGCTGAAAAAGCCGCCCCCGGATTTCTGGCCGGTGTCCGCCTACCTCTTTGGTGATTATATGAGACGACAGTCGACCTATCGTCTTATCTGGGATCAGATCATCGATGAGCATCAGCGCATTCGACCACTTGATCTCGTCGCCGTTTCCGCGCTGCCGTGCAGGAAGATTCTCGTCTGGGGTGAGGCCGAACGAACCTTCCACCACGCCACCGTTGGCGTACTCAATGAGCACTTGCCAGAGCTCAGGGTCTTCCGCTGTGAAGATGGTGGCCACGCCGTGCAGTGTGATCAGCCGAAATGGTTGGCCAATCTGCTGCGCGCTGAAGTGACCATGCCACCCAGGACGCCGCCTCTGCCGTAACAGGCCTGCTTATTGCACTCTTTCTCCCTGACACCGGTTGGGATGTCTCTACTGTGGTCTTAAAGCGCTGTGAAGTCTATTTGGTTCAATGACTTAACAGCGATCGTCAGGCGCTTTGGTGCATGGAATCCGCTGAAGCGCTTACAAAGGTGATCGCAGGAATTTCAACCTTCCGCTAATTGAAGAAGGAGAAAGATGATGTCGCATTATGATGAACGGCGGCCTTATAGCGAATATGACACCGACGATTATGACGCCGATTATGACACGGACTGGAACGAACTCGACTGGTCTGATGAACATGCCCGTAGCTCGAGGGTGGCCACAGGCACCGCCCTTGCCCTGGGGGCTGCCGGGATCGCGCTGGCTGCAGTGGCCGTAGGTGTTTACAGGCATAAGGCCGAGATCGCAAACCGGCCTGCCGACAGCGCGCCCGACCGGGCAGCGAAGGATATGCACCGTAGTGACGGCAAGGCAGTGGCCGGAAAGACTGTGCTCATCAATCGTCCTCGGGTTGAGCTGTTCAAATTCTGGGAGAATTACGACAACCTCCAGCAATTCATGAAAAATGTTGAGCATGTCGAAACCCAGGGCGACAAGTCCATCTGGAAGATAGCTGCACCTGCAGGCCAGAGCGTGACCGTGGAGACGGAACTGGTCGAGCGCCGGGAAAATGAATTGCTGTCATGGAAATCCACCGCCAATTCGCAGATTGAGACTGAAGGTCACATCGCCTTTCGCGATGCGCCCGCCGGTCGCGGTACGTATGTCGAGGCTGTAGTGCAGTACAAGCCGCCTGTTGGCCAGTTCGGCAGGATGATTGCGAAGCTGTTTCGACGCGAGCCAGGGGTTCAGGCCCGCCACGAACTCAAGCGCTTCAAGATGCTGATGGAAACTGGCGAGATCGCTACATCACACCACTATATCCACGACGACGTTTGAGGAGAACATTATGCGAGCACTTACATTTCACGGTACTCATGACGTCCGGGTGGACACAGTGCCTGATCCTGAAATCATCAATCCACGTGATGCCATCATCAAGATTACCTCCACCGCAATTTGTGGCTCTGACCTGCATCTCTACGACGGGGTGATACCCGCCGTGCTGGAAGGCGATATCCTTGGTCATGAATTCATGGGCGAAGTGGTGGAGACAGGTAAGAAAAGTACCTTGAAGAAGGGTCAGCGTGTCGTCGTGCCCTTCACCATTTCGTGTGGGAGTTGCTTTGCCTGCAACAAGAAGCAGTACTCGGCCTGTGACAATTCAAATCCCGTCGAAAAGCAGGATATGACCGAGATGATGTTCGGTCAGGCTGTTGGCGGGCTGTTTGGCTATTCTCATCTGACTGGCGGGTATTCAGGCGGTCAGGCTGAATACGTTCGTGTCCCCTTTTCTGATGTCGGACCGATCGTGGTGCCTGACGAGCTCGAGGACGACAAGGTGCTGTTTTTGTCCGATATTCTGCCTACAGGCTGGATGGCGGCAGAAAACGCGGAAATCGAAGATGGTGATACGGTAGCTGTTTGGGGCTGTGGTCCAGTTGGACTATTTGCGGTACAGAGCGCATTGCATATGGGCGCACACAGGGTTATCGCGATCGACCATCATCCGCATCGGCTTGAGCTGGCGAAATCGAAGGGTGCAGAAATCCTCGATTTCAAACAGACCAACGTCATGGAAGCGTTGCTGGAAATGACGGGTGGTATAGGTCCGGACGCTGTCATTGATGCAGTTGGCATGGAGTCGCATGGCTTTGCCTTCGATAGTCAGGCCAACATGATGAATGTCGCAGACACTATCAAACAGAAAGTCGGTATCGGCGCGGATCGGGGTGGCGCACTACGGGAGGCCATATTTGCCTGCCGCAAGGGTGGTCGACTTTCCATGCCAGGCGTCTATGGTGGTTATCTCGACAAGTTTCCGCTGGGCGCATTGATGGAGAAGGGGCTTCAGGTCAGGACTGGTCAGACTCATGTGCAACGGTATACCAAGGAATTGCTGGAGCTCATCAGGGAAGACAAGATCGATACCACTTACATGATCAGTCACAGGTTGTCGCTTGAAGATGCGCCATTGGGCTACAAGAACTTCAAGGACAATGCCAACGAGTGGACCAAGGTGGTCCTCAAGCCAGCATTGGAACCAGCCTAGGCAAGGAGGACATCCGCATGAGCTCCAAACCAATTGCGGTAGTCACCGGCGCCTCTACTGGTATTGGCTATGAACTCGCTCTCTGCTGTGCGAAAGACGGCTACGATCTTGTCGTCTGTGCCAATGAGTTGGAGATTGACGCTGCCGCCGGGAAGCTTAGGCAGCATGGTGCGGTGGTCGAGCCTGTTCAGGCTGACCTCGGTTCAAAGGAGGGCGTGGACAAACTGTGGTCTGCAATACGGGGGCGTCAGGTTGACGCGCTCCTCGCCAATGCGGGCCGTGGTCTCGGAGGTGCATTTCTCGATCAGGACTTTGATGAGGCCAAGAACGTGGTTGACGTCAATGTCAGTGGCACGATTTCGTTGGTGCAGAAGGTTGGGCGGCAGATGCGCGACCGGAATAGCGGCAGGATCCTGATTACGGGATCCATTGCCGGCTTCATACCCGGTACGTTTCATGCTGTATATAACGGCACTAAAGCTTTTCTCGACAGCTTCGCTGAAGCCTTGCGCAATGAGCTCAAGGACACGGAAGTGACCGTTACCTGTCTCATGCCAGGGCTGACCGACACATTATTCTTCGATCGTGCAGGGATGCAGGGTACGGCAGCTTACGACGCGCCAAAGGAGGATCCTGCCAAGGTGGCGAAGGTTGGCTACGAGGCAATGCAAAAGGGTGACGGATCGGTGGTCAGTGGCTTCATGAACAAGGTGCAAACGACCTTTGCTGGCATCATACCTGATTCGGTTCTGGCAAAAATGCATCGTCGCCTCGCAGAGCCTCAAGACTCGAAAGCCTGAAAGGAACTCAGGTTCCTTGCTTGCTCTGGATCAATTGGCAGGGTATAAGGGACTGATTCCAATGGATTAAGGGCGACGCCAGGGACAATGGCAAACTTCAATGCACATCTGGTAGGCGGCGCAGTCGTGAGCGGCTTCGCCGCTTCTGCGATGGCATATTCCACCGTTTATTCTCTGAACGAGGCTATTGTACTGTGGGTGGCTGGCACCATCGGTGGTGTGCTGCCGGATATCGATGCCGACTCTTCTGTGGCGCTGTCGTGGATCTTTACCCTCCTGGCCTTCGTGGCTGCGCTTGTCGTTCTGCAGTTTGCGCCTGGCCAGTCACTGGTCACGATCTGGGTGCTGATGCTGGGTATCTTCGTCGGTGTCCGTTTTGGCATCATGCAGCTCTTCCTGCGTCTCACACGACACCGGGGTGCCTACCACTCCTGCGTCGCTGCTGTGTTTACTGCGCTGTGCGTCAGCTACGTCAGTCTGCGATATCTCCACCAGGACGAGGCATTGGCCTGGGCTCTGGGTGGCTTCGTGCTACTGGGTTTCATGACGCACCTGGTGCTTGACGAATGCTACGCCATTGATGTGGTCGGCGCCCGTGTAAAGCGTTCCTTTGGTTCAGCTATCAAGCCATTTAGCCTGCAGGCCTGGTGGGCCAGTCTGCTATTTGGCGGTGGCAGCTATCTTCTATGGGAAGCCCTGCCTTCCCCAGCGCCCTTCGTTGATGCGGTGACCACGCTGATCATGCAGCCGTCCACCTGGCACTTTGCCTGGCTGGGCTGATCATGAGCGAACTACCCAGGGATCTTCTGTTATTATCGCCGCTGATACGGTCGGTATGATGCTGACGTAGAAGTAGCTGTGTGTGACCCAGGACGGGCACTCTTTGTATAACGGAGTTCATAATCTTGCTGTACCGGATCGTCTTTTTCCTGCTGTTTTCAGCTGTTCTGATATCTTCCAACGCCCATGCACGTGACTATCGCTTCAGCGATTCTCATATGCATTATGTCGATTTCTTCCAGAATTCGGATGGCATGAACAAACTGCTCGAGTCCATGGATAAGGCCAAGGTCGATCACGTCATGATTTCAGGCATTCCCCTCACGAAGAAGTGGGATGAGAATGAACCGAAACGCCCACGCTATTACGCTGGTGATTATGGCAGCACCTATTGGTACAGCGCCACTGACGACATTGTCGCCAATGCAGTGATGAAGCTTTCGCCGGAGCAGCAGAAACGCTTTCATCCCTTCCTCTGCGGTTTCAATCCCACCGACAAGAACGCCGATGAACATATCCGACGGCTACTGGACAGGTATCCTGGACTCTGGCAGGGCATCGGGGAGGTCTTCACCCGTCACGACGACATCACTGCCATGACCGAGGGTGAGACCCCAAGGCCTGATAACAAGGCCATGGAGCGGGTTTATCGACTGGCTGCGGATTATGATTTGCCGGTAATGGTTCACGCCAATATCACCTCGCAGCGAGAGCGTAATCCCCTCTATGTCGACGAGGTCGAAACTGCCTTGAAGAAGCATCCTGAGGTCAGGTTCATCTGGGCTCATGCAGGCACCAGCAAAAGCCTGCATCGTGTGCAGGAGCGGCTGAACTTTCTGCATCCCCGTCTCGAAGAGCTGTTGAAAGACTACCCCAATCTCTATATAGATCTGTCGTGGAGCATGCTCGACCCGTATCTGCTGAATGCTGATGGCACACCGGACAAGGACTGGCTGGCGCTTGTCGAAGCCTTTCCAGATCGCTTCATGATTGGCTCTGACGTGGTAGGCAGTTTCGACAGCATGGGCAAGTTTCTGACTGGCTTCGAGCCCTTTCTCGATGCTCTGCCGACAGCTGTTGCCAAGGCGGTGGCGCGGGATAATTTTCTCGCTGTTCTGCCCCGCAACCGACAGATTGCGTCAGCGGAACCTCAGCCTGACTAGACCCTCCGCAGCTCAGACGTCTTTTCCTGCAATAGATATGAATACATCAAGGTCCGGCGGGGGCGACCTGCCGTAACTTTTAGCAGTACACACGCTCCTTCCAGTTCACCAGCCAGAGGAAAACCTTTGCGGCCTCGTATTGTCCTCTCGAACACCCCGGTATTGATGCTCTTCCTCATGGTCACGCTTCCCCTCTCGGCGGCTGAGCTGCCAGGTGTTCAGCTCAGCCCCGTCGAACAATCCTCTATCGTGGAAGAAGTGCGTCTGAACGGCACGGTGAATGCCATGCGAAATGCTCGCTTGTCACCTTCGGTGCCTGGTCTGGTAGAGGCGGTGCATGCAGAGCCCGGTGATCGGGTAGAATCCGGTGACGAACTCATACATCTGGACGACGAACTCGAGCGCCATATGCTGTCCAGCGCCCGGGCGGAAACCCAGGAGGCACGCGCTCTGCTAGCCGACGCCGAGCGACGACTCAGTGAGGCTCGCTCGGTGGGCGCAGGTCGTAACATCGCAGCAACTGAAATCAGTGCTCGTGAGAGTGCAGTCGAAACGTCAAAAGCCATGTTGTTGCGCCTTCAGGCTGAAGAAGCCAGGCAGTTGGCGCTGCTGAGCCGACATAGCGTCAAGGCACCGTTCAGTGGTGTAGTGACTGCGCGTCACAGCGATCTCGGCGAGTGGGTCACGCCAGGTGACCCCTTGATGGATCTTGTGGACAGCAGCGATCTACGTCTCGATTTCCAGGTTCCGCAGGATTATTTCGCGCTCATCGGCGAAGGCAGCAGCGTGATGGTCGAACCCTCAAGTTCGTCCGGTGGCGCCGAAGCGATGGCCGCGTCTATCGACGCAGTAGTGCCAGTGACCGACCCCCAGGCACGCACTTTTCTGCTGAGGACCAAAGTGCCAGAGCAGCTTCAGCTGCTGCCGGGTATGTCGGCGACTGCCATGCTCAGGGTGGATTCAGGCAAGGCAGGTCTGACGGTACCTCGAGATGCCATCAATCGCTATCCCGAAGGCCGCACCACAGTATGGATTGCCGAAGCGGAGGGGGAAGACGTATTCGTGGTGCGTGAACAGCGGGTCGAGCTTGGCGCCAGCTTTGCTGAGAGGGTGGTGATCCGGGATGGACTGACTGGCGAAGAACAGATCGTCTCACGTGGCAACGAATCGCTCAATAACGATATGAAGGTCCGTCTCTCCAGGTGGGCAGCCGAATAATGTTTGCCGGTGTGATTCGCCACGGCACCCTGGTCGCCGTGGTCACGCTCATATTTGCGATTCTGGCGGCTGTCGCAGCCTGGCAAATTCCGGTACAGATGATTCCGGATCTCGAAGTGCGCACGGTGACGGTGGAGACCCAGTGGCCCGGCGCGACGCCTCAGGACATCGAAAAGGAAATTCTGATCGAGCAGGAGCGCTACCTGCGCAATGTTCCCAATCTCAGTCGCATGACCTCGACGGCTTCCAGTGGGTCGTCCGAAATAGAGCTCGAAGTTCCCTTTGGCATCGATACCACTGAGACGCTGATTCAGGTCAACAACGCGCTGAGTCAGGTGTCGAATTACCCCTTGAATGTAGACGAACCGAGGATTGTGGCGGCCTCGTTCTCCTCCAATGCTTTCATGTATTTTCGGGTCTCGACCCTGCCAGGGAATCCGCGAGATCTCGATATCGATCTCATGCGTGACTTCGTTGAAGACCGGGTGCGGCCACGAATGGAAAGTGTGGCCGGCGTTTCCGAAGTCGGCGTCGGTGGCGGTGCGGACCGGCAAATGCAGATTACCGTCGATGAGCAGCGCCTGGCGCAGCGGGGGCTCAGCCTGCTGGATGTCCGGGACGCGATCAACGCCAGGAATCAGGATATCTCGGGTGGCGAGATTGATGCCGGAAAGCGGCGCTACCTGCTCAGGACCGTCGGTCGCTTCGACGATATAGAAGCACTCAGAAACCTTGTGGTGTCCCGACAGGGGGATAATGTGATCCGGCTCGGCGAAGTCGCTACTGTGCAGCAGGATCACTCGCGCATCCGGGAACTGTCAGTCATCAATGGCCGAAAAACGCTTGGCCTGCAGGTGCGGCGGGAGAGTGGCTCCAACGTCATCGATATCAAGCATGCGATGCTCGAGGAAGTCGAGCGAATCAATAGCGAAATTCTCGAGCCCGAGGGGCTGATACTGGAGTTGACCGCTGATGATGCGCGCTATGTGGAAGCTTCGGTGGCCAACGTCTGGACCAACCTCGCGTTGGGGATGTTTCTCGCTACCCTGGTGATGTATCTCTTCCTGCGCTCCTATAAAGCCACTTTAGTAGGCGTTATCGGTATTCCGCTGTGTGCACTGGCGGCTTTCCTCGGTCTGCTGATCACCGGCCGCACCATCAATGTCATCTCCATGGCTGGTATCGCTTTCGCGATAGGTATGACGGTAGATAACAGTATCGTCGTGCTCGAAAACATCGAGCGTTACCGACGTCTCGGCAAGAATCGCTTCGAATCCGCGCTGCAGGGGGTCAAGGAAGTCTGGCCGGCAGTGCTGGCTTCGACCATGACGACGATACTCGTCTTCCTGCCCATCCTGTTCATCGAAGAAGAAGCCGGGCAGCTCTATTCCGACGTGGCGATAGCTATTACCTTTGCCATCATTGCGTCGATGCTGGTCGCTGTCACGCTGATTCCGACCCTGTCGGCGCGGCTCAGTTTCGGCGTAAGCTCGGAGCCTACCGAGGATGGCCGTGAGCCCGAAGCGAAAGGCTGGGAAGGTAAATTTTCAAGGGGCGTCAGCTGGATTATTGCGGGCCCAGTTCGCAGAGCCGTGGCTCTGTTGGGCACCGTGCTGGCCAGCGTGCTGATCATCGTCATGCTGACGCCGCCGGCTGAGTATCTACCAGAAGGTGAAGAGCCAAAAACCTTCGCGTCGATGAATGCGCCACCTGGCTATAACCTCACGGAAATGGCAGTGATCGGCCAGCAGGTAGAGGATCATTTCCTGCCTCATGTGAATGCCGATGGCAGTGCCTATGCCGCGGGTGAGACCGCCGTGCCGCCAATGGCCTACCTGAACCTTCAGGTGAGCCCGACCTCCATTCGCGTGATCTCCGAAACGATCGACCCTACACAGATCGAAGCCCTGATGGATGCCTTGACGAACTTCTACGAGCAGTTTCCGGGCATGCGAGCCTTCGCAGCGAAAGGCTCCATCATCTCGAGCAACGACGGTGGTACACGCAGCATCAATCTGGATATATCAGGCCCGGACCTGGTGTCGGTGTACGCGGCAGCCAATGCGGCTTATGCGCGAGCCAACGAGGTCTTCGATAATCCCCGTATTCAGACCCAGCCATCGACACTCACGCTGGCCCAACCCCTGGTGCAGATCCGGCCCGACTGGGACCGGATTGCCGAGTTGGGTCTGGACACCGAGTCGATCGGCTTTACCGTTGCCTCGCTCACCGAGGGCGCCTTCGTCGACGACTTCTTCCTCGATGACGAGAAGATCGACATTTACCTCTACGGTAGTGAAGGCCGGAATCCGACGCTGGCTGGTTTGCCGAACGTAATGGTGCATACGCCTCAGGGTGCAACACTGCCGCTGAGCAGTCTTGCGACGATTGAAGAGACCGTCGATACCAGCACAGTCCGTCGAGTAGACGGCCGGCGAACAGTGACGCTGAACGTCATTCCACCAGACGATGTCGCACTGGAAACCGGCGTCGAAAAGGTTCGCAACGAGTTGTTGACACTGATGCGGGAAAACGGTGAATTGCCCGGCTCAGTCAGTATCGATATCTCAGGCGCCAGCGATCAACTCAATGCCACCAAGGCCGCGCTGACCAGTAATTTCATTATCGCTGTCGCGATCGTCTACCTGGTGCTGGTGGCGATATTCTCCCACTGGGGTTATCCCCTGTTGATCATGACGGCGATCCCGCTGGGGATAGCCGGCGGCATCGTGGGCCTGGCCCTGATGAACCTGGTAGGCGGCCTGCTGCCAATGATAGGACTGCAGCCGCTGAGTCAGCCCTTCGACATGATCACGATGCTGGGCTTCCTGATTCTGATGGGCACGGTGGTGAACAATCCGATTCTGGTGGTGGAGCAGACGAGAGAAAATCTGCGACAGGCTGGCGTCAGCATCGTCGACGCCGTGGGACGGGCAGTGGAGACACGGCTGCGACCGATAGCCATGACCACCTTGACGACGATTTGCGGTCTTGCTCCGCTGGTCTTTATCCCAGGGGAGGGTACGGAGCTGTATCGCGGGGTTGGTGCGATCGTACTGTTTGGTTTGCTGGGCGCAGCGACTGTCACCCTGACCTTCCTGCCGGCGCTGATCGTCACTGTCCTGAAACTACGGGGTGTGAAATCAGGCGCTACCCCATCGGTTTCAACCGGGACTTCGTAGAGTGTACATGCCATTCACGCACAGTCATCCGGAAATGGATTTTCCGCACTGCGCAGCACAGGGCTTGGAAGGGCCTCAGCTCGATGGACAATTCTGGTCAGTTCAGACAGAGAATCCTGGTGACGCTTTGCCTCTTGTCTGCAGGGCTATCAATACCGGCAGGCGCTGCAAGGCCTGCCGGGCAAACTGACAGCGCGCTCGATCGCGGCCGCTATCTCACCCAGGCGGCAAACTGCAAAGGCTGTCATACCACAATACTCGGCCAACCCTATGCGGGCAGTGTGGCATTCGATACACCCTTCGGCACACTATACTCTACCAACATCACGGCGGACGAAGTCGAGGGCATAGGCGCTTGGACTGAAGACGAGTTCGTTCGTGCGATGCACGAGGGCATCGGTCGAAACGGCCAGCATCTCTATCCTGCATTTCCGTACACAGCGTATACCCAGCTCTCTCGAGAAGATGTTATTGCTATCAGAGACTATCTGATGGCCCAGCCCGTTGTAGCTCATGAAGTGCCGTCCAATGACATGAAGTTTCCCTTCAGTAACCGGAGTCTGCTCTGGTTCTGGAAGCTCATGAATTTCGATGAAGGTCGCTTCGCCGCTGACGAAGATCAGTCCGAGCAGTGGAACAGAGGCGCCTATCTTACCGAAGCCCTCGGACACTGTGGGCAATGCCATACCCCACGTACGCTCACACAAGGGCTGGATGATGATGAAAAATTTGCTGGCGCTGTGCTGCAAGGCTGGCGGGCCTACAACATCACACCGCACGAGACAGGCATAGGCAACTGGTCAGGTGAGGAGCTCCGCTTCTATCTTTCGACAGGTCACATACCAGACAAGATTGCCTCAGGCGGTCCCATGGCCGATGTGGTCACTAATAGTCTGCGGCATCTGAGCCCTGAAGATATCGATGCGATGGCGACCTATCTGGAAACGATCCCCCCGCAAGCAGGTATCGTTCCTGCGCTGTCAGATGTCAGTTTCAACCTGGACGAGCCAGCTGAAGACTCGGCGTTGGCGGCCACCATGGCCTCAGGCGAGCAGCTATTCGAGACAGCCTGCGTCAGCTGTCATTACCCCGACGGCGGCGGACCTGGGGGCGCTTATCCGCTATTTCCTCATCACAGCGCGGTGCGTGCCGAGGATGGTCTCAATCTCATCAATGTCATGCTGCAGGGCCTGGAGAGGCACGGCAGCGATGGCTACAAATTCATGCCTGCCTATCACGCTCTGATGAACGACGAACAGATAGCAGCAGTCGTGACCTACGTCGGCAGGCGTTTCGGAGGCTATGAAGCCGACTTTAGTGCCGAGGATATCCGCAAGCAACGACAGGAGCACTAGCAGCATGACCACCCGGATGACCCTGCAGGTGAACGGTGAAGCGCGGGAGGTGCAGATCGATGCCACCACCCCCTTGCTGTATGTGCTTCGAAATGAGCTTGAACTCCGTGGCGCAAAGTTCGGCTGCGGTCTGGGTGAATGCGGCGCCTGCACGGCACTCGTCGACGGTCGGCCGGTGCGGACCTGCGTGACGGCGACCGGCGCGATCGGTGAGCGAAGTATCGTCACGATCGAAGGCCTGGGCTCAGCTGAAAATCCACACCCACTGCAACAGGCCTTCATAGATGAACAGGCAGCGCAATGCGCTTATTGTATCAGTGGGATGATCATGACGGCGAAGGCACTTCTGGAACGCAAGGCTTCACCAAGCGATGCAGACATACGCAACGCGCTCTCGGCCAATCTCTGTGGCTGCGGTACGCACCTTCGCATCGTGCGGGCTGTGCAGCGAGCGGCGGGGGTGATGCGAGGCGAGACAGCGAAGCCGGATGACGCGGGGATGAAGGACGAGGGGGTGCAGCATGCGTCCTGAGTCGGGTACCGGTCTCGTGAATTCAGCACTCCCGGAGGCGCTCTCGCGTCGGCACTTCCTCAAGGGCACCGGTGCGATGGCGATAGGCTTTTCGCTCCTGCCTGCTTTAATGCCGCGTCTGGTAGCAGCCGATACCGAATCCGCGAATGGCGTTCGGCCAGCCAAAGCCTCAAGTAGCGATGTCGATGCCTGGCTGCTTATCACCGGTCGGGGTGAATTGGTCATTTACAGTGGCAAGGTCGAGTTAGGCACGGGTGTTGAAACCGCGCTGCGGCAGATTGTCGCTGAAGAACTGCTCATGCCCATGGCGGCCACGCGCTTCATCCAGGGCGACACCCAGCTGACGCCAGATCAGGGTTACACTGCAGGCAGCAACACGATCAACCAGGGTAGCGTGCCAATGCGGCGTGCAGCAGCCACTGCACGACGGCTGCTGTTCGAGCGGGCAGCAGAGCAGCTGCAGGTTCAGGTTGATCAGTTGACCGGTAGTGACGGGAATATCCATGTCGCGGGCGACGAGGCCCAGGCCGTGAGCTACGCTAGCCTGATCGGCAATGGCCTCCTGGAGGCCAGCATTGACCAGGAACTGGCTTTTCTTGACGCAGATCGCTACCGGCTGGTGGGGCAGTCGATTCCTCGAGTGGACATACCGTCCAAGGTGTTCGGACGCTTTACTTATGTTCATGATCTCACGGTGGCGGGCATGCTGCATGCCCGCGTGATACGACCACCGGACACCGGTGCCACGCGAGTGACTGCAGAACTCAAAAGTGTCGACCGTAGTTCAATTCCGGCGGGCGTAAAGATCGTGCAGCGAGGCAATTTTCTCGCTGTCGTTGCCGAAAAGGAATGGCAGGCGATCAGTGCCGCGGATGCCCTCAAGGTCGAATGGCACAGTCAGCCCAGGCTGCCACGTATGGAGCAGCTCTATACTGAAATGAGGGCGATGCAGTCGGAGGAAAAGACAATAGCTTCAAGCGGCGATGCGAACACGGCGCTCGGCGAGGCCGATGAGACCATCGAAGCGGTGTACCAGTGGCCTTATCAGATGCACGATTCCATAGGGCCATCCTGCAGTGTAGCCAATGTTACCGCAGATTCGGCCGAGGTGTGGTCGAGTACGCAAGGCGTTTATCCCCTGCGCAGCTGTCTGGCAGACCTGCTCAGTATGCCTGAAGACGCCGTCCGCGTGATCTACGTCGAAGGCTCTGGTTGCTATGGTCACAATGGCGCCGATGACGTGTCTGCCGATGCTGCGCTGATTTCCCAGATCGTTGGCAAGCCCGTGCGCGTGCAATGGTCGCGAGCAGACGAGCATGGCTGGAACCCGAAAGGCCCCGCCATGGTCATGGTACTGAAGGGCGGGCTGTCTAGCGAGGGAGACATTACCAGCTGGACTTTCGATAACTGGACGCCTCCGCATCTGACACGACCTATTGCCAGGATGGGCGCCAAAAACCTGCTCGCAGGCAACCTGGCGAGTGATCTGGTACCCGATGGGCCCGCCATTGGCGGTGACCGGAATGCCGGTGTCACCTACCGATACCCGAATTACCAGGTGACTACGCACTGGATTCCAGTTGAAAGATCACCCCTTCGGCCTTCGGCGCTTCGCGCACTGGGTGGCATTCAGAACAGCTTCGCCAATGAATCATTCGTCGACGAGCTCGCACATGCCGCAGGCGCAGATCCAGTGGCGATGCGTCTGAATTATCTGCAGGACGAGCGCGCGATTGCGGTGATCAAGGCTGCTACCGAAAAGGCTGGTTGGCAGGCGCGGAAGTCTCCACAGCGGCATCTGGAGCACACTGACGAGATGCTATCCGGCAGAGGCATGGCCTACGCACAGTACAAGAACGGTAGCGCCTACGTGGCGATAGTGGCCGAGGTAGGGGTCAGTGTCGACACTGGAATTCACGTGGGCAAGATCACTGTAGCGCATGACTGTGGTCTGATCATCAACCCGGATGGGCTGCGCAATCAGATTGAAGGCAACGTGTTGCAGGGCATCAGCCGGACTCTCAAGGAAGAGGTGATTTTCGACCAGATTGGTGTGACCAGTCTGGAATGGGGCGCTTATCCGATACTGACCTTTGCTGACATTCCGGAAGTGGACATCGTGCTGCTGGATCGTCCCGAGCTGCCTCCACTGGGTGCAGGTGAACCAACGATTGTTGCTGTTCCAGCCGCCATCGCCAATGCGGTATTCGACGCCACTGGTCTTCGCCTGCGAACTGTGCCGTTTACAAGACAACGCTTGAAAGCAGCCTTCTCTGCAGCTTAAAGCGCCTCAGTATCGGAGGGCACGAGCGCCCGGTAGCGCTCCCCTAATGGATAATCTTCCTTGCTCCAGCCTAGTCTTACAAGCACCAGGTTTTGCGACGGTACCATCAGCACGAATTGCTGCCGATTTCCGGTCATGTAGTAAGCGTCTGCGGGCAGGAGGGGACGGCGCAACTCGGAAGCAGCATCGTGACCGCGGTTAAGCCAGAAGTGATAGCCATAGCGGGATTCGTTGCGGCTACGATTGGGCGTGGTAGCAGCTGTGACCCAGCCGTCAGGCAGCAGACGGGCTTCCTCGGCCTGTCCCTCGTTGATGACGCCATCATCGAGCATGAGCTGCCCCAGCCTTGCCCAGTCCCGTGCTGACGCATACGCAAACGAGCTGCCGACGAAGACGCCGCTGGGGTCCATCTCGAATACGGTATGGGCCATGGCCATCGGCTGAAGAATCTCGCGATACAGAAAATTCAGGCTGTCTTGTGGTGAGCCCCCCAACTGTCTCTGAAGCCAGTGCACCAGCATATTGGTGGTCGCTGACGAATAGACGGACTGCTCTCCCGGTGGCCGGACGAGAGGTGTTTCCATGTGAACTGAAGCCGCGCTGTGCGAGCCAAAGAGCATACGCGTGGTGGTGCTCCCCGGGGCGTAGATTTCAGCTAATTCGAGGCCCGACGTCATCTGAAGCATGTGCTCGACCGTGATGAGACGTCTGTCGTCCTCGGCCCAATCAGCAAACAGCACGGCATCATCCTGGCTAATGATGCCAAGGGCTTCAGCGCGACCCAGCATCACCGCCGAGAGACTCTTGGCCATCGACCAGCCGAGCAGTTTCGTCTCTTCGTTGTAGCCCTGGGCATAGGATTCCGCGGTCACGACACCGCTTTCGACCAGCAGCAGCGCGCGTGTATCAAAGCCTTCGATGTTGTCCTGTTCAAGAAGCACATCGAGCTGCACTTGACGGGGCATCTGAATGGTACTCACGACTGGACCGGCAGGCCACGCTGTCTGATCCGTAGTGACGGCCGGAGAGGCCGGTACCTCCAGCTGATCGAGGTGCGAGGTGTCGCCGATATTGAGTGTGCAACCTAGCCCGGGCCGATAGCTCGCGGAGGTCCTGCCCATGCCCAGCAGTTCTGCAGACACTGCGGGAAGACGGGTATCAATCTCCAGTGTCAGCAATCGGTTAACGGGCGAGTAAGTGGCAAGATCATCCACGATCTGCTGCTTGTCGAGACCGGTAACGAAATGCCCGGAGCAACCGAGTTTGGCGCCAAAAGCGCTCGCAAGGCTGACAACCGAGCCGATGTTCCAGGGGTAGAACCCCAGTAGCAGGCGCGAGCCAAGCGAGAGTCCGGCCACCAGAATGGCAACAACCACCACTATTACGACGCCCCGCACTGCGCCGGTCATGAAGGGGACAATTCAGTCAGGTGGATTGAGGCCTTTGGGATTGGGGCCATACTCGTTCGCTCCAGGTTCACTATCGAGCGCGAGCATGATAATGATTATGATTGTGCCGATGACGGGAATCAGCATCAGCAGATACCACCAGCCAGTTCGACCAGTATCGTGAAGCCTGCGCACGGCCGCAGAAATGAGCGGGATGAATAGGACGAGGCTGTAAAGGCCACTCAGAAAATTGCCGAGCCCAAGAGTCCGTTCTACGAGTCCGATGCCGAGCAGTATCAGGATATGGATGAGTATGAACATCCAGTATTCGGTTCTATGTGCGCGGCCAGTAAACACCACGTAATTCTGAAGCGCCTTCTTGTACCATTCCATGGGGGATCCTTGAAGCATGATCAGATGAGTGATGTGGTCTTGATGAGCGCTCAGTCCGCCTTCGCGGCATTGCGTCGGTCGAACGTGACAACCCGATAGATATAACCGAGGACGAGGCCAATAACTACCACATTCGAAATCGGGTTCATGTATTCCCCGATCAGTTCGAAATTACTTTTAAGCAAGTAGCCTGCGCCGGTCAAGAGCACGGTGAAAATTATGGTGCCAGCAGCTGAATAGAGAAGGAAGGGCAGCAAGCTCATTCTGGCCATGCCGGCCGGAACGGAAATGAGCGTACGAATACCTGGTAGCATTCTGCCAAAAAAAACCGCAGCCCAGCCGTGACGCTGAAACCAGTCCCGTGCTGCGTCGACTTCATGGGGGGAGAGCCCAAGCCACCTGCCGTGGCGAGATGCCCATCGCTTGAGCCTGTCCGCGCCAACGAGACGTCCGATGTAATACCAGAATATCGCACCGAGCAATGAGCCAATACTACCCGCTACGACAACGCCGACGATATTGAGTTCGCCTTTGGCCGCAACAAACCCTCCGAGCGGCATGATCAGCTCGGAGGGAATTGGCGGAAAGACGTTCTCGGCGAACATCAACAGGGCAATACCGAAATAGCCGGTCCTCTCGACCAGGCTGACTACAAAATCAAACATGCATCAGGCAGTGGCCTTTTCCTTCAGATGTTGGTCTATCCACGCCTTGTGACGCTGCTCATCAGCATAGTTGGCATTGAGCACACTCAGCTCATGAGGCTGGAGGTCGTCCAGACCACGAGCCTTGTCATAAGCTACGTTAGTGACCTTTTCATTGGCGCTCATGGCCATCAGGATGGTCTTGTCGCCAATGAGATCGGCCAGCACGACCTTTCCCTTGGTAAGAATACGCTTGAAGTCTGGGCCATCTGGTGGCGTTTCACCACGCTTCCTGACGAGATCACCGATATTCGCGGTATGACGCACGTGATCCTGCTTGAAGCTTTCAAGCTTCTTGGCGGCCTGCTTGTCGTCGAGGCGATCAATGGCTGCATCATAGGCTTCGATGGCGTCATAATCGAGCGCGACGAGTTCCTTTAGTGCTTTTATGACTGCTTTATCTGACATGGTCCTATCTCCTTATGGTCATTCGACCTGGTGTAGCGCAAAGAAATAAGCAAGCCATGCGCCAACTCGAAGAAGGGGCGGTCTGCTGCGGCCTGCAGGTGAGTGTGTTGCATTCGTAGCACTGCGAGTGAGCCGAATACTACAAGCTGTCGTGTAAGAAATACGCTGCTAACGGGGCAGCCCCGAGATGTCCCCACTCTGATCGTATCTGGAGAAGAAGCCGTGCCGGAAGAAGATTATCTGTTCGTATACGGGACTCTGCTCAAGGCAGGATCGCCCCAGGCTTTCGAGCTGCTATCCCAACACTGCGAGCGTCATGCGAGCGGCCGGATTCAGGGCAAGCTGTTTGAAGTCGACGGTTACCCCGGGATGATAGATTCCGACAGCGTAGCTGATCGCGTTATTGGAGAGTTATATCAGATCGGTGGCCTGCACAGCATTCTACCCGCCCTCGACTACTATGAGGAATGCAGCGAACATTTTCCGCAGCCTCATGAATATATCCGGCGTCGGCGTCGGGTCATACTGGCCGACCATGTGGTCGTCGAGGCCTGGGTATACCTGTATAACCGTGACACGGCTGGATTAGAGCGCATTTATAGTGGGGACTATAGCGCCTTCATTTGCTCACCTGGAGAATCATGATGCCACTCTTTACCCTGATCATACTCATAGCGCTGGCCATACTCGGGTTTTACGCTATTCGGCAATCGAGCGCGCGGGCAAACAAGCGTCTGGAAGACGAGGCGGAGGGAGAGCAGGACAGGTCGCTCATCAAGACCCGAACCAATGATGTGGACGAGGTCGATGACCGGCATGCCCGCCAGGCGTCGATGTATGCCGGAGACCTTGGGGACTATCAGAAAGAGGAGACTGAGATGGCTATCGAGCTTGCCAGGGAAAAGTTTGGACGCTCGCTGGATTTTTCACATCGATCGGTTGCTGATGTTGAGGCCATTCTTGGTGGTGCCCATGACTACACCTTGCTGGGCGATCCGAAAGATACTGATAATCTGGTCGACTGGGCTGAAATATTCGGCTGTTATATCGCCACAGTCATTCAGAAGCAGACCGGCGAAGGGGTGTTGGCTCGTGATCATCAGGATCTCGGTGACAGCAGCTATCCGTTCAGTTGGCGCGGCGAAACACTATTCCTGCAGTTGTGGTGTCACAAGCGAATATTTGATGGCCCTGAGTATGACGTGAGCCGCAGATACAAGGCTGACATTCTGGACAGAATTTATCGGTCCACCTCAGAGTGACACCGCATCGGGCTCGGCAGAGTCTATCAAGCAGCGCTGCGCCGGCGTAATTTTTCGGAAGATCATCTGCTGAGGAGGGCGTTGATGCCGCTGAGTCCGCCGGACCTCCCCTTGCAATTTCTGCTCATGACAGGTAAACAGGCCCTCCAGTTCAGGAAGGTCCCCGCCGTTTTTTCAAACAGTTTAACGCCAGAATGAACCAAACGAGTTAAGTTCCGTACCTACGGCCATCGAACTCTGCTCGGCCTTTTGGCATAGCGCGCTGCGCGGCAGTGTTCTTTTAAGAACAGACATTCTTATAGGAGGAAAATCGTTATGGAACCTGTGAGGGATATCTATCCGTCCAGAACAGGGGAGTGTGAAAAAATACTGAATCGCATGGATCCCGTGGTTTATGGGGACAGCACAAGCGCCCCCGAATTTGGGCTGAAACAGAATCAAATCGAATTTTATGAAGACAACGGGTACCTGACGATACCTGACTTCATGCCGGAAGTGGTGCCAGATCTCATCGCAGAAATGGACCGCATGAAAGAAGACCTCGCTGGTGACGAAACGCTCGTCACAGAGCCAGATAGTGGAGAGATCAGGACGATCTTCAAGCCTTTTGCCCACAGTGATGTCGTCGACCAGCTCTCTCGTGACCCCCGCATTCTCGATAAGGTCAGGCAATTGCTTGGTTCCGAAGTGTATATGATGCAATCGCGAATCAACGTCAAGCCGGCTTTCAAGGGAAAATCATTTCCGTGGCATTCCGATTTCGAAACCTGGCATGTGGAAGACGGGATGCCGCGCATGCGGGCCGTTACGGTATGGCTGATGCTCAGCGAGAACACTGAGTACAATGGACCCCTGTTCGTCGTGCCCGGCTCGCACAAGAAGTATGTGGCCTGCAGTGGCAAGACCATCGAGAAGAATTATGAGACCTCATTGAAGAAACAGGTGCTGGGGGTGCCAAAGCCTGAAACGATGAAAGAGGTGCTGGCCAACTCCGATATCAAGGGGCTCTATGGCGGGCCGGGGACCTTGGTTTTCCATGAATGCAATCTGCTGCATGGTTCACCAGACAATATTTCAGCTGACCCGAGGTCCATTCTGATGTTCGTGTACAACAGTGTCGAAAACCGACCGGTCGAGCCATTTGGCGGACAGCCACCACGGCCACATTATCTGTCGAATCCCGATGTGGCGCCGCTCAAGCCGATAAAACTCAGCTAAAGCGCTCGGCTGGCCAGCAAGACGCTGGTCGTGGCGGCAATCTCTGATATCCTGAGGGGCTGGTGACAGCAGTATCCTTCAGGTTGGAGACATGGCTTCCGATAGCAAGCAGCGCAGGGTGTCCTTTCGTAAGCGGCTGTACCGTCTAAGGGCGGCATTCATCCAGCAGGATCCCGGGCTGCTTCGTCTGCAGGCCACTGGGCGCATCATGGCCACGCTCTCAGCGGTCATCGTTGCGCTCCTCTATCTCACCGATCTGCTCGAACTGCCCGTTCAGAGCATGTTGCTGGCCACCAGTGCGGCGGCTTATCTCAGTCTCTTTATCCGGGATGAACTCAGAGCCGACCGTATCCGCACGACTTTTCTGTCCTCGCTCAGCATTATCGCGGCCGTCGCACCTGGGGTGTGGCTCGCACCTTATGGTATTGCCGCAGCACCGCTCCTCTGTGCGCTGGTGCTGGTGTCTTTCGCTATGGCTGCCGTGGGTACCCGCGCCACAACTGTAGGGCTTGCGGGTACCTGGATGTACGGCTTCAGCCTGTATTTTCAGCCACCAATGGGGCATACGCTCACCTATCTGCTCGCGGTAGGCTTCGGCTGCGGAGTCACCATGCTGATCCGCTTCGTAATCTGGCGCGACGACCGCTCGCTGGAGCGTAAGCGTCTACTCAGAATCTACGGCATGGCCATGTACGACTTCATCGATGCCCTGATGGCCCGCAGCAATGCCAGGCGTCGAACCTATGCCTTCAATCGCATGCACAACCGGGTCTTTCCCATCGAGAGTGCGCTGCTGCGCCGTTCCGACATTCCTGATCGGCTTTATGAAACCCTGCTGCGCTTCCGGCTTGGCATTGAAGGTGTAGGCCTGAGGATCAAGGAGTTCAGACCCGAGGATCTCGAGCGCTTGCGCCAGGATCTCCTGCTGTTCCCTCCGGAGATTTCCCGAACCGAAAATGCGGCCGAGCGATCAGCCCGAGCGGATGAGGGCGCGCCTCTGCCAGCTGAAGCGCATCCGCTGATGAAGCGACTGCGGCTGAGAATGTTGAGAATTGGCGTGCTGTCCCACAAGAGTAGCTCCGGACTTGCCCGAATCAGCACCCGCAGTCAGCCGGTGAGTGACGACAGCACCTGGCGAGATCGTTTGCCACGGGTACTGCCAAAGGCGCTGCAGGTGACGCTGGCCGTTTCTCTGGCAGTGCTGTTCGGCAGCATGCTGTCCACCGATCGCTGGCTCTGGGCTTTTCTGGCAGCGCTGTTCATGTATGTAGGCAACGAGTCTGCTGGACAGATTCTGACCCGCGGCTGGAGCAATGTGGTAGGCAGCATCATCGGCGTTGGTATCGGTCTGCTCGTGACCAGCCTGGTACAGGGCAATATGGCGGTCGAGCTGACGGCTATCTTCTGTTTTCTGTTTATCGGCATTTACGCCACGCCAGTCAACTACGCCTTCTTCGCAGCCGGTGTCACGGCTACCTTGGGGTTGTTGCAGAGCATGAGTGGGGGCGAAGTGCCTTCGATACTGGAGCTGCGCTTCATCGAGGTCATCATCGGTGCCGGCGTGGGCGTTCTGGTCGCCTACATCGTCTCACCGCTTCAGGCCAGAACCCATGTTCGCCGCTCAGTCGCGGCCTTGCTGGTGAGCCTGTGCCGTCTGCTGGAGCACTCCGCTGCTGGTGAGCAGCGCTCGATGCATGAGAAGCTCAACCTGTTCAGACTGGCGATCGCGCCTGGTCGTCTGGGCTTCATGCCTCAGGTCAGACACGCCATCACCCGACGCACCGGCCAGCTGATGGCCGTTGTGCACTACGTGGAACTTTACGACTATCTTCGGCACCTGGCTGCCGCTGATCTTGAGGAGTCGACTGCGGCAAGTGACACCGATAGAGCGAGCGCCGAGTCTGGTGCGCCATTCGCCACCCGCGGCGAAGATGAGGTGCAGCGAAGACGGCTCGTGCTTCAGATGGAGGAACTGGCCGCGGCGCTGACGGCAAATCGAGCGCCGGTGAACTCGCTGGAGCCGACCTCAGCGCTGCCGCAGGTGACTGAAAGCGCCCGCAGTGGTATCGATCCGGACGCCTTCAAGGCAGCCCTTGATCGACTCGAGCTGGCGCTGTATGAGCTCATCGAGGATGTCGCGAAGCGGAACTAACTGAACAGGGCTTGCAGGGCCGCACCCGGATCGTCTGCGCGCATGAAGGATTCACCGACCAGAAAGCTGAACACGCCGTTACGCTGCATATGGTCGACATCCTCACGGCTGGTGATGCCGCTTTCTGTCACCACGATCTTGCCAGCTGGTATCTTGTGCAAAAGTTTCGTGGTGGTATCGAGCGAGACATCGAAGGTGTGCAGGTCGCGGTTGTTGATGCCGAGCAAGGGTGTGCCCAGTGTAAGGGCGGCACTCAGTTCGGACTCGTTATGGACTTCGACCAACACATCCAGCTGCAGGCTTCGAGCGAGGTCGTGCAGCGTATGCATCTGCTCCACTTCGAGGCAGGCGGCGATGAGCAGGATGCAGTCAGCACCGATAAGCCTTGCTTCATAAACCTGATAGGCATCGATGATGAAGTCTTTTCGAAGTACTGGCAGCGAACAGGCAGCACGGGCTTCCTGTAAATAGCTGTCGCTGCCCTGGAAATAGTCAATATCCGTCAGCACAGACAGACAGGCAGCGCCGCCCTTCTCATACTGCGAGGCAATACGGGCTGGATCGAAATCCTCCCGGATGACACCTTTGCTGGGTGAGGCTTTCTTGATTTCAGCGATCACGGCAGGCTCGCCGCGGTCCAGCTTGCGCTGGATGGCCCTGACGAAGCCTCGGGGTGGGGCCACTGTGGCCAGTGCCTCGATGAGGCTGGACTGTGGATTTCGCAGACTGCGCTCCTCGACTTCTTCACGCTTGCGATTGACGATGGACTTGAGGATGGTCGGCGTTTCGCTGCTGGAAGTAGGATCGACGTGGCTCACGACTGATCCTCCATCAGCAGATGGGTAAAGCTCGCCAGCTCATGTAATTTTGCCAGCGCGAGCCCGGAGCCAATGGCATCCTGTGCCAGCACGACACCCTCGGCGAGCGACTGCGCGAGATCCGCAGCATAGATGGCTGCGCCTGCATTGAAGGCAATCAGCTGGCCTGCCGCATCGATCTGCGCAAAATGGGCATCAGCGTCGGCGTCTGAAATCCGGCCGTTGTCATCGAAGCCTTTGCGCCGCTGGGTTCGACCCTGTGTGCGGTCGAGGGCATGGTTATCCAGCGCCTGTTTGATCAGCGTGAGGCTCTCCTCGGAGTCGTTGACCTTCAGGCTGTCCATGGACTGGGATTCGAGACCCACGTCTTCTGGCGAAACCCGATATTCGGTGATTTTGCCCTTGAACAGTTCGACGACCAGTGTGGGCGCGGAGAGACTGAATTCATCAAGGCCATCATCGGAATGCACGACCAAAACATGCTCACTGCCCAGACGCTGAAGGGCTTCGCAGATGGGTCGACACAGGCTTTGATCGAACACGCCGATCACCTGTTTTTTCACGCCAGCGGGATTGGTGATGGGGCCCAGGACGTTGAAGATGGTGCGGACGCCCATCTCCTTGCGAGGACCAATGGCGTGCTTCATGGCGCTGTGATGTGAGGGCGCAAACAGAAAGCCGACGCCGATATCTTCGATAGCGCGGGCAGTGGCCTCCGGCGGAATGGACAGGTTGACCCCTGCCGTTTCGAGCAGGTCCGCGCTGCCAGTCTTGCTCGATACGCTGCGGTTGCCATGCTTGGCGACCTTGGCACCCGCTGCGGCGGCCACGAAGGCTGCTGCCGTACTCACGTTGAAGAGTCCGCTGCCATCACCGCCGGTGCCGCAGGTATCGACCAGGTTGGTCAGATCACCCTTGACCGATACGGGCGTTGCCAGCGAGCGCATCACCCGCGCCGCGCCGGTGATCTCGTCAATCGTCTCGCCCTTCATGCGCAGCGCAATCAGAAACCCACCGATCTGGGCTGGCGTAGCCTGACCGGTCATGATCTGTTGCATGACGTCGGTCATGTCTTCAGTCGACAGGTCCTGTCGATCGATGAGCTTCTTGAGTGCTGCTTGTATTTCCATATGAGGTGTCAGATACCGTGTTAGCGCGCAGGGCTTTTCAGGAAATTGTCGAGCAGGGCGTGACCATGCTCGGTGAGTATCGATTCGGGATGGAACTGCACCCCTTCGATATTGAGCGTTTTATGACGCACGCCCATGATCTCTTCTATTTCACCGTTCTCATACTCTGTCCAGGCGGTCAGCTCCAGACAGTCCGGCAGGCTATCCTTCTGCAGTACCAGCGAGTGGTAACGGGTCGCCGTATACGGTGAAGGGAGTCCGGCAAATACGCCCACACCGGTATGATAGATGGGGGACGTCTTGCCATGCATGATTCGCCCGCCACGTACCACCTGCGCGCCATAGACCTGGCCAATCGCCTGATGGCCAAGGCAGACCCCCAGTAATGGGATCTCCCCGGCGAAACGGCGAATGACGTCCATTGAAATGCCAGCTTCATTTGGCGTGCAGGGGCCGGGAGAGATGACGATCTTTTCAGGCGCCATCTTCGCAATGTCGTCTACTGTCAGCTCATCATTTCTCACCACGCGCACGTCGGCACCGAGTTCGCCAAGATACTGCACGATGTTGTAGGTAAACGAATCGTAGTTGTCGATCATCAGCAGCATTCGATTACAGTCCCCGCTGGGCGAGTGCGACCGCGCGGATGACCGCACGACCCTTGTTGAGCGTTTCTTCCCATTCAGTCGCCGGCACGGAGTCGGCCACGATGCCTGCACCGGCCTGAACGTAGAGCATGTCATTCTTGATAACGGCCGTGCGAATGGCGATGGCCGTGTCCATATTGCCCTGCCAGGAGAGATAGCCGATCGCGCCACCATAGATACCGCGCTTGACCGGCTCCAGCTCATCGATGATCTCCATGGCGCGCACCTTGGGTGCCCCACTGAGTGTGCCAGCGGGCAAGGTGGCAGCGAGCACGTCGAGGGCAGACATGCCCTGCTTGAGCTTGCCGATCACATTGGAGACGATATGCATGACATGCGAGTAGCGCTCGATGACCATCTTCTCGGTCAGTTTCACGCTGCTGATATCCGCCACCCGGCCGACATCGTTGCGGCCGAGATCGATGAGCATGAGATGTTCTGCCAGTTCCTTGGGATCTGCCAGCAGTTCCTTCTCGAGGGCCTGGTCTTCTGCTTCATTGGCGCCACGCGGTCGAGTACCGGCGATCGGACGCACAGTAACGATACCCTCTTCGAGACGGGTGAGAATTTCGGGGGAAGAACCAACGATATGGAAGTCGCCAAAATCCAGATAATACATGTAGGGTGATGGATTCAGGCAGCGCAGGGCACGATACAGATTGATCGGCTCGGCCTTGAATTCGACCGACATCCGCTGCGACAGCACGGCCTGCATGATGTCGCCAGCCTTGATGTACTCGCGAATCTTCTCCACACCAGCCTCGTAGCCTTCTCGTGTAGAAGCGCTTCTGAAATCATCTTCCACGGCCTGAGTCGCCTGACCCACATGTAGCGAATGATCCGGCAGCGGTTCACGAAGCCGGCGCTCGAGCTCGTCCAGCCTGTCTTCAGCCTTGGCCAGCGCTTCAGGGTCGGCCGGGTCGCAGTGATGCATCAACAGCAGCTTGCCACTCAGGTTGTCGAACACAACCAGTTCGTCCGATACCATGAGATAGATGTCTGGCGTGCCAATGGCGTCATCAGTCGGCTGGGTGTGCTGCAGGCGCTTCTCGACGTAGCGAACGGTATCGTAGCCAAAATAACCCACCAGGCCGCCATGGAAACGCGGCATGTCATCAAGCTCCGGGCAGCGGAAACGCGACTGGTACTCCGCGACGACAGCCAGCGGATCTTCACAGGTGAACGAATCTGTGACTTGTCCGTCGCAGCCAATCTCCACGTCGTGACCGGATATGCGCAAGAAGTGACGGCAGGGCAGGCCGATGATGGAATAGCGGCCCCATTTTTCGCCACCCTGCACCGATTCGAGCAAATAGGACAGTGGTTGCTTGCCCAGTTTCAGATACGTGGACAGCGGCGTGTCCAGATCGGCCATGACTTCACGCACGATCGGGACCCGGTTGTAGTCTTCGCGTCCGAATTGATCCAGTCGGGCCTGGTCGATGGTCGGTATGCTCATATGCTCCTGGCCAGGGCGATTTCATCGCGCATGCGGCTGATGGTGCTGGCGTAATCTTCACTGTTGAAAATGGCTGAACCGGCAACGAACATATCGGCCCCAGCCTGGGCAATCTCGCGGATATTGTCGATTTTCACGCCACCGTCGATTTCGAGGCGAATATCACGACCGCTCGCATCGATACGCTGACGAACTTCCTTGAGCTTGCGCAGTGTCGACGGAATGAAAGACTGCCCGCCGAATCCCGGGTTGACCGACATCAGCAGCACCACATCGAGCTGCTCCAGCGTGTAATCCAGTACGCTGAGCGGCGTTGCGGGATTTAGCACCAGCCCAGCCTTGCAGCCATGCTGCTTGATGAGCGCGATGGAGCGGTCGACATGATCCGAAGCTTCCGGATGGAAGGTGATCCAGGTGGCACCAGCTTTCGCAAACAGCTCGATAAGTGGATCGACTGGCTTGACCATCAAATGCACATCAATGGCCGCATCCAGGCCATCCTTTTTTAGCGAGCGTGCAACGGCTTCGCACACCATCGGCCCGATGGTGAGATTGGGGACATAGTGATTATCCATCACGTCGAAATGGACGACGTCTGCACCAGCCTCGATGACGTGCCGGATTTCCTCGCCCAGGCGGGCAAAATCGGCTGACAGGATCGATGGGGCGATGAGGGCGTTCGCAGATTGATTCGACGCGCTTTGTTTCGACATGTGCAAACTCCGTCCATACTTGAAGAACACCACATCTTACTGGAACGGCTCACAGGCTCAAGCTCGATGCTCAATGGTTGTACTTCGTCAAAACGCGCTAGTTTATTGCACTTGATTCGCCGTGTCTCGTGCGGCTGCCTGATTTTGAGCGGCGTCGCCACTGCTGCTGAGCAATTCGAAGGTCGGCTGGCTGCAGAGTCCGCAGCCATGGCCGCGCTCGAACAGCAGTTGGCGAATTCGCCGGGTTCACTCACACGCATCGAGAAGCTTGGCAGTGAGCAGGCGGGCTTTGCGCCTGTGCTCGGGCTGGCGTTGCTGCCGCAAGGCGAGGTCGTGCGCGGCGGCGTGCTGTTGTTACACGATAGCGCACAGCACCCCGACTGGCCCGATTTTACCGGGCCAGCTCGTCAGGCGCTCGCTGGCGACGGCTGGCACACGCTGTCGGTCACGCTTACGCCGGTGCGCCCTGAGGCGCGGCCAAGCCGCAGTTTGCCGCCGCGGCTCGCCGATGGCGGGCTCCCTGCCGTGCTGAAGGCCGACACCGATGCCAATGATGCAGCGCCCGCAGACGCCTCCCCTGAGGCAACCTTGGCCGAGAGCGTTCCTGTCGTCGATGCTGTAGAAGCCACGCCAGCCGAAGTGCCGAGGTTGAAGCAGTTCTCGGATATGGAGCGTGTGGCTCTGGGACTGGCCTGGCTTGGCCAGCAAGCGGTGGACAATCAGGTGCTCGTCGGTGTTGGGCTGGGTGCCGACACCGCGCTGGCGGCCTATGCCAGCCTTAATCTCGGTACGCGGGGCGTTGTACTCGTGCTGGTGAATGCAACCCTCGGATTCACCGAAATGAACGAGCTCCTGAAGCAGAGTCCGGGTCTTGCCGAGGCGGTCATCCTTGATATCTATGACCCCGACAGTTACTTCGCCAGTGCACTGGCGAAGGGGCGCAAGACACTGATGCAACGAAGCTCCGCACAGGCCTATCAACAACGAGCCGTCGCGGGTATCGACCGCGATCTCCGGCTGCACCAGGCCCCAGTCATTCGTAGTATGCGAGGCTGGTTGCGCCGCTATGCGCCGGGCGTCGAGGGCGCACGCTGACAGACCCTCAGTGGCAGGGTAACAGGGCCGCGCTCAGATGGTAGAGTGAAGTCTGGGCAGGAATGATCAGGTTCAGCGCCTTGAGTATGCGTTCTGCGTTCTGTGGTCCGCGCAGCACAGCTTCCAGATCACCATCCGGGTTAATCAGGGCCAGGCTGTCGGAGTGGCTGACGATGTAGTTGCCATCAGCATCTTTTTCCTCTGCCTCGAACACCGTGTTCAATTGCAATGCGAGCCGCTGGGTGGCTTCGAAATCGGCGCGGGCGCCAATAAATCGCTCATCGAAATGTGTCAGATAGCTGCGCATGGTGTCCAGGTCGTCGCGGGCAGGGTCCATGGTGAGATAGACCACCTGTAACGGATAATAGGGCTGCGCCTCGTCCCACTGAGTCTGCACCTTGCGGAGCTCCATCAGATTGATCGGGCAGATGTCCGGACATGACATATAGCCAAAATTAACCAGCACCCACTGGCCTTCGAAGTCGGTCGTAAGGTCGATCGTCTTGCCTGTGGTCGACTCGAGCGGTTGCGCTTCAATCACCCGCGGCTCTGGCATCATGACCGCGTTCAGCAGGCTGAGTTGCTCTACGTCCAGGCTGCGCTCCTTGCTGAACTGCATGCCGATAAAAATCCCCAGGGCAGCAGCGAGCAGGGCGATGACGACAATAGCGATGGCTTGAGGCTTCAAAGAAAACTTCCTTGATGTGAGTAAGCGGAGTGACTGATCAGTGAGGCGATTGTAGCATGCGATCGAGGGCCTGCAGCCGGTCTACGGTACCGATATCAAGCCAGGTGGCGTCCAGCGCCTGTCCAGTCACTGCGCCCTGATCCATCGCCTTGCGCAGCACCGGGGCCAGCGGATAAGCGCCTGCGGGCAGCTTGCTGAACATCGATGAACGGTATCGACCGATGCCTGAAAAGGTCATCACCCGCGCCTGTCCTGCGGTCATGGCGGTGCCTTGAATGAGGGGTTTGGTGCGCACTCGGCCGTCGTCATATAACAGGAAATCGCCAGCAGGATTGTGATCAGGGTTGTCGGTCAGCAGAACATGGGCCAGCTCGGCAGGGGCCAGTCTGTGTTCGAGCAGCTGGCTGTAGTCATACTCGCAATACACATCGCCATTGGTGACGATGAACTCGAAGTCCTCGCTGTCGTCTTGCGCCAGCAACGGCAATGCCTGCCTGATGCCGCCCGCGGTTTCCAATGGTTCGCGTTCAGCAGAATAGCGGATGACGGCGCCATAGCGGCTGCCATCTCCAAGCGCAGCTTCGATCTGTTCACCAAGCCAGGCATGGTTGATCACCAATTCACGCAAGCCCGCCTTCACCAGCCCCTCTATCGTATATTCGATCAGCGCCCTGCCACCGGCCTTGAGCAGCGGCTTCGGGGTATGCTCGGTCAACGGTCGCATGCGTGTGCCGTAGCCGGCAGCCAGGATAAGCGCCTTGATGGTCATGGCTGATCGGTGGTGCGGGCAAACACGTCATAAGCTGGAATAACTTCCTTGCGCAGCAGGGTTTCCAGTCGTTGCATGATATCGACATAACGAGAAGTTTTGCTCAGTGCCGCGGCAGTGTCGGCCAGGTAGGTCAGTACCAGCGGGATATCCTTCAGATAGCGTGCCTTGCCATCACGACGGTACAGTCTGGCGAATATACCGGCCGCCTTGAGATGACGCTGCATGCCCATGAGGTCGAACTGCACCTGGGTGAAGGCCGCCACATTGTTCTGGCCGGTTCGGCTACCACTGTGGGCAATATAATGGGTCATGAGCCGCTGACGCAGACTGTCATCCAGCAGGACATAACAGTCCTTGAGTAGTGAGACCAGGTCATAGCTCGACGGACCGACCACCGCGTCCTGGAAATCGATGATGCGAACAGCATCCCGCTCGTCGATCATGAGGTTGCGCGAATGATAATCCCGATGCACCACACTGTGCGGCTGTGCCAATGCTTCCAGTACCAGAACATCATCGAGCGCCGTCAGCAGCTCGTGACTCTGGGGCACAACGGCCGGGCTGAGCTCGAGGCAGGCCTCCAGTAACCAGTCGCGGAACAGCGCAGTCTCGCGCCGCAACAGGGCTTCGTCGTAGCGTGGCATGGCGTTGACTGCCTCGCTGTCGAGCGGCAGCGCCTGAATTCGACACAAACTTTCGATGGCCGCCTGGTAGTAATGTTCTATCTCGGTCGATCTGGCAGCCACGCGGGGGCCGGTCAGCGAAAACAGCGTGCGATCGTCAAGATCTTCCATGGCAATAAAGCCGGCGTCGTCATCGACGGCGAAGAGTTCGGGTACCGCTATACCAGCGGCAAACCAGTCTTCGGCAATCGTCGCGAAGGGGCGTGTACTTTCATGCGGGGCTGGCGCGTCCATGAGCATCATGCGCTTGCCGGACGGCGAAGTGATTCGACAGTAATGGCGAAAACTGGCGTCACCAGGCAGGGGGCTGGCCCATGCCTGCTCGGCAGCCGCGAATTCCGGATCCACACGTCGGAGATTTCCGATCAGGCCGCTCTGGGCCGTCGGGGAGGCCATCCGCCTTACCCATTCAATCAGTTGCTCAAGTCTCAAGGAAAGCCTGCTTCTGGTCTATACCGCTGGATTGATATCTGAACGCAGGAACTGCTCGATCTGTCGTTCATGTGCACGGGCGTCATTGTAACCGAGATCGATGAGGTCGCTGATGAATGATCGCTCGAACATCAGGTAGCTCGCCATACTCGCGCCGCCCTCAGGATCAAGCTTGCTCTGCCCCAGAAACTTGCGTACTGCCGGCGGCAGGTCATCTGTGTGACGTGAGGCAATCTGATCGATCGGCTCGCTGGGCGAAATCACGAGGATGTCCAGCGGCTTCAGGTTCAATGGCGATGCCGCAAGTGTCTCCTGCGGGATCATGGCGATAAGCTGATTGATGAGCAGGGCCTTGTCAATATCGTTTTCGATCACATCCAGAAAGGCGCCATTGAGCATATGCTCCATTACCTGCGCCAGGTTCGGGAACTTGCGGGCTTTTACCCGCTGTGGCGCGGATATCCTGTTGGCACTGACACCGATTATCAGCAGTCGTTCGGCGCCGAGGTGAACCGCCGGGCTGAGTGGCGCCATATTCCTCACTACACCATCGCCGAAGTATTCCCGATTGATCTTCACCGGCGGAAAAATGGTGGGAATGGCTGAAGAAGCCAGCAGATGATCGACTTCGAGACGGGTGGCCACACCGACGCGCTGTCCAAGATGCCAGCTCTCGAGATGACCGCCACCCTGAAAAAAGCTGACGCTTTGACCACTCTTGTAACCGCAAGCGGTTACCGACACCGCCTTTATACCACCATGTTCAATGGCCGCGGCGAGCCCTTCTGCATTCATGACCTTGTTGAGAAAGCCTCTCAAGGGGGTCGCATCCAGCATGGAGGCCGGCATGTCATGCTCGTCGCCACTGAGAAAGGATTTGACGAAATGAGACATCCGCTTGGCAACGCCCCAGAAATCGGTGCGATAGATGTCGGAGGATTTCAGGCCGAGCCAGAGTTCGACCAGCGCGTCCACGCTTTCACGGAAGTTGGTACCGTTCGCCGCCAGCCCAACAGCATTCAGCGCACCGGCTGAAGTACCGCAGATGATGGGGAAGGGATGTTCCAGCGCAGGAAGCTGATCTGCAATCGCCTTGAGAACGCCAATTTGATAAGCCGCTCTTGCCCCGCCGCCAGTCAGTATCAGGGCTGTATCTCTGTTTCCGCTCACTGGGCCTGGTCCCTTGTCTGTACGCTCTCTGGCGCCATGTATTGTTCTCTGTTTGGCTTCAGTCTAGTTCAAAAGTCCTTGTACTGCGCTGGCCGGGCTCGTTATAGTTCGCCGTTGAACAGTCTGTAAACACCGCTGTCAGCCGACTCGCCCGACGCCATCGGCGGCGCCGGTCATTCCAGTAACGATCATACGTTCGATCAAAGCCACGATCTGGATCCGCAAGCTCCGATGCCCTACCGACCACCTCGCCACTGCATAACAAGCGTGCCTCATGCAGTCAGGCGGGTCAGTAGCAGTGTACTCATCAGTTCCATGCTGAGCACGGCTGCGGCCTGTGCGCTGCTGTCTCCACTGGCACAGGCTGAAACGGAAGCCGAAAGACAGACCATAGCCGAACTCGACTGGGTGCCGCGGGAAAGCTTCGACAAACGTTTGCGAGACTCGATAGAGCCGTATTGTGAGGGCACTTACCTGGTGCCCCAATATGGTTTCGACATGACCCTCGAGACACCAAGTGGCGCCGCAGGCTCCAGGCTGGCCGACCTGGTCAAGGCTCGAGCCGGTGAGGTCAGTGCCGATTCTGGCTCGTATGTCCGCTTCAAGGACGGGGTCGAGGTGCAGCAGGGCGAATGGTGGGTCGAGGCGGAGAACGCCGAAATGGATCGTGCTACCGATGTGATGACCGCTTATGGTGGCATGATCGCGCGCGGGCCGCGGATTGGATTTTCTGGCGGTTTCATGCGCTATAACTTCAAGTCGAGCCTGATTGAAATAGAAAATGCCGATTACGTGCTGTATGAACGGCATGCCAGGGGAGAGGCGACCTCGATACGCTCGGAAGGCTCTGACGTCATCTATGCAACAGATAGCAGTTTCACCACCTGCTCTCCCGGCAACACCTCATGGTCGTTGATGGCGCGTTCGCTGGAGCTGAATCGTAAGGAGGGCGAAGGTGTTGCCCGCAATGCCACCTTGCGGGTCGCAGACGTGCCTATTCTGTATTTGCCTTATTTTGCGTTTCCACTGGACGACAGCCGTCGCAGTGGCTTCCTCTTTCCTTTCATCGGGTCGTCCAATGCCGGCAGTGGTATTTCGATTGGAGCACCGTATTACTTCAACCTGGCACCGAACTACGACCTGACCTACACGCCGCAGTATATCCACCGGCGCGGCATTCTTAATGAACTAGAGGGACGGTATCTCGATCCGCGTTCCGAAGCTGTGTTCAGAGCAGGTTACATTGCCAACGACGAGTCCTTTGCCGAAAGCAATCCAGACAAGGGCAGCGGGCGCCGGTTCGGCGTCGATTTCGAGCAGCGCTATCTGGTCGATCGCCAGTGGTATGCACTGCTCGACTACAACTACGTCAGTGACTTGCGCTACATCGATGACCTCAATCGCACCCTGCAGATCCAAAGCGAGACCCATATCCGACGTACGATCGACGTCAAGTATGCCGGGGAAGATATGGAGCTGCGCACCCGATTTCTTGGCTATCAGACTGTCGACCCAAATATCGCCCGGGTCGACCGGCCTTATCTGCTGCTGCCACAGATTTATCTCGACTACGACATCAACGACGAGCTGTTCAGATATCAGATCACTTCGGAATACAGCTATTTCTGGCGCCGCGACGATGAGATCGAAGATCCGGCGCGTCGGGTGAAAGGCAGCCGCTGGCGTACACAGCCCTCGCTCTCGTTTCCGTTCAGCAGGACCTGGGGTTATTTCACACCGAAGCTGAAGCTCGACCATACTGACTATATTCTGCAGGATCGCCTCCCAGGCGAAGAGACTCATGTCAGTCGGACAGTTCCCTTTTTCAGCGTCGATTCCGGAATCTATCTGGATCGTAAGCTTGAGCTCTTCGACAGGCTGTATAATCAGAGCCTCGAGCCAAGAATATTTTACGTGGCTTCAGCGCAACAGAATCAGCAGGATATCCCGAATTTCGATACATCGGTGGCGACCTTTAGCTTCTCGCAGCTCTACAATGAGGACCGTTTTTTCGGTGGCGATCGCGTTGGTGACAACAATCGCCTGACGCTCGGTTTTACGACCCGCTTCAATGAATACATTTCAGGCTGGGAGCGTTTGCGCCTGAGTCTCGGACAGATCTTTCATTTTTCCGACCGTGACGTGGGCTTCAGGGATCCACAGGGCAACGAGTTGTCGCCGGGAACGGAATTTGACGGTATCAGTGACGACAGCAAGTCTGCCTTTGCCGGCGAGCTGGCCTGGTCTCCGAACAGGCGCATGGACATTCGTGTCGATGGATTGTGGGATCCAGACACCGGCGAGACGGAGCTTGGGGGCACCTCGGTCTCGTATCATGATGAAGATTACAGGACGATCGTGAATCTCACGCACCGTTATAGTATCGACAATCTCGAGCAGGCCGATGTGTCGACGATCTTGCCGGTGTCGGATACGACTTCCTTCATTGGCCGCTGGCTTTACGATTTGAACACCAAGCGGACGCTAGCGACTATTTATGGTCTTGAGTACACCGACTGCTGCTGGCGGGTTCAGGCCATGGTGCGGAGCATACTGGAAGATGACAGCAAGATTGATCACGGTTTTATCCTGCGCTTTGAGCTGCGAGGCCTTGGCGAGATAGGCACAGGCGTCACCTCCGCACTCGAGCAGGAAATTCGCAATATGCGCGAACGCGATAATTACCGGCAGACCCGGTACAATTGGTAGGCAGTGGTCTGCATTCACACAGCCAGAGGCTGACTGGAGTTTATGAATAGTTATTCGAAATCACGATCCTGGATGAACCGGTGTTCGCCTGTCTCGTTGGCACTTTGCCTTGCTGTCCTTGCGACGCTATCTGGTCTGGCGACGAACCTGGCTGCGGAGGAGATGCTCGTCGATTCCGTGGTCGTCGTGGTCGACGACGACATCGTGCTCAAGCAGGAGGTGGACGCGAGAGTGGATCAGATCCGCAAGCGTATCCGGCGCGATGGGGGTACGCCGCCGCCTCGGGCGGAGCTCGAGCAGCGTATCGTCGAGCAGCTCATCAACGAACGCATTCAGTTGCAGATGGCGCGACGCGCTGGTCTTCGCATCAACGACAGCCAGCTGAACGAGACACTCACGACCATTGCCAGGGAAAATGGCATGACGCCGGAACAGTTTGAAGACGCCCTGAAACAGGACGGGCTCAGCCTGAGCGAAGCCCGTGAGCAGATTCGCCGTGAAATGTTGATGGGCCGACTGCAGCAGAGAAACGTCGAGCCTCGGGTCCGGGTCACCGATCGGGAAGTCAACGACTATCTGGCATCGGCAGCTGGTCAGGCGCAGTCCGAAGTGGAGTATCGGCTGGCGCACATACTCATAGAAGTGCCCAGGGGTGGCGATACCGATCCGGCGACTAACGAGGAACTGCAGAGCCTGCTCAAGGCCCTGGAAGAGGGTGAGGATTTTGCGAAGCTCGCGAGTGAATATTCGGATTCAGGTACAGCCAGTGACGGCGGAGATCTCGGCTGGCGCAAGTCGACTGACCTGCCCGGACTGTTCGCACCCGTCGTGCCTGATCTCAAGGTTGGAGAGGTGTCCAGGCCGCTGACCACGCCCACCGGCCTGCATCTGGTCAAGCTTGTCGAGCAGCGGGGCGGTACGCAAAAGGTCGTTCAGCAGACGCTGACTGACCACATCCTGGTGAGTCCCGGCGCACTGCGCAGTGAAGCAGAGGCTGAAAGTCTGATCAGGGAGATCGACCAGCGCCTTGAAGCCGGCGAATCTTTCGAAGCGCTCGCGCGCTCCTATTCAGACGATCCGGTCAGTGCCAGTAATGGCGGCTCGCTCGAGTGGGCGTCGCCAGGGCAGACAGTGCCAGAATTTGAGGCGGTCATGAATCAGACCCCTCTCGGTGAAGTCAGCGAACCTTTCCAGAGCCAGTTTGGCTGGCACATTCTGCGGGTCCGCGATCGACGCGAGCAGGACCAGAGCGAGCGTTTCATGTTCGTCGAGGCAAAGAACTCGATCAGCAAGCGAAAGTTTCAGGAAGCGCTGTCGAAATGGCGTACCGAAATTCGGGACGAGGCCTTCGTCGAGTTCCGTGATGAGCGATACGCCCCGCCCGATGGTAGTGACAGTTAGGTGACTGCTTCAGGCGCGCAAGCCAGCCGCCCGCTGATCATCACCAGCGGCGAGCCTGCCGGTGTGGGGCCAGACCTCTGTGTCAGGCTGGCGGCGGGCGGGTTGAGTGCGCCTGCCGTGTTTGCTGGTGATCCGGATTTGCTCAAGTCGCGCGCTGCTGGGCTGGGCCTGGATATCGAGCTTGTGGAATATCGCGACGATATGAGCCTCCCAGCCGCCGATGGCGGAAACGCCGCGCCGCCGCAGATGTTCGTATTACCAGTTCCTCTCGCGGACACTGTTGCCCCTGGTCAACCTTCGGCTGCCAATGGCGCTGCGGTGGTGAGCATGCTCCAACAGGCTGCACAGGGCTGCCTGGACGGTCGGTTCAGGGCCGTGGTCACTGCGCCGGTAAACAAGGCGCTCATCAACGAAGCCGGCATTGCCTTCAGCGGTCATACCGAGTTCTTTCAGGATTATGCCGGCGTGCCCCTGGTCGTCATGATGCTGGCCAGTGCAGACCTTCGTGTCGCGCTGGTGACCACGCACCTGCCGCTGCGCCATGTAGCCGATGCCATCACTGAAGCCCGACTGCGTAGCATCATCGAAATTCTGCTGCACGATCTGCGCTCACGTTTCGGCCTGGCCAGTCCTCGGATACTGGTCGCCGGTCTCAATCCCCATGCGGGGGAAAACGGCTATCTTGGCCGAGAGGAAATAGACATCATCACGCCAGTACTGGACAGTTTTCGTGCCGCCGGGCATGCGCTCATCGGGCCGCTGCCAGCCGATACCCTCTTTACCCCCAAGGTGCTCAAAGGGGCGGATGCCGTGTTGGCGATGTATCACGATCAGGGCCTGCCGGTACTCAAGTATCAGGGTTTTGGCGCAGCGGCAAATATTACCCTGGGGCTTCCTTTTGTCCGAACATCGGTCGACCACGGAACAGCCTATGATCTGGCCGGAACGATGAACGCCGATCTGGGCAGTCTACAGACTGCCGTCAGGGTTGCCCTTGAAATGACGGTGCGCGCATGAGCAATCCAGTGAATCCTGGTCAGGCAGCTCAACTGCCTGGCTTTCGTCATCAGGCGAGGAAACGCTTCGGGCAGAATTTCCTGCGCTCTTCCACGGTCATCGATCGCATCATCGCCGCCATCCGGCCGACTGAAAGCGACCATGTGGTGGAGATTGGACCCGGGCAGGGGGCCATCACCGGCGGCCTGCTCGACAGCGGTGCGCTGGTATCGGTCATCGAACTGGACCGCGATCTCATCCCGCTCCTCAAGATCGAGTTTGCAACGCGGCAGAATCTTCGCATTCACGAAGCCGACGCGCTGCGCTTCGATTTCGCTTCGCTGGTGGCTGAAAATGGGGGCGTAGATGCGGCGCCGGCAGGCCTACGGGTGGTGGGAAATCTACCTTACAATATTTCCACGCCACTGATATTCAAGCTGCTCGAATATCGTACCTTCTTCGCGGACATGCACTTCATGCTTCAGCGTGAGGTGGTCGAGCGTCTGGCAGCCGAACCCGGCAGCAAGACTTACGGTAGGCTCAGCGTCATGACGCAGCACGCCTGTCGCGTCGAACAACTCTTCGATGTTCCGCCGACTGCCTTCGTGCCGGCGCCCAAGGTCTGGTCTGCGATTGTCCGGCTTGAGCCTCTGCCGCGGCACTTCACCTCGAAAGAGGACGAGGCACTGTTCGCAAACGTCGTTCAGCATAGTTTCTCGATGCGGCGGAAGACCATCAGAAATAATCTGAAGGGTATCGCAACGGACTCGCAGCTCGAGGCCGTGGGGATAGACCCGGGTTGTCGAGCCGAAACCCTGAGCGGTGGGAGCTTTGTCAGGCTGGCTGAATTGTTGATTGAAGAAAAAAAGCGGACGGCAATATGAGTTTCTTCGCCATCGGTGACATCCAGGGCTGTTACGACGGTTTTCGGACTCTGCTGGATCGCATTCATTTCAATCCGGCTGCGGATACGGTCTGGCTTGCCGGCGATCTCGTCAATCGTGGCCCGGGCTCGCTCGACACGCTTCGTTTTGTTCGCCAGCATCCCGCCTTCAGCGTGGTGCTGGGTAACCATGACCTGCATCTGCTCGCAGTGGCCTTTGGTGGTGCTTCGCTCAGGCGGAAGGATACACTGCGCCAGATACTGGATGCACCTGACGCCGCAGAGCTTCTGCAATGGCTGGCGCAGCAGCCATTGATGCTGACCGGGCAGAGCGTCAGCGGCCTCAGCCTGGCGATGACCCATGCCGGCATTCCCCCGCACTGGACAATTTCAAAGACGCAGTCGCTGGCGGGTGAGCTTGAAACGGCTATTCGCGAAGCCGCAGCCAATCCAGACAGCGATCATTTTCTTCGGCACATGTATGGCAACGAAGCCGACCAGTGGAAGGAAGCGCTGGATGGCACACTCAGGCTGCAGGCCATAGCGAATTACCTCACCCGCATGCGTTTCATCGACAACGACTTCAGGATGGACCTCAATCTGAAAGAGGATGTCGATTCGGCCCCCTCGAATCTGAAGCCCTGGTTCACGTATCCCCGGCCCGACAAGGTACGCATCCTCTTCGGCCACTGGGCGGCCCTGGAAGGTGAGGCTGCCTCCAGTTATGCCATAGCCCTTGACGCCGGCTATGTATGGGGTGGGCATATGAAAGCCGTCAATATCGATACGATTACAGACAATAATGACCACGTCGCCATAGAAGTATCGGCGCCGATGGAGCAGGTGCCGACCGGATGAAAACCGTAGATATCAGCGTCAATGGCGAAGCCTGCAGCATGCCAGCCGACGCCAGCGTAGCCGACCTGCTTGCCGAGTTGAAGCTCGCGGGCAGGCGGATTGCCGTAGAGCTCAATGAAAATATCGTCCCAAAATCCAGTTACGCGCAGACGCGATTGGCGACTGGTGATCAGCTTGAAATCGTTCACGCCATAGGTGGAGGTTAATCAGTGTCAATAGTGAGACCTGGAGCGAGTGAAGCCGATCGCTTCACGGTAGGCTCCCATACTTTCAATTCACGATTGCTGGTCGGCACCGGCAAATACCGTGATTTTGAACAGACCCGTCTGGCGATAGAGGCCAGTGGCGCAGAGATCGTCACCGTAGCGATTCGCCGGACGAACATCGGACAGAACGCCGATGAGCCCAATCTGCTCGATTACCTGCCGCCGGATAAATATACCATCCTGCCCAATACCGCAGGCTGCCATACCGCGAAAGACGCTGTGCGGACCTGCCGACTCGCTCGTGAGCTGCTGGATGGCTGGAACCTGGTCAAGCTAGAAGTGCTCAGTGAGCACAAGACCCTGTATCCGGATGTGGTCGAGACACTCAATGCTGCCGAGGTACTGGTTCGGGATGGCTTCGAAGTCATGGTCTATACCAGCGACGATCCCATCGTGGCACGGCAACTGGAGGCGATCGGCTGCAAGGCTGTGATGCCGCTGGGCGCGCCAATCGGGTCCGGTCTTGGCCTGCAGAACCCCTATAACATTGCGATGATTCTGGAAGAGCTGACGGTGCCTGTGCTGGTTGACGCGGGAGTGGGTACCGCATCCGAAGCGGCCGTGGCCATGGAGCTGGGCTGTGATGGCGTCCTGATGAATACCGCCATCGCGCTGGCGGAGGATCCCATCATGATGGCCAGAGCCATGCGACTGGCTGTGGAGAGCGGGCGACTGGCTTACCTGGCCGGGCGCATGCCGAGGCGGGCGCATGCCAGCGCCTCATCGCCCATGGACAATCTGGTCGGTCGTCGCCCCGGCTGATTTCAAGCCGAATCGGGACCTAGTCGGCCGTCATCCTGTGCACATTACTGCTGCGGAAAGGATGTGAACGGTAGGTGCCCAGCAGACGGACTTCGTCTACGAAGAAGGTCAGTTCCTCGATCGCCAGCTTCAGAGATTCGGAGTGCACGTGCCCTTCGATATCGACGTGAAACTGCGTCGCATTGAGGCTGCCACCAGGCATATAGCTTTCGAGCTTGACCAGGTTCACCCCATTTGTGGCGAAACCACCAAGGGCCTTGTAGAGTGAGGCCGGGATATTTCTGACCTTGAACAGCAGTGACGTGATGTATTCGACGCCAGGCTCCATGGGCGGAATCTGCTCCTCATGGGACAGAATGATGAAGCGTGTGGTATTGCCTGCCTTGTCCTGAAAATTCTCCTGAATGATGCTGAGGCCATACAGTTCGGCTGCCAGTCTCGAGGAAATTGCCGCGTGGGTCGGGTCAGCCATCTGACTGATCTCCAGCGCCGCGCCAGCCGTGTCCAGCTTGGCCTGAGCCTGCATGCCCAGGCGGGTAATGTTGTCCTTGCACTGGGCAAGCGCCTGCGGATGGGAGTGGACTACCTTTATCTGCTCGAGTCGGGTGCCGGGTAGACCGACCAGGCAGTGATTGACGGCCTCGAAATGTTCGGCGACGATATGGAGACTCATCTCCGGAATGAGCCGATAGATTTCTTCGACCCGCCCGGCTGTGGAATTGTCCACCGGGATCATGGCGAGCTCGGCAGTCCCTGCTTCAACCTCGAGCATGGCCTTGTGGAACGAAGCGCAGGCCCGCGCGTTCTTTTCGGGAAAGACATGCTTGCAGGCGAGATGGGAATAGGCGCCCTCGTGGCCCTGATAAACGATCAATGCAACCTCGACTCTGACTGATATTTGCTGATGCTGGTTTGACAGCGGTGTCGCGAGTGTAATTCAATCCGGCCCGTAACAAAACAACCGCCCTTCGCTCTGTTGCGCCGGGTGGTGGCGGGTCCTGGCGGCGCCGCACATCTTTCTGGAGCTACATGCAAACGCTCATATTCCTGATTCTCGCCATTGGCTTCTATTTTTTCATGAAGCGGGTGTTTACCGTGGGCGGGTCGCCGCGGGAGCGGCTGCTCCTCATCGCGGTCGGCGTGGGTATCCTTGGTCTGCTGGCCTACATGGTCATCCATGGCCGCTTCCAGTTTCTCGCGCCGCTCATGGCCGGCCTCATTCCACTGATCCGTCGTCTGCCGCTTTTGCTGTCCCTGCTGGGTCGCGTCTTTCCCCAACAGAAGGCGCAGGTCCTCGAACGTCTGAAAGGGCTGTTCGGGCGCCGTATCGACAGCGGCGATAATCGGTCTGGTGAACATCGAGGTTCCGGCCAGAATGCTGGGCGCAGAAGGGGCACGCAAGCTGAGCGACGAGCAGCGCTTGAGACGCTGGGGCTCTCGGGTGATCCGGACAAAGCCACCATCGTCGCCGCTCACCGGCGGCTCATGCAGGCGGCCCATCCAGATCATGGGGGTAGCCATGAGGAAGCGGCGAAGCTCAATGCCGCAAAGGATTTTCTCCTAGCGGGTTTCAGTAAACAGCAGCAGGCGTGAGCCGAAGGCAATAAGAATGCCACCCATGACGGCGTCCACCCATCTGAGCGAGCGCAGGAAACGACTTCTGACTGCTGTGGTCGACAGCAACAGGCTGACCGTCACGAACCAGCCCATGGTCGCCAGGCACATGTAGATACCGTAGCCAAGCTGCATCAATTTCGGGGTGCCAGGTTCTATCACGACGGAAAATAGCGCAAAGAAGAACAGGGTGGCCTTCGGGTTGAGCACATTCGTCAGGAAGCCGGTCCAGAGGCTGGCGGCAGGCCGGAAAGCTGCTGGCTCGGCCGTATGACTTGACGATGAGTCAGCAGGGTCCTGCCCAGCGGGTAGCTTCTTTGCTGCAAACGCGCTGCGAAGGCACTGAATGCCGAGATAGATAAGATAAGCCGCCCCGCAAAGCCGGACGAGATCGAATAACCAGGCGGATTGATGCATGATAACGGCGAGTCCGAGCAGGGAATAGGCCACATGCACCAGAATGCCGAGACCAATACCAATGCTGCTGGCGACTGCTGCGGCCTTGCCGGCCACCAGGCTTTGGCGAATGACAAGCATGAGGTCGGGGCCGGGACTAATAACGGCCAGCAGATGGGCCACGGCCACCATTAAGAATTCCTGCCAGTATGCGAGCATGTCCTGTATCCTGAACGCCGACACTCATCCATCGGGAGCGAGCATGAGCCGGGTCGTCATAGTGCTTCTGAGTCTGCTGCTGATGCCTGCGAGCCAGGCCGAGTCAGACACGAATTCAATCACGCTGTTCAGCCAGAACTACTGCGCCGCCTGTGAAGTAGCCAAGCGCTACCTGGATGCCAGAGCTGTTCCCTACCGGGAATACAACATCAGCGACTCACCACTGGCACATCGCTATTTTGACAAGCTGGGTGGCCGAGGCACGCCCTTTTTCATCGTCAACAACAAGCGGATGCAAGGCTTCGACAGTCAGCGTTTCTGGTCTCTCTACGGCCTGCCTGAGGCAGACGGCCCCGCAGTCGAGGCCATGGCAGTAACGCCGCCACCCGATGGGCCATGAGCGACATTCAGCCGACCTGTCAGGCCTTGCCCTGCTCCCTGGCAACAGCCCGGTAGCCTATGTCACGACGGCAATACATGCCATCCCAGCTGATCCGATCGACGCCTGCGTAGGCACGAGCCTGTGCTTCCGCCACGCTGCTACCCAGCGCAGTGACACAGAGTACACGACCGCCATTCGTCGTCAGCGCATTCTCAGCGCCCGGCTGGCTACTCGTACCGGCGTGAAATACCTTGAGCACACCAGCCGGCAGACCAAGTGCTTCAGCGGTCACATCGCCCTGTTCGTCGAGACCGTGAATCACCTTGCCCTTGCCATAAGCTTCAGGATAGCCGCCTGCGGCGAGGACCACGCCAAGCGCAGAAGCCTCGGTCCAATCACAGCTGACCTGATCGAGCCGTGCCTCGATGCCGGCGAGTATCAATTCAGCAAAATCGCTGTCCAGACGCATCAGTACAGGCTGCGTTTCCGGGTCGCCAAAGCGGCAGTTGAACTCAATGACGTTTGGCGTACCGTCAGCGGCTATCATAAGGCCCGCATACAGGAAGCCGGTGTAGGGAATGCCATCGGCAGCCATGCCTTGTACGGTAGGCTCGATCACTTCCGCCATGATGCGCTCATGAATCGCCGGCGTAACTACCGGCGCTGGTGAGTATGCGCCCATGCCGCCGGTATTGAGGCCGGTATCGGCGTCCCCGATTCGCTTGTGGTCCTGGCTGGAGGCCATGGCGACAATATTGCTGCCATCGACCATGACGATAAAGCTGGCTTCTTCGCCTACCAGGCAGTCCTCAATGACGACCCGATGACCCGCATCGCCAAAGCTGTTGCCTTCGAGCATATCCCGGACAGCGGCTTCTGCCTGATCGATGGTCTCTGCCACGATGACGCCTTTGCCGGCAGCCAGGCCATCGGCTTTCACAACGATTGGCGCGCCTTGCTGGCGAATGTACGAGATGGCTTCATCAGGATTGGTGAAGGTTTCATACGCCGCAGTCGGAATACCGTGCCTGGCCAGAAAATGCTTGGTAAAGGCTTTGGAGCCTTCCAGCTGGGCCGCAGCTTGCGAAGGCCCGAAAATGGGGATCTGACGAGCTCGGAAGTAGTCGACGATACCGGCTACCAGCGGCGCCTCTGGGCCTACGATAATAAAATCGATGGACTCTGCCTTGACCAGCGCTTCAATGCCCGCAAAATCGAGCATATCCAGAGCCACATTACTGACCCCTGGCTCGAGCGCAGTGCCGGCATTGCCGGGTGCAACCAGTACCGCATCAACGCGCGAACTCTGTGCCAGTTTCCATGCCAGGGCATGTTCACGTCCACCAGAGCCAATGACAAGAGCTTTCATTTTGAATCCTGTGCTTGATGACCGCTCAGCCATCAAATTGACTGTGCGGGACCATGAGGTGCGCCGACAGACTAGTGTCGGAAGTGGCGCATGCCGGTGAAGACCATGGCGATATCGTGGGCATCAGCTGCAGCGATGACTTCGTCATCACGGATGGACCCACCCGGCTGGATGATGGCTGTGATACCAACCCTGGCGGCAGCTTCAATGCCATCCTTGAAGGGAAAGAAGGCATCGGAGGCCATGACCGAACCGGCAATCTTGAGCCCCTCGTCACCCGCCTTGATATTGGCGATCTTGGCGCTATAGACGCGGCTCATCTGACCCGCGCCGATGCCTATGGTGCGCCGTTGCCGTGCATACACGATGGCATTCGACTTGACGAACTTGGCCACTTCCCAGGCGAACAGCATATCGTCCATCTCCTGTTCGGTCGGCTCACGCTTGGTAACTGTCCGCACATCGTCTTCACTGACGATGCCGAGATCGCGGTCCTGAATAAGCAAACCGCCAGTGACACGCTTGTAGTCGAGCGCCGTCTGGCGCACGTTGACCAGTTCGCCACAAGCAAGGACCCGAATATTGGGCTTGCGAGCAAAGGTCTTGATCGCATCTTCACTGAATGATGGGGCGACGACGACTTCGACGAACTGACGGTCGAGAATTTCCCGTGCGGTGTCAGACTCCACCTCGCGGTTGAAGGCGATGATGCCGCCAAACGCGGAAGTGGGGTCGGTCTGGTAGGCGAGGTCATAGGCCTGCAGAAGATCTGCACCCAGCGCAACGCCACAGGGGTTGGCATGCTTCACGATGACACAGGCTGGATCGGCATACGGCTTTACGCATTCCAGTGCAGCATCGGTATCGGCGATATTGTTGAAGGAGAGTGCCTTGCCTTGCAGCTGGGTCGAAGACGCTACGCCAGGTTCGGTATTGTCGGCTTCAACGTAAAACGCGCCTTCCTGGTGGGGGTTTTCGCCATGACGGAGGTCCTGCTTCTTGACGAACTGCATGCTGTGGGTGCCCGGGAATACCCGTTTACCTGCTTCACGGACCGAACGAAGATTGAGGTCCGTGTTGTCGGCGTCTTCAAGCTGTTCATTGGCAGCGGCAATGGCCCCAAGATAATTGGAGATCAGGCCATCGTATTCCGCTGTATGGGCAAAGGCCTTGGCTGCCAGACTGAAACGCAGGTGGGCACTGAGCCAGCCCTTGTCCCTGCGGATATCAGCCAGCACACCACTGTAATCACGAGGGTCGACTACGATGCAGGTGTGCGCATAATTCTTCGCGGCGGCTCTCACCATGGTAGGGCCGCCGATATCGATGTTTTCAATGGCAGTATCTATTGAACAGTCTGGTCGGCTCACCGTGTCCTTGAATGGGTAAAGATTCACGATCACGAGGTCAATGGGCAGAATGCCATTGTCCTGCATGACCTGATCATCCTGGCCGCGTCGACCAAGAATGCCACCGTGAACCTTCGGATGCAGAGTTTTCAGCCTGCCGTCCATCATTTCCGGAAAGTCTGTGTATTCGGAAACTTCCGTCACCGAAATCTTGTTCTCCTGCAGCAGGCGATAGGTGCCGCCGGTGGAGATGATTTCGATGCCGATCGCGGCAAGCGCGTTGGCAAATTCGACAATGCCCGTCTTATCAGAAACGCTGATCAGCGCCCGTCTGACCTCGATTGAGCCAACTGCACTCATGAACTCTTCCCATTACAAAATTGAGGATTACCGGACGTCATGTCCAGAGGTGTGTACCTGTGACCTAGAGGAGGCCGTACTGCTTCAGCTTCTTGCGAAGCGTGCCGCGATTCAGGCCGAGTATCTCGGCGGCTCTGGTCTGGTTGTTTCTGGTAAATCTGAGCGTCTGCTCCATCAGCGGCGCTTCGACTTCGGAGAGTACCATGTTGTAGATATCCCTGACTTCGAGACCATCCAGCTGGCCGAAGTAACGGGCGAGAGACTGGTCGACACTGTCTCTCAATGTACCTGGCTTGTCTTTCTGATCCACGTACAGTTGACAGCTCGGACGGCTTGTTTCGGCAAGTGATTCGGCTGTAGAGGACGCGAGAGTTTCCGTATTCATGCGGCATTTTCCTTATAGTTATGAGGATTGTTATGGGTCTTTTGGTCGTTCTTGCTAGGCTTGCTCTGAAAGGCGCGGTCAGCGCCTGGGTCAGCACTGTTACCGGTACAGGTAGCCGGGGGAATGCTGACGGTTTGCTCGTTGAAAAATGCACGAATATGCATCAGTTGCGTCTGGCTGTCCTGCAGCGTGTTGAACAGGCGCCTGAACTGGGTCACTAGGCCGGCGTCGATTCCGCAGTGGTCGAGATACCAGCCAACATGCTTGCGGACAATCTTGACGCCTGCGGCCACGCCGTAGAAGTCGTGGAGTTCATGAACATGTCGATAGACCAGTTCACCGAGCGCGATCCGGTCGGGGCGGGCGGCCACTGCTTCGGGCTGAAGTCCACTGAAAGTGAGTGCCTGGGCCAAAGCCCGAAACAGCCAGGGCTGCCCCTGTGCAGCTCGACCAATCATTAACGCATCGGCGCCAGTGTAGAGCTTGATCGCCAGCGCCTTTTCCACAGAATCGATATCGCCGTTGGCGATCACGGGAATGCCGACAGCCTGCTTTACCTCGGCAATGGTGTCGTACTCGGCATCACCTTTGAAGCGGTCCTGACGCGTGCGTCCGTGTATGGTCAGTGCCTGAATGCCCGCTGACTCGGCAATGCGTGCAATGGCGACCGCATTCCTCGTTTCTGGCGACCAGCCAGTGCGAATCTTCAGTGTGACCGGGACATCGACAGCAGCCACGACTGCGTCGAGGATGGCGGCTACGAGGGCCTCATCGCGCATCAGCGCCGAGCCTGCAGCCTTGTTGCAGACCTTCTTTGCTGGGCAGCCCATGTTGATATCGATGATCTGCGCGCCATGAGTCACATTGTCGCGTGCAGCGTCTGCCATGAAGCCGGGATCCGCGCCGGCAATCTGCACCGATATCGGCCCACTTTCGCCCTCGTGGTTGCGACGGCGATGAGTTTTTGCGGTATCGCGAAAGGCGGGGTTACTGCCCAGCATTTCCGAAACGGCCAGCCCGGCACCCATTTCACGGCAGATCTTTCGGAACGGCCGATCAGTGACGCCCGCCATGGGGGCGACTACAAGCGGTGGATCAATTCGATGCTGGCCTATAAGCATGGCGTTCAATAATTGAGCGGTAAGGGAGGATGGCTATGATACTCATGTCTCCAGTTCTGTTAAAGAGCAGAATAGGACATTTATTCATCAAATCTGAGACATAGCAGCTTGACAGGCCTTCAGGACGCCTAAAGCGCTCAGGATTTCGGTTGGCTCAGGCGCTCGTAAGCGGCAGAAGGTTGAAAATCAAGACGATAATTGACCGCCGCTGGACCCGGATCATGTATCTCGAGCACGATCTTCAGCGGCGCTTCGGGCGTCATGAACGCATCCTCCGGATCGAGATTCGGGAAGTACTCGCCTGGGGTGAATCGGCGTCGGGCGATAATTCTGTCGTTGGCGTCCGAAAATTCGAGCTGTATATCCGGGTAGGGCTGGGGAATGTCGGCCTTGTTGACAATGATGCTGTCGACGACCAGCGCATTTCTTTCGACAGGATGGGCGCGAACCACCAGATCCTGACTATGGATATCATCGAGCTGGTAAATGGAGGGCAGTTCGCAGCCGGCGTGATCACAGAAGGTCTGGTAAATCGGAATCAGTTCCGGGAAACGCTGGGCAAGCTTGTCGAAATGGAGCCAGGCCAGCTGGGCAAGCAACAGCAGCGCGAGAATCGTAGCCAGTGCAACGCCGCCAACCGACAACCACATTGTTCGATAATCGACGCCTGCAGTGGTTCTCCCGGGGCGGTGATCGGGGCGATCCGCCCGCAGTTGATCGAAATTGTTGCTCTGGCCGAAGTGGCTGTCAGCGCCATAATTCGCAAACTGTTCTGTTGGCGCGGCAGCTGCAGGTACTCTGGTCTCAGTATTCTCCCGGCTTTTCTCGCTGGAGACGCTTTCTTTCAGCAGATCCTCTGCCCAGGCTTCGTCAGCGGCACTATCGTCTGCATAGTCGGGCTCGTCGGCATGGGCGTAGTCGAATGTGTCGTCGACAAAGGCATCGGAATAGTCATCGGTGCCGACGGGTTTTAACGGCGAGCGGCGCTTGCCATAGCCGTGCTCGAAATCATCGACGCCATCCTGGATGAGTTCATCATCGTCGCCATCGGCAAATACCTCTGGATCCTCATGCGGCACCTGTGCGGCATCCTGTACCTCGACGAGGTTGTCATCGGCCTGAAACACCTGCATGCAGGCGCCACAACGGACCTTGCCAGCAGCCAGTTCAAGCTGCTTTTCGGTGACCTTGAAAGTGGCGTCGCAATGGGGGCACTGGGTGAGCAAATGAGAGTCCCTATGACAATGGCGGAGATGGCTAAAGAATCATACTCTGCGTCCATGCAGGCAGCACCAATCTTCCAGCATGTCACACTGCAATTCAATACCATGGTCGAGGTAGGCCTGCCGGACAGCCTGCGATTGATCAGCCAGAACGCCAGACAGCACCAGATGGCCGCCCGGACGCACGAGGGCTGACAGTTGGCTAGCCAGCTCGATGAGCGGGCCGGCCAGAATGTTAGCGACGACGAGATCCGCCTCCCGACCTTTCAGCTCGGGAATATCGACACAGTTCAGCCGGTCATCCACCTCGTTCAGCCGCGCATTTTCACGAGTTGCGGTGAGTGCCTGAGGGTCAATGTCGACGGCTAGCGCCGATTCGGCCCCTAACAGGAGTGCCGCAATACCCAATATGCCGGAGCCGCAACCAAAATCGATGACGGTAGGCGGGCTCTCGCGGAAGCTGCTGTAGTCTTCGGCACTGAAAAAAGTATCCAGGAAGGTCAGGCACATGGCGGTGGTGGGGTGGGTTCCAGTGCCAAAGGCGAGACCGGGATCCAGTCGCAGTTCGACAGCGTCTTCCCGCGTCTCCTTGTCCCAAGAGGGCACAACCCAGAGTCGCTGACCGAAAGGCATGGCCTTGAAATGGCTCATCCACGACCGTTCCCACACCTCATCTTCCAGTTCTTCGGCTTTCAACGTGGCCAGCAGCCTTTCAGCGGGCTCACCGAGTCGACCGACAGTCTCTCGAACAGCGGCGATCACAGCTTCGGCCATGGCGCCGCTATCGGCGAGATCGAAAAGTGCGGTGACTGTGAGTGCCTCCCAGAGTGGGGTCTCGCCCGGGCCGGGTTCCAGTAATGGCTGGTCAGCTGCGTCGCCCAATGTGACCGATACTGCGCCCGCCTCGAGTAAGGCCTCTTCGAGCGGATCGACATCAGCTGGGGTGCAGTCCAGGCTCACTTGCAGCCATTTTGCCGGGTTCAGAGCGTTTTCAGGCATGGAAATCCTAGGCTTTCAGCAGCTTTTCAAGATAGTGAATATTGATGTCCATGCTGCGGACACCGCTATCGCTGACCAGCCGACGATGCAGCGGCAAGTTGGTCTGAATGCCTTCGATCACCATTTCATCGAGAGCGTTTCGGCTGCGGTTGAGCGCGTTCTCGCGGGTGCTGCCCCAGCAGATGATCTTGCCGATCAGAGAGTCGTAGTAGGGCGGCACTCTATAGCCGCTGTATATATGCGAGTCGACCCGGACACCGTTGCCCCCGGGGGCGTGGTAGTATCGAATTTCGCCAGGGCTGGGCACGAAGCGCACCGGGTCCTCGGCATTCACCCGACACTCGACTGCGTGGCCCCTGGCGATGATGTCTTCCTGACGGATGTTCAGAGGCTCGCCGCTGGCAATGGATAGTTGCGCCTTCACGATATCGATGCCCGTGATCATCTCCGTCACCGGATGCTCGACCTGGACACGGGTATTCATTTCAATGAAGAAGTATTCACCGTTCTGGTAGAGGAATTCAAAGGTGCCTGCGCCACGATAGTTGATGTCCTTGCAGGCTTTCACACAGGCGGCCAGCACTGCAGCCCTGGCTTCCTGGTCGACATTGATCGCAGGCGCTTCTTCCAGCACCTTCTGATGTCTGCGTTGCAGCGAGCAGTCCCTATCCCATAGATGCACGGCATTGCCCTGGCCATCCGCCAGCACCTGAACTTCGATATGTCGCGGTGAATCCAGGAATTTTTCCAGGTACACAGTCGGATCGCCGAAGGCTGCGTTCGCTTCGGATTGTGTCACCTGAACAGCATTCAGTAGCGCAGCTTCGGAATAGACCACCTGCATGCCGCGTCCACCCCCGCCCGAAGCGGCCTTGATCAGGACCGGATACCCAATCTCGCGGGCGGTCTCGAGCGTCAGTTTGGCGTCATCAGTGATGGCGCCTTCTGAACCGGGCACTGTGGGTACGCCGGCTGCCTTCATTGCCTGCTTCGCAGAGACCTTGTTGCCCATCAGTCGGATGGTGTCAGCCGTGGGCCCAATGAAGATGAAGCCACTCTTTTCGACCTGTTCAGCGAAGTCTGCATTTTCTGCCAGAAAGCCGTAGCCGGGATGGATGGCGACGGTGTCAGTGACTTCGGCCGCACTGATGATGGCCGGGATATTGAGGTAGCTGAGCGCTGCCGAGTTGGGGCCGATACAAACGGATTCGTCGGCGAGCCGGACGTGCATCAGGTCGCGGTCAACCTGCGAATGGACCGCTACGGTCTGAATGCCGAGTTCCTTGCAGGCCCGAAGTATTCGAAGTGCAATTTCACCGCGGTTCGCGATAAGCACTTTTTTGATTTTTCCTGAGCGACTCAAGTCAGCGTCCCTTCTAGCCGATCGAAAACAGGGGCTGGTCGAACTCGACCGGCTCGCCATTTTCGACGTGGATGGCGGTGATGGTGCCGGCCTTGTCGGCCTCGATCTGATTCATCATTTTCATGGCTTCGACGATGCAGATGATGTCACCCACCTTGATCTCCTGGCCAACCTCGACAAAAGGCTTGGCGGTAGGCGATGAGGCGCGATAGAAGGTGCCCACCATGGGTGAAGTGACCAAGTCTTCAGCCTTGACCGGGGCCGCGGCCTCCGCCTGCTGTGGTGCGCCGTGGTCGGCGTACGCGGGTGCTGGGGCTGGCGCATAGGTAGCCACTGGCTGTCTGCCATAACCGCGAATGATGCGGACCGACTCTTCACCTTCCTTGATTTCAATTTCTGAAATATCTGACTGCTCGATGAGCTCGATAATCTTTTTGACTTTCCGGATATCCATAGTGTTTGTTACCTGAAAAAATGAAGTGCCCGGTCGGCGAGAATGCGGCAACGGTGCAGTAGGCTCACTGGCTATCACTCTCATCCTGGTTTTCGCCCTGTCGCCTGCCGAGCCAGTGATAAGCAGCGTCCAGTGCGAGAATATAACCCTGTGCTCCGAGTCCACTGATGACGCCGCTGGCGATGTCCGAGAAGTATGAATGCCTGCGGAAGGGCTCACGGGCATGGACGTTAGAGATGTGAATTTCGATGAATGGCAAGGCCGCACCGAGCAAGGCATCACGAAGTGCAACGCTCGTGTGCGTAAACGCTGCCGGATTGAACAGGGCGAAGACTATCCCATCATTTGCAGCGTTATGAATGCGCTCAATGAGTTCAGCCTCGGAGTTGCTCTGAAAGTGCTCGAGACTCAGCTCAAGTTCGTCATTGTCTTCGTTGAGCTGTGCCGCATGTTCGTCGAGCATGCTGACGATGTCGTCAAGGGTTACCGAGCCGTATAGGCCGGGTTCGCGTGAGCCGAGGAGATTGAGATTCGGGCCTTGCAGTACAAGAACATTTGCCATGAAGGGATCTGCTGCTTGCGCTCTTGCTATGAGTAAGATACGAGCGAGTTTGCCGATGTTGTCAGCACAGTTCAAGCAAAAACACTTGATCTCACGCTTTGAGCGCTTGCTATAAACCTGCTGCAGGAGGTGATGAAATCTTCACGCTGATGCAGTAGCCTTGGAGAGCAAAGGCCCATGGCCCCTGCTGACTCTTCTTCACTGGACACAACTATGCTCAGAAAAACACGTAACTTCCTGGTCGAACGTGGGCAGGATATGGAAGATGCGCTCGGCGGAAGTGCCAAGATCGTCAAGACACTTCTGGCGGTGCTGCTGATCTACCTCCTCGTCGTGATCGTCCTCGGCATCTGGTGGAGTTCGGAACCGGACAGTTTCAATGTCAGTGAAAATAGCGCGCAGCTGGCTGAAGCCCAGGGCCACAAAGAGGTGACAGGCTATGTCACCACGGCCACCATGATTCGTCTTATGGATACCCTCCTGACCAAGCCTGGCGGCTATATTTCCAATGATGTGCTGCCGCCGGGGGTCTGGATGGACAACATGTCCAACTGGGAGTTCGGTGTCCTGGTGCAGGTACGGGATCTGACGAGAGCGCTCCGCAGAGAGATCAGTCGCTCGCAGAGTCAGTCAACCGAGGACCGCTCACTGGTTATCGCAGAACCAGCGTTCCACTTCAATAACGATGCCTGGATACTGCCGTCCACCGAGTCGGAATACGAAAACGGCATCAAGGCCATGCGAAACTATCTGCAGCGCCTGGCTGACCCCACTGACAAGCAGGCCCAGTTCTACGCGCGGGCGGATAACCTGCAGTCTTGGCTGCAGGACGTCGGTACGCGTCTCGGCAGTTTGTCGCAACGCTTGAGCGAGAGCGTAGGCAAGGAGCAGTTCGACATGGATTTGGTGGCGCGTATTGGTGCCGATGGCCTGGAGGAGCAACCCGAGAGTCAACGCATCAAGACCAGCTTCACCGAAATCGATGACGTGTTCTATCAGGCGAGAGGCACTGCCTACGCATTGATCCATCTCCTCAAAGCCGTCGAGAAGGATTTCGAAAGCATTCTCGGCAGCAAGAATGCGCGCGTGAGTCTTGCCCAGATCATCGTTGAACTGGAGGCCACGCAGGCGACAGTCTGGAGCCCAATGATTCTGAATGGTGGGGGCTTCGGCGTGTTCGCCAACCACTCGCTCGCCATGGCTTCCTATATATCACGCGCCAACGCCGCGATTATAGACCTGCGAAATCTGCTCGAGAGGGGCTAGGCTCGACCGGCTTTATGCGGCACTCCGCACCCCACAGCGCCGCCGGGTCCGAAGGCGCGTCTGACGGCAGGTGGGCGCGCCTGGCCTACACGCAACTCTTCCGTCTGCTCTTGCCAATCATGCTTCTGCGGCTGTGGTGGCGAGGCCGGGTTCAACCGGCTTATCGGTCGCGCTGGCGGGAGCGCTTTGGCTTCATTTCGCTTCCAACAGCATTTCGGGGCGATTCGGTATTGTGGGTTCATGCCGTATCCGTTGGCGAAACACAGGCCGCCGAAGCGCTCATTCGTGCCTTGCTAGCGCAGGATGCCGCGCTCGCCATAGTCATCACCACGACTACGCCGACGGGCGCAGCGCAGGTTCGAAAACTGTTTGCAGCGGATCTTGCTGCTGAGGGGCGACCAGGCAGATTGTTCCACAGCTATGCCCCCTTCGATATGCCTGGCAGCATCAAACGATTCATCGGCGAATGTCGTCCCCGGGCCCTGCTGGTCATGGAAACCGAAGTATGGCCAAACTGGCTGGCCGTCTGTCAGTCGCGGGCTATTCCTGCGTATCTCATCAATGCCAGACTCTCGGAACGCTCCGCCAGAGGCTATCGACGTATTCAACGTCTTGCGGAGCCTGCATTTCGCGCGTTCACCCATATCTGCGCTCAGGCCGGAGCCGATGCAGACCGCCTGCTTGCGCTGGGCGCTCGCACAGAAGCATTGTCAGTGACTGGCAGCATCAAGTTTGACCAGTCGATTTCGCTCGATGATGAAACCCTGCGCCAGCTGGTGGCGAACGAAGTCGCTGCCGAGCGTTTTACCTGGATTGCAGCGAGCACACATGAGGGCGAAGAGCAGCTTGTGATCGACGTTCATGCCCGTCTGCTGCAGCAACATCCCGGCGCTCTACTCATACTCGTACCCCGGCATCCGGATCGTTTCGATCGTGTCGATGGCCTGCTGGCCCGAAGTTCTCTGAGCCACGTCAGACGCACTCAGATCCCCGACCAGGCGGGTCTGGTTCGAACAGCTGATGTGCTATTGGTCGACAGTATGGGTGAGCTGTTGTATTTCTACGAGCGAAGCGATCTGGCCTTCGTAGGCGGCAGTCTGGTGAACAATGGCGGCCATAATCCGCTGGAGCCTGCCGCATTGGGCAAGGCGGTGGTCATGGGGGACAGTCAGTTCAACTTTGCCGATATCTGTAGCCAATTGAGTGGAGCCGGTGCCTTGCTCACAGTCGACAGGCTGTCGTTGGAGGCTACGGTGTCGAGCTTCGCGCAGACGCCTGGCCTGGCCCGGGAAGCGGGGGAGAAAGGCAGAGCTTTCGTGGTCGCCAATCGAGGCGCGATTGGGCGGGTGTGCGAGCGTATCCTGCCTGGATTGCGCCCGCCACCGGCTACGATTACAGAGAGCTGATGTCCGTCGGTCGGTTCAGCCACTGGTCGAGCTGTCGTATGTCGTCTTCTCCCAGTCGCCCTGCCGCGCGCAGGAGCGAGAGTGAATTGATGATGTAGTCATATCTCGCGTTGGCAAAATCCGATAGTGCCTGATAGTAAGCACTCTCTGCCTGCAGCACCTCTACCACGTTCCTGGTGCCTACGTCATAACCGGCGCGAGTAGCTTCAAGCGCACTTTCACTGGAAATGATCTGCTGCTGCCGAGCCTGAATCGCTTCGACATTGGTGCGCAGATTACGGTAAAGGCTGCGCACCTGCAGCCGGACATTACGCCTGACGGTGTTGCCGATCTCTTCAGCCTGAATGTACTGATAATTTGCCTGCCTGATACCAGCCCGTGCGCCACCGCCGAGATAGAGTGGCAGGTTCAGGTTGAGCCCGATCGTGCCCTGAGTCACTTCGGTATCGATCGGACTCTGCCCTGCAAACTGGGAATATCCGTAGGATGCGGTCGCATTCACAGTGGGGTAGAGATCTGCCCTGCGTGCCTCCAGCAGCTCTTCAGCTGCTTGTACGGCCAGCGCCGCAGCCAGAAGTTCGGGATTGTTCGCGTAAGCCAGCTCTTCCCATTCGCTCACTGGTACCTTGGTAGGGTCCAGGATCGGGTAGTCTTCGGCCAGCAGATTGATTTCTTCGACCGAAAGCCCCGTCAGCCGCTCCAGATCTTCCAGCGCGATATCCAGCTGGCCTTCAGCGTTGATACGGTCGACCTTGCCGGCATCGAATATTGCACGCGATTCCTGTACTTCGGTAATGGCGATCAGGCCAACATCGAAGCGTTCCTTCGCCTGTTCCCACTGTCGCTCAAAGGCTGCTTCGGCACGACGTGAGGTGCTCAGCTCATCAATAGCCCGGAGAACGCTGAAATAGGCTTCGGCAGAGCTGAAAGTCAAGGTGAGAACGGCTTGGCGAAATTCTTCCTCGGCACGGGAACTGGTCTTGCGTGCGGCCTCGAGCTCGTTGAAAGCGGAGGGGTCGTAGAGTGCCTGGCTGACCGAAACGCCTGCATTGTAAGTCTTGTAGCTGTCGTCACCGCGGCCGGCGCCCTGCGTAAAGACCGGATCTCCTCCAGGCACGACTGTGGTCGATTGGGCGCTGCCATCAGAGTCGACCGACTGATCGGTATATTCGGCTCCGGCAGTTGCGCCAAGCTGTGGCAGCAGTCTTGCCCGGCTTCGATTGACGTCTTCCGATACGATCTGTCTTCCGGCCTGGGCCGCGGCAAGTTCCGAGTCGTACTGCAGCGCTTTTTCGTAAGCCGTACTGAGGCCTATGGCTGAGGCGAGTGGGGACAGGGCGCAGATGAGCAGGCCGCCGCCAGCCAGCACCAGGGCCTGGCGATATCGTGGGCGCACAAAGGGGAGTGAAGTGTTCTCGTTCAGACGCATTGTTTGTTCCTTGACGGCGAGCTTGGGGTATCTGCTGAAGAAACCCGCTTTTGCAGGCCGTACTATACGCTGTAAGTTTTGCCGACGCGAGTGCTGCCGGGTTCCTGAATGCCGCCCATAAATGGCCAAAGACGTGGCGAATTCGAGTCAGAGTATATACATTGGGCTGGCACCTGCTAATTGACCTAGGGAGACTTACCAGCCATGAATATCAAAGAGGGCAGCCTTGCCGCTAAACCAGCCAGTCGCAAGGATCACGTCGTCATCGATCCGGAAGCTTTAAAGTCTTTCCCCGCCAGTCAGAAGCGCTATCTAGCCTTGGAAGACAACAAGCCCACAGGTGCCGAAGCAGGCGCCAGACAGCAGTCGGCGGCGATACGCGACAGCCTGCGGGTGCCCGTCCGGTCCATTTCGCTCAGCCCAACCCATACCAAAGGGGGGGCTGAAGACAACGCGCCGGTTTTTGTCTACGACACCTCTGGACCTTACACCGACGCGAGCGCGGATATCAACATCACCGCAGGACTGCCGCGTCATCGGGAGGCCTGGATAGAAGATCGCGCCGATAGCGCAGCGTGTTCGGTATTCAGCTCCGAATATACCGAGCGTCGCTGGCGTGACCCTACGCTCGAAGTCATCCGTTTCCCGCACAAGCATTTACCCCGCAAGGCGGTGCCTGGCCGTAACGTGAGTCAGCTGCACTACGCCCGTAACGGCTTCATTACCGCCGAAATGGAGTACGTCGCGCTGCGTGAAAATATGCGCTTGCAGGACGCCCGTGCAAAAGGATTGCTGACGCCACAGCATCCGGGCCAGTCTTTCGGGGCGGCCATTCCTGCAGACATCACTGCAGAATTCGTTCGATCCGAAATCGCCAGGGGGCGGGCGATCATCCCGGCGAACATCAACCATCCCGAACTCGAACCAATGATTATCGGGCGCAATTTTCTCACCAAGGTCAACGCCAATATCGGTAACTCGGCTGTGACCTCGAGCATCAGCGAAGAAGTCGAAAAGATGACCTGGTCTACTCGCTGGGGTGGCGATACGGTCATGGATCTGTCTACCGGCAAGAACATCCACGAGACTCGTGAGTGGGTCATCCGGAACTCCCCAGTGCCGATCGGTACGGTGCCGATCTATCAGGCGCTGGAGAAAGTCGGTGGTGTGGCTGAGGATCTCACCTGGGACCTGTACCGCGACACCCTGATTGAACAGGCCGAGCAGGGCGTCGATTACTTCACGATCCATGCTGGAGTGCTGCTGCGCTATGTACCACTGACGGCAAAGCGGGTCACCGGCATCGTCTCCCGTGGTGGCAGCATCCTCGCCAAATGGTGTCTTGCGCATCACAAGGAGAACTTCCTGTATACGCATTTCGAAGAGATTTGCGAGATCATGAAGGCTTACGATATCTCGTTCTCGCTTGGTGATGGCCTGCGACCTGGCTCGATTGCCGATGCCAACGATGCTGCCCAGTTCGGTGAGCTCGAGACGCTGGGTGAGCTGACAAAGATCGCCTGGAAGCATGATATCCAGACCATGATCGAGGGCCCGGGTCACGTCCCGATGCATATGATCAAGGCGAACATGGACAAGCAGCTCGAAGTCTGCGGCGAAGCCCCATTCTACACGCTGGGTCCACTGACCACTGATATCGCGCCCGGATATGACCACATTACTTCAGGCATAGGTGCGGCGATGATCGGCTGGTTCGGCTGTGCCATGCTTTGCTACGTCACACCCAAGGAACACCTGGGGCTGCCGGACAAGCAGGACGTCAAGGACGGTCTCATTACCTACAAGATTGCGGCGCACGCGGCCGACCTCGCCAAAGGCTTTCCTGGCGCGCAGATTCGGGACGATGCCCTGAGCAAGGCCCGCTTTGAATTCCGTTGGGAGGATCAGTTCAATCTGGCGCTGGATCCTGATACGGCCACGGCCTTCCACGATGAGACGCTGCCGAAAGACAGCGCCAAGGTGGCGCATTTCTGTTCGATGTGTGGTCCGAAATTCTGCAGCATGAAGATCTCGCAGGAAGTTCGTGATTATGCGGCGGACATGGACGAGGCTGATTCGGCCGAGCTCGAAGCTGCCATGCAGGAAAAGTCGAGAGAGTTTCTCGACGGTGGCAGCGAACTGTACAAAGAGGTCTGAGGTGAGCGCTGACGGCTTCGATTACGAAGATGTACAGATTCTCGACAACGACCTGAGCTACGATGGCTTCTTCAAGATCCGCAGCCTGCGTCTCAGACACAGGCTGTTTGCAGATGGGATCATGGATTCGGTTGAAGTCGACACTGTCGATAGGTCCGTTGAGGGCGCCTGGAGCGGCGTGATTCGGCGAGAGTGCTTCGTTCGGGATCAGGTCGCTGTCGTGCTGCCGTACCACGCCGAGAGCGACTCAGTGGTGCTGAATGAAGAATTTCGCATCGGCGCCTGCCTGCAATCGGGCGCGTCGGCTGAACTGGTCGGGTCGCCCTGGCTACTTGAAATTGTTGCTGGTATCTGCGAAAAGGGCGAAGACCCAGAGGCTTCAGCCCGCCGTGAAGCCAATGAAGAGGCTGGATTGAAAATAGGCCGTCTGGTGCCAGTGCACCAGTATCTGCCCAGTCCGGGTGGCAGTAACGAGTTTGTTAATCTTTACTGCGGACTGCTGGACGAAAAACCAGAGCCAGGTGTTTTCGGCATGGGTAGCGAGGCTGAAAACATCCGTACCCGCGTCGTGTCCCGTAAGGAGGCCATGACCTTGCTGGCCGACGGTCACATCCGCAACGCTGCGACTATTATCGCACTGCAATGGCTCACACTGAATCTGAGCCAGTTCAAGGGAACATGAACACTTATTCTCACAGGCAACCCGAGAGAACGTGTTGAAGAAACGCTATACCCCAGACATTGCTGAACTCGGCGCGACCTGCGAGGCGAACTATCTGCGCCTGAGCAAGCTACGTCCTGCCGAACTGGATTCGGTGGACACGCTGCATTACGAGCTGTTCGCCGAAGGTCACTATCTCGGCGTCATCAAACTCAGCCGCACCGAGCGTAGCCGCTATACCGATACGATACTGCTGGAGCAGACGCATGCCGCCGGGCGCTGGTTAAACGATCCGCACATGCTGGTAAGAATTTATCATGACGCCTCCATGGCCGAAGTCATCTCCGCACAGGGCCACCTGCGTATAGACGGCTTCAATGACTATCCAAACGACAACATGCATCTGCCAGACGAGAAGTCCCAGCTGAACAAGTTTCTCGCTGAGTGGCTATCCATATGTCTGCGCTACGGTCACCGAAAGAATTCGCTCGATGATCAGTTGAATGCCTGGTGCAGCTGACTATGGGCCAGGGCACAGCCCTGAATCGGCAGGGTTTCTGTTTACGCGGGACCTTGACTATAATCCAGTGGCAATGATATCCATGACCCTTGCGCCCATTCACGGAAGCCCTCATCTGCCATGACGCTCGAGACCCGGCCGGATGCGAACGATCCCCATCCATACCAGACCACCAGAGACAGCCAGTCGCCTGGCGCGGCGGCAAGACCTCTGCGAATCGTGCAGATCAGCGACCCCCATCTGTGCGAAACCCATGATGGCACGCTGCTTGGCCTGAAAACCCATGACAGCCTGGATGCCGTGCTGGCCCTTGTCGACGATGACGCATCGACACCTGATCTCATCATAGCGACTGGAGACATTACCCAGGATCGGAGCCGCGAGGCCTATGCCGACTTCTGCCAGCAGATTGCACGTTTCGGCTGTCCGGTCGTCTGGATTCCCGGTAATCATGACGATGCCGACATGATGGCTGAAGTGGCGCCCTTTCCCGAGCTGCAGAGCAAGACCTTCGTGATTGGCGACTGGAAGTTCATATTTCTCAATACGGCCGTTCCTGGTAAGGTCTACGGTCGGCTGGCTGCGGAGGAGCTACAGTTGCTGCAGTCCGAGCTGGATAATGCCGTACAACCGCACATTGCCGTGTGCCTGCACCACCATCCCATCACGATAAGGAGCCGCTGGCTCGACAAGATCGGTCTTCGAAATGCCGATGATTTCTTTGCCGTCACTGATCGTTGCGACAAGGTTCGGGCAATCGTCTGGGGCCACATTCACCAGGAAATCGACGAACTGCGTAACAACGTCAGAATGCTGGCCTCGCCGTCGACCTGTGTGCAGTTCAAGCCGGAGTCCGGCAGTTTCGCAGTGGGTGAGCAGGCGCCAGGCTACCGCTGGTTCGATCTGTTTCCCGACGGCAGGATCGAGACACAGGTGGAGCGAGCTGACCACATCGACTTCGTCATCGACATGAACAGCAAGGGCTACTGAGCCTCTCATGCACTGGCTGTACCTGCACGGTTTTCTCAGTAGCCCGGCGTCGGCCAAGGCCCAGGCGCTGAAGCAGTGGCTCGAGGCCGAGCAGGACAGCATCGTGACGGCGCCGACCTTGCCTTTCAACCCCCTGGAAGTGGTTGAGGTCATACAGACTGTTATCGACGCAGCAGCCCGTGAGTCCAGGCCGGTCACAGGTATCGTTGGCAGCTCTCTTGGTGGTTTCTACGCCAGACTGATCTGTGCGAAATACGGCTTGCCAGCAGTGCTGCTCAATCCAGCGCTCAGGCCAGACCTGTTGTTCGAGCATCACCTGGGTGTGCAGACCAACCCATACACCGGGGAAAGCTACGATTTCAGACCGGCCGATCTCGAAGTGCTCAGGACGCTCATTGTCGAACGGGATCCTGATCCACGTAAGCTGTTCCTGTTGATTCAGATGAACGATGAGACGCTCGATTCTGCGCAGACCGTAGCCCAGTTACGACAGAGCCCAGCCTGGATTCAGTCTGGTGGCAGTCACCGATTTGACGGATTCGAGCATACTTTTTCGGCAATCAGGACTTTTCTCGGCTCGACGACGTGCTAAAATCCTGCGCCATTCTGAAAGAGGAGTTTGTAGAGTGTCTGACCTGCCTTCCGACCTGCGCTATGCGGCAACCCATGAATGGGCCCAGATTGACGACGACGGCGTTACCATTATCGTTGGCATTACCGACCATGCCCAGAAGGCGCTTGGCGACATTACCTATATCGAGTTGCCTGAGCTTGGCGCCGATCTCATTGCCGGGCAGGAAGCCGGAGTCGTCGAATCAGTGAAGGCCGCCTCGGATATCTATGCGCCGATCAGCGGTATGGTCACTGCCATTAACGAAGAGTTGCTGGAAAGCCCTGAGCTGGTCAACGAAGACCCCTATGGTGCTGGCTGGTTTTTCAAGATGCAGCTGCAGGATCCGTCCGATCTCGATTCGCTGCTGGACAGTGATGGCTATGAGGCGGCCATAGAGGCCGAATAACGCTATCAGGGTGCGCAGCGGCCGGCGTCAGATCAGGCCGCTGTCGCCTAGACTGTCTGTCATCTCGTCGAGGTCGTAGCTGCTCAGCCCCAGCAGTTCCAGCACAGCCTCGTGAATCCTGTCCCATTCATGATCTTCAGTCTGGTTGCCCAGTTTCAGATGGTTTCCGGCGAGATGCTCGGCTGTTTTCAGGATGGCCGTCAGCGCCTTGCGCTGATGAGGGCCTGATTCCTCGGTGAAATATTCCGCATCGACTCGATGATGCTCGGCGATGATCTGGCAGAGCTCTGCCGGAAGGTTCCAGGCGCGCCCGGTGTAGTAACCCACGACTGCATGATTGGTCTGAATCTGCTCGTTTTCCCACTCGGTAATGCGCTTGTGCGGGTCGGCATAGGCACGAATCTGCAGATCCTTGTAATTGGGATATCGCAGCATCATCAGCGGTATGCCGCAGTTATGGAACAGGCCGAGCAGATAGGCTTCGTCCGGCGAGTGGTAACCGACTTTACGGGCTATCGATGCTGCAATTGAAGCGACGTCGCTGGTCGTGTCCCAGAACTTGGTCAGCTCGGTAATCTGTGCGTCGGACATCGAGCCCTTGATGGAGATGCCATTGACGATATTGACCACCGAAGTCAGGCCGAGCAGAGCCACCGCCTGTTCGATTGACGTAATATGACTCTTTATGCCATAAAACGGTGAATTGACCACTTTAAGAATCGTGCCGGCGAGACCGACATCTCGACGAATCAGGCGTGCAATCTGCGTGATATCAGGATTGGGCATGATCTGCTCCATCTGGATATCAACGAGGATCTGCGGTTGAGGTGGAATCTTGATGCCCTGCAGGACCTTTTCGATCTGTTCGGCATTCATCTCTATGGTCATATGCCCGATACGCATGAGTCGCTTTCACAAGTGCTGCCGGAGAGGCCGCGCTTTTCAAACTAATAGTGTAGACCGTGATGAATGATGTCCCTGTATTAAAATTGTTGCCGAAAGCTGACCGTCGCATACGCAACGGGCACTGCTGGATTTACAGCAATGAATTCGACGTGGCGAAGACGCCACTGAAGCTCATCGAAAGCGGTGAGCAGGCTGTTGTCATCAATGCCCAGGACAAGTTTGTGTGTACGGCCATGATTAACCCTCACACACTCATTGCCGGGCGCGTTATCTCGCGCCGGGAAGGCAATTTCCTGTCTGAAAAGCTGCTGAAGAAGCGTTTGCTGCTGGCTCGCTCCTTGCGCGACCGGCTCTATGACAAGCCGTTCTACCGCATGGTCTATGGCGACAGCGATGCCTTTCCAGGGCTCGTAATCGACCGCTTCGACGACAGCTACATCGTGCAGATCTCGACGTCTGGCATGGAGCAGTTCAAGGGCGTCATCGTTGACTGCCTGCACAACTCTCTCGGTGCAGAACGTGTGATCATCAAGAACGATGGCAAGATGCGCGAAGTGGAAGGTCTCGATAGTGGCGTTGAACTGTCAGGTCCCTCGATCGAGCGACTGCGAGTCGTTGAAAATGGCACGACGATGCATTGCGATCCCTTGGGTGGGCAGAAGACCGGCTGGTTCTATGATCATCGCGAGAATCGTCAGTGGGCCAGAAAGCTGGCGAAGGGCAAGCGTGTGCTTGATCTTTACAGTTATGTTGGCGGCTGGGGTGTGCAGATGTTGGATGCCGGCGCCAGTGAAGTGACTTTTGTCGACGCCTCTGAGTCCGCGATCGAGATGGCTCGGGAAAATGCTGAGTCTGTCGGAGGAGCTGATGTGCCAGCCAGGTTCATGCAGGGCGACGCCCGCGCCGTTCTGCATCAACTGCTGGAGGCCAACGAAAAATTCGATATGGTCATTGTCGATCCGCCTGCACTCATTCCGCGTCGAAAGGACGTGCCACCGGGTGAGCGGGCCTATCAGAAGATCAATGAACTGGCGCTTCGGCTGGTAGACGCCAGCTCCGCGGATGGCGGGGTGCTGGTATCGGCTTCCTGTTCCATGCACCTGCCCGCAGAACGACTGCAACTATTGTGCAACCAGGCTGCCAGGAAGAACGACCGCCTGCTGCGGCAGCTCTTCGCCGGCACTCAGGGCGCGGACCATCCGGTGTTGCCGTCGGTGCCTGAAACGCGCTATCTCGACTGCTTCGGTTTCCAGGTTTTACAGCCCTACTAGCAGAGCCGGACCCGCTTAGCAGATCAGCTTGATCACCGGCCAGCCCCTGTCATTCGCGGTCGCGAGCAGAACAGGGTCAGGATTGACGCATACAGGCCGCCCGACGCGGCTCAGCAGGGGCAGGTCGTTGCGTGAATCTGAGTAGAAGCTGGCCGATCGCAAGGGAATATCGATGTCATTAACGCCCTGTTCACGCAGCCAGGTCTCCAGTTTTGTCAGCTTGCCATCCTGGAAGCAGGGTGTGCCGGTCGCCTGACCTGTGTAGCACCCATCTTTCATTTCCGCATCCGAGGCGAGCAACACATCGATGCCGAAGATGTCGGCAATCGGTCTCGTGACGAAATCGTTCGTGGCCGTGATCATGATGAGCTGATCACCCGCCTGCCGGTGCTCATCCACCAGCTCAAGGCTGGCCTTGCTGACACGCTGGCGGATCTCCTGGTCGATGAAGCTGGCTCTGTGTCGGTGCAGATCCTCGACGCTATAGCGACTCAGTGGTTCAAGGGCGAAGCGAAGGTAGGCGTGGATATCGAGTTTGCCTTCGCGGTAATCCGCGTGAAACTGCTCATTGCCTTTAGCGTAAGCGTCACGGTCCACGATGCCGAGTTCGCACATGTACTCGCCCCAGAGATAATCGCTGTCGCCGTCAAGCAGGGTGTTGTCCAGATCGAAAAGCGCTAATTTCATGTCTATCCTCTATAAAGGACCCGTATAGGGCCCTGTTTTACTTCTTAAAGACCAGGACTCTGGTCAAAGTCGGCATTGTCTGGCATCGTATGATCAGACTACCCATGGTTCACACACTTAAATAGGTTCTGCACCGGTGATTGACGCAGATGGATTTAGAGCCAATGTCGGTATCATACTGACAAATGATGCTGGCCGGGTCTTCTGGGCACGACGCATCGGCCAGAATTCCTGGCAATTTCCGCAGGGCGGCATCAAGCCCCATGAAACTGCCGAACAGGCCTTGTTTCGAGAGTTGCAGGAAGAAGTCGGGCTGTCAGCTTCAGGTGTCACCGTGCTGGGCGTGACTGACGGCTGGCTGCGTTACAAGCTGCCAAAAAAACTCATTCGCTACAACTCTCATCCTGTGTGCGTTGGGCAGAAACAGAAATGGTTTCTGCTCAGACTGACGGACGACGAGTCGGCCATCGAAATGTCCTCGTCCCCCAAACCGGAATTCGATGGCTGGAGTTGGGTCAACTACTGGTACCCGCTCAGTCAGGTGGTCGTATTCAAGCGCGAAGTGTATCGTAGCGCACTTCGCCAGCTCCTGCCCCATCACCACAGGACCCTGCAGGCGGCGACTCAGCCAACACTGCTGGCCGAACTCCGCCTTACCGAGACCCTGGCGGTCAAGCGAGCAGCCGACCGCCGTGCTTAACCTGCTGAAGAGTATTGTACAGGAGGTGTCCAAGGCCCCGGAACTGGGCGCGGCACTTGAGATCATCGTCCGGCGGGTTCGTCAGGCCATGAACACGGAAGTCTGCTCGGTCTACCTCCTCGATCCGGTGCAGAATCGCTATACGCTTATGGCGACCGAAGGTCTCAATGCCAGCGCCGTCGGGAAGGTGACCCTGGGTCATTCGGAGGGCCTCGTCGGGCTGGTTGGCGTACGAGAAGAACCGATCAACCTGCAAAACGCACCGTCCCATCCCCGCTTTCGCTATTTCCCTGAAATCGGGGAAGATCCGTATAACGCTTTTCTCGGTGTGCCAATTATCCACCGTCGCAGAAACCTTGGTGTGCTCGTGGTGCAGCAACAGGAGGCCAGACTCTTCGACGAGAGTGAAGAGTCCTTCCTGGTGACGGTGTCAGCGCAGCTGGCAGCAACCATAGCGCACGGTGAAGCAACAGGCATTCTGTCAGGTATTCATTTTTCCGGTGAGCGCGCCAGAGACGTCTGTATAAAGGGTGTTGCCGGCTCTGGCGGGGTTGGTATCGGGCAGTGTGCGGTCATTTATCCGCCTGCCGACCTTGACGCCGTGCCTGACAAGGCCTGCGAGGATATCGAAGTCGAGCTTGCAGCCTTCAGTGTGGCGGTCGAAACCGTGCGGGACGACATCCGCAAGGTGGACAGCCGTCTCAGCGATCAACTACGCCCTGAGGAGCGGGCCCTGTTCGATGTCTATCTCGGCATGCTCGACAACAACGCGCTGCCGGGTGAAGTCGTGTCCATGATCAGGGAAGGGCACTGGGCGCAGGGGGCCCTGCGGCGTGTCATTGATGAATACGTCAGACACTTCGAGGCCATCAAGGACGCCTACCTCAGCGAGCGTGCCGTCGACATCAAGGATCTTGGCACCCGGCTCCTGGCCTGTCTGCAGATGGATGCCGAGCAGATTGAACGCAAGTACCCTGACAAGGTCGTGCTGGTCAGTGAAGAGCTGACACCATCGATGCTAGGTGAAGTGCCCAGAAACAAGCTTGTTGGCCTGGTGTCCGCTCGCGGCTCCGGTAACTCACATGTGGCCATTCTTGCACGCGCCATGGGCTTGCCGTGCGTCATGGGTGCCGTCGATACGCCTATCAATCGTATCGAAGGCGTGGAGGTGGTGGTCGATGGTTTCAGTGGCGAGCTCTACAGTCACATCTCCGCCGAACTCCGCAGTTATTATCTCAGCATCGCCGAAGAAGAGCGCAACCTGTCCAAGGGCCTCGAGCAGATTCGAGACAAGCCCTGTGTGACCACCGATGGGCACCAGATGCCGCTGTGGGTGAATACGGGACTGATGACAGATGTCATGCGCTCGCTGAATCAGGGCGCCGAGGGCGTGGGGCTGTACCGTACCGAAGTGCCGTTCATGATCAACGATCGCTTTCCGAGCGAGCTCGAACAGCGCGACAGCTATCGTGAGCAGCTCGAGGCCTTTTCCCCCGGCCCGGTGACCATGCGGACGCTGGATGTTGGCGGCGATAAATCGCTGTCCTACTTCCCAATCAAGGAGGAGAATCCCTTCCTGGGCTGGCGCGGCATCCGGGTTACGCTTGATCATCCGGAAATATTTCTCGTGCAGGTCAGGGCCATGCTGAAGGCGAGCGCCGGTCTCAACAATCTGCGCATCATGCTGCCGATGATTTCCAACATATCGGAAATCGAGGAGGCGATGCATCTTGTGTATCGCGTCTACCACGAAGTGCGGGAAGAGGGTTTCGATGTCGCGCTGCCGCCGCTCGGCGTGATGATCGAGGTGCCAGCGGCGATCTTCCAGGTGCGGGAAATTGCCGAGCGGGTGGACTTCATCTCCGTAGGGAGCAACGATCTGACCCAGTACCTGCTCGCGGTAGACAGGAATAATCCCCGGGTGGCATCGCTCTACCACACCTTCCATCCCGCGGTGCTTCACGCCTTGAAGCGCATCGTGGAGGATGCGCACGCCGTCGACAAGAAAGTGAGCATCTGTGGGGAGCTCGCGGGGGACCCCGGTGGGGCCATTCTGCTGATGGCCATGGGTTACGACATGCTGTCGATGAACGCCAACAATCTCCTTCGCATCAAATCGGTACTGCGGGCGGTCAGCCTGGAGTGGGCGCAGGCCCTACTGGCACGTTTGCTGACCATGGATTCGCCGCAGGTGATCAAGGCCACGATCGACCTTGCGCTCCGTGAAATCGGCTTCGATCACCTGTCACGGCCACCACGCACCGAAACGCACTGATCGTCGGCCATCTTTCACACTTTTTTGTGCCTATTTTTACCGCGAAACCATCACTCTCGTTAAATTAGTATGAAAGTACTAAGCCTAAATGATTGAATTCTGTAGGAGGCTAGAGGCAGACCGCAAAATCTGGACCTATACTTTAATCATGAGCGTATTATTGATTAACAAAGGTTCACTGGATGAGGAATTGGATGTCTTTGTGGTCCGGCACAGACGCGTAGTTGGGAGTGAAGGATGAGTGGACTAAATAAAGATGGCGTCAGAAAGAAAATTGCCCTCGTCCTTGGCGGTGGCGGTCCTCTTGGCGGCATTTATCAGATCGGCGCGCTTCGCGCGCTGGACGAGGCCATCGAAGGCGTGGACTTCAACGATCTGTTCACCTATGTCGGGACAAGTTCGGGTGCGTTCGTAGCGGCCAACCTTGCCAATCAGATGACTACGGCGCAGATGTGTCGAATTTTCGTCAAGCACGAAGCTGATGTGCATCCGTTCCAGCCGCAGATATTCTTCCGGCCGGCCACACGCGAGTACCTCAAGCGCCTCATGTCTGTGCCTGGCCTGTTTACCAAAGCCTGCTCGAGGTTTCTCGAAAACCCGAAAGACCAATCGTTCCTGGAAGCGCTGACCATTCTCGCCGAGGCCATCCCTACAGGCCTGTTCGATAACGAGGGTCTGAACGACTATCTGCAGGCCTCGTACAGTCTGCTAGGCAGAACCAACGACTTCCGCAAACTGAAACGGCCGCTCTATCTTGTCGCTGCAGATATCGAGCGTGGCGAATCTGTCTGTTTTGGATCAAAAGGCTTTGCGCATATTCCTATTTCCAAGGCGGTTCAGGCCAGCGTTGCTGCGCCCGGCCTTTACATGCCTGTCGAGATCGATGGCCGACATTATGTCGACGGCACCATTCGCAAGGGGATGCACGCCTCTATCGCGCTGGATGCTGGTGCGGAACTGGTGCTGGCTATCAATCCGGTCGTCCCGGTTGATGTCAATGCAGCGGTGCAGGCTGGCACGATGGAGCCAGATATGCTCCTGAATCGCGGCTTGCCCAACATCCTCGCGCAGTCCTATCGCGTCATGGCCCATAGTCGAATGGTCTCTGGTATGCGGGCGCATGGCCAGGACTATCCCAATTCGAACATCGTTCTGTTTGAACCGGCGCGAAACGACGCCAAACTCTTTTTCTCAAGTGTATTCAGCTTTGATTCAAGACGGATTGTCTGCGAGCACGCCTACCAGATGACACGGCATGACCTGTTGGCGAGAAAAGATGAGCTCAGTCCGATTCTGGCGAAGTTCGGCGCGCATCTGAATCTTGACACTTTGATGGACGAGCAGCGAACGATCAGCACTTCGCTATACGGGGAGATGCTTCCCATGTACGTGGCGCGAGAGCGACGCAAGCGTTCCAGGGTGAAGCAGGGCTATCTTAACAAGCTCGGTTCGAGCCTTGGTAATGTGGCAGAGCGCCTGCTCTAGTCAGGCGCTGGTGCCATCACCCGGTTCAGCCGGGCGGGGCGAAAGCGCTACAGGATGTAGCGACTGAGATCTTCGTTCTTCGACAGTTCCGAAAGCGTCTTGTCGACATATTCCGCAGTGACTTCGAACTTGTCTGAGACCGTGTCGCCAGCACCGTAAGACACCTCTTCCAGCAACTTCTCCAGCACCGTATGCAGACGTCGCGCACCGATGTTCTCGGTGCGCTCGTTCACATGGAACGCAATTTCCGCAATGCGCAGTATGGCGTCGTCCGTGAAGCTCAGCTGCACCCCTTCTACCGACAGCAATGCTTCGTACTGATTCGTCAGCGATGCGTCTGGTTCGGTCAGAATACGCTTGAAGTCATCAGGCGTCAGTGCCTCGAGTTCGACCCGGATTGGCAGTCGGCCCTGGAGCTCCGGTATCAGGTCCGATGGCTTCGTAAGGTGGAAAGCGCCCGATGCGATGAAGAGAATGTGGTCAGTCTTGATCATGCCGAATTTCGTGCTGACGGTGCAGCCTTCGATGAGTGGCAGCAGGTCCCGCTGAACACCTTCACGGCTGACATCGGCCGAGGCGCCTGAACCAGCTCGTTTGGCGACCTTGTCGATTTCGTCCAGAAACACGATGCCGTTCTGCTCAACCAGCTTCAGGGCACGCTGTTTGATATCGTCATCGTTGACCAGGCGCGCGGCTTCTTCTTCCTTCAGCTTTTTCATGGCTTCGGAAATTTTCATTCGCTTGGTCTTCTTGCGATCGCCGGACATTGAGGAGAACATGTTCTGCAGCTGACTGGTCATGTCTTCCATGCCTGGCGGTGCCATGATCTCGACGCCAACCGGTGTGGCACGCACTTCGATATCAATTTCCTTGTCGTCCAGCTTGCCTTCACGCAGCTTCTTCCGGAACACCTGGCGCGCAGTGGTCTCACCTTCCTGCTCGGCGTCCGCACTCGTGGTGCGCGCGGCAGGCAGGAGAACATCCAGCACACGATCTTCAGCAGCGTCGAGCGCCCGGTGTTCGACCTTGGACATCTCGCTTTCGCGCAGCATCTTGATCGCCATATCTGCCAGATCACGAATAATGGATTCGACATCACGACCCACGTAGCCAACCTCGGTAAACTTGGTGGCTTCGATCTTGATGAAGGGGGCATCGGCCAGCTTGGCCAGACGTCGTGCGATTTCAGTCTTGCCCACCCCGGTCGGACCGATCATGAGAATGTTCTTGGGTGTAATTTCCTCACGCAGTTCGCTGTTCATCTGCATGCGGCGCCAGCGGTTACGCAAGGCGACAGCCACAGCACGCTTTGCTGCGGCCTGGCCGATGATGTGCTTGTCCAGTTCCTGGACAATCTCTCTGGGTTTCAATGAAGCCATGTGGTGTTCCGTTCCCTATGTCTGCTTTGGGGTCTGCTTTGGGGTCNGCTGCGCTGGGGTGCTGCCCGAAGGGCATGCCTGATGGACTGGCAAGACCCCTGACTATGCTGGTCCGCCGAGGCGCTCAGCGCTTGTTCGCATCACTGCCGGAGTCACCGAAGTTGATGATCTCGATAGTCTGCTCCTGGTTGGTAAATACGCAGATGTCGCCGGCAATGTGCAGACTCTTGCGCACGATGTCCTCGGCGCTCAACTCCGTATTCTCCAGCAGGGCCTTGGCCGCAGCCTGGGCAAAAGGACCACCCGAGCCAGTGGCGATCAGGCTGGCTTCAGGCTCTATCACATCTCCGTTGCCAGTGATGATCAGCGAAGCATTTTCGTCGGCAACCGCCAGAATGGCTTCCAGACGACGAAGTGCCCGATCCGTTCGCCAGTCCTTGGCCAGTTCTACCGCCGCCCGAACAAGCTGGCCAGAATGCTTCTCCAGCTGGGCTTCAAAGCGCTCGAAGAGTGTAAAGGCATCGGCAGTACCGCCTGCGAAGCCGGCAATCACGCGATCGTTGTATAAACGGCGTACCTTGCGGGCATTGCCCTTCATGATGGTATTACCGAGCGATACTTGCCCGTCGCCCCCCATGGCAACCTGATTGCCACGACGGACGGAAACGATGGTAGTCATTGTGTGGTCTCGATCTTCTTTTTGCGAACGAGTGGCTGGATACGGACCCTGACCAGCGAATCGATCGCACGATTCATTTTCGAGCGTGACTGGAATGGTCCCACGATAACGCGGTACCAGATTCCGTTGTCAGCCGTGTTGGTCTGTTCTATATGGGCCTGCATGCCCTGAAATGCAATGGTCGCTTTCTGCTTTTCCGCATCTGCGTGCGATCGAAAGGAACCAGTCTGCAGGATATAGACGACTGAAGGGTCAGGTGCCTTTGGCACATACTCGGGCACATGCTGTGGAATCACCTTGGCTTCAGGCAGCATCTTGTAGAAGTCGTAGGAACGCTTCTTGTCGGCCGGCAGGTCCTCTTCAGCAGTCTGCCCCTTTTTCAGGGACTCAACCGCTTTTTCCACCGGCACGGCGTTGAGGGTGACCAGAAACCAGATGAAGCCAGCCGCCAATGCGGCATACAGCATCCATACCCATTTACTGACTGATGCGACTGCGCGCTGTTTACTCGCGCTTTTTTTGGCAGGACGGGCCATAAGGCGCTACATCGACTCCGGTGCATTGACGCCGAGAATGGCCAGGCCATTGCGGATCACCTGCGCTACCGACTCCGCCAGCGCCAGACGTGCGAGCACCAGTGGTTCCTCATCGACGATGACCCGGGTGCCGTTGTAGTAGCCGTGGAACTCGGACGCCAGTTCGCGCAGGTAGTGCGCAAGCGTGTGGGGCTCATAATTCTGCGCGGCCACCTCGATGACTTCAGGAAAGGCTGCCAGCTTGGCGACCAGCGCCAGCTCAGCGTCCTCAGTCAAGGGTTCCAGCAGAGCCGCACTGTCTTTTGACGTCCAGTCGGTTTGCTTCAGACGCTCGGCCACGCTCGCTGGCACTTTCTGCCAGAGCTGCGAGATTCGGGCGTGCGCATACTGCACGTAGTAGACCGGATTATCCTTGGTTTCGGACTTGGCGAGCTCGAGATCGAAATCCATGTGCTGTTCGGTCTTTCGCGCGACGTAGACGAAGCGCGCGGCATCGTTACCCACCTCTTCTCTCAGCTCTCGCAATGTGACGAAGGAGCCGCTTCGGGTGGACATCTGCACGCGTTCTTCGCCGCGATACAGAATGGCAAACTGCACCAGCTTGACCACGAGTCGCTCTGCATCGAGGCCGAGCGCCGTGAGCGCCGCTTTGACGCGCGTTATATAGCCGTGGTGATCGGCCCCCCACACATTGATAACCGTGTGAAAGCCACGGTCGAACTTGTTCTTGTGGTAGGCGATATCAGAGGCGAAATAGGTGTACTCGCCGTTGTCGCGCTGCACCACCCGGTCCTTGTCGTCGCCGAAGCTGGTGGAACGGAACCAGAGCGCACCGTCCTGTTCATAGACGTGCCCCTTGCTGCGTAGCAGTGCGAGTGCGCCTGGAATTTCAGACGCGACCGAAGCCTCCGAAAACCAGCGGTCGTATTGCACGCCAAACTCGCCGAGGTCGTCGGCAATGTCTGCGAGAATGGCATCGAGCGAGGTATTGAAGAGTACTTCATACTGCTCTTCGCCAAGCATCTCGCGGCAGCGGGCAATGAGCGCGTCGATATGCTGCTCCTTGTCACCGCCCTGTGGTTCATCAGGGGCGATGCCGGCGAAGACCTTGGAGGCTGGCCGCTGGAAGCGCTCGCCGTGCTCATCGGCAAACTGTTGAGCGATCTCAAGCAGATAGTCGCCTTTGTAACCGTTTACCGGGAACGTGAACGACTCGCCCAAAATAGCCAGGTAACGCAGCCAGAGTGAGACCGCGAGAATACTCATCTGTCGGCCCGCATCGTTGACATAGTACTCCCTGACCACCTCATGCCCAGTTGCCGCCAGCAAGGCGGACAAAGAGGCACCGTAAGCTGCGCCTCTACCATGCCCCACGTGCAGGGGGCCTGTCGGGTTCGCTGATACGAATTCGACCTGGATCTTCTTACCCTTGCCGGCGCGGCTATGACCATAGCGATCCGCAGCGGCAAGAATATTAGGAATGGCCGCCAGACGGCTTTCGGCCCGGATATAGAAGTTGATGAAGCCCGGCCCGGCAATCTCCGTCCTTTCGACGATCTTCGAACCAGCGAGCGCCCCAGTCAGCAGGCCTGCGATCTCTCTCGGTGCCTTTCCGAACACCTTTGACGATACCATGGCGATGTTACTGGCAAAGTCGCCGTGCTGCTTGTCCTTGGGTACATCAAGGTTGATCTTCAGTGACGATGGCTGGAAGTCGTCTGCGAATGCCTCTTGAGGCGCCAGCTCGCCGGATTTGACGAGATCGGAGAGTGCCTGTCGGATCAGGCTTTCGAGCACTTGCTTCATGTAGGGGTCCTGCCCGCTGCCGGGGCGTCTTTCAAAGTGTTTCGTAGGGGTCAATGTCCAGCGACCAGCTGAAAGGCTGGTGGCGACCGGTTCGTCCCGGCAGTTGCAGTGCCCGGGAACGCGGGCGATCTGGGGACGCGGGCTGACTCATCAATCCGGTGATCAAGCTGCGTAGGGTAGCGCGCTTTGAGGCAATCAACCAGAGCAGACCGTGATGACGATTCTTCTTCCGCGCCAGAACGGCCGGGAAGGGGCCGTGCACAGTGACACCGTCGCCAAGATGCTGTTGCGTCATGACCGTTTTCAGTTGCGAAGCCAGTAGCGCCAGACCCTGCTGAAGATGGGCTTCGGAAGCGGCTTCTGCGCGGATGACCGCCATCGACGAATAGGGTGGCATCGCCAACTGCCTGCGCAGCTCCAGCTCGTTGAGCGCGAATTGACGATAGTCCTGCGCCAGCAGTTGGGCGATGAGCGGATGCGAGGGTAGGCGTGTTTGTACCAGCACCCGCCCGGCATGCTCACCACGGCCCACTCGACCGCAGACCTGGGTCAGCAGCTGCATGGCGCGCTCTGAGGCGCGGAGATCGCCGCTGAACAGGGCGCCGTCTGCATCCAGGATAACGGCGAGGGTCAGGTCCGGAAAATCATGACCTTTGGCGAGCATCTGGGTGCCCAGCAGTACACAGGGCTCGCCAGCCTTTACCAGCTCCAGCTTGTCATGCAGGGCGCTTGTGCTGCCTATGGTGTCGCGATCGACACGGATGACCGGTATGTCGTCTCCGACAAGCGCCTGAAGCGCTTCCTCCGCATGTTCGGTTCCGCTGCCCAGCGGTACCAGGGAGCCGCTCGTGCATTCGGGGCAGTTCGTAGGTAGCCTGAGGCGCAGATCGCAGTGATGGCAGCGCAGGCTGGCATCATGCCGATGCAAGGTCATGCGGCTGTCGCAGCGGCTGCAGCCGGCAATCCAGCCACAGCTCTGGCAGAAGAGGGCAGGGGCATAGCCGCGCCGGTTCAGAAATACCAGCACCTGTCGCCTGGCCTGCAGTGTGTCGAGAATGGCTCTCGCAGCAGGGTCTGAGAGGCCCCCGGTCAGTTTTCGACTTCGAATGTTGACGAGCTCGATCTGCGGGCGCGCAAAGGCCGCTGTGCGATGTCTCAGGCGCAGCAGCTGATAGCGACCACTTTCGGCATTCTGCAGCGACTCCAGCGAAGGCGTCGCTGAGCCCAGTACCACCGGGCAGCTCTGGTTGCTGGCGCGAACGACCGCCAGGTCACGCGCGTTGAAACGACAGTTATCCTGCTGCTTGAACGAGCTGTCGTGCTCCTCATCGACCACCACGAGCGCAAGCTGGGTGAAGCTGAGAAAAATGGCAGACCGGGTGCCGACCACGACGGGCTTCTTTTTCAGTCGAATGTCGTTCCAGGCCAGCAGTCGTTGCTTGTCGGTGAGTCCACTGTGATAGACGCAGACGAGGCCAGGAAAACGCTTTTCGAAGCGCGCCGTCAGCTGCGGCGTCAGTGAAATTTCGGGGACCAGTATGAGGGCCTGACGGCCTTCGGCGATCAGCCGGTCCAGCGCAGCCAGATACACTTCGGTCTTGCCGCTGCCAGTGAGCCCATCGAGCAGGAAGGCTGCGAATTTGCCGTCACTGGACACGATGGCCTCGACGGTGGCTTTCTGTTCATTATTGAGGGTGTGTCCGGCGGGTGGGCCGTCGCTGGCGGCCTGGGGCTCTTCCTCGCCCTTTGCTGCCTCCATGGCAAGCTCGTCCATAATGACCTCCTCGATAAGGCCGGCTGTTTCGAGTGCCGTGAACTGGGCCTTCCCAAAGCCAAGCGAACGTAGATGACCATGTTCGATCTGGTGTGCAGGCGCCGTCTGCAAGGCTGTGAGCAGCTCGCGCTGTTTGCGGCCCTGTAACTGCCCGCTGGCTTCTTCGGTGGGCGCTCTGCCCAGACGCCAGTAGCGCACGGTCAGCCATTCACGGCTCTGCTGCAGGCGTGAGCTGGTTCTGAGGGCGGGCGGCAGAGCCAGCTGCAGCAGCTCCCCAGCGGCCGAGCAATAGTAACGCGCGGTCCATAACATGAGGTCCAGGGTCTGCTCGGCGAGCAAAGGTATGGTATCCAGCACGGTTTCTACCGGACGCAGGCGTGAGCAGTCATTCTGCGCAGTGGCCTGCGAGGTCCTGTCGACGATGCCAACCAGTCTGCGATTGTTCACGCTCACGACCACTCTTGCGCCACGACGCGGTGCAGCGCCATCTGGTGCGAGGGCTGGGTCGAACAGATAACTCAGCGGCGTGCGGAAAGGCAGCGGCACCCACACCTCGACAATGAGGATCTGCGCATGGTCCATGGTTGCAGAATGATCAGACTTGCTTATCTGCGGGTTTCTGGTATCATCCGCCCTCATTTTTTCTGATGCGATAGCGTTACGCATTTGGGAAATTGCGGTGCCTCACAATCCCGGCAACGCGCTGCAGACTGCTGCAGACGTGGTCCATTGATGGGGTAGCGGCAAACCACTTTCACAAGGTGTATCTCCATGAAGCCAAATATTCATCCGAAGTACGAAGAAGTTACTGCGACCTGCAGTTGCGGCAATGTTATCAAAACCAAATCCACGGTAGGGAAAGACTTGCTTCTCGACGTCTGTTCCGCCTGCCACCCCTTCTACACCGGCAAGCAGAAGATTCTCGACACCGGCGGTAGAATAGACAAGTTCAACAAGCGTTTCGGCGGCCGAATCAGCAGCGCCAAACCAGCAGACACTGCCAGTTAAGCTGACGAAACCCGAAAAGTAAAAAACCCCTGACGGTCTGACCGGGCAGGGGTTTTTTGTTTCTGGCCTTTTTGTAATTCACAATGTCTTCAACTTCTTTACGAATCGCCGCTAGTATGGAAGTCTAAGAGCACTATATTTTTCCTTCAAGGTCTGATTGCCATGTCGTTAACACCATTCAAATCCTTTCTACTGTTCATTGGTATGAGTTTTTCCATCCTGGCTTGTGCTGAGGATGAGAAGACTGAAAAAGCGTATGTCGCCGGTACTCATTACGATGTGCTTCCAGTGGCCGTACCCACCAGGAATCCCGACAAAATAGAAGTCGTCGAGCTGTTCTGGTACGGCTGCCCGCATTGTTACAACTTCGATCCCATCCTGCAGGAATGGGCCAAGAAATTGCCCGACCACGTGGACTTCTGGCACTCACCAGCCGCCTTCAACGATACCTGGAAGATGCATGCTCAGGCCTACTACACTTTCAAGGCACTGAAGATAGCTGACAAGATGCATCAGCCTTTCTTTGATGCGCTGGTCAAAGAGCGTCGCCAGCTCAATTCGCCGGAGGCCATTGCCGATTTCGTTGCCAGTAACGGTGGTGATCGCGAGCAGTTCCTCAAGGCGTTTTACTCCTTCAGCGTCAAATCGCAGACCGCACAGGCTGAGAAACGCGGCATGAGCTACCGGGCCACAGGTGTTCCAGCCCTCGTCGTGAATGGAAAATATCGTATTGCTTCCACGGTGCCCGGTGGATTCGAAGCCATGCTGGACATCGCCGACTTCCTGATAGCCAAAGAGCGGAAAGCTGCCGCCAAATCCGGCGGCTAAGCGTTGTGTTCGAATGAGTGAAAAGTCGGAGTCGAGTGCGGCGCTGTCTCGCTTGAGAGGGCGGCTCAATCAGCCGTTTTCAGGCCGTGCTGACTTTCTGCATGCCTGCAGTTTCGTGCCCGGGCGCTCTCACGCGCTGTCGTCCGAATCGCCTCGTGGGGATTCGAGGCGACTGCTTGCCGAGAAGTTTCACGCGCTCAAGCTGCTGAGCTTCAATATTCAGGTTGGCATCACCACACAATCCTACAAGCACTATGTCACCCGTAGCTGGCAGCACCTGTTACCAAGCAGGCGGCGAATGCCTGCGCTGGATAGCGTGGCGCAGCTCCTTCGCGATTACGACATCATTGCGCTACAGGAAGTGGATGGCGGCAGTATCAGGAGTGATCGTACCAATCAGGTGGCTTATCTGGCGGAGCACAGTGGGCATCCCTACTGGTATCAGCAGCTCAACAGAAATCTCGGCGCCGTTGCGCAGCATAGTAATGGACTGGTGAGTCGCTACGAGCCCCTCCATGTGGAGCCGCATCGTTTGCCAGGATTCCTGCCGGGACGCGGCTGTATGCTGGGTTTCTTCGGCTCCACTCGCGACCCGCTGGTGGTAGTGAACCTGCATCTGGCGCTGAGTCTTCAGGCTCAGATCAAGCAACTGGATTATCTCTATTCGATCATCGCTGAATACAATCATATCGTCATCATGGGCGATATGAACAACAGCTTCACGACGTTGATAGCCCAGTCGAAACTGGCCAGGCTGGATCTGCATGCGCTGCCAGAGCTGGCGCCGAGCTTCCCTTCCTGGCGTCCGTCGAAAAGTCTGGATCATGTCGCTGTCAGTAAATCACTGCACGTGGAGCGGGCTGGTGTGGTTAATCTGGCCATATCGGACCACCTGCCAGTCGAAGTGGTGATTAGTCGAAAATAGCGGGTGAGCATAACTCACGATTTCGAGATACAAAAAAGCCGGCAGATGCCGGCTTTTTCATGAGCTCAATACAAGTAGGATCTACTTGATCTTCGCTTCCTTGTAGTTCACGTGCTTGCGGATGGTAGGATCGAACTTCTTGATCTCCATCTTTTCTGGCATGTTTCGCTTGTTCTTGGTGGTCGTGTAGAAGTGACCAGTACCAGCGGACGAAACGAGTCTGATTTTTTCGCGCATTTTGCTATTCCTCTAAGCGTCTATAATTAGACTTTTTCGCCGCGTGCACGCAGCTCGGACAGGACCGTATCGATACCTTTCTTATCGATGATCCGCATTCCTTTGGTAGTCACACGCAACTTCACGAAACGCTTCTCGCTTTCAAGCCAGAACCTGTGGGTTTGCAGGTTAGGCAGAAACCGACGACGGGTTCTGTTGTTGGCGTGCGACACATTGTTTCCGGTTACGGGTCTCTTGCCTGTAACCTGACACACTCTAGACATCGCTATTACTCCAGCTGGGTTGTCAGGGCTTGCTGACAAGGCACGATATTCGCCAAAACGGGGGCTGAAAATTCAGCGCCGGACAGCGAACAGGCAAGCCATAACCCTGGTAAAATTTGAGCGCGACTTTATATCAAACCTGGCTCAACTAAGCAAGCCATCTGTTTGTCTGACTCGTGGCCGCTGGGCCGATTCATAACAGTCCGAGCTCCGAAAAAGAGCTGACGACCGGGTCGCCAACCACCAGGTGATCCAGCAGGCGCACGTCGATCAGTTGAAGCGCTTTCTGCAGGTCCCGCGTAATGGCGATGTCCGACTGGCTCGGCTCGGAAATACCGCTGGGGTGATTGTGGCCAACGATCAGGGCGGCGGCGTTGTATTGCAGGCAGCGGCGCACCACTTCCCGAAGATGGACCTGCGCGCTGTTGATCGTGCCGTTGAAGAGGTGTTCGAAGCGGATCATCTCGTGCTGATTGTTGAGGAACAGTACGGCAAAGACTTCATTTGGCTGGTGACGTAATTCCGACTTGAAGAGAAGCTTGCTCGCAGCGCTACTGGTGAGAGATTCTCCGCGAGGTCGTTCAGCCTTCAGGTAGCGTCGACTCAGCTCGAGTATGGCGTTCAGTTGAGCACTTTTGGCGAGGCCGATGCCGTTCACCTGGCGCAACTCCTCGGGCGTCGCATCGAAAAGCTGACGCAGGCCGCCGAAATGATTGAGCAGATTCAGGCCAAGGTCCAGCGCGCTGAGCGAGCGTGTGCCGCTGCTGATGAAGAGCGCCAGCAGTTCGGCATCCGATAATGCGCCCGCGCCTCGCGCGGCCAGTTTTTCACGCGGCCGCTCGCTGGCTGGCCAGTGCAGAATAGACATCATTACATCCTTGTAGTGTCAGTCGTAGAAGCGGGGCAGTTTAGCAGAGGCAGTTTGTCGGCTGTACAAAAATCGATCGCCAACCGGCTTCAATTGTCGGGCAGCTTTCCAAAAACGGGATTTTAGGCCAGTATAAGAAGTACTTTTCGGACGTAAATCCATAGGAAATAGCGATTTACCCCGTCTTTTATCCAAGCCCCAATGAGAGCAGTCGATGGCGCCAGAGGCATGGCAATCCAGGCGGGTCCTTCTCGCCGTGACCGGAGGCATAGCTGCCTACAAAAGTGCACTGCTTGCGCGTCTGCTTGTGAAGGCGGGGGCTGATGTTCAGGTGCTCATGACTGCTGGCGCCCACGCCTTCATTCAGCCTCTGACTTTTCAGGCACTGACAGGCCGTGCCGTCAGAAGTGATCTGCTCGACGAGCAGGCCGAGCAGGGCATGGGTCATATCGAGCTGGCCAGATGGCCAGATCTCATCGTCATCGCTCCAGCCAGTGCAGATGCCATGGCCCGAGCGGCTGCCGGAATGGCTGATGATCTGCTGACTACGGTTTTACTGGCGACCCGTAAACCCGTTTTCTGGGTGCCCGCCATGAACCAGGCGATGTGGTCGCATCCATTGACTCAGCGAAATCTGGCCATTCTTGCCGAAATCCCCTTCTATACTCTATTTGATACCGCTGAAGGTGCGCAGGCCTGTGGTGATACCGGGCCCGGAAGAATGCTGGAGCCTGAGCAGATCGTGGCCTTGCTCACCGCTACACTTTCAGCGGAAGAGGCCTCGCCACAGCGAACGCCTGCTCCTGTGGCGGCCGGTATACTCTCGGGCACCAGGGTTGTGCTGACAGCGGGTCCGACGCGCGAATATATCGATCCGGTCCGCTTCGTCAGCAATGAAAGCAGTGGTCGGATGGGATATGCGCTGGCCGCTGCTGCCATCAGTGCGGGCGCAGAGGTGACCTTGATATCAGGTCCGGTGGGTATACCGGCACCCGACGGCGTTCAGTTGGCGTCGGTGACCTCGGCGGAGCAAATGCTTCAGGCGGCTCTGGCCGCTACGGCAGAGGGCTGCGATATCTTCATCGCGGCTGCGGCCGTGGCGGATTATCGGCCCGCCAGTCCGGCGGGGCAGAAGCTTAAGAAGCAGGCGGCAGCGGCGCAGCTCTCACAGCTGCAGCTCGTCGAAAACCCGGATGTGCTCAAGTCCGTCGCAGATAGTCACAAGGTGACATATCTTGTGGGTTTCGCCGCCGAGACCGAGCAACTGGCTGAGCACGCTCGCAGCAAGCTGACACGGAAAGGTATCGATCTTATCGTTGCCAATGACGTGTCGCGGACGGATATTGGTTTCAACAGTGACTTCAATGAGGTGCTGCTGATTGATCACGAGCAGACGCAGCGGCTCGAAAGACAGTCGAAGACACAACTCGGCCAGTACCTGCTGGCAGAAATCGTCACACGCTGGCAGCACAAGCAGGCGAATGAACCCGGACAAAACGGTAATGGACGTACAGGGCAATGAGTAGACAAAAGCTTCAGGTCAGGATTTTGAACGACATGATCGGGCAATCCATACCGATGCCAGCCTATGCAACTTCGGGTTCTGCCGGGCTTGATCTGCGAGCCTGCCTGACCGAGTCGATCCACCTCGATGCTGGCGAGACAGTGCTGGTGCCAACGGGCTTGGCTATCCATATCGCCGATCCGCAACTGGCTGCGATGATCCTGCCGCGCTCAGGGCTCGGGCACAAACATGGCATCGTTCTCGGCAATCTTACCGGCTTGATCGACTCCGATTATCAGGGCGAACTGATGATTTCCTGCTGGAATAGAGGCACTACGAGCTTCGAAATAGAGCCCGGCGCCAGAATTGCCCAAATGATCATCGTGCCCGTGGTGCAGGTCGATTTCGACATCACCGATGCTTTCTCCAGTGGTAATGCTGAAGCAAGTCGTGGCACCGGCGGCTTCGGCTCAACAGGCAGGGAGTAAACAGTGGGAAAACCACAGAAGCAGGCTCAGAAAACCCCGAAAGCCGAGACGCAGAAGTCGGCAGCGGCGTCGCTCGGCAAGCAGACCCTGATCATCGGTCTCGCCACCTTTCTGGCGCTGGTGCTCACGGCTCTGGCTATCCACTTTCTTGTGTTCAAGCCGATGTTACAGCAGTCCCGGCTCGATCAGGCAGAAACCGCTGTCGAAGCGGCAGTGCTAGCCACTGAAAGTCGCCTCATGTTTCTCGGCGGCCTTGCCGAGCAGCTGGCCAACTCGGGCGCCGTTAGCCTGAAGCCGGAACAGACGGCGTCAGCCAACGAAATCGTGGCGAATCGCAGGATTGCCGTGCAACTGGCCAGCATCGTCGAAAGCAATATGCCGCTTGCCCGCCGCGTCATAGCCTTCCCCAGTGGGCAGGCCAGACGGGACAGCGACGAAGCTGTACCTCTGAGTTTCGCCAGCATAGAGCTCGTCCGGCAGATAGAGGGCGGTGCCAGTGCGCGTGCGGAAGCCTTTCTCGCTAATGATACCTGGCTGCTGCAGATGGCCAGCCCAGTTCGCATGCCGGGACAGGATCCCGCGACCCCGCCCTGGGGAACGCTGCTGGTGATTTTGCCAATCGAGATGCTGACTGATGTCATGCAGCCGCTCGACGGACGCCTGGAACTGCTGCAGGAGGTTGGTGCAGCACAGCAGATCGTTCATTCGGTCGGTTCGCTGCCTGATCCCTCCGCTGCGGGGGAGCCGCTGACTCGAAAAGTGGGCGACCAACCCTGGCTGGTTCGTTTTACGCCCCGGTCGCATGATCTGGATACCGAAATTCTTGCTGATCCGAACTTCTGGGTTCTTGTACTGGTGCCGGCCCTGCTGCTGCTTCTGGTGGTCTGGGCTGTTCTTCGTCAGCTGTCGTCTCAACTGAACGCTGATGTCAGAAAAGCGGCCGTTTACACCCAGGCCAGGCTGCGAGGAGAGTCTGCACAGCGCCCCACGGTGCGCAGCCCCTATTTCGAGGCCTTCCTGTCTCTGCTGCAGACGCGTACCGATGTCGATACGGGTGTACAGGAGCGGAAACCAGCGGGTAAGGCCCCACTGCCCGCCGACCAGCCTGGAAAAATGACTGCTGCAGACAAGCCGCCAGCCGTCAAGAGCAAGACCGCAGTGCCGGAAGCCCCCGAAAAGAGCGAGGAAGCCCTGTTCGACGATCGTGAGCTATCCAGTTTCGATCTGCTTGGTAGCGATGAGGATCTGCTCGGGCTCGGCTCATCAGACGGCATGCTGGTAGAGGAAATCAACACGGTTCAGATATCCAAGGTGATATTCCGGGCTTATGACATAAGAGGCGTGGTCGGAGAAACGCTGACAGCTGAAATCATGACCGAAATAGGTCGGGCGCTCGGCAGCGAAGGCAAGAGCCGGGGCGTGAATGCCATGTGTGTCGGCTATGACGGGCGCAATTCAAGCAAGAGCCTTGCAGACGCCGTGATCGATGGACTGCTGGCGGTCGGAATGGATGTCATCGATATCGGTCAGGTGCCGACGCCACTGTTGTACTATGCCACGCAACGGCTGCAGACCGGCAGCGGCGCCATGATCACCGGCAGTCATAACCCTGCCAGCCACAATGGCCTCAAGATGATGCTCTCCGGCGACACGCTTGCCGACGAGGAGATTCAGAAACTGTACCAGCGCACGGTAACCCAGAACTTTACCCAGGGTAAGGGGCGGAGACAGACCGCCGACGTCGTTCGCGACTACATGGATGAGATTCTCAATGATATCGCGGTCGCTGCGCCACTTAAAGTCGTGATAGATGCAGGAAATGGGGTGGCCGGTGCCGTGGCACCTCAGCTCATCGAAGATCTCGGTTGCGAAGTGGTGCAACTCTATTGCGATGTCGATGGCAACTTTCCGAACCATCACCCCGATCCCAGCAACCCCGCGAACCTGGCGGATCTGCAGGCAAAGGTCGTAGAGACTGGTGCGGACATTGGCATTGCCTTCGATGGCGATGGCGACCGAATTGGTGTGGTGACTGGCGGTGGCAAGATCATCTGGCCGGATCGTCTGCTGATGCTGTTCGCCAAGGACGTGGTATCTAGGAATCCTGGCGCCGATGTCATATTTGATGTCAAATGCAGCCGTCGTCTGAACGCACTGGTCTCGAGATTTGGCGGTCGACCGGTGATGTGGAAGTCGGGCCACTCCATGATCAAGGCCAAGATGCGCGAAACGGGCGCCTTGCTGGCCGGTGAAATGAGTGGCCATATCTTTTTCAAGGAGCGCTGGTTCGGCTTCGATGATGGTCTCTACGCAGCCGTACGCCTGCTGGAAATACTCGGCATCGACGAACGTAGTGCTGACATGATTTTTGAAGATTTCCCTGAGGATATCAGTACACCAGAGCTGTTCGTGGACGTGGCGGATTCCGCCAAGTTCGACCTGATGACAACGCTGGCCGGTAAAGCCGCCTGGAGTGGCGGGTCGGTCAATACCATCGACGGCCTCAGGGTCGAATATGCTGATGGCTGGGGTTTGGTCCGCGCATCGAACACGGTGCCGGCGCTGACGCTGCGGTTTGAAGCTGAATCGACCGAAGCCATGCAGCGTATCCAGGATATATTCAGGGCCCAGTTACTGAAAGCCGAGCCAGGGCTCGATCTGCCATTTTGACGAGTTGACTGAATTACAGATGAAAGAGAATACACCGCCACAGAACGTCGCTGAAGTTGCCACCGTACTGCATCGTGCATTGCCGTATATCAAGCGTTTTAGCGGCAAGACCATCGTCATCAAGTATGGCGGCAATGCCATGACGGATGAAACTCTGAAGCAGGGATTTGCCCGGGATATCGTGCTGCTGAAACTCGTTGGCATCAATCCCATCGTCGTTCACGGCGGCGGGCCACAGATTGGTGGGTTACTGGATCGCCTGCAGATCAAGTCGCACTTCGTGAATGGCATGCGCGTCACCGACGCCGAAACCATGGACGTCGTCGAAATGGTGCTCGGCGGCCTGGTCAACAAGGGCATCGTCAGCCTGATCAACAGCGCTGGCGGTAGTGCCGTTGGCCTGACAGGAAAGGATGCGGGTTTCATCAAGGCCCGCAAACTCGAAGTCCTCAGCGCCAGCCCAGATATGCAGAAGCCGGAGATCATCGACATCGGACATGTTGGTGAAGTGGTCAGTATCAATACCGGCATCATCTCGATGCTGACGCAAAGCAATTATATTCCCGTCATTGCACCAATTGGCGTTGGCCAGAATGGCGAATCCTACAATATCAACGCGGATATCGTGGCCGGCAAAATCGCTGAGGTGCTCAAGGCAGAAAAACTGATACTGCTGACGAATATCGCCGGCCTGCTGGACAAGTCCGGCACACTGTTGACCGGGCTGAGCCGGGCAGAAGTTCAGGCGCTCATAGCTGACGGCACAATCCATGGCGGAATGCTGCCAAAAATAGAATGCGCGCTGTCTGCGGTCGAGCATGGGGTCAATACAGCTCATATCATCGATGGACGGGTGCCCAATGCTACACTGCTGGAAATCCTGACCGACGAAGGCGTGGGAACGCTGATTTCGGGATGACGTGCGTTAGGTCAGGTCATCGACCATGAGGTCGCTTCTACGGGCTTTGGGCTACGCCATCCTGTTCACTACGCTGCTGGTGGTCGTGGCCTATAGCGTGTTGCTGTGGCAAACCGAAAGATGGATAGAGCGGGTTCGAACTGCAGGTGAAGATCAGTTCTCGCTCAGTCATGGTCTCGCACGCTTCGACCTCGATGGCGCTCTGCACATCGCAGATCTGCGCTTCACTGATTACAGACTGCAGGAGCCGATCATCATTGAGCGCCTCAGTGTCCGATTCAGGTCAGTCCTGGATGCAGTCACCTTTGCCGTGTCTGATCTCATGGACGACTCGTCGCTGCCCGAAGCCCTGACTTTTGAAATCACAAACGCCTCGGTGCCGACCACTGCCGAGTGGGACGTGCTCGATCCTGGCCTGCTGCCCCAAGCCAGTAAGCCATGGGTGAATTACGCCTGCGGCACGATACGACCCTTTGAGCAGGCTAGCTTCGAGAAGATGGGCTTTTCCCGGCTGAGGGTCGATGGCCAGCTTCACTACGAGTTCATTGCAGAAGAGAACGTATTTGCCGTGCTCGGCGAACTTCGCTCCGTGGGCTTCCAGTCTGTAGGTATCAGTGCGAGTGCCGTACTCAGTCATGACCTGTCCTGGCCGCCTCCAGAGGATGCCGAGCCACCACGACTCCAGCATCTTCAGCTCAACTTTAGCGAACAGGGCTTCTGGCAGCGCTTTGCACAGCTGTGTCAGGGCGAGGTCGGCCTGGACAGTCAGGCGTTCTGGTCGCGGAGCCTGACTCAAACCAGAGCGCGGCTAGGCGAAGCGGGCATCGTGATTGGCGGACAGTTCTGGAGCGCAATGCCGGACTATCTTCAGGGCAAGGCACCGCTGGATCTGCAGCTGCACCCGCGTAGCGACTTCGACCCGGCCCTCATGCCTTTCCTGGACTTCAAGGAGCAACTCGCACGGATAGGTGTTCAGCTCCAGGTATCCGGCATTCGCACCACTGCCGCTGATATACAGATCTCTGCCAAAGCGCTCGCCGACTTCATACAGCCGCCTCCACCACCCAGGCCAGCACCCAGGGTGATCAGGCCGCCGCAGGATCTCGAAATACCGCTGGCGTCCATGGCGTTTGCGACCGAGTTCGTTGGCAAACAGATCGAAGTGGAACGCAAGGCCGGCACGAAACTGCAGGGGCGCCTGCTTGAAGTCGGCCCGCGCAGGTTGACACTGATGACTCAGTTGAACGGAGGTGAGGTGCTGTATCATCTGCAACGCTCCGAACTCGAAAGGCTGACGGTGCGCCTGGTGGAGGCAGATGCCAGAGAGCAGTTCGAACAGAAGCTGGAAGCGGCGGCGGCTGAAGTCACTCCGAGCGATGTGATCGAAACAGACTTACCCGAATCGGACGCAGGATCAGAGACCAGCGATGAGGTGGTTCCGGATACTGACGCGTCTGAGAGTCAGCCTCTGAATGAGGGTATGACGGCTGAACCAGAAGCTGATTCTCAGGACCAGGTGGACGAATTTGATGAATGATGGGACGAAGGACCAGCTGAGCTGGTTCCGCGGGGTCGCGCCTTACATTAACGCCTATCGAGGTGCCACTGTCATCGTGCTGGTCAGTGGGGAACTCCTGCTGCAGAACGATGAAGCTGGTATGCGCCAGACACGGCGTCTGATGGAAGATATCGCGTTGCTCAACAGTCTTGGCCTCAAGATTGTCTGCGTCTATGGCGCGCGACCTCAAATCGATGAACGCCTTCGCCAGGGTGGAATAGACAGTCAGATCCATATGGATCTGCGCGTCACCGATGTGACTACGCTGGCACACCTCACTGAAGCTGTAGGTCGACTGCAGACAGAATTGCAGGCCCGTCTCACGCAGTCACTCAGCAGCACGCCACTCAGAAACAATCAGGTATCTGTGGCTGGTGGTAATTTCATCATCGCCCGACCTATCGGCGTAGTGGATGGCGTCGATTTCGAGCATACCGGTATCGTTCGCAGGGTCGATACACAGAGCATTCGCGCTCTGCTCGATCTAGGCCAGATCGTGTTGCTGGGGCCTTTAGGCTATTCACCTACTGGCGAGGTCTTCAACCTGGCGAGCGAGGATGTGGCTGCGTCGGTGGCCATTGCCCTTCATGCCGAGAAGCTGGTGATCCTGTCTGAACAGGATGGTCTGCTCAACCCAGAAGGACAGCTGGTGAGAGAGACCAGCGTGGCCGAGGCCATGCAGATGATCGACGCCTTCGAGGCCAGTGATGCGCGCTCAGCTTTCCGACATGAGCGGCGTCGACTGCTGGCGGCCTGCCGGGCACTTCAGAAAGGGACACGTCGGGTGCATATTATCAACGGCACTCGCGACGGCGCGCTGATTCAGGAAATCTATACCCGCGACGGCATCGGTACGATGATTACCGATCAGTCTTACGAAACCTTCCGCGCAGCCGTCATCGACGATGCGGCTGGCATTCTCAATATCATCCGTCCGCTGGAAGAGCAGGGCGTTCTGGTGAAGCGGGATCGTGAACGACTCGAGCGGGAGATCGGCAACTTCATGATTGTGGAGCGCGATGGGCTGATCATTGGCTGCGCGGCCTTGTATTTCTACCCGGAGTACGCCGCTGCAGAGCTGGCCTGCGTTGCAGTTGATCAGGCTTACCAGACTGGGGGGCGGGGTGATCGGCTTCTGCAGCATGCCGAGCGCAAGGCCCGGGAACTGGGAGCAAAGCAGGTGTTCGTGCTGACTACACAAACGGCTCACTGGTTCCTCGAGCGAGGCTTTCGTGTCGCAGGTCTGGATGAGCTCCCGCTGGAAAAGCAGCGTCTGTACAACTTTCAGAGACGATCCAAGGTCTTCATGAAGCACCTCGACTGAGGCGCTCGGCTATCAGTCTTGCGCGACCTGTTTCACGATGTCATAGGAGCGAAGACGATCTTCCGGATGGTAGAAGTCCGAGTTTATCATCAGTTCGTCCGCACCCGTGCCTTCAAGAAACCTGGTCAGTTGCTGTCTGACAGTATCAGGCCCGCCCACTACGGCTGCCGACAGCATCTGCATGACTCGAGCACGTTCATGTGGATGCCAGTCCAGCGCTTCGACAGGTGGCTGTGCCCGAGTTGATCTGCCGCGCAGCAGGTTGAGGAATTTCTGCTGGTGAGTCGTTGACAGAAACTCAGCCTCATCATCGCTGTCTGCGGCGATCACCGGGATGCCAAGCATCAGATAGGGTTTGTCGAGCACCGTCGAAGGCTGAAAATTATCACGATACAGCTGAATGGCCTGGTGTAGATACCCAGGCGCAAAATGTCCGGCAAATGCAAAGGGCAGTCCCAACCGGGCGGCCAGTTGTGCGCTGAAGCCACTGGACCCCAGTAACCATAGCGGTACGCGCGTGCCCTGACCTGGAATGGCCTTGACCGATTGCCGCGGATTGGCGTCGGCCAGATAGGCTGAGAGCTCCTGGACCATCTGAGGAAAATTATCGGCAGCCTGGGGGCTTCGGCCGAGTGCGCGAAGCGTCTCACCATCCGTTCCGGGCGCCCGGCCAAGTCCCAGGTCGATGCGATCTGGATACAGTGTTGCCAGCGTGCCAAACTGCTCGGCAATGACCAGCGGCGCATGGTTCGGTAGCATGACACCGCCACTGCCAACGCGCATTGTGCTCGTCTTGCCGGCTATGTGGCCGATCAGCACGGCTGTTGCAGCACTGGCTATACCATCGATGTTGTGATGCTCTGCAAGCCAGTAGCGGTAGTAGCCGAGCGCTTCGACCCGCTGGGCAAGCCTGACCGAGTTGTCGAAGGTCTCGGCAATCGAGCCCTCGTCACGAATCGGTGCAAGATCGAGCACCGACAACCGAACCTTTTTCAGCATACCTACCATCTCCGCATCCCAGTCTGTCAACTAGAGGTTGGGGTGGATCCTGAGGTTTAAAGGGCTGTTGTCAGGACGCGGCCGCCTGGAGCACCTGAAGAACGGCGTCGCGTTCGGACTTTGCAAGGCTGGCAAGTGCGGTGGACCAGCTGTAGAACTGCGCGAGGTCGGCATCCAGTTGCCGGTATTTCTGCAGGAAGGCAGGCACCCACATCGTGTAGTGGCCAACACTCAAAAGGGCCGCATTGTTCAATGGCTGGCTGAAAAAGTGGCCATAGCCCATTGGATAGCCGAAATCGGCCTCCAGCGCGAGGTACTGCGAATGCAGGTCATCTAGGATGTCCTGCTTCAAGAGGCGCTTTTCCACAGGGCTGAGGGCCTCCTGACTGTAGATCCCAGCCAGCGTGTGCAGTGTTTCGTCGACGAAAGCGCTCACCCGGGCCGTCGCCTGCAGTTGTCGCAAGACCTGATCTGTGGTGAGTGCAGACCTGCCGTCAGTAGCCCATCGCTCAGTGGCAATGATCTGCACCGCGGTCGCCCAGCTCTCATTGAAGCTGGTGTCACCGCTGACGTACAGCTTTCGGTGTGCCAGCTCGTGAAACAGCAGTGCCACCAGGGAATGGTCGGCGTAATGAATGAAGCTGGAGAGTACAGGATCGTCGAACCATCCAAGGGTAGAGTAGGCATTGACCCCTCGCACGTAGACGTCAAAGCCGGCCGCTGACATCTGATCGGCATTGCGGCGGGCCAGCATTTCTTCGAAATAGCCCTTGTAAGCCACGCAGCCAGCAACTGGAAAGCACCATTCGTGGCTGTCGGTGGAGAATTCGCCAGCCGCCTGCAGATTCCATACAACGTGTCTTCTCGGCAGCGCGACATAGGTGGCGTAGGCATCGTTCACAGGGAGATCCAGCTCGTCCTGAGCGAACTGTCGGGCAGCCTTGACCAGCCTGAGCTTGTCGGCGAGCACCGGCTCGAGGTCCGGCCGGGCAAGCAGCGACTCAATGGATTCACGGTCCCAGAGCAGGGCGAGCTGACCGCCGGTCGCGTGCATGTAATAGCCGAACTGTTGACAACTGCTGAAGAGAAAGATCACCAGCAGCGTGGCAGGGAGTCTGACCCATAGCGTCCTGGAGGCGCGTCGGAAACGATTCAAATACATAATGTTCGGTTCCCCGGTGTCTGCAATGGGCACGATTGTCTATACTTGCTCGTTCATTACCGCGAAGTCGTGGGGAGACGTCGGCAAGCTATAGCGAGATGTCCCCGGGTCCTTTGCTTGCGCGCAATCTATATAGAACAGGTTTTATGCAGTATCAAACTACAGGCCCTGGCGAACGGCGTGCGAGTCGGCGAAAATCGCTCAATCTGGCTGCCCGAATCGTTTATCGCGGCAGTTCAGCCTTACCGTGTCGAATTGCAGATTTTTGTGCTGATGGTGTGTTCATCAGATATGCGCTGGCTGTCGGTGAAGCGCTCGAAGCGAAACAGTTTCAGGTGCAGGACGTCGTGCGGCTGACCTTCCTCGATGAGGCCAGCGGCGAGACCCAGAATCTTTCGGTCAGCGCAGTGCGCATCATCGATGGCGCCTTTGGCGGCCTTTTCGTCGATACCGAGCCCAGGGTCATCCAGGCCTTGCTGTCGCGATACTCTGCCGAGAGTAAAAGCGGTGCGCAGCAACAGGCTGAAGACGGCGATCGTCAGGCCAGTAGCCAGCTCGTTCTCAAGCAGCTGGAGCGCATCCTGCTGGCCCACGTCGAAGCAGCTGCTGATCAGTTCAGTGCAGCACTCTCGCCTGAGCTCGATCGGCAGATGAGTCAGGCTGCGAGCGACAATCTTCGCGGGCAGTTCATCGATGCGGCCACGGTTCTGAGACAGCGTGGTACCCAGTTACAGAAAAATTTCATTCGTCACGTGGTGCAGGGCGTTCGGCAACAACCCTCAGAATCAGCCTCACAGCCTGCGGGCAATGAGCTGGCGCTCGTGAATAAGGATGAATTCGAAGACTGGTTGACTTTGAAGGTCATGGTTACCAAGGCTGAAACGCAGTATCGCCGGGCGCTGCTCGAGCTCAAGATGCGGCTGGACGCCAGTGCGGTGTTCAGAACGGGTAACGAGGCAGCCGGAACCGCCGGTTACAACCCCCTGGGCCCTGCGCTGATCTGCTTCTCGTTTCATGACGCCCTGCACGAACTGAAGCTGCCCATTGCCGTGGATCGTGCCGTACTCAAGGTGTTTGAGGCCACAGTCGTCAAGGGGCTCGAGCCCCTGTATGACCAGTTGAACGAATTGCTTATTCGGCAGGGTGTTCTACCAAAGCTCGATTTGCGAAAGTATCTCGCTCGGGAAGACAAATCCGTGGAGGAAGAGCTCGCATCCAAGCGGGCCATGGAAGCTGCCAAAGCCGACCACGACAAGGCCGAGGCGGCTCAGGCTTCCGGTGCCGCCGCAAGAAAAGCCCTGAAAACAGCTTCTACCAGTACCCCGCGTGCCACGCAGCTCAAGGTGAGAACAGGACGCCTGCAATCGTCGCTGCCCTCTACTGCTCATGGCCCACTGGACAAATCGAAAATGGCAGCGGCCATGGCCAGGAGCGATGAAACCGGCGCTACGCTGCAAATGCACCTGCAGGATGCGGAGGCTAGCTTCGGCGTTATTCAGGAGCTGCTCGGTGTGCTCAACCGAGGCAAGCTGGTCCGTGCGGGCGAGCAGACAATTCAGCGCCGACGATCCTCTGATCGTCTACAGCCTGATGAACCCGCCGAGACGGTTCCGGAGGCACAGTCTCGGCCGCCTTTCCGCGATGCCGAAGTCTTCCGCAAGCTTTCCGCGCAGCAGATCGCTCCGGATGCCACGCATGAAGTCATTCCGACCCTGCGAGAGCGGCTCAAGGTCGATCTCGGCGATGGCGCACCTGAAAAATCTCTGACGCCCGAGCAGGACAATGCGCTCGACGTGGTCGATCGCTTCTTCATGAGTTTGCTGAAGAACAACAAGATCGAACCACGGGCCAAACGGCAGCTGCGTAGTCTGGAGGTGCCGATTCTCAGACAGTACATGAGACAGCCTGATTTCTTTGTGCAGAAGGAGAATCCTGCGCGGCAGGTAATCAACCGTATCGCCCAGCTCGGCGTGAAGGGCAACCGTGCACCAGCTCATCAGATCCATCAGATTGACCAGTTGGTAGTTCGGATACAGAACGAACATGAGACCGACCAGTCCGTTTTTGCTGAAACGCTCAAGGATCTCGATGAATTGCTCGCCAAGCAGCGCAATCTCTACCGACGAAATGTCGAGCGTGTCATGGCCGCAGCGGAAGGACAGGAGAAAGTCACCTCTTCCAAACAGCGGGTCATGGAGGAAATAGAGAGCAGGCTGGCCGGGCGCAGGGTGCCCAAGGCGGTTATTTCACTATTGAACAATGGCTGGAAGGATCTGCTTTCGCTGGTCTACATCCGCCATGATGACCAGAGTGAAGAGTGGGGCCGTTATCTGGGGGTTATCGACTCACTGCTCGAGTTCGGTGAGAAAGGTGATGATGCGGCCATAGACATGCCTGCGCTCGTGAAGACGATTCAGGATGGCCTCAACACGATTTCATCCCAGCATATGCCAGCCACCAGCATACGGGCTGAGCTGAAAGCTTTCCTGACTGGCGGCGGCGAGAGAGCGCAGTTCGTATCGGTGCCTGAATCCACGGAGGCTGTGGCCGGGAGCAAGGCCGCAGAAGAAGTGCCCAACCGGAGTTTGCAACGTTGGATGCAGCGCATTCAGAAACTCAGGATTGGCGACTGGATTCGGCTGACCAGAGAGGGTGAGATTACCGAGCAGGTTCGCATAGCCTGGATTGGCCACAATTCATCGCGTTATGTGTTCGTCAACCAGATGGGCTCGAAGGTGATCGACCTCGATCCAGTCACCCTGGCAGCCTATCTTCAGCAGGGCATCTGCGCCATTGAAGCCGAGGGGGAACAGCCTGCGGTGAACGAGAGTCTCGCCAATATGGTGAAGGATCTCTACGAGCAGCTCAGTCATGTGGTCGCCACAGACGAGCTCACCGGTCTCATACAGCGCAAGGAGTTCGAGCGGCAGGCCCAGGTCTTCTGCCAGAGCCTGCAGAAGTCGTTCAACCCTGGCCTGATTCTCATCTCCACCCGACAGTTTTATCAGATTAATGAACAGGTCGGTATAGCCGGGGGTGACAAGGCGCTCAAGGATATTGTCCGTATCTGCCGAAACCTGCTACCAGAACAGAGTCTGCTGGCACGTTACTCGGGGGACGAGTTTATCGTAGCCGTAGCCCAGGATGCGGGTGAGCAGGCCAACCGGCTGCTCACGGCGCTGCAGAGCTACCGGCTCTCCTGGGAGGGCGATATGCTGCCCCTGCGCTTCGTCGTGAGTTGCCTGCCCCTGCAGCCAGGTCTGCTCGACCTCAGCGATCATCTGCGTGAAAGCGAAGACCTTGTCCGCAAGGCCAAGAGCAGTGCGGCGCAGCTTCCGGTGCAGCTCTCGCCACGTTATGCCACGGCTACCGAAACCGGCCCGCGTCTCAAGGGATCGCCGGTCGACCTCAGCAAGCTCAATATTCAGCTGCGCTGTCAGAAAATCATTCCGCTTCAGGCCGGCACCCAACTGCCTGGCATTGTCGAGGTGCTGATCAGTGTGCTGTCGCCCAAAGGCGTCGTGATACCGGCAGCCGAATTCGTGCAGGCCGCCGAGCAGTCGGACAGTATTCGCGAAATCGATCGCTGGGTCGTGGGCAACATGTTGACCTGGATGGCGGAGAACGGTGGGCTCATCGAAGAAATGGGCAGCGTGCTCATCAACCTCTCCGGTCATTCGCTGAATGACGAGAGTCTGCTGGAGTTCATCTTCGAACAGCTCACCGCTTTTGAGTGCCCGCTTGAAAAGATCTGCTTCGAAATTACCGAGGCCTCTGCCATCAGTCGGCTCAACGATGTTGCAGACTTCATCACCGAGCTGAAGGAGTATGGCTGCCGGTTCTGTCTGGGCCACTTTGGGGTGGGCGCCAGCGCCTATGAAGCACTCAAGGTATTACCGGTCGACTTCATCAAGATCGATGGCACCTTCATCAGGGATCTGCCCAAGGATCTCTACGATCAGATGATGCTGAAATCGATGGTGGACATGGCACACTATCATGGCAGCGAAGTCATAGCGCCCTTCGTCGAGGACAAGACGACGCTGGATCTACTGCGAGACAGGCACGTGGACTATGCCCAAGGCTTCTTCATCGAGCGACCCAAGGCACTGCCCAAGTTCCGCTAGCGCGCGGCCAGCTAGCCCTGGGAGGGTTTAGTCATCCCAGTTCTCGCTGCCGCCGCTGTCATCCACCGAAGCCATATCCAGCTCCTTCATCTTCCTGGTCAGGGTATTGCGACCCCAGCCGAGAAGAATGGCTGCATCTTTCTTGCGACCACCAGACTGCCGCAGCGCCGATTCGATCATGACCCGTTCGAATATCGGCATCGCCACATCGAGCAGGCCTTCCTTTCGCGTGAGCAGCTGTTTCTCGGACCACAGGCGAAGCGATTCCGGCCAGTCGATGGTCGTTGTCTTGTTCGGCGTCTCATTCTGTAGCTCCGGCGGAAGATCCCCGAGATGGATGGTCCGGCCAGAGGCCATGACGGTCAGCCAGCGACAGGTATTCTGTAGCTGACGCACATTCCCCGGCCAGGGCAACTGACAGAGCAGAGCCTCGGTTTCCGGCGCAAGCAGCTTGTTCTCGGTGCCCAGTTCAGCGGCTGCCTGCTCGAGAAAGTGAGCAGCGAGTCGGGGGATATCTTCCCGCCGCTCACGCAGCGCTGGCAAATGAATTCGGATAACGTTCAGGCGGTGAAAGAGATCCTCCCTGAAGGCACCGGATTCCACCAGCTTTTCAAGATTCTGATGGGTTGCTGCAACGATCCTGACATCCGCCTTGACTGGCGTAGTGGCGCCTATTCGGTAGAATTCGCCATCGGCCAGCACCCTCAGCAAACGCGTCTGTGTATCGGCCGGCATATCACCTATTTCGTCGAGAAAGAGGGTTCCACCACTGGCCTGTTCGAAGCGACCAATCCGCTGACCACCGGCGCCGGTAAAAGCGCCTTTTTCATGGCCGAACAGTTCCGACTCGATGAGGTCCTTCGGAATGGCAGCCATGTTGAGCGCAATGAAGGCATGACCCGCGCGCGGGCTATGTTCGTGCAGGGCCTTCGCGACGAGTTCCTTGCCGGTGCCCGATTCGCCGTTGATCAAAACGGTGATATTGCTGTGCGACAGTCGTCCAATTGCCCGGAAAACTTCCTGCATGGCCGGCGCCTCACCAATGATTGGCGGGCTCTTCTGCTTCTGCTGCTCACTGGGTTGACCAATTTTATTCTGGTTGCCGGTCGCATGCGCCAGCGCCCGTTTGATGATGACAATGGCCTCGTCGAGGTCGAAAGGCTTCGGCAGATAATCGAAGGCACCTTTCTGATAACTGCTCACTGCGCTGTCCAGGTCAGAATGCGCGGTCATGATGATGACCGGTATGCCTGGATGTTGTTCCTGCAGCCGCTGCAGCAGCTCCAGCCCATCAATACCCGGCATTCGCACATCGCTGATGATAGCCAGTGGCTGTTCCCGCTGCAGCCGCGAAAGAATGGAGTCTCCCGACTCAAACGATTCAAAGGCGATGCCTTCCTGCTCCATCGCTTTTTCAAGGACCCAGCGGATAGAGCGGTCGTCATCGATAATCCAGACGGGCGACGGCTCGGTCATAGTGCATTCTCCAGAGGTAGGTAGACGATAAATGAGGTGCGTCCGGGTTCACTTTCACACTCGACGATGCCGGAGTGCTGGCCGATGATGCCCTGGGTGATGGACAGGCCGAGGCCGGTGCCGCTGGCACTGCCGCTGACCATTGGATAAAAGATATTCTTCAGCAGTTCAGGTGGTACGCCGGCTCCGTTGTCGATCACTTCGGCCTTGAGTACCAGCCGATGAAGTTTTCCTGAGAGCGTGAACTGGCGCACCGCTCGGGTTTTGAATCGAATCGCGGGCCGGAAGCCAGGCGCTGTCCCTGGCTGAGTCAATGCCTGAACCGCGTTTCTGGCGATGTTGAGGAAACCCTGTATCAGCTGCTCCTTGTCGCCGGTGAACTCCGGTATGCTTGGATCGTAGTCTCTGCGAATGCTGATATCCGATCCGCATTCCACTTCGATGAGGCTGATGATGCGCTCGAGCACTTCGTGGATATTCACCTCGCTGAGGTGAAGCGCTTTGTTCGGTCCCAGCATGCGGTCTACAAGATTTTTCAGGCGATCGGCTTCGGAAATAATGATGTTGGTATACTCAGACCATCCACCACCGGATGTTGGAACCGACAGCCTTGTGGTTTGCTGGGTGTCCTGACTGGAATCGAGCGCCTTGCCAAGCAACTGCGCGGCACCACGGATGCCACCGAGAGGATTCTTGATTTCGTGAGCCAGGTTGCGGATGAGTACACGGGCAGCCTGATGCTCTGATTGCAGCTCCTCTTCCAGCGAAATCCGCCTGACATGGTCCTTGGCCTGCATCTCGAGCAAGCGAAAGGCTTCGCCTGCGGGCCCGCCAACTTCGGCTGGTGCACTGGATATCGTGTAATCGACGATGATGCTGTTGCCACTGAGTAGAACGAAGCGAACAGTGCTTTGTCCAAAACTTTGCTCGGTCGACAATCCGTTCTCAAGTGCGCTCAAGCCACCCGGCTCGGATTGAATGCAGTCGGTATAATGCGAGCCGAGCATACGGCTCGCGCTACTATCGAGCAGAATTTCCGCAGCGGAATTGACGAAGACGACCTTGCCTCGATGATCGAGCAGAAGTACAGCGGTAGCCAGGTTTTCCAGAAGCCTGGCCAATACGGAGTCGGTCAGCGCGGTTTTTGGGTGCATACGGTGTCACGGATTCTCTGGCAGCTAAGATAGTGCCATGAAGCAATAAACGGTCCATGTTCATGTATTGCCTCAACGCTTGCACCAGATATGGTCGTCAAAAGGCCTCAGAGCTACTGTGGTGCGGATTCGGGGTGCTCAGTCCACAATAGTGCAGGCTCACCTTTACAGCGCTCGCCTGCTGTAGAGGCGCTCAGGGTGCACTGCTTTGGTGCGTTCGGCCGCAGTCGCTCAAGGTGGTGTCAGTACTGAGGGCCGATGCAGGGTAAAGGTTACCGGTTCTGCGCTCTGAATAACGCTGTCACCTTCCACCACATCGACGCTGATGGTGTGGGTGCCTCGGTCCACAGTATTCATCTGAATGGCGGGTCCCTTTGTCAGGGGCAGGGCCTCGCCATCGAGTTTCACAAGCAGAAAATGCTCGCTCTGAAGGTCGGGCGTGATGTCCATGATCACATTGAAGTCGCCGCTGCCAGAGTTGAACGCGCTCTCGTCTTCCGGATAGGCGATGCGCAGGGTTTCGTAGGCTGGACCTTCTTCGCCGGACTCAACTGCCTCCTGCCTTTCGCCAATGATGGCGGTGACCTCTTCAGGCTTCGGGAGTGTAATCGTGGCTGTTTCCTTGAGCTCGACACGCTCGGCGCCCTTACGGGGCTGATCGGTAAACTCGACATTACCTTCGGAGTCGGTGAATCGATACACTTCCGCCTGGGCGCTGCCAATCACGAGTGGCGCCACAAGGGCGCCCATGAACAGGACCAGGTGGCCTATACGACCAATCGACGCTCTCGTGCCTGCTACCCGCCCACAGCAGCTATTCCGGACGCTTGTCTGTTTCTGCATTCTCATACCCGTCTCTGAGCCTCTGAATGTGCAGCTTCCAGTATAGTGCAAGCAGGTCTGAAAACCTGCAGCCATGTTGCAGAAACGAAAAAGGCCCGCTAATGCGGGCCTTCTGATGTGCTCCAGGCGTTTAGAGCGAGTAGTACATCTGGAACTCGACCGGGTGAGTCGTCATGTTCAGACGCTCGACTTCAGCGCGCTTCAGCGCGATGTAGCCATCCAGCATGTCCTGTGAGAACACGTCGCCCTTCAGGAGGAATTCCTTGTCAGCGATCAGCGCATCCAGTGCCTGCTCGAGCGAGCTGCACACTGTTGGGATTTCGGCAGCTTCTTCTGGCGGCAGGTCGTACAGATCCTTGTCGGCAGGGTCGCCTGGGTGGATCTTGTTCTGAATGCCGTCGAGACCAGCCATCATCATGGCCGCAAAACCAAGGTAAGGGTTCTGCATTGGATCAGGGAAACGCGCTTCCATACGACGTGCCTTGGCGCTGTTGACCCATGGAATCCGGATGGACGCCGAGCGGTTACGGGCAGAGTACGCGAGCATGACTGGTGCTTCGAAACCTGGCACCAGACGCTTGTAGCTGTTGGTTGACGGGTTGGTGAAGGCGTTCAGTGCGCGAGCGTGCTTGATGATACCGCCGATGTAGAACAGCGCTGTTTCTGACAGGCCTGCGTAGGCGTCGCCAGCGAAGATGTTCTTGCCGTCTTTGGACAGTGACATGTGAACGTGCATGCCTGAACCGTTGTCGCCAACGATTGGCTTGGGCATGAAGGTCGCAGTCTTGCCGTAGGCGTGAGCAACGTTCAGAACGCAATACTTGAGAATCTGTACTTCGTCAGCCTTGCGGGTCAGTGTGTTGGCGCCAACACCGATCTCGCACTGGCCAGCCGTACCGACTTCGTGGTGGTGTACTTCAATCTTGAGGCCCATGCTTTCCATGGCCGCGCACATGGCGCCACGCAGGTCATGCAGTGAGTCGACTGGTGGCACAGGGAAATAACCACCCTTCACGCCAGGACGGTGACCGACGTTGTTACGGTCGAAATCGTCGTTGGACACCCAGGCAGCTTCTTCAGAATGGATTTCATATGAAGCGCTCTGCATGTCTGCACGATACTTGACGCTGTCGAACACGAAAAACTCAGGCTCTGGACCGAACAGTGCGGAGTCAGCGATACCGGTAGACTTCAGGTACTCCTCGGCGCGCTTGGCAATGGAGCGTGGGTCCCGGTTGTAGCCCTGCATGGTAGAAGGCTCAACGATGGAGCAGGTCACGTTTACTGTGGCGTCTTCGGTGAACGGATCGAGTACGCAGGTGTCGTCATCCGGCATCAGGATCATGTCTGATTCGTTGATGCCTTTCCAGCCAGCTATTGAAGAGCCGTCGAACATCTTGCCGTCCTGGAAGGTCTCCTCGCTGATCTCGCTCACAGGCATGGTAACGTGCTGTTCCTTGCCCTTGGTGTCCGTAAAGCGAAGATCGACCCATTTCGCTTCGTGCTCTTTTATAAGTCCCAGAGTTTTCTCTGACATTCCTTACACTCCGTTTACGTAATTTGTTACAGAAATGGTCCGCTCCACTAGACGGTGAAGTCGCAGCGAGCATAGCACGAGGTTCCGGTTGCTGAAACTGTATCCTGGCAGTCAGGCTACTGCTGAAAGCAGGAGTGCCGTCATGATGTTCATCAGCTTGCGCCCCGTCAGGCTAACCTTCAGGCAATAGGGGTAAGCAATTTCGTTGCCACCTTTATGGTCGAGAGGCAGCCGATGCACCTGGATGAGGCTCGGAAGCCCGCAGGTCAAGCCATTACGGCAGTGACCATCTGCACCAAAGCACTCGCCGTATAAACTGCAAGCGCCCAATTTCGGTGCGAATCGCTCCTTATTGGTGCGAAGACATGTGTCATTGCACCAAAAGTGTGCGATAACGAGCTGGCGTCACTGTCCCTGATCAGGATCAGAAGGGAATGGGTGTGAATATCCGCAATGATTCTATACTCTTCTACGACTCTGCTATCAAGCATTCAAGCAATGGTTTATAATGCCGCGCAATTTTTGCCCGCACAGTTCTTCCATTTCGCCACTATTCGGTACTCGCAACGTGATAGAAAAAGTACGCAACATAGCCATCATTGCCCACGTCGACCACGGTAAGACCACGCTGGTGGACAAGCTGCTGCGTCAGAGCGGTACCCTTGGTCGCAAGGATCAGGACTCAGAGCGGGTCATGGATTCGAACGACCAGGAGAAAGAGCGGGGCATTACCATCCTTGCCAAGAACACCGCGATTACCTGGCATGACTATCAGATCAATATCGTGGATACACCGGGCCACGCTGACTTCGGCGGTGAAGTCGAGCGCGTCCTGTCGATGGTCGATTCGGTGCTCCTGCTCGTGGATGCGCAAGATGGTCCGATGCCGCAGACTCGCTTCGTTACTCAGAAGGCCTTCGCCAATGGCCTGAGCCCGATCGTCGTCATCAACAAGATCGATCGTCCGGGTGCTCGGCCTGACTGGGTGCTCGGTGAGGTCATGGACCTGTTCGACCGGCTCGGCGCGACCGAAGAGCAGCTCGACTTCCCGGTTATCTATGCTTCGGCACTCAACGGCATCGCGGGTCTCGAGCCCGACGCAATGGAAGATGACATGACTTCGCTGTTCCAGATGATCGTGGACAAGGTGCCGCCACCTGATGTCGATCCTGAGGGGCCGTTTCAGATGCAGGTCATGGCCATGGACTACAACAGCTATGTCGGCATTATCGGTGTCGGTCGTATCAGTCGCGGCAAGGTCAAGACCAACACGCCTGTCGTGGTGGTCGATCGGGACGGCAACAAGCGCAATGGCCGCATTCTCAAGATCATGGGCTATCACGGCCTTGAGCGGGTCGAAGTAGATAGTGCGATGGCCGGCGACATCGTCTGTGTGACCGGACTAGACGAACTCAATATTTCCGACACACTGTGTTCGCCAGACAAGCCTGAAGCACTGCCGCCGCTGACCGTGGATGAACCCACTGTGAGCATGATGTTCCAGGTCAACGACTCACCATTCGCTGGCAAGGAAGGCAAGTATGTGACCAGCCGCAACATCAAGGAGCGTCTGGACAAGGAGCTGCTGCATAACGTTGCCCTGCGTGTCGAGCCTGGCCCAACCCCGGACCAGTTTCTGGTCTCAGGCCGAGGTGAGCTGCACCTGTCGGTACTGATCGAGAACATGCGACGTGAAGGTTTCGAAATTGCGGTCGCCAAGCCGAAGGTCATCCTGCGTGAACAGGACGGCGTTATGGTCGAGCCTTTCGAGCAGGTCGTAATTGATATCGAAGATCAGCACCAGGGTGCGATCATGGAAGAAATGGGTGAGCGTCGCGCCGAGCTCACCAATATGATTCCTGATGGCAAGGGTCGAAGCCGGCTTGAGTTCACTGCGCCTTCGCGGGGCCTCATCGGATTCCGCTCGGCCTTCCTCACCATGACCTCTGGTTCGGGCATTCTGACGCATATCTTCGATCATTATGGTCCGCTGAAGGAAGGTATCAGTGCCACTCGTCAGAATGGTGTGATGATAGCTAATCTCACGGGTAAGGCGCTCGGTTACTCTCTGTGGAACCTGCAGGAGCGCGGACGTCTGTTCATCGATCCCAACGTTGAAGTCTATGAAGGCATGGTTATCGGCCTGCACAGCCGGGATAACGACCTAACGGTCAACTGTACCAAGGGCAAGCAGCTCACTAACGTCCGTGCGTCCGGAACTGACGAGAACATCGTGCTCACGCCGCCAATCCGGATGTCTCTGGAGCAGGCGCTTGAGTTCATAGAAGATGATGAGCTTGTCGAAATCACGCCGGCGAGTATCCGGGTCCGTAAACGTCACCTCAAGGAAAGTGATCGCAAGCGAGCCAGCCGCAGCTAACGTTGCAGATCTACCTTACGAAGGCGCCCTCAGTGGCGCCTTTTTTGTTGTTATTCCCCTCTCGTAATTCCCCACAAAGTCAAATCCTCGCCCTCCATTTATTAACGAAGTCTCATTAACTCTCGGTAATTGCTTACTATGACTGCCACGGGGTGAATGTCATGGTTCGGGCATCTGGAGCGGCACGAGGCCAGCTGAGTAAGTTCAACTAGGTAGAAGTGCTAATGCCCCAGGCCCGGTTTGTAACATTAGCGTCACAATTGCTACGTACAATTCCGGATCTATACAGTGTATCCGGCTAACAGTCTGAATTAAAAAGGAATTTATACTTGGCTCTCTCGGCTTGAACGTCGTTCACCGGGGTCTGAGTCGCCACAGAAGGCGCCAACATTGCAAAGACCTGAATGCTGTATTACTAATTGGTTATCGGAAACATGCGTTTAGTGGGTTTTCGTGAAGCAACACTTGAGGATTCGATTCTAACCATTTAGCAAAGATCGGATCGGCAGGCAGAGCGGCAGGAAGCGCTGGTGCCAAAGGGACACTGAAAGTCATTGGAACGACTGCACGAACGAATGAAAGCTGCCGAAGAAGCGGCTGTACCGACCCAGACAAGTTTGGGCGGAAGCAATACCCGGCACTGCCAGTTCAGTTATCCAACAATGAGTTGATTTACACACAGAAGGAAGACGAAATGAAAAAGACGCTTTTAGCTTCAGCTGTCACGCTGGCCACTCTGACGACCGGCACTTTCGCAGTCGCCGACACTACTCCACAAATCGACTCTGCGGCCGCGCTGGCGCAGCGTCTTGATTCCATGCCACAGGTTTATGGCAACGTTCAACTTGCCTGGGTTTATTCGGAAGCAGACAAGAATATCCTCTCGGATAACGGGGATGTAGAATTCTTTGAAGGCTCTACCGTAAGCGGCCTAGAAGATAATGGATCAACCATCGGCTTGACTCACGAGCATGAAATCAGCCCTGGCCTCGAAGCGTTCATGAAAATTGAGCTTGACGGCATTGACGGTGATGACAAGGCTAAAGGACGCGGACGAATCAAGCTTGATGAGGCTTACATCGGACTAAAAGGCGACTTCGGTCAGGTCTGGGTCGGCTCTGACGACTCGGCTTACGAGAGATTAATCGATGGCATCAAACAGTATTACGAGATAGTCGTCTTCAACACCGGCACCGTGTATAACACCGGTGAAGGCGATCTGCTCCAATACACTTCGCCTTCATTCAGCGGTCTGACCTTGCACGGAGCGGTTGAACTCGACGGCAGCTTTGAAGATGCAGACGGTAACGACGTGGGCGGTGAAAATCCATATCAGTTAGGCGTCCAGTACGCGGTTGATCAATTCTCACTGGCTGTGGCAATGGACTCGAACGACAGTTCAAATGCCGGTAACACCTATGGCGTTCGCGGTGCGTTCCAGATGGGCGATCTGGAACTGAGTGCTTTATACTCGACCACGACAGACGTCCGTGATGACTACGGTCTGATGGCGATCTACTCTATGGGTGCCAACACATTCGCGGCGTCATACGAGTTCTCCACGCCGGACGGCGACGGTGAGGACACTTCGGTTATTTCGTTGCAGGCGCTCCACAGCTTCTCGGATAACCTCTATGTCTATACTGAGCTTTACTTCGTAACAAGTGATGAGGAAGGTTTCATCGACATCAATCCTGATGACGCCGATAATTCGCTTGTTGAAACCGGTGCCGATGCGACTCACCTGGCACTGGGCGCAGTCTACGCTTTCTAAAAGGCTGTTTAAGACGGCTTCGCTCTGCGAAGCCGTCTTTTTCTCCGATTTGAAGTACGAAAATTTTATCGCCTTTATCATTTGGTAAGATATCGGCGCCTGACGAGAGGGGCAGTACCTCGTCGGCTTTGCCCCTCTGATCGCTACCAGTTTCTTTTACTGTCAAGCCAAAAGCCTAGCTTGCGCCGGAAGGCCAGATCATCCGCCCGGAATTTCGCCAGACTCTATAGCTGCAGAGCTAGCTTCAATTGGATATCTACTTCAAGAGAGACCTTCGTAATACGATCGAAGGCATTCTTTTCAGAATCAGAACAGGCGTGCCCTGGCGAGACCTGGCGCCAGACTTCGGCAAATGGAATTCGGTCTACAAAAGATTTAATCACTGGTCGAGAAAAGGCGTCTGGCAACGTCTGTTCGACAAGCTGGTAACTGAACCAGACCTTGAATGGGTTTTCCTGGATGGGACTTATGTCAAAGCTCATCAGCACAGTGCAGGCGCAGCGTCGCTCTGGCCTGCGCTTTCGTGTGGCTACCGATGTGAAACGTCAACAGCCCCTAGCAGCCATATCTTACTAGAACGTTTTGCTCCACCCTAACCAAACCTTAGGGTCGCTGGAGCTCACCGAGCCCAGTGCAGTGTCTTCATCGATATCAGCATACTCCAGGTTGAAACTGAAGTCGCCAAATTCTCCAGCATTTTTCGTAATGTTAGCTGAGGCATGTGCGTAACTCGCGTCTCCGACAGATGGAGCGCTGTCGTCGGTAAAGTCGTAGAAACCTGCGAGAACGCCCGTACTGTAGCCGTCCTGCAAAGGTATTTCGACACTTGCATAATAGTAGAGGTCGCCTTGGACGAACAACCCTTTCCCACTCACGTCGCTGTTTGTTGTATACGCGAAGCCTAGGGCCGCAACGCCATAGCTCAGCTCCCCATATATCTCCCCGAAGTCAATGGAATCAGGCGCATCGGGATAGGCATAGTAGATATAGCCCACATCGTAGCCAAGGTCATTCATCGCTCCGGCGAATCCAGCATATAAGTCCAGCTCGTAACTCGTTTCATCGCCGAAATCCACGTTGGAGGCCCATGTACCAGCGTAAAAACCGGAGGCGTGTTCAAAGTCAATTCCACCTTGAACAGCTGGGGAACCGTCTGTTTGCGTTACACCGCGAAACAGATAATTGCTCACAGCGGCGATGTTGGTACTCACCTCTGCGCTCACGAGAGAAGATGTCAGCTGGAGCGTGACCATCAATCCAAAACTTGACGTCATTCGAGATTTTTTCATTGCTTGCACCTTTGTTAAAGAAATCACGATCTCGAAGTATTAGGCAAAACACATGCCACCTTTCTGAAAAACGCTGCAGACATTTGCAATGCATTGATTGCTGGGCAAGCGAAGCTGGTATCAGCTGTTCGTGCGTCGCTGGTAAAGCATAAAAGAACCTCTCGACTCTACGCAATGCGTCAATCTGGTGCATTCGCCGGGGTCGGAGCGCGCTATGCACCAAAAACGCTCTGAACAATTATCATGAGCTCCGTTGTTACGGGTGGATAGTAAAAGGAGTTTTCCCTCAATGATAAAGAGTGCCCCACCTGAACTGCCAACGCGAGTCAGTAAAAAATAAGCCAAGTGATTGCCTTCGTCGAATCCAATCTCGTAGAGATCGTCACCTATCTGTTTACCGTGAGCAAACAAACGTTTTTTACTGATTGGCCGTACGGAAATTCGAAAGGCCGAGGGACGAGAATAATGACTCGTGCTGTGATGTGAAAGTGGCGCGAGGAAGAAGGCCCGCCGTACCATTGCGGCGGTGGCGGGCCATATAGCTAGGCTTTACGGGCGTCTCTGAGCTTGCCTTTTGAGAACAGGGCGAAGAGCACGGGCAGTACAAAGAGTGTCAGGAACGTGGCTGTCACCAGCCCGCCCACGATTACACTGGCCAGCGGCTTTTGTATCTCTGCACCAACACCGTTCGAGAGCATCATGGGTATAAGTCCCAGCGCGGAGGTGAGAGCGGTCATAAGCACAGGCCTCAATCTGGAGGTCGCACCATCGAACACGGCATCGGCTACCGCCAGGCCATCGCCTATCCGCTGATTGATGCTCTCCACCATGACCACCCCATTCAGCACCGCTACCCCGAACAGGGTAATGAAGCCGACGGAGCTGGGAACTGACAGATACTGCCCGGAAATCCAGAGCGAAAACACACCACCGATCACCGCCAGGGGTACGTTGACCAGGATCAGCATGGCCTGTCCCACAGACCCGAACGCAAAGTAGAGCAACAATGCTATGAGGCCAAGTGAGATAGGTATGACGAGTGCCAGTCGTTTCTGCGCTCTCTGCTGGTTTTCGAACTGGCCGCCGATTTCCACTGAATAGCCGGTGGGGAGATCAACCTGCTCAGCGATGACCTGTCGAATGTCCGCTACAACGCTGCCCATATCCCGGCCTTGCACGTTCGCCTGTATCACAACCCGCCGCTGAACATCGTCGCGTCGGACCTGTGGCGGGCCTGAAGCTATCGTGACATCGGCCACATCGCCCAGGCGAACCCACGCACCGGAAGGCGCCTGCAGCCGCAGATCGGCAATCGCCTCACGATTTTCACGGAAACGTTCGCCAAGACGTACATAGATATCATAGCGTTCGTTGCCGTTGATGATCTGGCCAGCGCTCGCCCCGCCGAGCCCCTCCCGTACCAGTTCCATCACATCGCCTACAGCCAGACCATAACGCGAAAGCGCGCGGCGATCTGGTTTGACGACCAGCTGTGCTTCACCCGCAATCTGTTCCATGGCAACATCACGCGCACCAGGAATTTTCTTGACGACTGTCTCAATGGCCTGCCCCTGTTCGGCCAGAACATCCAGGTCCGGGCCGAACAGTTTGATAGCCAACTGCGCTTTCACACCAGACAGCAGTTCATCCACACGCGTGGCAATCGGCTGGGAAAAATTGAACAGTAAGCCGGGATATTGTTCGAGTTTCTCCTCCATCAGGCTCTGCAGCTCATAGCGGCTGCTGGCACTCGTCCATTCAGGCACGGGCTTGAGACCGATATAGATTTCGATATTGTTCACTGGTTCAGGGTCTCCGCCGATTTCCGCTCGCCCGATTCGCGACAGAGCATAGGTCACTTCTGGAAACTCCATCAGCATCGCTTCCAGTTTGGGCGCTACTGTCAGTGCAGTGTCGAGACTGGAAGAGGGCGCCAAGGTAACCCGCAGATTGATCGTCCCCTCTTCAAGTTCAGGCACGAACTCCGTGCCGAGACGAGGAACGACGGCTGCGGCAGCTATCACCATCAGTCCCGCAACCAGAACCACAGTCTTTCGGTGTCCCATCGCCCAAAGCAGTCCCCTGCGATACAGGTAATCCAGCGGCTTCAGCACGAAGCTTTCTCGTTGACGAATCCCCTTCCGGAACATATAGGTAGCCAAAGCCGGAACAATAATCAGCGCCACGAACACCGCAGAAAGCATGGCAAGCATGATGCTGATGGCCATCGGCTGGAATAGCTTGGCCTCGACACCTTCAAAACTGAAGAGCGGCATGAAGACGACCAGGATGATAGCTGTGGCAAAAAAGATCGGACGGGCAACCTCCCGGCCAGCCTCCTGCAGCCTCAGCGCAATGCCATGGTTGTCATGTGGGGCGTCAACAGGGTCTATATCGTCAGGCCCCACGCGTTTCAGTCTTTGTGAGTCGTGCTCGGCATCCGGGTGGGTCAGGTGTTTGAACATGTTTTCAACCATCACCACTGAACCGTCGACCAGCATGCCTATGGCTACTGCGATACCCCCGAGCGACATTAGGTTGGCAGAGAGCCCGAACCACGCCATGACCATCAATGCGATACCAATCGATATCGGGATGGAGATCAGAACCAGGAAAGTGGCACGCAGGTTCATCAGGAACAATGCAAGGATGACGACGATGAACACGAAAGCGAGCAGAAGGGCGTTGACGACGGTCTCTACGGCCTGCGTGATCAGATCGGCCTGATCATAGAATGCCTCAAAATGAACGCCTTCGGGCAAGGCCTGATTAATCCGGTCGACACGGGCGTTGACGGCGTCAATGGTGGTTTTAGTATTTGCGCCCATACGCTTCAGGACGATACCGGCGACCACTTCGCCCAACTGGACGACTTCCCCATCGGCATTCTTTCGGGTCATGGTCACTGCACCCTGGCGAATTTCACTCCCCAGTTCGACCTGAGCCACATCGGAGACGGTAACGGTTGTCCCATCCACCGTTTTCAGTGGGACCTGACGGATCTGTTCCATCCCTGCTTCGCCGTGGTCCATCCAGCCGGTACCACGTATGACCAGCTGCTCCTGACCACGATTCATGTACCACCCACCGACGTTCGTGTTGTTCTGTTCGAGGGCCTCCATCACGTCGTCCTGTGTCAGGTCGTAGGCCAGCAGTCGTGACGGGTTCAGGTTGACCTGATACTGGCGAACATCGCCGCCAAAGGAGAGCACGTCAGTGACGCCTTCAGCCGGAATCAGCAAGAGTTTGACCACCCAGTCGTGCAGGCTGCGTAGCGCCATCGCATCGAAGCCCGAGTCGGGATCGGCGACCAGCAGATATTGATAGACCTGTCCAAGGCCTGAGGTATTCGGGCCCATCTCCGGTGTACCAACACCATCGGGAATCAGCTCCCTGGCAGCCTGAAGCCGCTCGAAAACAAGCTGACGCGCAAAATAGATATCGGTGCCTTCCTTGAAGACGACGGTGACGCCTGACAAGCCGGTCTTTGATATCGAGCGGACTTCTTCTACGTCAGGCAAGGCATACATCACAGCCTCGATCGGGTAGGTGATGAGCTGCTCGACCTCTTCTGCGGCTAGCCCAGGTGCTTCAGTATTGACCGACACCTGAACGTTGGTGACATCAGGAAAGGCGTCGAGATTGAGTTTCGGAATGATAAAAACGGCAGCTGTCATCAGCGCCACGAGTGCAATCACCACCAGCAAGCGATTGGTGACTGCCCAATCGATGATTCGATTAAACATGAACTTTCCTTTGCTTAGTGATTGTGAGGATCAAAGCCGCCTTTGGCGATTTGGGAAGCGACGAAAAAAGCGCCTTCAGTGACGACACGAGCGCCGGGTGCGGCCCCGGATATTTCGCGCAATAGCCCAAGGGATCGTCCCAATTCAACTTCCACTGGCTTGAACTCGCCAGGATGATCTTCGACGAACACGGTCCAGTCGCCATCGGCACCTCGCATCAGTGCGCCTTCCGGAACGGCCAATACTGGCTTTTCAGTACTGAACTGAAAGAACACTTCGGCAAATTGGCCGGGGTGTAGCCGGTGAGACTGGTTATCGACCAGCAGCCGGACCGTTCGCGTGCGTGTGACCGGATCTATGGTATGTGCCTCCTGCGACACGACCGCCGGTACGCGAAGGTTGGGCGTCACGACCTCCGCCTTCGTCCCTTCGGGCAGGGCCAGCGAGCGATCGGCCGGCAGGTGAGCCTCTACCCACAACTCCTTTTCGTCCGCCAGGGTAATCATCGGGGCACCTGCCTCGATGCGCTGCCCCTGCTCGAAATCGTCCGCGAGTACAGAGCCATCGATTTCAGCTCGCAGGGTATATTCGCCAAGGGCCTTGGTCTTTTGTGTCTGCAGCGCCTTGAGGTCCTCCGAAGTGAGGCCGTAAGCCAGCAAGGTCGCCTCTGCGGCTTCCAGGTCAGCCTTGGCGCTGATATACCGTTGTTCTCCCACGGTTCCGCGACCAAGCTTCTGTACCCGCTGCCATTCTGGCCAGGCTCTGCGGTAGTCGGCCTGTGCCTGGGCGACGCTTTCGCTGAAAAGCGTGACCAGCGGCTGACCTTGTTTGACGTGGCTACCCAGCGCCACGTGGCGACGCAACACCACCGAAGGGACCCGAGGCGATACTCGGAAGCTGGTGTAGCCGTTGGACATGATTTCGCCCGGCGCATAGAGCGAATAGTCCACAGACTGAGGGGCGAGCGCTTTCACCTGAATATCCGCCAGCGTCATCTGACCACCGGTCAATGTTGCGGCAGCGCCTTCATCATGACCGCCTTCGTCGTGGCCGCCCTCCTCATGGCCGCCCTCATCGTGCCCACCTTCCTCCTCATGGCCTTTGCCGCCATGGTCATCACCTTCATCTTCGGCATGATCTTCGTCATGGTTTTCATCACTGTGTTCGTCATGACCATGTTCCTCGGCAGTTTCATGTTTATCGTGCGCCCCGTGTTCATCATGATCTTCTTCTTCATGGCTATCGTGTGGCGGCTCGGCAGTCAGAGCGGCGTCCGGTGAAGTTTCTTCATGAGCATGGCCCGGAGAAGTTGTCTCGGCCTGTCCAGCCGTTGCCAGCGTACCAAGTAGAAAAATAAGCAATGTCTTGTTCATGTGAGGTGTCCCGTATCAGTTCGTTTGAGCAGAGGGTGGCACTGTCGCGGCGATCAGTTGACCCGATGTAAGTAGCACTTGTGTAAGCGCCAACTGCGTCTGTTTTTCGAGTGCTATACCAGCCAAAAGACTCTCGGCCCGCTGGTTGAGGGTCTGAAGATAATCTGCTGTGGAAAGATCCCCGCTACGCCATTGGCGCTCCAGCATCTCGGGACCGTTCTCTACATGACTCTGCGCCACTGTTTGCCAGCGGCCATACTGTTGTTGAAAACGCTGCCAGGCGGCCAGAGCCGCCTCGAATTCGAATCGTTGCTTGCGCAAAGCAGAACGATATCGCGCTTCGGCTTCCAAAGCTGCACGGCTCGCAGCGCGAGTTTCGGCACTGAAGTCGTTACGCACGTTGAGTGGAATGGCGAATGTGAGCGCCACGACATTCTCACCATCGTCGCGACCTGCATTGATGCCTACAGTGGGTTCTGCCCTGGCCGCGCGTCGTGTCACCTCGGCCTCCTCCTTCAGCGCCTGCCAGTTTGCGCGCGCAGTCGCGACTGCTGGATGCGTCAGCAGCTCCTCTTCGGACAGCGAACTTGGCAGAGTCGGCCACTCGTCCTTCGAAATACCGCCGAGTGCGGGCGACCACTCCGGAAGAAGTTCACGCAAGCGAGACTCAGCTGTCAGCGACGCGACTTCCAGTTCGGCAAGTTCGGCGAGCTGTTGGGACAGAAAAAGAAATGTAAGCTCCGCATCGATGGTGCTGATATCACCAGCGCTTTGCCGTTTGCGCGCCAACTCGAGCAGTGTCTGGAAGTGGTCTTTCTGTGCTGTCGCGATCGTGGCCGCACGATTTGCGGCATCCCACTCGATGAGGGCTTCCAATACTTCGGCAGTCCTGTCCATGGCCAGCTGGTGGTACTGTGCCTCAGCTGCCTGGCGGATGGATACGGCTTGATCCTTCCTCGCACCTTTTCTGTCCCACCAGTCGAGAGTCTGCTGAACACCGACGCGGAAGTTATTTTCTTCACCGCCACGTTCCACTTCAGAATACAGCTCAGGGTTGTGGAGTGGCTGGTCTGTTGCGTCGGCCGTGGCCCAGGAGCCCAGCAATTGCTCGCGAGCGGCAGAAATATCCGGATGCTGCTCTAGCTGTGGCGCCAGCCAGCCGGGCCAGTTATCCGCTCTGGCTTGCACGGCAAACGTGGAATAGGAAAGAAGTGCACAAATGGCATAAGAAACTTGCAGTTTCTTCATGAAAAGCCCTCGCAATGAGTAAATCAATGTACATCAGACGCAGCGCGGCATTGCCACGCTGTGTCAATAAGCAGATCGTGCCTGTACGTTGACTAGACTATCGGAGGTGGGTTATCTGAAAAAATGATGTGAGACCGGTAGCTGACGTGGTAGTCAAATAGTCCAGCGTGCAGCGCGGTGAGAAAGGATGGATGTTGATCGTCATCGAGAAACATTGGCGAGGAGCCATGACAATGGCAACAATGATGGCAATCCAGTTGGGCGGTAGCAGAATTGGTGGTCTTGTCAGTGAAGTCGCCTGACTGAGTCTGCTTGCTTGCCTCGTGCTCGTGCTCGAATGACAGATGCGCCTCACCTGATTGATGGCTGTTATGCACGTCCGCTATGGCGAGTACCGATTGCAAGGCAATGAGCGCGGCCAGAAAGACGGTCAGGAGGCGGTGAGTCGCAGAAATGATATTGATCCTGTAAAGCCAAAATGATTGACGTGGGTAACCCTACCAGATTCGTCCTTGGAGACCAACGCAATAATGCTATTGTTTATGAACAAGCGGCAAGGTGTCGCGCGTACCCATTTATCGGTCGAGAAAAATGCCGCGCAGTGTCTGGTGCAACCACACTTCGAAAGCGGGCTTAGCTATCAATTCATTTGACCCAGCGGTCTGATGCCTGCGGCTCTGCGTAGCCTCTTCGGCGACTGACGAGGTATTCACCAACATCAGCCCCGCAAGTTCATCCCGATACATGGAACGGGGCAGCAAAGAAAGGAACAGAAATATGGGCGGACATCACGATCACAGTTCCGGCAATTTGAAGACGGCATTCTTTCTGAACCTGAGCTTTACGATCATTGAAATCATTGGAGGCTTGTGGACGAATAGCATCGCAATCCTCAGCGATGCCGTACACGATCTAGGTGATTCCATGTCCCTGGGTCTTGCCTGGTATTTCGATCGCCTCTCGCACAAGGGGCCTAATCCGCAAAACACCTATGGGTATCGCCGCTACGCGCTGCTCGGTGGGCTCATCACCTCGATCGTACTCATCCTGGGTCTCGCCTTCATTCTCTGGCATGCTGTGGGCCGGCTCCTGTCACCAGAGGCTGTCAATGCCCCTGGTATGATGGCTTTGGCGGTGGTCGGGATAGTCTTCAATGGCGTTGCTGTGCTTCGGGTGCGGAAGGGTTCGTCTCTGACCGAAAGGGTCGTGAGCTGGCATCTGCTTGAAGACACGCTCGGTTGGGCGGCGGTCTTGATCGGCGCTGGCGTCATGACCATCTGGGATGTGCCGATCATCGATCCCATACTCTCGATCGGAATCTCTCTGTTCATCCTCTGGAACGTCATTCGAAACCTGCGCCAGTTTTTCCATGTGTTCCTGCAGATCAGTCCAGAGGGTTTCGATATGGAATCCTTTGAGCGTGACATAAGCTCACTGCCAGGCGTCAACTCCGTACACCACTGCCATAGCTGGTCTCTGGATGGCGAACATCACGTCCTGAGCGCGCATCTGGTGATGAATCAATCGGTAAGCCGGGAAGAAGTGGTAACGGTCAAGGAAAAAGTGCGTGAAATGCTGGACACTGAAAAGTTCGTACACCTCACCCTCGATGTTGAGCTCGAAGGCGAGGCTTGTGTCACAGGCGATGGCCCGCACGGCATCCCTCCCGAATTGCCCGGTTAAGGATCAATTGAAAGCCCGGCAAACTGATTGTAGATGCCGGCGCTGAGCGCTTTCATACATTGACTCCAGTCCCCGCTTGACGAATGGCGATGCAAAAAGAAATTGCACCGAAGTAGCGCTCGCTGGAATCACAGCGGGCAAAGTGCCTCTGGATCGAGCGCGCGGGCTTTCGATCTTTCAAATCTGTTGTTACGCCAAACGGTTGCTGCAACTTGGCTCCCAGCTTTACCAGCCAGTCAGGCCAGGCTTCAGGCCAGGTCATTTCGAAGTTCGCGAGCCGGCCGCCTGGCGGAAGTGCCGAGGCGATGGTTCGGATCACGCTGTCGTAATCAGGAATCGTCGCCAGCGCCAGCGTTGCCAGCACGGCATCGACATGTGGTGGAAAGACATAGTCGACCATGTCGCTTGCGACCAGCTCAACGTTACACCAGTCCTCCGCATCAATCTTCCGCTGTGCCTGTTCGAGCATCTCCGGCGACAGGTCGACGCCGATAATCCGCCCGGTCGGGCCAACGGCCCCGAGGAGCAGCGGCAAGTTGACACCGGTGCCGCAGCCTAGGTCGACCACCGTGTCACCCGGCTGCAAGTGTAACCCTGCCACCGCCTCCCGGCGGTAGCGGCGCAGCCGCATGCCGACCAGTTCGTACAGCAGCAGGCCGTGGTCGTAGACCGGCGCCAGCCGGCGATAGGCGCGGCTGAAGTCTTCTCTATCCCAGGCCATCGGGTATTTCCTGTCGTAGTTGCAGCATTTTATCAAGCATCGGCTTCCTCCCGATCGTCGGGATCAAGCTCGACGTGATATGCATCACGTCCCGATTCATAGGCTTCCCACGCTACGTAGGGCACAATCAACAGCGCGGCGATCGGGTCGGCCCACCACCAACCCTGCCATTGCACCAGACCGATGCCGATTAGCACAACGATGGTCTGATATTCGCATATCATCGTGTCGATGGCGTCGTACTTCAGCGTTGGTGAGTCGGTTTTCTTGCCGTAGTAATACTTGCCCCACGCGAGCAGTGGGTTAACGACCAGCGACACCAGCAGGATGCCAATGCCCCACCACGACATCGACGCCGTATCCTGGCTGATGAGCTTGCTGATCGCCTCATATAGGATAAAGGCCACCGCGACGGTAAAGGCCCCGGACAGAACGCTCAGGGTGATCTTTTTGCGCTTGCGTAGCTCGCGTTCACTTTTGCCCTGTTCCTCGCCACGCAAGCGCCAGATCATGAATGCCGCCGAATTGGCTTCGACGATGCTGTCCACGCCCCAGCTAACCAGGGCAGAACTCCCAGTGGCAAAACCCGCTGTCAGAGAGACAACAACTTCGATGATGTTATAGATCAGGCTCACTACCTCGACGGTGCGGCCCTTGCGAATGCGCGTGATATGTTCACTACTCATCTGAATGCTTCTCCTGTCGGGTGGTTTGTGAGAGTGCCGTAAGCAGGGCTCCTTCAGGGTTCAGCGGCTCGAACCAGAACAGGCTGGCATAGCGGTCGAAACCGTTTTGCATTGCTCGGTTCTCCATCAGCTTTGCGCCATGCCATCGCCATTCGAAAAATCGATGTGACGGCGCTGGCTCCCATGTCTATTTGACGCCTTCAATCAGGGCAGTGACTTGTCTACGTAAACCATCAACCATCGTATTGGGTTTCACCCCTTCGGCCGTGACCGCAAAATAATCCAGCACTTGAGTGTTCAGATGAATAGGCAAAATGTTTCTTGGCATCGTATAAAACTTACTGCGCTCGCCTTTCGAAAAGTCGTATTCTTCACGCAGGATGTTCATCCTCCGGCGAACTGTCTGTTTCGTGATTGGTGGCCGATTGCGCTGAAACAAACCGGATGGTCACGCCATCTTCGTCTGTAGTGCGGATTTGTGACCTGAGGCGCTGCGAACAGCACCTGATTTTCTCAGTCCGTTTCCAGCGTAGCCATAAAAGCCGTCGCCTCGGCAATCGACTGGTTCATCTCCTTGATGAGCACCTCTACCTGGCTCTCTACTCGACCGAGCTCGCTCTTGAGGCCATCGATCGCCTGAGCATTCAGGTTGTGCTTGAGATAGAGCACCTGATCCCGGAAAATCGTGAGCACAGGCTCCATTCGGGACTCGGCCTTCTTCATGGTCTTAAGCAGCGCCTGATACTCCTTTCGGGTCTCCTTCAGCTTCTGGCTACTGCGTCTCTTGAGCGATTCATCAGAATAGATATCGAGCTCGTCCTCCCATTCGTCGAACAGTGCCTCAGCTACGCCCTCGACCTTGTGTATGCGGTCATGAACATCCTCTGCAGCCTGTTCCGAATCCTGAAAGGCGTCATTGAGCTTGTCATACTTCGCCTGCAGCTCACTGTCCTGCTTGCCGAGCAGCGCCTGGAATTGCTCGAGTGCTGAGCTGAATTCTTCCTTGGCTTCTTCCTGTGAATCTTTGACGTTCTCCACGCGATCTTTCAGTATTTCGCGTTTGGGGATGCCGATTTTCTCCATGGCGCTGTAGTAAGCGCTCTGGCATCCCTGCAAGGTCATCAGGGTGGCGGTGCCGACCGTAAGCCCTGCGGCCAGTAATATGGCTCTTCCGAGTGGGGATCTGGTGGTTGGCAGGCGCATGGGCGGCAAGGCGCCGTGGGGTGCTGTAGGCATTGTCAAAAATCCTTTCCATGAATGGTTTATGATCTGGGCAAGCTCAGACTATACAATACTTTCCAGGCGCGGCCGTGGGCGCCTGCGTGGTCCTGACCTGAGCACAGGTCTATCCAATGATTTACGTGATCTCGACTAAAAGGATGCAAGTGCAATGAGTAGTGAAACTGACGCAGCCGCAGGGCCAGTTGAACTCGAAGCCAAGTTCGCGTTCGATCTCGCCAGACTCGAACAGCTGGAACGGGGTCTGGCCGTAGCCTATGGCAAGCCGCGGCAGCGTCTGCAACTCAGGAACACCTACTTCGATACGCCTGACCATCGCCTCAGGCAGGTCGGTGTCGCCTTGCGAATACGTTCGACTGCCCTGCTCGCCGAGGGCGACGGTACGGTGGATCTGCAGGTACTGGCGCCAGAGTCGATGGCCTGGGAGCAGACGGTGAAAGCGAGAGGCACCGTGACCGGTGGACTGCACAGCCGAAGCGAGTGGAATCACCCCCTCGGCAACCACCCCTCTGACGCACCGGTACCCGAACTTGATCAGCGCTGGCTAGAGGCGCTGGCGACCAGTGAGCTGCCGGGCCTGGCAGGCTTCGACTGGAGTCAGCTCCGCCCATTGTTCAACACCGATTTCGAGCGCTTGATCTGGTGGCACGAAGGCGCCGTGAACGTTGAACTTGCGCTGGATCAGGGGGCGGTCAGTGCGGGTGGCAAGACGACCGCGCTGTGCGAACTCGAAGTCGAGCTCAAGCGCGGGGGCAGCGAAGCCTTCAATGAGTTCCTGGGCGCGTTCAGGACCAGGATTGAGCAATCCGACGAAACTGAACCGGCGCTCGAGCTGCAGCCGTCCGAGATCAGCAAGGCCGCGCGAGGTTATCTGCTTGCCGGAAAAGCAGACTTTCTGACGCCACCAGAGGACTGTCAGAAGATCTGTCGCCTGAGCTGGCATGCCATTGCCGACCGCTACGATGCACAGGTGCCAGAGGCCTGGAGCGGGGCCGTGGCCGGATCAGGTGAAGCCGGTGCAAAGGCCTCCATGGCCGACGCAGGGCAGGAGGCGCCCACAGCAGAGCAGGCATGGCTGAACGGCGCTGCTGCGCAGATCGCCCGCGCGTTCTGCGTGAGCGACTTCCTCGCCGAGACCCTGAAGAATCATTTGCCCGCCGTCGTGCGCTACGTAGCCGACAGCCTGAACAAGACCTGGCAGAAAGCGGATTTCGAGCAGCTGTTGACCAGCCTTGGTGCAGGCGCGCCGGATGAAGATGAGGCCGCCTTCAATGCGGTTCTGCGCAAGTTCCGTACCCTGGCGCAATTCCGAATCGTGTGGCGCGACCTCGTCGTTTGCAACACGGTGGAGGAGACAACGCGAGAGGAGAGCTGGCTGGCGGAACTCTGTCTGCAGGCTGCGCATGATTTCTGGATGCAGCGGCTGGGTCGGCGCCACGGCTATCCGATAGCTGCAGGCAAGCCTCAGCCGCTTGTCATACTCGGTATGGGAAAGTTGGGCTCGTTCGAACTCAACGTCTCATCGGATATCGACCTGATCTTTCTGTTCGAGCAGGACTGCGGTGAGACCAGCTGGCCGGAGGGTGAAACGCCGCCGGGGAAGCTCCAGAGCCTGGACACGCCGGCCTTCTACCGTAAGCTTTGCCAGGGCATCATTGCTGCAATTGACCAGCGCACGGCTGACGGATTCGTGTTCCGTGTCGACATGCGACTGCGTCCATTCGGCCGCGACGGCGCGCTGGCCATCAGTTTCAGCGCGGCTGAGCACTATTACTTCAATCAGGGGCGCTACTGGGAGCGCTTCGCGATGCTGAAGGCGCGTGCTGTTGCAGGCGACATCAAAGCAGGCTCACGCCTTCTGGCGAATCTGTCGCCGTTCATATTCCGCAACTATATCGACTTCACGGCCATTCAGGCCTTGCGCGAAATGAAAGCCATGATTGAACAGGAAGTCGTGCGCCGAAGCCTCAAGAACAACATCAAGCTCGGCGCAGGTGGCATCCGTGAGCTCGAATTCGTCGTGCAGGTCATGCAGCTCATGCACGGTGGGCGACAGGTAATGCTTCGTCAGGGCAGCCTGTTCGGTATGCTGGAGAAACTCGAGAAGCTGCGCCTGCTGGAGCCGAAGGAGTGCGCCGGCCTTGCGGAGGCCTATGCCTTCCTCCGGAACCTCGAGCACGCCCTGCAGGGCCTGCGTGACCAGCAGACCCAATTGCTGCCGGTTGATGATCGAGACCAGTCTCGTATCGCTTTCGCCATGAATGAGCCTGACTATCCACAGTTGCTGAAGACCCTTGCACGACATCGCAAGATCGTCCGCCAGGTTTTCAACAGTGTAGTAACCCCGGCGACCCAGGCTGAGCTGATTGACCTTGGTCTGGTGGCGCAGGACCAGCAGACTGGCGCAGGGGTGCTGGACGATGTCGACTGCACCGAATGCTGGCGCATCATTGCTGGCGCCTTCGGTGTCGACATCACTGCCGATTCGGTGCCACAGCGACATGACAAGGAGGTGGCACCAGATCCTGCTGCAGTCCGCCAGCAATTGCTTGCGCAAGGCTTGCAGCCTGGAGCACTCGGGCACCTGGACGAATTGCTCGAGCTCGCAGACCGGCTCCTGCACTACTCGCAGTTTCGCCAGCTCAGGCCGGCGGGGGTGCGGCGCTTCCATGCCTTGATGCCTACGGCACTTGGACAGCTGTTTCGCTACGGACTCGCACCCTGGCTGAGTGCCCGTTTCTTTGCCTTGCTGGAGCAGGTGATCGGCAGGTCGGTGCATATGAGTCTGCTGATCGAGAACCCGCTTGCGCTCCACGAGCTCATGAGCCTGCTGCACGATAGCGAATGGATCGCCGAGCAGCTGATATCACTGCCGGTGCTCCTGAACGAGCTGGTGCAGCACAAGCAGATCTATACCCCGCCCGATGTGGCGACGCTCACCGATCAGCTGCGTCAGGAACTGCTGCGAATACCAGAGGAAGACCTGGAAGAGCAGATGGATGCGCTGCGTTATTTCAAGCGCGCCCATGAGCTGCGAGTTGCGGCGTCGGAAATCCGCGAGACCCTGCCGCTGATGAAAGTCAGTGACTATCTCTCCGCAATTGCTGAGGCGATGCTCGGTGAGGCGCTGCATTTCGCCTGGCAGGATGTGGTTCACAAGTATGGCCGCCCGATGCGCGATGCCACGACGCCCTGCGATCCTGATTTTGCCATCATTGCGTACGGCAAGCTTGGTGGGCTGGAGCTCAGCTACAGCTCCGATCTCGATCTCGTTTTCCTCCACGACGCTGACGATACACTGGAAACCGACGGAGAAAAACCCGTCGAGAACAGCGTGTTCTTTGCGAGGCTTGGGCAGAGAATCATCCATTTTCTGTCGACCCGAACCGTGCGAGGCGAGTTGTATGAGACGGATATGCGACTTCGACCATCCGGCAACAGCGGCTTGCTGGTGAGCACCCTCACAGCCTTCGAGCGGTATCAGCGTGAGCGTGCCTGGACCTGGGAGCTGCAGGCATTGACGAGGGCACGTTTTGTGGCCGGCTGTCCCCGAGTGGGTGAAAAGTTCATGGCTGTTCGTCAGCGGGTACTGTGTGCTGAACGCGACCCGGTCAAGCTGAGCCGCGATGTACTCGAAATGCGTGAGAAGATGCGCACGCAATTCGCCGTCGACGCGAAAAGCAGTCTCAAACACGCAGCAGGTGGCATTGTGGACATCGAGTTCATGGTGCAATACGCAGTGCTCCGATGGGCGCATGATTTTCCGACAGTCGCCAGGTGGAGTGACAACATTCGCATGCTGGAGGAACTCTCCAGCCGCAAGTGTGTAGACCCCGAAGCCGCTGACTGTCTTATTGCCATCTATCAGCTGTTCCGTTCGGAGCTACACAGCAAGACACTGGGACTGACTGCCGATACGACGTCGCACGAGGCAGGTGACGAGCCTGAGCCTGACGACAATGCGTCATCAACGAATTATGCAGCGACAGTAGAGACAGGCGAAGCGCTGGTGGCCAGAATGCTGCCTCAGCGGGAGAAAGTGTCTGCGCTGTGGCAACGCTGGTTTGAGCCATCAACATCGGAAGACGAGGAAACGAAGTAATGACATCAATGGCTGACAGAGACGGGTTCATCTGGATGGATGGTGAGGTGGTGCCGTGGCGGGAGGCTAATGTGCATGTCCTGACCCACACTCTGCACTATGGGGCCGGCGTATTCGAGGGCGTACGGGCCTACAGGACTGAGCAGGGCACTGCATTGTTCAGGCTCGAAGATCATACCAACCGGCTGTTCGACTCGGCTCACATCCTCAATATGAAGATGCCATTCTCGAAGTCCGAGATCAGCGAGGCACAGCTGGCGGCTGTCCGGGCGAACGATCTGGCGTCTGCCTACATCAGACCAATGGTGTTTTATGGGGCAGAGGGTATGGGACTGAGGGCAAGTAACCTGCAGGTGCATGTGATGATCGCTGCCTGGGAGTGGGGTTCCTATCTCGGAGAAGAGTCGGTCGCCAAGGGGCTGAAGGTCAGGACTTCGAGCATCACCAGGCACCACCCCAATATTGCCATGACCCGCGCCAAGGCCAACGGGCAGTACATCAACTCCATGATGGCCCTGAACGAAGCCCTGGCCAGCGGCTGTGATGAGGCGTTGATGCTGGATCCTGCTGGCTATGTGGCGGAGGGTTCAGCGGTGAACTTCTTCATGGTCAAGAACAGGGTGCTGTACACGCCACAGCTCACCTCGTGCCTGAACGGCATCACCCGCAATACCATGTTTCGTCTTGCGGACGAACTTGGCCTGCACGTCGTGGAGAAGCCTATCACGCGCGACGAGGTCTATATCGCGGACGAGGCGTTCTTCACTGGCACAGCTGCTGAGGTGACACCGATTCGTATGCTTGATGAACGGCAGATCGGTGAAGGTAAGCGTGGACCAATCACCGAAAAACTTCAGTCGCTGTACTACGATGTGGTGAAGGGGCGGCGCGACGATTATGCCGAGTGGTTGTCCTATCTCGATTGACGGACGGCCCTTTCGGTTCTGGTATCGTGAGGCGACTCATAGCCCGGTGCAATATCGGGCACATAAAAATCCTCGCGCGGCTTGAACAGCTTCACGCTCATGGCAATGACTATGAGCAGCAGGAAAAACTGAGTAGCTTTCAGACGCAGTATCCTGCGCTTCCTGCGATGGCTTGCCTTGCGGTTTCGCGCACTCGATGCTTCTGCTGAACTCAACAGCGCAGGACCATTGCCGAGGCCTGCTGCTGTGCTGCCATTGGTAACGGGGCCTGCTGAAGGCGTTTGAGTGCTTCTGAGGCCGCTGATGTTCTCGATGCCGAGGGCCACCAGGATATAAGTAGGTATCACCAGTATCAGCAGATCATGGTCGCGGACACTCCAGCTCCAGCTGATCTGGAAGAACAGAACGATCGCCCCCACCAGCCCCAGTAGCGAGAGAAAGCCGAAGCTCGGATTACGGCGAACGCTCCGCTGGATGCCGATCAGTCCCGCGATATAGAACAGCATTACGGGCTCGAACAGACTGCGGGCCAGCCAGTTGAACTCTGTGCCGAAGATGATCCAGCCGGCTAGCGTGCGGCTCTCCTTCCAGAAGCCGGGGAAAGTGAAATCCAGTGCCCGTTCGCTGCTGTTGTGCAGTTCGGAGAGCTCCGAGCGAAGCACGGCATAATGTTCAAAGGCATTATTGAGCAATCCCAGGCGAAGCAGCGCTTCATGTAGAAAATTACTGCCCCCAATCATCGAGCTCAGCCACATCATGACAAGGTAGGCCTGCAGGAACGGCGCCACATACACAAGCAACAGACGAAACTCTCCACGGATGAAGAGATAGACCGCGCTCACGATGATCAGTACGGTAAAGCTGACGTCGAGGTAGACCAGCACGATGGCGCCTATTGCGCTGCCAACGGCTGCGAGCAGGGATCTGCGTTCGGTCGCGTGAAGCAGACAGAGCACCGAGGCGATCAGCAACCAGAACTGCGAAGCCCCTTCAAAAGACGCCAGACCCCAGAATATCCAGGTAGGCGTGATGGCGAAGAGCAGTGCGGCATTGAAGCGGCCGAAGCCGTCCAGGAAGTAGCCGAGCAGATAGTACATCAGCGCACAGCCCAGGCTCCCGGTGAGCACGCCATAGAGCGAGTAGGCCAGCGAATATTCGCTGCTTTGCAGCAGTGCCGCCGCAACCAGGCGATAAATGAAGGCCACGAGGAAAATGAAGCCAGCCGAATCGGCCGCCTTGCCTGGATAGACGCCCGGGCTTGCACCGGTTCTGCTCCAGGGCAGCCTCATGTATTGGCAACCGCCGTACGAGGCCTGCGTTTCTTTTTCTTCACCACTTTATACGGCGAAGGCTCGGCGGGGTCCGGGCGTGTCTTGAATCGGCGGTGCATCCACAGGTATTGCTCGGGAAAGCGGAGGATCTCGCGTTCGAGCAGCTTGTTCGTGGCGGTGGCATCGGCGGTTTCATCGCCGGAAGGGTAGTTGGTCAATGGCTTGCTGAAATGCACTTCATAGTAGCCGCCGATATTGCGGAAGTGCGAAAACTGCAGCACTCGGCAGCCGGTTCTGGCTGCAATCTTGGACGTGGTTGTAATCGTCGCGGCAGGCACGCCGAAGAACGGCGCAAAGGTACTGTTCTGACGCCCATAGTCCTGATCGGTCGCATACCAGACTACACGGCCTTCTTTCAGGCTGCGAAGTGCACCTCTTAGCCCGCCTCGATTCAGTATGCGCTGGCAGTAGCGGCTTCGGCCACGGGTCATGTAGTAGTTGAATAGCGGATTATTGTGATCGCGCTGCATCACGTCGGCATTCGCAAACAGATTGTAGAGCGCGCCCGCGAGATCAATGGTGGCAAAGTGTCCCCCAAGCAGCAGCACACCCTTGCCTTCGGCGATCGCATTTTCCAGGTTTTCCAGGCCATAGGCTCTGCTGATCGGGCGAAAGCGTTCAAGATCGTTGAACCAGACAGCGGCCGCTTCCAGAAAACCAGTTGCATTGGCTTCGAAGCTGGCGCGTACGAGCCGTTCCTGCTCAAGTGCAGATCGCTCGGGAAAGCAAAGCCGAATATTGGTGCGGGTAATCGACCGGCGTGCACGCAGAAGGTGGTAAGCGCCCTTGCCGAGCATGCGCCCGAAGAACTGTATGTTACGAATGCTGAGTCTGGAAATGAGTTTCAGCAGACCGATCAGCAGCCAGGTCGGCCAAAATCTGGGCGCCAGAAAGTCAGCCGGTCGCTGGTCCAGCACAGGGTTCGCATTCACGTTGCCGGCCGGTTCGTCAGCAGCCATGAATGCGGAGTCCAGTCGCTTCGGGATGGGAAATTGGCTCAGCCTTTGTAGGCGGCAGCCGACTGAGTAATGGCTTCGCGTGCCTCGGCACTACCGGCCCAGCCAGAGACCTTGACCCATTTGCCTGGCTCGAGAGATTTATAGTTCTCAAAGAAATGCTCGATCTGCTTGATCAGCAGCTGTGGAAGGTCCGCGGGCTCATGCACGTCGTTGTACAGAGCAGAGACCTTGGCATGCGGTACTGCCAGCACCTTGGCGTCACCACCAGCTTCATCTTCCATATTCAGGATGCCGACGGGGCGGCAGCGAATCATCGCACCTGGCTGGATCGGGTAGGGCGCAACGACCAGCACATCCAGCGGGTCGCCATCGTCAGCCAGCGTGTTGGGAATAAAACCGTAGTTGGCCGGGTAGAACATCGGTGTTGCCATAAAACGGTCGACCACGACCATGCCAGCATCCTTGTCGACTTCATATTTGATTGGATTGGCGTTGGCCGGGATTTCGATGATGCAGTTGAAATCATCCGGGAGATCCTTGCCGGCTGGGATGGCGTCGAAATTCATGGTGCGTCCTTATCTGAAAAAGCGGGGTTGAGAGTCGATGATCGACTCGGCTCTGGAAACTGGCGCACAGTATAAGCGAGCGAAGGGCGCCGGGGCTAGCTGATCGTCCGGACGCCGCCTGCACCTGCCAGCAGCAGAACATCCGCCGGCCGCCTTGCAAACAGGCCATTGCAGACTACTCCGGTAATCTGATTGAGATCTGACTCGAGCGCTGTCGGGTCAGTGATCCTGAGGTTGTGAACATCGAGGATGATGTTGCCGTTGTCCGTTGTGAAGCCTTCCCGGTAGACCGGATCGCCGCCCAGCGCGACTATCTTGCGGGCGACCAGACTGCGGGCCATGGGGATGACTTCGATCGGTAGCGGGAAGTTGCCGAGCACGTCGACGAACTTGCTCTCATCAGCGATGCAGATGAACTCGCTGGCAGCTGCCGCAACGATCTTTTCACGCGTCAATGCGCCGCCGCCGCCCTTGACGAGCTGACGATGCTCGTTGCACTCGTCCGCTCCGTCGACGTAGAAGTCGACCCGGGATGCCGAGGTGAGCTCCAGTACTGGCACATGCAGCGAACGCAGCCGTTCTGCTGTGGCTGCAGAGCTGGCGACCGCCGCGTCGAAATCGATCTTGTGACGAGCCATCGCATCAATGAAGAAGTTGGCAGTTGAACCTGTGCCGAAGCCAATGATGGTATCGCTTTTCAGTAAGGGGAGGATGCGCTCGACGGCAGCTTCCGCTGCGGCCTTTTTCTGCTGGTTCTGATCCATGATGACCTGCCATGCCTGAGAGTGTGGAGCCTGTAGCCCGGTGAAGCGGTAGACTGAGGTATAGTAGTACCGCTACTATCTCACGATTCTTCAAGCCAGGCCCGAATTTGTCAACAAGCGACGCCGGCCGATACCGGAACATCTAATGCTACAGCGCTTCATCAAGAAAATTCTCTCCGCCCGAGTCTACGACTGCGCCATAGAAACGCCGCTGGATCACGCCAGACTGCTGTCCAAGCGCCTGGGCAACGAGGTCTGGCTCAAGCGTGAAGATCTTCAGCCCGTGTTCTCTTTCAAGATCAGAGGCGCCTACAACAAGCTGGCGCAGCTAAGCGAGGCCGAGCGGCAGCGCGGCGTGATCACCGCTTCCGCCGGGAACCATGCCCAGGGTGTGGCCCTGGCCGCTCAACAACTCGGTATTCGGGCCATCATCGTGATGCCCCAGACCACTCCGGAGATCAAGGTGAACTCGGTGCGCTCCCGTGGCGCTGAAGTCGTGCTGATCGGTGATGCCTTCGATGAAGCTGCCGCGCATGCAGCCAAACTCGTCGCGGAGCTGCAGCTGACTTATATCCCGCCCTACGATGATGAGGATGTCATTGCCGGACAGGGGACAATTGCGGTCGAGATACTGCGTCAGTTCAAAGGTCTGCCAGACGTTATCTTCACTTGTGTCGGTGGCGGTGGTCTGACGGCCGGTGTAGTGGCCTATATCAAGTATCTGCATCCGCATATCAAGGTGATCGGTGTGGAGCCGGCCGATTCGAACTGTCTGTATGCCGCGCTCGAAGCTGGACAGCCTGTTACTTTGGCGGAGGTTGGCATATTCGCCGACGGCGTGGCTGTAAAACGCATTGGAGACATTCCCTGGTCCATCTGCAAGGATCACATCGACGAGGTGATCCTGGTGAGTACCGACGAAATCTGTGCGGCCATCAAGGATATCTTCGAAGACACGCGGTCCATCGCTGAGCCGGCTGGTGCGCTGGCTGTTGCGGGAATGAAACGGTACGTCACTCGCGAGAAGGCCGTCGGCCAGCGCCTCGTAGCGACCGTGAGCGGTGCAAACATGAACTTCGAGCGCCTGCGCTACGTGTCTGAGCGAACGGAGATCGGTGAGGCGCGAGAGGCTATTCTTGCCGTGCAGATCCCAGAAAAGCCAGGCAGCTTCAAGCAGCTTATCAATACCCTTGGCGGCCACAATATCACCGAATTCAACTATCGCTATGCGCTGGACGATCGGACGACCGACGATGCAGCCAAGGCGCAGATCTTCCTGGGTGTTCAGGTGAGCAGGGGTGCTGAGGAAACTAGCGACCTCATGGGGGCGCTCAGTAACGGCGGCTACACCGTGATCGATCTCACGTCCAATGAGATGGCGCGAATGCACGTTCGCCACATGGTGGGCGGCCACTCGCCGGCGCTACTCAACGAGCTGGTGTATCGATTCGAATTTCCCGAGCGGCCTGGTGCATTGCTGAAGTTCCTGATGTCCTTCGGAACCCGCTGGAATATCTCCATGTTTCACTATCGGAATCATGGAGCGGCATTTGGTCGGGTACTGGTCGGAGCGCAGGTTCCGGCGGAGGATAAGGTCGACTTCGAGACCATGCTCGATACGATTGGGTTTCGATATTGGGAGGAAACGGATAATCCGGCTTACGGCCTTTTTCTCGGGAAGTAAGCGTTTGTGCATGAGCGCGTAAAAAACAGTGATTTTTTGTGTTTTGACCTTTGAAAGTTAGCGATACCTTCTATAATAATTTTCAACAACAACCCTGAAGTCGCTGAATCTGGATAAAAAAAGGTCTTACCGGCATGCAAAGAAAACCCGACGCCATCACCACTGTGCTGTTTATTTTCGTCATCAGCCTGGCTGTGTCAGGATTTACCACGATGATGCACGACGACGCAGAAGCTGCGACAGCTTCGCGTAGCGATGTTGTTACGGCTGTTCAGATGCAACCGTTGTTGACGAGGCGGTCGACTGATAGCGCCTATCGGACGCAATAGCGTCAAGCGGAATATCCCAGGGCTCCGAGGGCAGGCGCTCCACCCCCTGGAATTCGAAGGCAATACCCAGTTTCAGTGGCCTTGAAACCAGGCCAGTGGTCGCAGCACCGCTTGGCTTGCTGAAGCGCCCGAAACTTCTGTCGTAGAAGCCCCCGCCCATACCGAGCCTGTTACCCTGCTCATCGAAGGCCACCAACGGTACGCAAATCGTGCTAAGTGTCCATAGCGGCACCGTCAGCAGTGGCGGCGCTGGCTCAGAGATGCCGAAGCGATTGCGCATCATCGGCATACCTGGATAGAAGCGAGCGAAGCACAAACGACCGTGATGGACCGGATGCAGTACAGGCAGGAATAACTGCCTTCTGCAGCGAACTAAACGTGCTGCCAGGACATCAGGATCAATCTCGCCATCGTTTGCCAGGTAGAGGCCCCAGCGGAGATTGCGGCGAAACAGGAGTTGTGTGGTGATCGTTGAAGCGAGCGCCAGTGCGGCGTGTCGACGTTGAGTAGCCGTAAGGCTTCTCCGGCGGCGGCGCATCTGCTTTCTCAGGGAAGATCTGGCGTCTCGCTGACTGGTCATGAGCGACCTGCGAAACAGAGGGAAAAGAAGCTACCCGAATTACCGTTACTGGATGTAGCCCTTGAACCCGATGGTTCAAGGTGGCAACCGCAGGGCTGAGAAAGGCTTTCCTGTCGCTTTCGCTCAGGACTTGCACACATCAGCCACATTAGGCAGCCGGTAGTATAAGTATCGGCTCGAGGACATATCCAGCTGGCGGATAATCCAGGCAGTGGAACCAGTCTACTGCAAAGCTCCATGGATGTTAACCGCTTAGATGCGTCCAACTGTGACGTATTGTTAATTCCTGCAAGGCCAGCCAAAAACGTCTGGCTACTTGCCGAGCACTTCATCCAGGCGCCGGTGCATCTGCTCCAGCGACTGCTCTATGGCCGAGTCCCGCGTTGAAGCCTGCATGGTTTCATAGCTCAGATTGAGCGCGGCCATGACGGCAATCCGCTCGAGGCCATGCACCTTGCCGGTATTGCGAATTTCACGCATTTTCGTATCGAGCGCACTAGCGGCTTCTCGCAAGCCACTCTGTGCTTCTGGCGGACAGGCGACCAGATACTCCTTGTCGAGGATGGTGACGGCGACTGCGTTACCGGGCTTGTTCATAAATACCTACTCACGATGACTGCTCCAGAGACTTGAGCCGACCAATCATGGCTTCGATCTTCGACCGCGCCATATCGTTTTTCTGCATCAGCTGCATGCGCTCCTTGTGGAAGGCATCCTGCTGAACTTTCATCGCGGCGTTGTCGCTCTCGAGCTGGCGGCAGCGTGCGATCAGACGTTCCATTTTTTCATTGAGCTGTTGAAGCTTGACGACTTCCATTGAATCCTCGTATAGATCATCGCGAAGGTGGCCGTTGAGGCGCCCCCGCTCTCTATGTGGTGCTGGCGATATGTCATGCAGCTATGCGTCATGCTAGCATAGCCGTAACGCTTACAGGCGCAAGCAGACCCGCACACAAGATGCGCTCATACTAACCCAGTGGACCAGTATACGTCATGGCTACTCCGCAAAAAGCACTGGCTCAGATTCTCCAGCAGCTCAACAGTCCAGTGTCGGCTGCTTACATTCACGGGCTGTGGTCCGGCCGCGTCGTAGCTGGTGATTCGGCCTCCATCGCGCCCTCCGAGCTGGATCCTTCAGAGCGCGAATCGTTTTCCTCGCTCGATCCAGGCCGGCTCGCCGAGACGCCCTGGTGGCTACATACCGATGCGGTGCTCGACAGCGACGAAGCGGTGGATGGCCCCTACATAAAGGCCTTGGCACTGATATTCGGCTATGCCGAGGAAGCACTGGCCTCAGACGCGATGGATTTCTCGCTCTGGCTGGATACCTGCACCGATGACATTGCCGTGAAGCTCGATGAACTGGCCGAGTGGAGCCAGGGCTTTCTGGAAGGCTTTTCGGCCCTGCTCGGCGATCAGATCATGGACATCAGTGATGATGCGCAGGAGCTTATCGAAGACCTCATCGCCATCGGTGAGCTCGATCCGGACAGCGCGGCCGAGGAAGTCAATGAAGGCGCGGAGTTCGACTTCCTGCAGATCGAAGAGTTCGTCAAGACCGCCGTGCTCCACTTCTGGCATGATTTCCGAATCACCAAGAACAGCAAGTCCGCCGCGCCCGGGCAAGATGGCAAAAACGGCAAGTCGGCCGATGACAGTGATAACGACCCACTCGCCGGCGTTACTGTTCATTGATCTGAGAATGAGTGTGCTGCCGTTTCGAACAGACTCAAGTTGTCCATTTCAATAAGAAGGAAGCAGATTGTGGCAGGCCAGACAGCAACAAGAGCAAACACCGTAGCCAGAAAGCCTGCAGCGGGCAAGGGCGCGGCGGCCACGGGTCGGGGCGCCTCCCGACGTCCGGACACGACTGGCCCAGCGAAGATCAGCCGTCGCGAGTTCGACCGCCGGCGTACGGCGCTCATGGCCATGATGCCCGCAGACAGTATCGCCATACTGCCAGCGGCACCGGAGCGCATTCGTAACCGTGACGTCGAGTTTCCCTATCGGCAGGACAGCGATTTCTATTATCTCTCCGGCTTCCCCGAGCCACGCTCGGTACTGGTGCTGCGACCTGGCAATCCGCATGGCGAAGCCGTGCTCTTCTGTCAGGACAAGGAGCCAGAGCTGGAGCGCTGGAATGGCCGGATCATCGGGCAGGGCGAAGCGGTCGATTCATACGGCTTCGATGATGCGTTTCCAATCAAGGATATCGATGACATTCTGCCGGGCATGCTCGAAAGCGCCAGTGAAGTGTTCTACGACTATGGGGCCAACGAGGCTTTCGATGCGAACGTTACCCGCTGGCTGAACCGCATCCGCACCCAGATTCGCGAAGGCGCGCGCCTCCCCGACAGCATCAAGCCGCTGCAGTACAACCTGCATCATCTGCGGTCGTACAAGAGTGCGGAGGAAATCAAGGTAATGCGAGAAGCTGGCCGTATCAGCGCCGAAGCTCATATGGCTGCCATGAAACTCTGCAAGCCCGGCATGTACGAGTACGAACTCGAAGCCATTATCAATTATGAATTTGCCCGTCAGGGCGCAGTGTCCTGGGCCTATCCGGCGATTGTCGGTGGCGGTGCGAATGCCTGCATTCTGCATTACCGGGAGAACAACCAGAAGCTGAAAGATGGCGACCTGGTGCTGATCGATGCCGGCTGCGAGCTAGCCTATTATGCAGCAGATATCACCAGGACCTTTCCGGTCAATGGTCGCTTCACTGCCGAGCAGAAAGCCTTGTATGACATCGTTCTGGAAGCGCAGCTGCAATCGATTCAGCAGGTCATGCCCGGCAAGCACTGGAACGAGCCTCATGAGGCCTCCGTCCGGGTCATTACACAGGGTCTGAAAGATCTCAAGATACTCAAGGGCTCGATGGATGAGCTGTTGGAGACCAAGGCCTATATGCGCTTTTTCATGCACAAGACCGGTCACTGGTTGGGCATGGATGTTCACGATGTCGGCAGCTACAAGGTCGATAGGCAGTGGCGGCAGCTTGAGCCAGGCATGGTCATGACCGTGGAGCCAGGTATTTATATCGATCCCGATGCCGACGGTGTGGCCAAGCGCTGGCACGGTATCGGTATCCGCATCGAAGACGATGTCTGTGTGGGCAAGAATGGTCCTGATGTTCTGACCGAGAAAGTGCCGAAACGCACGGAAGATATTGAACAGCTCATGGCGTCATGAGCCGGCAGCCAGGGATAACATGCTGAAAGTTGCCATCATTGGTGGGGGGTTGGCAGGGTCTGCGCTAGCCATGGCGGTGCGCTCTGCACATCATCTGGACCTTACGCTCGTTGAACAGCGCGCTATCGCCTTCGATAGCGGCGTGACTGCGAGCGCCGAAGCAGCAAGCGTAGATGCCGTTGCGGATCGCCGCTCGAGTGCACTGAGTTATTCGAGTCAGCAACTGCTGCAGCGTTTCGGCGTCTGGCCGGATATTGCCAGATGGGCGGCGCCAATCGAGCAGATTGCGGTCAGCGAGCGCGGTCAGTTCGGGCAGGTCGCGCTCAGTAGCCGAGAGTGTGGCGTGCCAGCGCTCGGCTATGTCATACCCAATGAAGTACTTGGCCAGGGCATGCTGTCACAGGTTGCTCGCGCAGACGCCCAGCGTTTTCGTCTACGCTCGCCGGCTACACTGACACAGGCCCAGCTGACACCGGAGCAGCGCTGGGTACTGCAGTTCGACACGTCAGATGGCGTGGTCAGCGACACCTTCGACCTACTCGTCTTTGCCGATGGCGGCAAGGCTGCAGAACTCTGCAGCGCAAGCTTGACGGAGCAGTCCGGTGCGATGTTCGAGCAGCATCGACATGACTATGCGCAGGTGGCCATCATCGCCAATATCCGTAGTCGAACTGGTCACGAACGGCGGGCCTTCGAACGCTTTATCGATGAAGGTGCGATCGCGCTTCTGCCTCTGGCTGGCGATGGCGACCTCTGGTATTCACTGGTCGTCACGGTCAACAGTGAGCGTGCGCAGCGCATCAATTCGCTTGAAGACGCCGCATTCATTGACGAAATTCAGCGTCTCGCCGGATTTGAGCCGGGCATCTTCACCGCCGTGAAAGCCCGCCAGTCTTACCCACTCTCCTTGCTGGACATGCCTGGCCAGATCGGCCCCGCATGCGTAGTCATCGGCAACGCTGCACACACTCTTCATCCAGTCGCGGGGCAGGGCTTCAACCTTACGCTGCGTGATGTCGGGGCGCTGGCCAATATATTGACTGCTCGCGAGATGCAGAATGCCGATGCGACCGCCATCAATGCAGGTTTAGCGGCTTATGGACAAGCGCGGTATGCCGATCAGCGTATGCTGATTGAAATAACCGACCTGCTGGTGGAGCTGTTCATGCGGCCGGGGAGTACACGACCCGCTGTTGAAGACGACCGGCCCAATCGCTGGCTGCCGGTGTCGGTAGTCTCGGCACTGCGCAAGTCTCGGCGCGTCGGATTTGCCATGCTCAACACCATGCCCTTCGCACGTCGAGAGTTTGCCGAAGCGGCTATGGGGCTCTGGGCGCCGCAGGCTGCGCCCTGGCAGCCCAGACAGCGGCCTCGGATCGAAGCCCTTGCAGAAGAGAACATGCCCTCATGACTCCTCAGACGCCCGCTATCGGCACAGGTCCGTCTGCGGCCTACGACGCTGTGATCATCGGTGCAGGACTGGTTGGCGCTGCGCTCACGCTTCGCCTGCTGCAACTAGGCCTGCGGGTTGCACTGGTGGATCCGAGTCCTGCGCTGAATGCAGCGGCTGTGAAGCAGGTTCAGGCGGAAGCCCCATCAGGCGATATCGCGACCTACGATGTCAGAGTGAGTGCCTTGTCGCCGGCATCGCGGAGGCTGCTTGAAGATATCGAGGTCTGGTCTTCGATTCAGGACGCCGCGCAGCCCTACACCAGCATGCGAATCTGGGACGCCCGCAACGGCGGTCGAATTGGCTTCGATGCCATGGATGTCCAGCAGCCCGACCTGGGCTGCATCGTCGAGAATCGCATTGTGCTGGCTGCGCTGTATCAGCGACTCGCTGCAGCCGCAGCTGAACCGAAGGCGCAGCTGCGACTGGTCAGGGGCAAGCTGCGGGGCATTCTGCCAGCGCAGGATGATAGCCGTTTGCTGACCATTGACACCATCGCAGCAGACGGCGAGCCTCCTGCAAAGGCGCTCACACTATCGAGCCGCCTCATAGTCGGCGCCGATGGTCCGGGTTCACAGACTCGCAGACTGCTGGATATTCCGACACGTGAGTGGGATTACGGGCAGCAGGCGATTGTGGCCACAGTGGCCTTTGATGAATCACATGACAGTGTTGCCTGGCAGCACTTCACGCCCAGTGGGCCACTGGCGCTCCTGCCACTGCGAGCCCACCTTGGACAGCAGGGCTCCCCAGGTGGTCATGAAGGCCGACTCATTTCCATTGTCTGGTCGCAGGATCATGACGAAGCGCGAGCACTCATGGCTGCTGATGATGAGACTTTTCTTCAGCATCTGAACGCTGCGTCCGAAGGCTGTATTGGCACAGCGATAGCGGCCGGCAAGCGAGTGTCGGTGCCGCTGAGACAGTGTCATGCCAGGCGCTATCATATGGATGCGGCAGTACTCATAGGGGATGCCGCCCATGTTATCCATCCTCTGGCAGGGCGAGGGGTGAACCTGGGTTTGAAAGACGTCACCGCGCTGGCGGCATCCATAGAGCGAGGGCTCGGCCGCGGACTGCTTCCCGGTCATATTGAAACGCTCCGGCGATACGAATTGCAGCGGCGGCCCGACAATCTGGCTGTCATGGCCATGATGGAGGGCTTTCACAGAGGCTTCACGAGCCGCTCAGCCCTGCTGAACAATCTGTTGAATCGTGGGATGTCAGCTGTGCACGCGCTGCATCCGCTGAAGCGGAAAATCATCAGCCTGGCGATGAACTAGGCAGGACTGGCGCTCTACTGTGGCATCGCTGGCATTCAGAGCAGCAAGGCACCGACCAGCGCTGGCAGGGCTGTTTCAACCCGCAGTACCCGCTGGCCCAGCGACACCGGCTCGAAGCCGGCTTCGATGAAGTGTTCGACTTCATAGGGAATAAAACCACCCTCGGGACCGACCGCCAGCGTGACCGCTTCATCCTGAAGTCCACGAAACGCTGCTGACGGCCGACCATCCACTGCGCCAAGCAGCTTCCGGGAATTTTGCGCGATAACAGGCAGCTCATCTTCGACGAAGGGTTTGAAGCGCTGATGCAGGGTAATCACCGGCAGCTGCGTGTCCATCGACTGCTCGAGCCCAAGGATAGTGTTGGCAAACATCGCCGCTTCGCTCAGGTAGGGTGACTGCCAGTAACTCTTGTCGACCTTCCTCGCGTGGCAGACACAGATTCGCTTGATGCCGAGAGACACTGCAGACTGCAAGGTGCGCCGCAGCATCTTGGGTCGCGGCAAGGCAAGTACAAGTGTGAGCGGCAACGGCGGGGGCGGCATGATGGCCAGCGCGTCTGGTCTCAGTGTGAGCGCATCTTGTTCAACGCCAATCACTTCGGCAAACCCCAGGTTCCCTCCGAGCACACCAATTTCGAGGTGATCACCTGGGACGACCTTTACGATCCTGAGCAGATGGATGGCTCGGCGGTCGGTGGCAGGCAGGTACACGAGCTCGCCTGCGATCTCCTCAGGCGTCAACAGCAGCAGGTTCATCAGGGCGTGGAGGGTTGCTCGTCGGAAGCACTGCCTTCAATGCCGAGGTGCCTGGCGAAAAATATGCCGGCTTCATAGAGCAACCACATCGGCACCGCCAGCAGCGTTTGGGAAATGACGTCAGGGGGTGTCAACACCATGCCCACCACGAAACAGCCGACAATGATATAAGGCCGCTTTTCCTTCAGACTCGCAATGGAAGTCAGGCCAGTCTTGAGCAGCAGTATGGTGGCGACGGGAATCTCGAAGGCGACACCAAAGGCGAAGAACATTTTCAGAATGAAGTCGAGGTAGCTATTGATATCCGTCATCATCGCCACCCCTTCCGGACTTGTGGAGGCAAAGAATGCGAAGGCCAGCGGAAATACGACGAAGTAGGCGAAAGCGACGCCGGCATAGAACAGGAGGACGCTTGTAATCAACAGTGGGATCGCAAAACCCTTTTCCTTCTGGTACAACGCCGGCGCAATGAAGCTCCATATCTGGTAAAGGATGTAAGGCACAGCCACGAAAAATGCGGTGAACAGAGTCAGCTTGAACGGGGCCAGAAAAGGCGAGGCCACGTTTGTCGCTATCATGGTGGCGTTGGGTGGCAGGGCTGCCCTCAGCGGCTCGGACACTGCTGCATAAAGTTCATTGGCAAAGGCATAGAGCGGAATAAAACAGACGGCGATCGAGAGAACGCAACGCAGCAACCTGTCGCGGAGTTCGACGAGGTGACTGACCAGCGACTGTTCGCCGGATTCCTGCATGTCGGACTCGTCGGTCATGATGGTTTCGTGTGCTCCCCGTTTGCCTGATCAGGCTGCGGTTTAGGTGATTTGTCGATCTGTGTCGCCGGCTGCTCATTGGAAGTAGCGGCTGGCTGTGTCGATGCTTGCGCAGGTTGTTCGTTGCTGCTTGGACGAGACTTCACTGGTTCTGTGCCAGCGATGGGCTCACGAACAATGCTGTCCTCGAAGTCTTTCGCCCTGTCCAGCGCCTGGCGGACGGTGCCCTGTATATGTTCGACGCCCAGCGTGTCGCCTTCCTTGCGCAACTTCTCGCGGAACTCCTCAGCCTTCAGCTGCTTGTCGATCTCGCTGGTAAATTGCGAAGCCATTCGTCGAAATTTACCTATCCAGAGGCCCGCACTCCGCGCAGCGCCAGGGAGACGCTCTGGTCCCAGGACCAGCAGTGAAATCACCGCGATCAATACCAGTTCAAGAAAGCCAATATCAAACATACACTTGGTTTACCACACAAAGGCCGGTCAAGCGATCTACCTCCTGACAGGGAGGGATCAGCTTTTTCTGGTATCAGCCGCTGATTGTGTCTCCACGGCCGAGCCCGAATTGCTTTCGGAAGCCAGGGGGTCCGAACCATTGCCCTGTGGAGTCTGCTCGCTGATCTGTGAGTTGGCTGTTTTCTTTTGCTCAGCCTCGGCATCAACCTTGTTGGCGTCATCTTCCCCAACAGCCTTCTTGAAGCCCTTGATCGCGCCGCCCAGGTCAGAGCCGATATTCTTCAGTCGCTTGGTGCCGAAGAGCAGTACAACGATCACCAGTACGATCAGTAACTGCCACATTGAAATACCCATACCTAACCTCTCGATCGAGCGTCGTTGACGGTTTGCCTTCTCAGCAATTCGTCTTTGGAGCGCGTTTATGGTGTCTGACTGAGTTTCGGGCCAGCACTCGTGATCTGGCATCCTCGTCTGTGAATATTACACCACTATGACAAGGAGTGGTGCATCAGGGTTTACGACTGTTTTTTTCGTCGATGCCGGAGAGGCCAAATCGCCGGGCCAGTTCGCGCAGCACATCTTCGTGAGAGCAGCCCAAATGCTGGAGTGCCAGCATGCAGTGGAACCAGAGATCCGCGGTCTCCGATACCATATCGTGCTTCAGCCGATCTACCTCCGCGCTTCCCGATCGCTGTCCGCTCTCAAGATCCTTGGCTGCCAGAATAGTCTCGGTACACTCTTCGCCAACCTTCTCCAATATCTTGTTTAACCCCTTGCTATACAGCGTAGCGACGTAACTTGAATCGGGTGGCGCATTCTTGCGGCCAGCCAGCACCCGGTCGAGTTCAATCAATACGCGGCTGGAGTCAGTGACCAGCGCTGTGCCAGTGTCGTTATCTGCGTCCGCAGCACCATCCTGCGGGTGTTCTTTATCGCTCATGAGTCTCCTGTTTCCGAATCACGGTGGCTTGTGCCCTGAGGCTGCGAATACACCTGGCTCATATCTTTCAGTACCGCACTGTTCGTCACCCATTCCGGGCCTGCGCCAGTCACTGCAAGGGTGCGGAAGAAACAGTTGGCCCGACCGGTATGGCAGGCAATGCCACCGACCTGCTCAACGTCTGCGACGATCACATCGCCATCACAATCGAGCCGGAGCGCATGAAGCTTCTGAACATGGCCTGACTCTTCACCCTTGTGCCAGAGCTTTTGCCTGGATCGCGACCAGTAGACCACCTCGCCACGCCGAAGTGTCTCTAGCAGCGCTTCGCGGTTCATCCACGCCTGCATCAATATTTCACGGCTTTCAGCATCCTGGGCGACCACATTGACGAGGCCGTCGTGATTCCAGCGAATCTCGTCAAGAAAGGCCGAGGCCTCAGTGATGGCCGTGTCGACTGTAAACATGTTCAGCTCCCCGCCACAGGCGTGGTATGGTGATTGATCAGACTCATGCGCAGATGACCGCCCAGACGGCCAGAGGCAGTACGGCAGGCACTAGCCAGGGCCTGGATTCGATCCAGACTACCCAGTCGGGCGGGTTGCTGACAAAGAAGCCAGCTACGCCAGCGGACAGGGCGAGCAGGGCGATGGACGCCACGGCAATGATCTTGGCCGACAGGCGACCGTTACCTTTGCTCTTCTCTGGCCATGTCCGCCCATTCCCATCGGCGGCACCGCGACCAGCCGTGGCGCGCCGCGAGCGGCTTTGCTCCTGCCGCTCGCGGTACTGCAGATGCCCGCCGACCCCGGAGCCGCCGGCGATGTTCTGCAAGGCGTTATACACCAGTTCAGGCATTTCAGGTGAATGCTCGAGCCACTCGGGAAGCCGCTCCCGCATGGCCTGCAATAAACCGGGCGGTCCGATCCGCGACTTCATCCAGCGCTCCAGATAAGGCTGCGCAGTCTGCCACAGATCAAGCTCAGGGTAGAGGGTACGACCGAGACCTTCAATGTGCACCAGCGTCTTCTGCAGCAGCACGAGCTGGGGCTGCACTTCCATTTCAAAGCGCCGGGCCGTCTCGAACAGTCTCAGCAGAAAGTGGGCAAAGGAAATCTCCGCGAGGGGCCGTTCGAAAATAGGCTCGCAGGCGGTCCTGATAGCGGCTTCGAACTCGCTCACCGGGGTGTCGGCAGGCACCCAGCCTGAAGCCACATGCAAAGTGGCCACTGCGCGGTAATCACGTCTGAAGAAAGCAAGCAGGTTCTTCGCCAGATAGGCCTGGTCTTCCTCGGTGAGCGAACCGACGATGCCGCAATCTATGGCAATGTAGCGCGGGTCCTCAGGCTTCGAAGCATCGATGAAAATATTCCCCGGATGCATGTCGGCGTGAAAGAAGTTGTCCCTGAACACCTGGGTGAAAAATATTTCCACGCCACGTTCGGCTAGCAGCTTCAGATTGACATCCAGAGACCTGAGCGTGGCCACCTGAGAAATTGGAATGCCATGGATGCGCTCCATGGTGAACACACGCTCGCCGGTTAGCGGCCAGTGCACAGCCGGCACGTAGAGCAGTCGGGCATCAGCGACGGCGGAAAAATTACGCTTGAGTTGCGATGTGTTTGCGGCTTCCCTGGGCATATCCATTTCGTCGAGAATCGTCTGCCGGTAGTCTGCTACTACCTGGGGGGCATTCAGGCGATGCCCCTGGTCGACTCTGCGCTCGACGAAGTCTGCCAGCAGCGCCATTAGCCGGGTGTCGCGATCGATGCGCACCCGGATGTCCGGGCGGGTCACCTTGATGACGACGTCCTGACCGTCCGGCAGACGGGCAGTATGCACCTGCGCGATGGAAGCCGAGGCCAGAGGTGTTTCCGAGAAATCCAGTACTCGCGACTCGATGGGGCACTGCCATTGCCGCTCTATGATGGCGCGTGCGACAGCACCATCGAAAGGGGCGACTTCATCCTGCAGACGGCTCAGGGGAATCGCGATATCCGGTGGCAACAGGTCAGGCCGTGTGGAGAGTAGTTGCCCTACCTTGATGAAGATGGGTCCGAGCTCTTCCAGGGCCTTCTGGAAAGCATCGCCACGGTTGCCCGGCGGCGTTGGAAAGAGTCGCCATGGTCCGAGGGTAAGGATGAGCGCCAGCGACCTGGAGCAGTATTCGCGCGGAATGAGGCGGTCCAGCCGATAGCGGCTGAACACCCATAGAATCTGCAGGCAGCGCCACACACTACTCAAACGCCAGTCGCCTTCTCTGCCAACTGTGCTTCGAGGATCGCCAGTCTCGCTTCTGCCTTGTCGGCTCGCTGACGAAGTGCCAGCGCTTCTTCGGCAAACTGCTCGAACTCGCGGGGATGGGGCATGGCTTCGCGTTCGTCCTGCAGATAGGCCAGAACATCACTGCGGAAGCGCTCGGTGGTGCTGCGTATCCAGTGCCGTGTACCGCTGGCGGTGCTCCCCAGCACACTCGCAGTTTCGACACCCAGCGTCTCTGCAAGCAGCTGGGACCACTGGATATCAAGCCCGGCCCGGATCGTCTCGAGCGCATCGAGCAACTCCACATTGCCCTCGACCTTCACCGACTCGCGTTGACCTTTCAATGCTGCGAGCAGCTGCAATGGGGTGCCCTTCAGCCAGACCATATCCGGGAGGGGTGACTTGGCGATGTCGTCGGCCCGCTGTAGTGGGTATCCGAGCCTGATGACGACTGGCTTGCCGGGCGCAGTCTCGATGTCGATACCAAGCAGGCGACCGTCCAGCGCCCGCAGGGACTCGGCAGACGCCGCGTCATAGGCCAGTACAGCATTGATACGTTTCAGTATTCTCTCGATCATGAGCTGCGCCGGTCAGGCCTTGATGCCGGTATGGAGGGCCACTATGCCATCGCTGAGGTTATAGTACTTGCACAGACTGAGGCCGGCCGTTTGAAGCATGCCAAGCATGGTCTCCTGATCTGGGTGCATGCGAATGGACTCGGCCAGGTACTTGTAGCTGTCACTGTCCTGTGCGACCAGCTTGCCCATCATGGGCAGGGCCTTGAAAGAATACGCGTCATACATTTTCGCCAGCAGCGGATTCTGCGGCTTGGAAAACTCGAGCACGAGCAGGCGACCGCCAGGCTTCAGCACGCGGCACATTTCAGCGAGTGCAGCGTCCTTGTCGGTGACGTTGCGCAAGCCGAAGGCGATGCTCACACAGTCGAAGCTGTCTTCCGGGAACGGCAGCTTTTCAGCATTGGCCTGCACATACTCGAGTGGCGCCGCGTAGCCCTCGTTGAGCATGCGTGTTCGACCCACCTCAAGCATGCTGGCATTGATGTCTGCCAGCACCACGCGCCCTTCCGGTCCAACGATATCGGCGAACTTCCGGCTGAGGTCGCCAGTACCGCCGGCGATGTCGAGTACTGAATAGCCCTTGCGAACACCGCTTTTCGCAATGGTGAAGCGCTTCCACATACGATGGACGCCGAACGACATGAGATCGTTCATGGCGTCATAACGTCTCGCGACCGAATCGAACACAGCGCCTACCTTGGCCTGTTTCTGTTCGACCGGAACCTGACTGAATCCGAAATGGGTGTTGCTGTCCTGACTCATGCGCGCTGCCTGTACTTCCTGTGGAGAAACATTTGCCAGCGGACTACGTACCCAGAGTATCGGAACGTTGCGCCGGCGCGATCGCTTGTCGCTGCGAGCTCGTTATCTTAACCTGATAGCCTTAATACGGCCATGGAAACCACAGATATGTCGAACATCAAAGTATCACGTCAGCACAACCTGCCAATGGATGAAGCAAGGGCAAAGGCAGAGGCGCTGGCTGAAGATCTGGGACGCGAATTCAATGTCAACTACGAATGGAACGGTAACCAGCTGGATTTCAAGCGCAGTGGCGTGAAAGGTGATCTCAAGGTCAATGAAAACAGCATCGATGTCGACCTCCATCTGGGTCTGCTCGCCAGGCCCTTCAAGTCACGGATCGAACAGGAGCTGCATCGACACCTCGATCATCTGGTACGAGGCTGAGCGGCTTCAGAGCCGGAAAGGTTTTTCCATCTGCCGCAATTCGTCAGCCTCATGACTGAACAGGTGCTCGAGCAGTGCAATCTCCCGGTTTGAGATCGTATCGAGCAACTCTGTGACGCCCCCCATATTGCGAAAGGCCGTGAAGCCGCGCATCAGGAAACCATGCAGTTCTGCCAGGCCAGCCATCTCGGCGGCGCCCTGGCTGATCTGGAGCGCGAACAGAATGCTACGACTGGTCACGTAGCGTTCTAGCTCGATGCCGAGCGTGCTGGTCAGCTGAATCTGCCTCAAGCGATCATCCCTGTTGTCACAGTGACGGAATGCCGCTGCATACTGACCGTCCGACATACCAGTGATCCAGTCAGCAAAAGCCGCTTCGGAAGCAGCGTCCTTTGCGTTTGCGCCAGCAGCCTGCAGGTAGTCGTCGAACAGCGTGTCGAGCAGACGGTCGTCGAGCTGCTGTGTCAACATATTGAGATCGGTAAGATCCGCCATTACCCCAAGCAGTTTCTGAGGGAGCAGCTTGACGATCTTTGGAAATATCCGTTCGAGGTCGGCATCCCGCTGCATGAGATTATGTGGCGCATAGAGATCATTCAGGAGAAAAACCAGGGCCTCATGATATCTCGGGGACTCGATGAGATCGCGATGCGTCTCAGTCAGTCGAGCCATCTGCACTGCCTGGAGCGCCGCCACCGATTGGGTCCGGTCGGATTCAGGTGAGCGATTCTCGTGGCGGTAGTGATGATAATCCAGCAGTGACTGCTGCAGGCGCTGGGCTTCGCCTGATCTGGGCTTGACTCCAAGGAGCTTGTGTTTCGACATGCGTTTTCTTGAGTGATGAACGGCGATTGATACCGGCTGCCTGTCGCCGATTACTCAGCTGTCCTGGCTAGCGTTGGCCGGATCGGCGTGGCCTGGGCGAGTCGTGCGGGCAATTTCGGTATCCAGGATTCGCAGTCGAGAGTGATGAAGTGACTGCTGGCGTCGGTTTCGACGATGCTGATCGCATTGTGCGACTGACGAGCACTTTTGAGCATGGCAGCCCTGTCCAGAACCCGGTCGACTTTGGGTATCAGAATGGTCCCATTCGGAATGTGTTCATACGCCGAGCTGTCACGACTCATCATCCAGTCCCGAAGGTCTTCGATGTTGTGAACCAGCGTCATATACTCTTTGATCGACGTGAAGATATGCGGCATCAGCTGGCGCTTTCGATTGGTCGGCGTGCCAAAGAAGGTTGGCGCGTAGGATGCGGACGGCGCGGAAGTGATCAGCCGAATCAAGAGCGGCCAGGTGGTATGATTCATCGGTTTGATCAGTCGTCTGACCAGAGGATGCAGCCGGCCTTCCGGTAAAACAGGCGCTTCGAGAACCACTTCGACATTTTCGAACAGGTCGGGGCGCAGCATCGCAGCTTCCATGATGACGGCGCAGCCACGTGAGTGACCATGTATGCGCACATGAGGCGCGGTCGGCAGATTCGCCAGCGTCTGCAGAAGTATGGCGGCGTCATGTGAAATTGTACCGGCCGGCGCGTCGATATCTGTCTGCCAGCCGGCGGTCATGACTGTAGGACCGCTCACAGGCAGATGATAGCCGCTACAGGTCAGCAGAATCAGTTCGGTGTCAGCGGCCTGGTAGGACTGCGTGTAATAGCAGAAATTCTCGAGAAAACCGTGCACACCGATAACGGTATGCCTCGCTTCCGAACTATGGTTTCGAACGGCTACCGAACCCTCGCCGACCTGATAGACCCGACCGGAGAACATTTCGGAATAGGTAGGCAAGACGGGCTTTAGAAGCCGGTTTTTAGTCTCCGCAAGACTGCTCATATTCCTCCTTTGACGTCAGGATGCACGTACTATTGTCTATTAAATTGTGACAGCGATCTCATTAAATCTGCTGGCCTTAGTGTAGTACGAATGGACGGCAGTTTACGAACATTTAAGATGGGCACTTTGACCGATCAGGGTCAATTGAGCAATTACAATACAATTGATTGCGCCGCAGCCGAATCTCTCGTTAGAGTACGTCATGCTTAGTGATTTTCCGATTGATCCTGTGAGTGGAAACGATGCCGCCTGGCTGCGCCTGGACCGGCCCACCAATCATATGATCATTACAGCCATGGCGATCACAGATCCGCTGTCGCCGTCACAGTTCAGACAACTTATCGAAAGACGCTTTGCTCATCTGCACCGTTTCTGTTGTCGCCCGGTCGTACATTCCGGCGTCTATTTATGGGAGCAGATGGATGACATCGATATTTCGCGGCACATTCGGCACGAATGCCTGCCGCCTGGCGCCGGTAAGCCGGAGCTCGAGCACTTCGTCAGTAGTCTGCAAAGCCTGCCTCTTGCGCCCGATCGCCCCTTATGGGAATTCATACTGCTCGAGGGTTACGAGCAGCAAAGCGTCGCCATCATGCGGGTTCATCATTGTTATGCTGATGGCCTCGCTCTCATTTCAATATTCGCTGCTCTCACCGATGATCACCAGGTAGTCTCGGCAGGCGGGCCGGATGCTGACGACGAAGCGGAAATCGGGCGACAGTCCGGTGCCAGCGGATCAACGCGGCGCCGAACAGCCGATAGGGTCAAGGCGGGTCTGGAGGCGGTCAGTCATGGCGTCGAGCGGGTGACTCATCTCAATTTCAGGTTGAGCCCGGAGCGTTATCGCTGGCTCAAGGCCGAAACCTTGGAAGGGCGGGGCTTGCAATTGCTCAACTCTGCAGCGGAGTTGGCCAGGCTGGCAGCACTGCCCAGAGATCCCGAAACGGTGATGAGCCAGAGGCTTGGCGAGCAGAAGCGCGCGCTCTGGTCTTCCAGGCTACCGCTCGATGATTTCAAGGCGGTCGCACGACAATTCGGCGCAAGCGTCAATGATGTTCTGCTGTCCTGCGTGGCTGGAGGCCTGGGCAAGTATCTTGCGGAGCACCAGAGCGTCGATGAGCATCTCGAGCTTCGTGCCACGGTGCCCGTGAACCTCAGGCCTTCGAGTCAGGGGCAGCAGGACAGTACGGTCGAGAAGACCGCGGCGCAGCAGCCGGACGACGAGGACGACCTGCTTGGTAATCAATTCGGTACGATCTTCATCCCGCTAGCTGTAGGGCTGCGGAATCGTGTTGAACGCCTGTACAAGACCAAGCACGACATGCGGGCGCTCAAAGGTTCCGTGCAACCGATGCTCTCTCATATTGTCATCGGCGCTACCGGGCTGATGCCGACGATGCTTCAGCAGCCGCTGATGGACGCGTTCAGCAACAAGACGAGTCTTGTCCTGTCGAATGTGCCAGGCTCGAAGGAGCAGCGCTTCATTGCGGGCAGCGCAGTGAACGAGTTGATGTTCTGGGTCCCTCAGGGCGGCGAAACAGGCTTGGGCATCAGTCTGCTGAGCTACAACGGCTTTGTGCAGATCGGGCTGCTGTGTGACCCACATTGCGTGGTCTTCCCCCAGCAATTGATGAAGCATATCTGCGGCGAACTAGAGGAATACCTGGCCGCATGACTGCATAGTGCCGATTCCTTCAATTTTATTGGCAGTCAGAGCGGGTAAGATGGTCCAATGCCGCGGGCATTCCAGTTCAGGCCACCGCCTTACAATACAGAAGCAATCAAAGCTGAGACAAGATTGATGACAAGACCAGATTCGTGCGCAGCCAGTGTATCACCGCTTTTCGTAGCGCAAGCCATAAAGGCGTTCACGAGGCGCCCAGTGTCTTTGGCCGTGGCTCTCGCCGCGCTGGTCGGCCTTGGTGGCTGTAGCGAACTGGAAAACGAGCCGAAGAAACCTTTCGTGAGAGGCGCGCCGAGCCTGGTGGCAGGGCAGTTCAATACCACGGAATTTATACTCGAAGACAACCGGGCACGCTATATGAGGACCGGTATCAACGGCTCTTCCAGTGGGGGGCATCAGGACTGGTTTTCCTATAACGACACCAAGGAAGCGCACGGTTTCATCCGCGGGTTCACCTATCGCTTCACGCCAGAACGCTGGCTTGGGGAGCGGGCCAACAAGCGGCAGGTTGGGGACAGGACCTCTAACGGTGACATGATTTTGATGGCCGATCCGGGCAGTAATAACATTTCCCTGTCTTTACGGGCCGCGCCAAATAATACCACCGAGGAAGAGTTCAACAGCTTCCAGCCTGATCTGACGCTGGGCCCATACCGCTGCCTTGAATACAGTGTCGGCTATGATAAGAACGGTGCAGAGATGGCGTTTCCGGAGGTCTGGTCGATGGAGGCTACATTCAATCCGGATGGCACTGGCGCATACACTTACCTCAACGACTCTGGTCTGCTCGAGCAGAACCGCAGTCCACGCCCCTTCAACTACATCAGAGGTTCCGCCGCGATCGGTGGTATCGGCGCACTGCTGATTTCCGATGCGAGTGCCAGGCAGGCCAATCCACTCGAGCCAACCCAGCCAATCCTTTCGCCTGGCCCAAATCTCGATGAGAATTATTTTGCTGATGTCGTCGCTGACACCTTCCGCATCGATTGTGGGGACGACTACCTTATCGATCCGAGAGATGATGCCGGAGAGGGCAATGGACTGGAGCGCCGAGTAGAAGCCCGACCACAGTACTGCAACGTCGCGGCCTACGGCGCAGCCAATGTCGATGGCAGTGTGCTGTTCGCATCGCGACAGTTTTATGAGGCCGTCGCCAACAGGCCAAGAGGCGTGGTTGAGACAATTTACAGTGCACCTAGCGGTGGACTGCGGGATTTTCAGAGTCAGCAGATTTGCGTTCGCGCCTCCGCCGGAAAGAGCGATGCCTCGCTGGCTGGGGCCTGGTGGCAGATGGAAACCTATGTCGACGATGGCGTGGCCGTGACGACTTTTGCAGAACTCATCCTCAACGATCAAGGTATCGGTGAAAGCCGTCAGATCGATGTGGCTGGCAATGTCGCGCCGCGAACTGCAGAAGTGCAGTTTTTCGTAGACTCGAATGGTGTACTTAACTTTGGCGGTGGCCTCGGCGCTGTGAACGGGGATGACTCGTTCTTTATCTACAATGCTTCGGACGATACCGGCAAGCGCGGTATGGGCTTCGCCATCAGGCAGAATCTGCCACCGGATGATCTGGCTGAACGCATTGGCGAGACGCCCGATGAAGAGTGAGGACCAGGCACATCTTGCAAAATTGCTTGAGCAGACAGCCCTCATTCACTGGGACGAACTTCAGGTTCATTTCGCCAGGGGAGCATTGATTCGGGTGGCTGAGGATATCAATCTGGTCGAAACCGCCTTCAGTATCGTAAAAAACGACACTGCAGCCGTCAGCGAGCTTCAGGCCAATCATCAGATTGACGGGCCTACTGATGCTGATGCTTTACTTTGGGCAGAGCAGAACCCCGAATTCTGGGCACTTGTGATCGCACCATGGGTGTTGATTCAGGGGCCTGTTCAGTCCAGGGGATGAAGACGCCCGTTTTCATCCTTTTTATACTCTCGTCCAGTTTCGCCTTGTAAATCTTTCACGCCGCTTCAACCCTAATCTGCAAAATCGACCGCAATTCTCCCTTCAAAATCAGCCCGCGCACACACCGATACAGGCTAAGCATCTGAATTTACAGAACATAAAAAAATTGGCCTGTTTATTGGATATATGGCTGTGTGTGTAAGCGAAGCAGGACCAGGCGCGAGTCTGTAAGCAAGGATGCTATCCCAACTTCCTCGACCGATCAGTCGCTCCCACTACGCCGATGAGGCGATTGTGACACTACATTGATTGCTACGGCACGCATGGAGGTTTGGATCGTGACCACAAAATATCAAGAAGGCGCCACTGTCGAATGGCAGTGGGGGCAGGGCAAAGGTGCCGGTAAAGTCAAAAGCAGTTTCGAAAAGACGGTGAGCAGAAAGATTGCTGGAAGCGAGATAACTCGGCACGGCAGCAAGCAAAACCCGGCTTATTACATCGAAACGGACGACGGCGATAACGTATTAAAACTTCATAGTGAGTTGGAGAAGCAGTGATGGCAAAGATGCTCTATAGCGTAGCAACGTGTGATGACGTAGCTGACAAAATCGTGAATAGTCTTACCGGCGTTGGGATTTCTCCGAACCAGATCACGCTGCTTCGACGTCTGAAGGCCCATAAGGACTGCGCGAAGGTGAATTCATCGTTCCGCTGCGTCACGAGCGGGCACGACGATTACTTCCAGGCTTCCGGCATGTCAGTCAATGAGTCGCGACCATATCGTGAAGCACTCGAGGAAGGCAGAATTGTCATAGCCCTGAGTTTCGGAATCAGCGGTCAGGCCAGTGCGCCCGTCATTGATAAGGGCTCTTCCGAACCTAAGCCGAGCTATGAACCTGCGTTGCTTCAGACAGCATGAAAGAATGGGCTGCTAACCCTGCGCATCTTTACTTCCGGGCCGTTATGAACTGCATGACAAGGCCGCTGCGCCAGGATAGTTATCTGCCCAATCAGGGCGCTTGCCGTATACGTCGATAGCCGTGAATCTTCTATAAGGCTCACGGCTCGCCTGCATCAGATCTTCCAGAATACTCGCGTCGCCCTCATCTAGCGCTTCAAAGGCGCTCACCAGCAAATAGTTGCGAGGTATGAAGACCGGGTTGTGGCTGCTGAGTATGGCTGCACGCCTGCCGCCTTCGCCTTGTTCCTCCGACTTGCCCGCCAGATCTGCATGAATTCGTGAATAGTTTGCGAACCACCCTGCCCAAAGTTGAAGGGTATTTTCGTCCAGTGGCTTGTAGGCAGCAGACGACAGCCGCTCGGCAAGCATGTTCTGAGCCTCCGGGTTCGGCAGCTTCGCCTCCAGCACATCAGATTCTCCCAACATACTGAAAAATAGTGTAAAATCCATTTTCGATGTTTTCATCAGCGCATCAAGGTCTGTGAGCAGAGCCGTGGTCTCAGAATGTGCCAGGCTGTGCTGATCGGCCGGGCTAAACCCTAGTTTGCCGAGTCGCATGCTGTGCATGGCCGCGACCAGATACTGTTCGGCGCCTTCTATCACCTTTGTCAGGGCTGGCACATCTTCGATGAGTGGGTAAAGGGCATTGGCGAGGCAGGCCAGATTCCATCTCGCTACGCCTGGCTGATTGCCAAAACAATAGCGCGCTTCTCTGTCCGAAGTGTTGGGCGTAAATACAGGATCGAAGTCCTCCTGCCACCCAAACGGTCCATAATCGATGGTGAGGCCAAGAATCGACATATTGTCGGTGTTCATGACGCCGTGAACAAAACCAACGCGACTCCAGTGAACGATCATGTCCATCGTGAGGTGGCAGATGGCTTCGAACCATCGTAAATACGTCGTTTTTGAATCGGATTGTTCCCGATCGGCGTGAATATCGGGGAAGTAGTGCCGAATGCTAAAGTCCGCCAGTTGCCGCAGACACTCGAACTGCTTTCTGGCAGCGAAGATCTCGAAGTGTCCGAAACGAAGAAAGCTTGGTGCCGTGCGACAGACGATGGCGCCTGTCTCGTGGCGCGGATGGCCGTCGTAGAACATGTCCCTGACGACCTCAGCTCCGGTGCTGCAGAGCGATAGCGCTCTGGTGCCGGGAACCCCGAGGTGATGCATGGCTTCGCTGCACACATATTCCCTGACTGAGGAGCGCAGCACAGCCCGGCCATCAGAGCCGCGACTGAATGGCGTTCTTCCGCTACCCTTTAGCTGAAGCTCGATGCCTGAGGTTTCGCCAAGCAATATCGCTCTGCCATCGCCAAGCTGGCCTGCCCAGTGGCCAAACTGATGGCCACCATACACTGTCGCAACAGGATTCATGCCTGGCAACAGCGTATTGCCAGTAAAGATATCTGCGAGGGTCTGCCGAAGCTCTGGGTCGTCGTCAAGCGAGGGCAGTCCCGCACTGGCTGCCGCATCATTCGACCAGGCCAGTAGCCGAGGCTTGGGAACCTTTTCTGGTTCACAGGGCGCATAAAAACTGTCGGCAAGCTGCTGTGGGATGCGCATCTCCAGCGTGGTGCCACCGAGTTCGTCGGTAAACCTGTTATGGAAGTGCGTGGTTGTCAGCATCGTGTGGTCTGGCGCTCGTTTGCTTCGTAAACAGAACATTGGTTAAAAAAGGAATGAACATGTTACCAGCGTTGGAAATCGAAACCAGCCCTCAGCCTGATGCCGCGGTGATCCTGCTGCACGGTCTCGGGGCTGACGGCAATGATTTCGGGCCGATTGTCGCAGAGCTCGGATTGCCGGCTGATGCCGCAATACGATTCATCTTCCCACATGCGCCGGCCATTCCGGTGACCATAAATCGTCACTATGTCATGCCTGCCTGGTATGACATTACGTCCATCGATATCGATCGGACAATCGATGCAGGCCAGTTACGGGCGTCTGCAGAACAGATTGCGGCCTTCGTGGACCGGGAGGTTGCCAGAGGCATTCCTCCGGAGCGCATCGTTATTGCCGGCTTTTCACAGGGTGGCGCTGTGGCCTACGAGCTGGCTGCATCAGATGACAGGGTTTTCGCTGGCCTGATGGTGCTCTCCAGTTATTTTGCGACGCAGAAGGATGCGCAGTGGCGTGAGCTTCAGGAGAAGTGCCAGCATATGCCTGTGCTGATCATGCACGGACAGGCTGACGACATCGTCAGCGAATCGCTGGGTCGGAGCGCCTGCAAGATTCTATGTGACCTCGGTCTGCAGGTCAGTTACAAGACTTATCCAGTTGGGCATAGCGTCCATCCACGGCAGATCGAGGACATTTCAAAATGGCTGCAAACCGTTTTGCCACCTCGATGATGTTATTCCCGAAAGGGCTGTTGTTTCTGTTGTCCTTCTGGCTGCTCGGATGCCAGGAGCATTCGCCGTCAGGAGACGTGAGCGGGAAGGCTGTGCTGGAAAACGGGTATGCCCAGCTATATGAGCTAACATCGACCCTGAAAGGTGCTGACACCATTCTCAATTTCAAGGCGTCGACCGACGGCTTTGGTGATCTTGTGAATGAACTGGCCACTGATCAGGCGAGCATGGCCGAATATCTCGAGTCCATGGCTAAAGACGAGCCAATGTATGATCTTGCTAACACCGGATACCCGGAAATCAGCAAGCGGACCTGGAACTCGGCCAAGACAGACCGGCTACTGTCGTACTCACCATTCTTCGGACGAACCGACGACAATTTCGAGCGGACCTATCTGCTCAGCCTGACAAATGCCCTGACACAGCAATATCATCTGCTCGAAGTCATGAGCGACCTCGAGCGCGAGAAAGAGCGTCTACTCATGCTGAGGGAATTTCAGAGCGATGTCGGCCGGTACTACGATGAAGTCGTCAGCAAACTCAACAGACAACATTTCAAGGAAAACATGCCTGGGCCATCGCTAAAAGAAGGGGCGTGAGATTCGCGTGCAACGAAAGAGCGGCAGTAGTGTGAGCAGTGCTCAGCCAGTCAGCAGGAGTCTGAGGTACACGGGTTATCGTCTCGAGTTTGTGCGTTATATCGAGCAGCAGCCGGACTTGATATCGCCAGTAGTAATTGGTGAAGCCGAGGCTGGGGCACTGTCGGAAGCTGAGCCGAACGGACAGTCATCAGGATTCGAGCGTATCGCCAGGGCACGGGCCAGCTGGCTGTTGGCTTTGTTGCGGCTCGACGCCTTGCACGCCCGGGTCGACCGAGCTGCCGGTCAGAGTCTGTGGGTGCTCTGTCTGCTTTTCGGGCTTCTGGGGGCTGGCGCGGCAGCACAGGGTTTCGATCTGGCCCAGCATACCGTCAACTTCTTCTGGCTACTCGTGGTCCTGCTCGGTGTGCATACGGCAGCACTTCTGTTCTGGTTGCTGGCCTTGATCGGCCGTCAATTGCGCGCCACCGCCGTCAAGACGCCAATGCTGCAAGTCCTCGCACTCTGGCTGGTGCGCAAACTGTCCCGTCTGTTTGCGCATGAGGCTCCTGAGGCCAATCAGGAAGCGCGGTCCGCCCAGCCACCTTTATCCGTCACGACAGTCAGCAGTGTGTGGGCCCGCCTGCAGAGCCGAGGAGCACTCGGCTTCTGGAATGTCAGTGTGCTGAGTCATGCCATCTGGGCAGCGTATCTGATTGGCGGTTTCGCGATGACACTGATTTTACTGTCGCTGCGGCAGTACGATTTCATATGGGCCACCACAGTGCTGTCTGCAGAGGCCTTCGAACAGATGACGCTTCTCCTGGGTGAGCTTCCCCGCCTGCTTGGAGTCGCGGTGCCGGACGCTCAGGTCGTTCGGATCAGTCGTGCCGGAATCGATAGCAGTCCGGAAATAGCTGGCGCTTCGCGGGTATTGTGGTCAAATCTCCTGCTGGCCAGTCTGATCATCTGGGGCTTGCTACCGAGAACCATTCTGCTGATAGTCAGTCTGACTGGAAGGGTCGCAGCCTTGCGAACGGTAGCAGTGGACTTCGCAAGTCCCTATTACGTTGCCCTCCGCCAGCAGCTGCTCACGGGGTTTCAGCGCGGCGGCGTCATCGATCCTGATCGGCGAAGCGTGCCTGAGGCCGAGGTAGGTCATGTCTCCTCAGTCCCTGTCGCTTTGCCCGACACCTATGATATCGCAGCAATCTATCTCGACCCGCAGCTTCACTGGCCGCCTGCAATGCTGCAACCGCAGAACAATCTTGGCTGTATCGACGATGCGGCGTCTGAGCAGGCGGTCATGGCTGCGGCGGCTGATACTTCGAGCGCCCACCTCGTGCTCTGGTCTCACCTCTCAACGGTGCCAGATCGTGGCGTGCGAAGAATTGTGCAGGCCCTGAAGAGACACTTCAGGGGTCGCCTGCACCTTGGACTGCTGACGCCAGCCGATCGCCCTGCAGATGCGAGCCGCCTTGAAGACTGGTATCGACTTGCGGCTGCAACAGACATCTCTCTGGACGACCTCATCCAGCTGCCCCTGCAGCCTGATGGCTCGCCTGACACATCTGCAGTCGGAGGCAATCACCATGCAGGTTGATTCGAGGCCAGTCAGCACGGCACCTCGGGCGCCGATCAAAATTGCCATTGTAGGGCACACGAACGTCGGCAAGACATCTCTGATGCGGACGCTGTTGCGTGACAGCCGCTTTGGTGAAGTGTCCAATCATCCGGGCACTACACGCCATGTCGAGGCGGCGACGATACTCTGTCGGGAGCAGCCGGTCATTGAGCTTCATGATACGCCTGGCCTCGAGGATTCCATTGGTCTTCGCAGCGCGCTGGAGGAGTTGCCGGCCGGGCGCGACGATACAGGGCAGGCAAGACTGAGACAGTTTGTCGCCCGCGCCGACGATTTTGAGGCGCTCGACCAGGAGCTCAAGGTCGTGCGTCAGTTGCTCGCCAGCGATCTGCTGTTCTACGTCATCGATGTGCGAGAGCCCTTGGTAGGCAAGTACCGGGATGAGCTGTACGTACTCAGCCTCGCTGGCAGGGCCGTGATACCAGTGCTCAACTTTATCCACCAGTTTCCCAACCACAGTATGCAATGGCGTGATTACCTTGGTCAGCTGAACTTCCATGCCCAGGTGCAATACGACACCGTGGTGTTTCGACTCGAAGATGAAAAGCGCCTGTTTCAGAAAATTCAGTCTTTGCTTGGTGAGCATTACGACAGGGTCCAGCAGCTGATTGATGAAAGGCATGCCCAGGCACTGCAGATCCGGCGGGCCTCTGCGGCGGCGGTAGCTGAGTTAATCATCAATGTGGGAAGCTATCGCAAGACGCTGCGATCCGTCGAGCCGGCCAGGGCCGCAATCGAGAGCAACGAGATTTCTGCATTGCAGGATCTGACGAGACAGGCCGAGCAGGCCTGCAGCCGCCAGATCATCAGGCTTCATCGCTTCGCACCAGACGATGTTCGCGAAGCCTTTCTGCCGGTCCAGGACGGTAGCTGGAAGCTCGATCTATTCGATGTGAATACCTTGCGGGCCTTTGGCGTCGAGGCTGGTAGTGGTGCAGCGAAGGGAGCAGCTGTAGGCGCCGTGCTTGATGGTCTGACGGGCTTCATATCGCTGGGCGCAGCGGCGGCGACTGGCGCGCTGGCGGGCGCCATTTTTTCGACCGGGGCGAGGTATGGCCGCGACCTGCAGGCGGCGATGACAGGCAAACGCACTCTGTGCGTGGATGAGCCGACGCTACGGCTGTTATGGCTGAGGCAGCTTCAGCTTCTGACAGATCTGGGCTCTCGGGGGCACGCCATGCAGGGACAGATGCAAATGACCTCCGTGGATGCCAGTGATCTGCCCAAGGCCTGGAGTCAATGGTTGCGGCAGATGCGAGCTAACGCACACTGGAGCGACCTGATTCCCGAGAATCGCAAACGTTCGGCTGATCCGGGGCGAGAAGCGCTGGCAGATGCCCTGGCCGAACATCTTTTTGCTCAGGTCTGACCAAAGTGGTGGCATGCTTCGTAATCTCCTCATCAGTTGAAAACATGAGACATGGAGAAGTATATGAATACAGTCACTCGAGCAGGTAGCAAAGCCACTCATCTTGCAGAGCAGTACGTTTTGTCCACGAGGGCCTACGTCAACGAAGCGGTGCAGACCGGACAGAAGGAATTTGAAACGGTCACCGATAAGGTGAGTGATCTGGTGGGTGAACTGAGAAGTCAGGGCACCTACATTACCGAGCCAGGCCTGCAGTTCTTTCAGGAAACACTGAAACAGCCCATTCAGCGGATCAGACACCCGCTCGTTACGGTGAAGGGTATAGCCACGGTCTGTGAGAGCACTCTGGATCGAGCCTTCCGAGTGGCGAGCCAGAACTACGATAGCTTGCGTCGCAACTGGACCAAAGCTGATGAGGTTGAGGCTGATCTCACTACACGCGAGCAATCTGCCTATGCAGACGCGATTAATTCGGCAATAGACCAGGCAGTCAACAAGCCGGCAGGCACTCGAACTACTTCCGCCAGTGGAGAACATGACGATCTGCAGCGTTTGCCGCAAGTTGGTCCGGCCTTGGTGCGCAAGCTTCACGCCGCTGGTATCTATAACTATCGTCAGATTGCCGAGCCAACTGCCGAGGAAAAGCGCAAGTTGGCCCAGTTTTCAAAAATAAAGTCCTATCCGGAGTGGGTTGAAGAGGCCAAGCGTCTCATCAACTAGCTCACTTCAGCGATTTGATCGTCTCGTCGATGTTCTCGATACGACGATCGCTGGTTGGGTGAGAGCTCAGAAACGCGGCGAGGCCCTGAGGGCCTTCGCCGCCGACGGACTGCAGCGTCTGAATCGCCGCTTTCATCGATTGCGGCGGCTGGCCAGTGCGGTGCAGGGCTTTCACCGCAAAAGTATCTGATTCCAGCTCATCTGATTGCGAGTATCTTGCATTGGCGTAGCCCGCTGCAAGCTGACCCAGTTCGGACTGGCTGAGCTGACCGATGGTTCCACCAGCGGCTGCCACCGCTGAGAATGCTGCGTTGGTGTAAAGTTGCTCACGCATCTGTTTGTAGCTGTGTCTGAGTTCCACGTGTCCAATCTCATGCTGAAGTACGGCCAGTACCTGGTCGTCAGACATGAGATCCATCAGCTTTGAGTACACCCGCACAGTGCCATCAGCCATGGCGAAAGCATTGACCTCATCGCTCAGATAAACTTTGAAATTGTATTTATCCGTATTCGCGCCGGTCATGGGGATGAGCTTGCGAAGTCGCTGGGCGTATGTCGAGCTCTCCGGCGCCACCTTGTTCTGCTTGCCCATTTGCTGGGCGGCTTCGCTGGCAGCATTGATAACGACTTCAGAGCTGAGGGTAGCGGCCTGTACGGCAGCCGCACCTGCCTGAGCAGCCTGTTCAGGGCGGAACTGGCTACCGGTACAAGCGGTAAGCGTCAGCACGAGAGGGAGAGCAATAAGGGGCGCTCGCAGTGGCGGGCGGCTCAGCAGGGTGATTCTGCGCATTGTTGTTATCCTAGGGTAAATTGAACCGATCCGACCCGGCAAGCCGTGCCTTGTTGATCAGCTTGAGTAAACCCGCCGCGGCTTCGGCGTCGCTCAGCGCGCGATGATGTTGCGTCAACGGAATGCCGAAGTGGGCAGTGAGATTTTTCAGGCTATACGAATCGAGGCCGGGTTTCAGTTTTTTCATCATGGCACAGGTGCACAGTTGTGGCATGCGGATGGACTGCTCCATTCGGCGATAGGACTGTCGAATAAAACCATAGTCGAAGCGGACGTTGTGAGCCACGAAAATCGAGTCGCCGAGAAAGGTACGAAGGTCATCAGCAATGGCTTCGAATGGGGGCGCGTTCGCCACCATCTCATTCGTTATTCCGGTCAGTGCAGTGATGTTGGCTGGTATGCGACGGCCTGGATTGATCAGTGTTTGCCATCGTGCCACGATGTCGTCGCGCTGCACGATTACAGCGCCTATTTCTGTGAGTCGGCCGTATTCGGCATTGCCCCCAGTAGTTTCCACGTCTACTACGACATACGGTTGATCAGGATCGACCACCCATTCTACCCGCTGTACCGACACCTGAAAGCCCGCCTCACGAAGCTTCAGCAACTGCATCATCTGTCTGCGCCGTAATTGGTCGCCTTCGGCTTTTACTTCCACGAAGCGAAGGCCGTCGGCATCGATGATCATCAGGTCGGGATAACCGGATTTGCAGCTGTCGTACTGGCGCGCCATATCACGCAGCACGGTGCGCAGTCCCTCCAGTGGGGCTAGCTCCACCATCTTGCACAACTGCTCTGCCATGGTGGGCGCCCATCCCGTAAAGCTGTTGGGACGCCCGTAGCACCTGCTCAGGTGTCTGAGGACATGGGACTTGAGCTGCTCGCGGTCCATCGCCAGAACACGTTCTATCTGGTCGCGTTGCGCCTGGTAGAAAGACCCATCAGAGAGTCCCGCCGGATGGTGCTGAAAATCCGAGGAAAAGTGGCTGGCTTCGCTTTCATAGAGGTTCGGCCAGAATGTGAGTACGAACAGGCTGCGCCAGATTCGGTTCTCGGCGTGCACGACCAGACGCCCCGGTTTCTGCCAGTGCCGAGCCAGCGCGGCTTCGGGTTCGTGGCGAAAGGCTTCATCGAGTCGGCTGACGCCAGCAGCCCGGAGCATGTCGGTGAGTAGCGACGTTCGCTTGCTACCTTTAGTGGCTTCGAGTCCTAGCTGACTGGGGGCATAACGGGCATCGGCAGGTAGCAGCTCGCCACCGTACTTCCTGGCCTGAAAGTCGATCGCAAACAGGTAGGCATCGTCGCTGGTTGGCGTTTCGAACAGGCTTGTGATCAGGGCACGGGCACGGCTTTCATCCAGTCGATGCCAGAGTCGAATGGCTTTTTCAGTCGCTGTGGCGTGTTCGCTGCTCTGGTAAAGCGTCGCCGCCTGTGCCAGGCGGTCTTCGCTTTCCAGACGGGCCCCCAGTCTGAACACACATTTATCGTACAATGTGGTGCCAAGTTCAGTCAGCGGTTGAGGCTGATTTATCAGCCAGGCCGCCTGGGCTTCTGACTCGGAATGATCTGCACTGGCGGGCTGTTTGAGTTGCTGAGCCAGTTGAGCGAGTTGGAAGGTGAGCCAGGCATCTTCTGCGGTCTCGAAGCGGGCCGTGTAGCCAGCCTCGAAGCTGTTCGTGCGCAGTAGCCCGAGGTCACGCATTGCAAAACGCCCAAGGTTCTCTTCCAGTCGGCCGAAGTAGAGAAACAGAATGAAGCTCACTGTCTCCTGATACTGCTGCACGATGAAATCTTCGGCATAGGCCGTCAAGGCTGATGGCCGGGCGTGCTGAATGCGAGCAAGCTGCTCTCGGGCGATCGATAGCAGGCGCTGCTTGGGCCAGCTTCGTTTCCAGGTGGACGATTCCGACGCGCCCACGATGTCCAGAAAGCCCACCAGTTCTTCCCTCGTCAGGGTGGTCAACAGGTTCGGTGCGTCCTCAATCCCGGCCCTGGCCACAAAGCCCTCGCGGAAGAGCTGCGTCAACAGTGCGTCCAGATCCTCCAGCTCTTCATAGCGAATCCTGTCCAGACGAAAATAGCAGCCCTTTCGATTGCAGATGCGAACAAACAGCGCTGCAACGTCGCGAGGAAGCGCCATGAACTGTTCGATGAACTGAACTTCCCTGGCGCGCAGGACATGGTCGTAGTGCTGCCGTATGAACAGCAGCATCTCCCGGTAGTGGTCATAATAGTAAAACGGTGCAAGATCTCGCTTCAGCACGGGAGTCCTATATCAAATCAGGTGTCAGGCCTTATCCGCAGATTCATTGAAGGGATTGGCATAATGAATGATGCGCTGCCCGAATATGAAGCGCCGCAGCGCTGCCCGCGGCAGGGCAATGATGGGATTCGGGAACAGGCTCTCGACTGTTTGCCAGAAGCCGCTGGGCAGCATGCCGGGCAGCAACTGGCGTGTGAGTGCTCGTGTACCCCTTCGCCAGGTGGACATGGATGCATCCTTCAGGTCGAGTACCATTGAGTAGCGCGCCATATACACCTGGAACACACTCTCCTTCATGGCCTCGAATACACCGCCTGCGGCAATGAGCCCATTCCACGCGAAATAATGCTCAAGATCGCCGAGGGCAATCAGTACTGGCTTATTGGCATTGGTGAAATTTGCTGGCTTATCAGCCTTGAAATAGCGGAGCGCGTTCTCGGCCGCATGCTCGCCCATGTCGAGCGCATGATAGGCCTGTTTGTGCAGCGACTGATCCACGATGCTGGCGCAGTCACCAGCGAAGAACAGCGTTTCCCGCCAGGCATCGGCGTAGCCATATTGGGCTTTGTTCAGCACCGGATTCAGAGCATTGTCCACCAGGAGTCCAATGCCGTCCTCTGCTGTCTGTAAATGAAGCTGCTTTTCTTCGCAGAGTTGCTTGACCAGACCCTGACGTTGAATACCAGCTGTCCAGATCGTCAGGTCAGAGGGCAGCATCTGACCATCCACCAGCTCGATATGACCACGGCTCACACGTTTTACTGCAGATCGGGGGCCTGTGTGGAAGGTGACCTTCTTCTTTTTCAGCTGTTTTCGCACGTCTTTGGCCAGATCATCAGAGAACTCGGGCAGCAGATCCTGTGCGTCTACGACCTGCACCTTCAGTTTGTCCTTGAAGCGTTTGTTCCGCAGTATGGATCCCAGCGCCTCGACGCCCGATAGCCCACCGCCAATGATAGTGACGGTAACAAGCTTCTGTTTTTCGCTCAAGGTCGCCAGCGCCCGTTCGATGTGCTCGGCCTGATCAACATGGCGAAAGCCAGTAGTGTGCTGCTGTCCGCCCGGCACGACATTGGGGGCCTGTTCACCGCCACAGGCGACAATGCAGGCATCGTAACGAAGCTCGCGACCATTTTTCAGCACGATTTGACGTCCGATCGGGTCAAGTGCCTCCACCGATGACTGGATGAAATCCTGCCCAAGTTGCTGAAAGAGTCTGGCGCGATCGAAACAGAGGTGCTCCCGAAGCTTGAGGCCGGACAGGATGTCGTGAATATGTGGTGTCCATTCAAAGTCCGGCCGCGGATCTACGACGGTGACTCTGCAGATGCCCTGCAGCGCAATCGCTGCTGCCAGTCCGCCGAAATTGCCACCGACAACCAGAACATGCCGGTCGGACACATCGATGTCGCCACTCAGCACCAGTCGCGAGCGCAGCCATTTTGCTGCACGAAGCGGTGTAGCTACGAATTTGTTGATTGCGTCTGACATACCTGTTTGAGCTCCTTTCAGGCTCTCGCTCGAAAGCGCGAGCGTTTAAATTCACTGCCGGCCTGAGGCCGGCAAGGTAAAGCTTACGCAAGGCTTGCAAATTCTGGCCTGGTTCAGGCCTGCAAGTGGTCGGGTTTGTGGCTCATTATGCCTGACGCGGAGCTTGTAAGCCTCGGAAAAGCGGTAGGTCGCCGTCCCGGAACGCTCCTTGCTAAGCATCTGCAACCCTTGGCAATCTGCAACGCTGCCGCCTGTGCGCATACTACGGAGAGATGACATGACGGACTTCTATCAAACCGGCCCGATCACAACGATTCATTCACTTGATCAGGATACGAGCGTACAGGCAAGTCGTGTTCCTGAGTTGAGGGATGCACTTGTCGAACACGCCCAACAAAGACCTGTGTCCCTCATCCTGCCATGCCTGTATTCCGAGCTCGAAACCGAAGCCATGCCGCGGATTCTCGATGAACTGTCACGAGTCGACTTCATCAAGGAAATCATCATTGGTCTGGATAGGGCCTCCGAGGCTCAGTACCGCCACGCTCTCGAACTGTTTAGCGTTCTACCGCAAAGACTTCATGTACTGTGGAATGATGGGCCTCGCCTGCGCGCCATCCACGGGACCCTGGCAGACAGGTCGTTAGCCCCACTCAAGGCAGGCAAGGGGCGGAACGTCTGGTACTGCATGGGTGTGCAACAGGGGTCGGGCGTTGGAGAAGTCGTAGCTCTGCACGATTGCGATATTCTGACCTATCAGAGCGATTTGCTCGCAAGACTGGTCTACCCGCTGGTCCATCCAGACTGCAACTTCGTCTTTGCCAAAGGCTACTATGCGCGCTATGCGGACAGCAAGCTGAATGGCAGGGTCTGCCGTCTGCTCATGAGTCCGCTGTTGAGATCACTGCGGCAGCTCCTCGGTGCCTCACCGGTACTCGATTATCTCGACAGTTTTCGTTACGCCCTCTCGGGAGAATTTGCCATGCTCGCCTCGGCAGTGCCCGACACCCGCTTGCCTTCCGACTGGGGGCTCGAGATCGGATTGCTGTGCGATATCTATCATCGCTACTCCACGAATCAGATCTGCCAGGTGGATATCGCCGACAGGTATGATCATAAGCATCAGCCGCTTGGCGATGATTCGGAGGGCGGCCTGGTCAAGATGGTCAGGGATATCACCAGAACGCTGCTGAAGCAGATTTCTGCTGAAGGTGCCATGGTTGATGATGGCATTCTCAGTGCCTTGCACTCGACCTACCTTCGCTCGGCTAACGAGATGACTCGTCGTTTTCAGTGCGATGCCGTGTGCAACGGCCTGGATTACGATGTTGCCCGCGAGCATGAGGCGCTCAATCTGTTTGCCTCGACGATACTGGAAGCCGGGCGCAGCTTCCGGGAGGACCCAGGCGGTGAGCCGGATATGCCAACCTGGCGCTGTGTTCGCTCAGCCGAGCCAGATATACCCGCCCGCCTGCTCGAGGCGGTGCATCAGGATATGGCGCAGTTCGGCAAGCCCGATGGCAAGCTGAGCAAGATCAGGGCAGCGTAGTCGCGGAATGACTGATGACCTGATTTCGGCCTGAGAGCTTTGCCCGGTAGAGCGCCTCATCGGCATGCCGTAGCAGTTCATCTTCGAGCTGATCTGCGGCGGGAATGAGGCAGGCCACACCTGCACTGATCGTCATCGCGATGGACTCCCGAGCACCGGATTTCCTGTTCCGATAGCTCAGTGGCGCAGCGGCGACGTGGGCCCTGATTTTCTCTGCGATCATCAAAGCGGCAGCCAGATCTGTCCCGGGCAGCACTACGATGAACTCCTCTCCACCATAACGGGCCAGGGTGTCAGAGGCGCGTCTGGGAAAGTTGCCCATGACGCCAGCAATGTGTTTGAGACAGAGATCCCCAACCTGATGGCCATGCGTGTCATTGATGCCCTTGAAGTGATCGACGTCTATCATGATCAGGGAAATTGGTGAGGCTGTTCGTGAGGCCTGATTGAAATCCTGTTCGAGGCGCTGGTTGAAATAGCGGCGGTTGTGCAAACCGGTGAGCTCATCGACAAAGGTCTGCTGCTGCAGTTTCTGGTTGGCATTTTCTAGCAGCTGCATGGTTCTTTCGAGCTCTGACGTGCGATCCCTGACCTGATCTTCCAGTTGCAGGCTGTGGCGTTTTTCTGCCTCGCTGCGAGCCTTTCTTTGCTGATTCACATATTCCCCGAGCGCGAAGGAGATCAGCATGACCTCAAGCAGCGTGCCAATTTGCAAGGCGTGCTCAGTAAAGAAGGTTCGGGGAATAAGCTCTACTTTACTCACAACGATCACGAGTGCGCCCAACAGGGTCATGAAGCAGGCCAGGGTGAAGAACTGTGCTGAGCGATCGCCGGTAAGCGAACGTTTGATACCCATGATCATCGCTAGGCTATTGAGCGTGAGGGCGAGCCCAAGCAATGGAAATATCGTTTGGTTGTAGGGCAGAAAAAGACTCAGGATGGTCATTACACCGCCGAGTCCTGCCATGACCACAAGCAGTCGATCAATGACAGGCTCGCGTTCGCGCAGGCGGAGAAATTGCCGGATGAACAAGGCCATCCACATCAGCGTCAAACCGAGGAAGAAGGAAATCGCAATCTGGTTCCACACCACGGCCTGTGGCCAGATATGTTGAAATGCCAGGCCACTCATGCTGAACTGAAAGCCGATGAAGGAACAGAGAAAGGCCACATACATGATGAAATCGGCGCGTCTCAGGCTAAAAAACAGAAACAGGTTATATAACGCCATGACCACCATACTGCCGTAGTAAAAACCCTGCAGCAGCGATGTCCGGTGGTCCAGCCGCGTAAATTCTTCAGCGTCCACCAGCCGCATTGGCGCCTGCAGCGAGGAGCTCGACTCGAGGCGAATATAAAGTGTCTGAATGGCATTCGGCGCCATCTCAAGCGGGAAGAGGAATTCCCTGTGAGGAAAATAGCGCGTATCGAACGGATAAGCGTCGCCAGTAGAGTAGGTTTGCAGCAGTTCGCCCTCTGCGTTGATAGCAAAAAGATCAATATGATCGAGCAGGGCATAACCCACCATGAGCAGCATCTGCCGTGGTGCTGAGGTGTCGTTCTTCACCACGACCCGTAGCCAGTAGGCCGATTCCGTGTAGCCGAAGCTGGGTACGGCTTCCTCGACCTTTTGCCAGTCGAGATTGCTGCCCGACAGCACATCATTGATGCCGAGTGTGCCTGCTGTATCTTCAAGACTGTAGGCTGCTGCGCCGAGATCCACCTGTTGATCGGTAGATGAAACACTCAGTTGCTGGGGCAGCTCGAAAGCGTCAGAGGCCGCCGCCGGTGCGATCTTCAAGCCAAGTGACATCAACACGAGCCACAGCGCACCAAGGAGGCAGCGGCAGGTCATCCAGCCCCCGTAGGGCGCATTCTTTCTGAATCCTGTTGTAGCCAGCCGAAGAGCTGATCAGATGGCATTGGCGTGGCGATGAAAAAGCCTTGCATGCAATCACAACCCATGCTGACGAGAAGGTCCAGTTGTGCCTGTTGTTCTATACCCTCAGCCACTACTGTGTATCCGAGACTGTGCGACATATCGATGGCAGCCTTTACAATGATTTGACTGCTTCGCGAGGTGCAGACGTCCTTGATGAGGGACTTATCGATCTTGACCTCGCTGAGCGGCATTTTCTGCAGATACGCGAGCGAGGAATACCCGGTACCAAAGTCATCAATGGACAAGGGAAAGCCAAGCTCTTTGAGCCGGTCGAGCGTCAGCAGACCCTCGCGCTCGGAATCCATCACTGACGTTTCCGTCAGCTCAAGGATTACCGACTCGAAGCTGAGGTTGCGGGCGAGCAACGTAGATTGCAGATGTGCGTCGAGACCTTTGGTCAGCAGATTGCGTGGAGAAATATTGATGGCCATGCTGAGGTCACGCTGAAGCAGTCTGAAGCGGGTGAGATCGTCAGCCGCGTTGGTAATCACCCACAGCGTGAGCTGGTGAATGACGTCAGTCTGCTCGGCGAGTGGAATGAATATTTCAGGCGCAATCATGCCCCGCTCGGGATGTTCCCAGCGCAGTAGAGCTTCGACACCCGTAGTCACCAGTCGACCGTCACGCATGATAGCCTTTGGCTGGTAATACAGTTGCAAGGCACCAGTCTCCAGCGCGAGACGCAGTTCGGTGAGTATCGTCAGGCGCTCCTCTGTGTAGCGGTCATAGCGTCTTGAATAAAAGCCATAGCGCTTGCCAAGCCGGATGGCAGCATCCTTGGCTATGCGTGAGTTACGAATGGCCTTGGCCGGTTCGAGTTGATCGCTATCGACACTGAAAAGCCCGAAAACAGGGTCTAGCTCGAGCAGGAAGCCCAGGTAATTATCTGGACGCGCCGTTCTGTTGATGAAGTCGATGTAGGTCTGGCGGTGGGCTGGGTCCTCGGCAGAAATAACGATCATCGCCAGCGTATCGGCGCCCAGACTCGCGACATAATAGGTCTGCCCTGCGCTGTCTTCGATGGCAATGGCGCCACGTAGGAACTGTGCTCGCCGATTGAGCCCTAGCGCGACTCTATTGATCAGCTCGTCGGCATTATCCTGACCCAGCGTATGCACGATGTCGTGATAGCGATTGAATACGATGCTGACGACGAGATAGGGGGTGACCTGTGGCGCCTGAGCCAGCTCAGCCAAGCGCATGACCAGACGCTCACGGTTTGGCAGGCCAGTGACAGGGTCATGAATGGCATGATCGATCAGCTGCTGCTGGACTTCACGGCGCTGTTTTTCCTCCGCGAGCAACTTGTTCTGCGCCACAATCTTGTCTTCCCGCTCGCGATAGACCCGTGCCGCCAGCACCAGTGTAAGAATGAGGGTCTCTATACCTGAGCCAATCTGCAGGGCGTAGGTGGCCATGAAGGTATTGGGAATGATGCCGTGTTTGTGGAGTGTTGTGGTGACCAGGCCTATCGACAGCAGTGACCAGCCGAGCGTATAGATGATGGCCGGTCGCGACCCCTGCCGCCAGCGTATGGGGCCGGCAAGGAACAGAATCAGAAATAGTGGCGCCGCCAGAAACGAAGACAGCTGGATGCTGATGTGATACGGCAGGATAAACGCTGCGATCAGATCCAGGACCGCCAGTCCCATGACTGTTTTCAGAGCAAGATCAAGGCGACGGCTCTGGGCTTCGGTATCGAGGAAAGTTCTCGAGAACTGCGCCGCGAAGATGGCGAGGAAGGGCATGGATACCAGCAGCAGGAAGCCGTTCAGGAACGGAAAGTCCGACAGGATGTGCTGAAAGGTAAAGCCACGAATGCTCATGAAGAAGGTCAGGAAGCCGAAAGTGGCGAACGCGTAGTAAAGATAGACACGCTCTCGCAGCAGAAGGGCATACGCCAGGGTGATTGTGATCATGAAGGCGAGGGCGCCGAAGTACATGAAATGCACCTTCGCCTCGGTGACGGCCTGTTCAAAGAATTGCTCAGGGTCCCAGAGTTTCAGCGCGAACTGCAGCGCGCCGCGGGTGGCGACCCTTAAATAGATCGTCGTGCTTTCACCAGGATCGAGCGAGATCGGGTAAAGAAAATGAGGGTGGTCAATCCAGCGGCTGGAAAACGGCTTGCTTCGGCCGGTACTCAGGTGTCCTGAGCCTTCCTCCCCTCGAATATCGATGAAGTCGACTTCGTCGAGCCAGGGATAGGCCAGTTGTACCAGACCACCTTCAACCTTATCGCTGGAATTGCTGATTTTGAAGCGATACCACTGAGGAGTCAGTGTATAGCCGGCATTGACGCCGCTGTTCTCACTGACATCGACCAGTTCCCAGATAATATTGACCAATCCCTTATCGCCACCAGCCTCGCCACGAGCGAGCAGGTCAGCCACTCGCTCGGCAGGATAGGCGCGCTCGGTATCGGCATACCGTTCGAATTGCAGATCGATGGGGCCCTGGCTGACGAGTTCAAGCGCATTGCTGGTTGACGATTCCAGCAATGGTGGGGCGGAGGCCTTGAGCCATGAGCTGCAGAAACACAGCATAAACAGCAGGATCAATCTGTGTAGGGCAGAGGCTGGATACAAAAGGTCCGTCCAAGGTGGCTGCGCGGGCGATGCTGAGGCTGCTCGACCACAGGTGTTAGAGTTGTCTAGGCAGTATAGACCCTTGGTGAATTCAAAGACTGACGAAAAAGACACGGATTCCGGGAAGCTTTTGCAAAATTTGCCAGTTTTAGTAGTTTGTTCTTCATATGACCCACCTTTACCAATTGGAATTTCAGCGCATCTGCCCGCCAGCCCAGTTATTCCGGCAATACTAAAATCTGGCACGATTCATGGATACACCCCAGTTACATGACGGCGACTGGCCCGGCTCGATTTAACGTCAGTCGATCCAGGCGCCTCATTTCCAGTGCTCACAAGTACAAAAGGAAAGAATCTATGAAAAAGCTAATGATATTTGCCGCAGCAACTGCCCTCTCAACCAGCGTAATAGCTGATGAGATGAAGTCCACTATGGACGGCGAGTCCAGAGCAGAGCGTATGGAGCAGCAAGCCAGCTCACAGTCTCTCGAGGAAAGTTTCAACAAGCTCGACCAGGATGGCGATGGCGTCATTTCCAAAAGTGAAGCGAGCGAGAATCCACAGGTAGAAAGCCAGTTCAGTCAGCTCGACGTGAACGGTGACGGCGAAATCGGCCGTAATGAAATGATGCTTGGATCAGGCGAAGCCACGGCTGCCGGTCAGGAGAAAGAGCATAAGATGAACAAGGATTCCGGTATGGATGCTGGCGCTCAGCAAGACGAATACAAATTGGATGAAGCGCGAGATCCAGCTGAGTAAGCAGCTCAACCAACTACGATAGTTTGAAGGATTAGCAGAAAAGGATAGGTCGAGGGATCGACCCCACGGATGGCAACTTACGCTACAGAAACAAGGCGCTGCAATTCGTAACGTCATGGGTCTGGAAGCCTGACTTGTAATAATTATACTTCGTTCAGTCGATTTATAATTTTTGCAGGTTTTTTTGCGTGGCCAAAATTTTCTTTCTGACCAGTATTCTCTTATCCGGTGTATCCGGAGCCGTCCAGGCTGACCTCGTGCCGTCTTCGTTCCAGGCATCACCCTACCAGCCCTGGCTCGACAATCTGGTTGGTAAAACCGAGTTTGAGCAAGTGACCCTCGTCAACGACGGGCTCAATGAGTTCAACTATATTCGCGATGAGCAGCAGTGGGGCATAGAGGATTACTGGGCGACACCGACTGAATTTTTTATGAATCAGGGTGGCGACTGCGAAGACTTCTCACTCACCAAGTATCTTATTCTACGGGCTGCCGGCGTCCCTGCGGACCGCCTTCGCCTGACCTATGTGCGGTCGCTTGAAATGAACGAAGCGCATATGGTTTTGAGTTACATTCCAGCCGATAGCAGTGAAACCTATTATCTGGACAATCTTCGCCCGGAGCTCGCGACGGCTGCCCAGCGGCTAGATCTCGTTCCCTTCTACAGTTTCAGCGACGACAATCTCTGGCTCTACGACAATGGCGGCTGGTCCGAGAAATTCAGCGCCAACGGTCGACTGAACAAGTGGAATGATTTTCAGGTACGGCTCCAGGGCCAGTAAGCACTGTTGACATCTGCGACCGGGTCAGTCGCGTATCTTAGAGCCTTGGAACTATTTGAGGCGCTCCCATGACCATTCCCCTGACTTTCCTTCCGCGGCCAGCGGTCCCCCGTCTTTTTTCTCGACCCTCGACTGGCCGTCTGGCTCTGGCCGCCTGTCTCAGCCTGCAGGCCGCCTGTTCGGACGCAGCCACGTCTTCGAGCGCTGACGGTCCGGACCTTACACCGCCTGCCAAGGCCAGTGCTGCAGAAGCTCAGGACAAGGATGATGTTTTTTCGGTGCAGTCCATCGAGACTTTTGATCAACCCTGGGCCATGACCTTCGCCAGCGAGGACACCCTCATCGTCACCACCCAACCAGGCCGCATGTTTCGCCTCAAATGGCCGCAGACGCTAGCCAACGCCGGCACCAGCATTGGCGAGCCAGAAATGGTCGAGATTGAAAACGTACCCGAAGTCGTCTTCGAAGGGCAGGGGGGGCTCGGTGATGTGATGGCGGCGCCAGACTTCTCCCAGTCTGGCAAGCTGTATCTGTCATGGGTCGAAGCCGGTGACAAGGGCCTCAGTGGAGCTGTGGTAGCGACGGCTCGTCTGGTTCAGGAAGAGGGCAAGCGGCCTCGCTTGGCTGACATACATCGGATCTGGGAGCAAACGCCAAAAGTGTCCGGGGCGGGCCATTTCAGCCATAAGCTGTTGCTCAGTCAGGACGGACACCTTTTTATCAGTTCAGGGGACCGGCAGAAGCTCGATCCTGCTCAGGACATGCAGAAGAATCTTGGTAAGCTCATCAGGCTCAAGCCCGACGGTAGTGTTCCTGACGATAACCCCTTCACCGATCAGGGTGAGCTGGCCAAACAGTTCTGGAGCATCGGTCACAGGAATATTCTGGGCATAGCGCAAGACGCTGATGGCACTATCTGGACCAACGAGATGGGGCCGAAGGGCGGCGACGAATTGAACAGGATTCAGCGTGGCGATAACTACGGCTGGCCGGTCGTATCGAATGGCGAACATTACAGCGGCAAGGATATTCCAGATCATCCTTCACGTCCCGAATTCAACGCGCCTGAGTTGTGGTGGACACCGGTTATCTCACCGGCATCCATGGTCATCTATGGTGGGGACAAGTTTCCTGACTGGCAGAATCAGGCCATTATTCCAGGTCTGAGCTCCGAAGCGCTTATCAGGGTCTCCCTCGACGACAAGGCCGCGGAGCTGGGTCGCATAGCTATGGAGAGCCGAATGCGAGAAGTCGAAGAGGGGCCCGATGGCGCACTCTGGGTACTCGAAGACCGCAGCAATGCGGGCTTGTTGAGGCTCTTGCCGCGCCAGCAATAGTCATGCGGCAGTCGCCTGGTCAGACCGCCTTGATCTGATCAGGCGATAGACCTTCAGCTCTCCGGCTGGATTTCCTTATTAGCCAGTTCATCCAGTTTTTTCAGGTGGTAGGCCACGGCACACTTGTGAAACTGTGGGTACTCCTCATCGAGTTTTTCAAAATTGCTACGAGCTTTCCCATACAGGGCCTGACGGTCGTCATCTGTCATTTCCTTGGCCAGTTCGCCCTGATACATCAGGGCCACACCCTTATGATAGATCGCCTCTGCACGAACCTCTGCTGAGTTACTGTCATTACGTTCGATTTCGGTCAACTCTTCAATGACCTTCTCGAGCCCGTCGGACTCTCTCGACTGCGCATATTCGAGTATGCCTTCGCTCAGATTATATTCTCGTGCAGGACAACCGCTTTCAGACATTTCAGTCTGATACCGGAACCGACCCTCGCGAAAAGCCTCACGAAACTGTTCCTTGTCCTTGCCACTTTCGAGCGCTGCAGCCTCCGCACCGATGACGGGAACAGCAGCAGGGGCAAGGCAGCCTGACAGGGCGATCACGCTCGAAAATACTGCGAGCCGCAGGCCCTGGCAGGCGGCGATTTTTCCATTCGTTTTCATTATTGAATTCCTGTTCAAAGGCCAGGTAGAACGCTTCAACTGCAGCTCGATTCGGTCACCCGAATGGGGCATGGCAGCAGCTATGGGCCAAAGTTACTATCGACGGGTTCGCCGGTGGGCAGCGCATCGAGTCGCCGTCTCCGGCATCACTGCTGGTCTCATAACAATAATACCTTACAGGTGGAACTGATGCGCAAGCCATCGTATACGATGCTGCTCGCCACGACGATGACCGTCACCGTTCTGGCAACGTATTTCTGGCTCGATCAATGGCGCGGTAGCACTACCGGACCTGTCGAGCTGACGGCCGACTCGGCAGGCCCGTCGAGCGGCTCGTCGAACATCGAGTCAAGGCCGCCTGCCTCGTCCAATGTTGCGAGTAACGACCAGCCTGCGCCTGCAGGATCTGCAGAGGCCAAGGTGACCGTCGATGTCGAACCTGACTACGAAGCCATGCATGACGAGCTGGCGCAGCAATTGGCTGAAAGTCTGCCAGCGCTGAGCGCGCAGTATGCCGAGGCCAATCGCTATCCCCCTGGTTCGCAGCCGATTCGTTCCGCTGCCGACCTCGCACAATATCAACCCAACCGCAGCACTGACGTCTCTGCTCCGTTTCCTGGCGATGTGCCCGGCGACGAAGTCGGACTGAGCCTGCAGCTCGATCGATACCAGTATTTTCAGGGCGACCGGATCGCGGTCGCGGCAACACTCAATCCAAGCTCGGCTAACTCACTGACGGCTGCAGAAGTCGTTTTCGTGTTGAAGGATATTGATGGCAATGTCTTGCTCACGCAGCCGGCCCAACCTGATGTTTCGGGCGACGGCGGGTTGAGTAGCTCTGATCGCGGAACGCTGGCCAGCGCTGTTATCGTGCCGCCGCCCGGGACCGCCACAGGTGAACTTTTCGTTGAGGCCTTAGCGCGTTTTTCGACTTCCGCAGGCACAGGCGAGCGCTCAGCCTCCCTCATTGCTCCCTTGCGATATGATGCGGCGGTCGCGGAGCTGTCTGCCGTGCTGCCCAGTCATGTCGAGGGGCCCGAGTTGGTCGTGCCCTTGCAGTTCGTGGTGCGACAGCCGGGCTACTATTTCGTTGAAGCCAATCTCTATAGCCGACAGAGCAATGCGCCGCTTCTGCATCTGCAGTCAGAGGGGCGTCTCGAGCTACCGGGTGGGCTGCAAAGCCTTCGCGCTCATATTGCCGCGCTCAAAGCCGGTGGCGATGAAGGCCCTTACCTGCTCAAGGATTTCAAGATAGAGAGAGCTGCGGAGGCAGGCGAGACTGCTGACCTGCCTGGCTCTGCGCCTCAACAGCAGTATGCTGTCGAAGGCTTCAGTTTCTCCAGCTATACGGACACGCCCTACGAGGATCCGTTAGCTGAGGAAAGAGCGGAGTTTCTTGAAAAGCTGGGAACGCTCTAGCTGACGAGACGCTTCAAAAACAACTATAAGAAAGCAATCAGGAAGAACTTATGACTCAACACCTCTCGCGACTCGTTCGCATCGTCGTGCTCTGTACCCTGGCCATCAGCAGTACATGGGGCTCGATGGCTTCGGCAGCTCTGGCCGGTAAGAATGTCATTTTGGTCCATGGCTTCCAGGCCAGCGATCTGTCGAGTAATCCTAACGATGCCGCGCTTCAGACCCAGGCGAATAACTATTGGAGCAGCTACTGGCTAAACCGCGCAGAAGAAGTGCTGTACTGGTCCTCGGTCGACCGGGTAAGTGGCGGCATCAAGGACAAGATACGTTCCCAGGTGCTGGCAATCGCGCGCGGTACACGTTGTATTTCGGGCTGTGTCGTGGTCACGCACTCGACTGGAGATCTCGTTACCAGATATATGCTGCGCAACGTCAATAACTGGCTCACGAGCGCAGGGATAGATCCGAATCGGTTCAGGATACTCGCTGTGCTGGATCTTGCTGGCGCAGGTGGCGGCACTGAGATCGCTGATCTGGCAGTAGCCATTGGAAATGGCTCGGGTTTCTTCAACAGCCTTCAGCGCTCGGCCGTTGAGCTGGCGCTCGGCTTCCGGCCGGATAGCAACAACCTCGGTGTGCTGTACGACCTGCAGCCAAACACTGCACGCAATATCGCTACCGGGAACAGTGCCGTGCCGCGACTTCGATTCGCTGGCACCGGAGCATCCTACGGTGGACTCACGAAACCGTTCATTGCGGGCGCTGATGATGGGGTGGTACCGCTGCACAGCGCCTGCGGCGCGAGCAGTAAGGCGGACTACGATTCATGTAGCGGCAGTGTCAGCCCGAATGGCGTATTGCAAAGCGTCAGCGCGGCACCTGCCTCACTATACTTCAATAACTACGTGGTATTGATGGGTGAGCAAACCAACCACGGCCAGGCCATCGACAACAGCCGTTCGGGCAATTTCACGACGGTGAGCAATAACCGCGTACTGGGTGGCCTGAACGTCGATTTTGATACCTTCACTCAACGCAAGTGGTGGAGCTTTTTCAGGCAGGTTCGTTGGGTTCGCAATGGCGATAGCTACAGTATGTCGGACAATGTATTCCGTACGCTGAACTGATCATTCCAGTCCGACTCCAGGCCTGCACGGGGCGTCCGGACAGGCCTGGGCATTTTCATTTCAGATAGCCTACCTCACGCTCGCTTCTGAATGACGGGCCCGAGACCTTCGCTCGCCCATCGTCAGCATGAGCAAGGCTGTCCCCAGGCCCCAGAAGCCGTTGAGGATCATGCCAAGAACCCACATGGCACCCGTTACAGACACGCCCTTCATTGGAAAGACTACCAGCATGGCCACGACCGTTGGTCCTATGGCCCCGAAGGCTATGGCCGCAGCCCAGAAAGCAGCTGGGGACAGCTGTCGAACCACTGCCCAGAGCGCGATACCCCATAGTCCGCCGAAAAACGCACTGGAAACGACAGCGGGAACACCGAGGGGTGGCACCGCCCCCATGTTGTAGGCCGGCATGGGGACAATGCCGGCTGCATGCAGAACTGCAAAAAGCCCCTGGTGGAAAATGAGAGTTGCCAGAAAACCACTGATAAACGCCTTGAGCCAGACCATCGATCAATTCTCCTGTGTGGCAGCAACATGCTGCTTGGTATAACTTCGAGCAAGTCTGTCGAGACCGCGCTTTATTGGTAACTTGATGATGACTTCCAGAATTGCGCCGAGAAAGGGCAAGGGCAACTTTGGCTCGAAGCTGATAGTGTAGTCGACAGTCGTACCATCGGCATCGCCGTGGAATCGAAGACTGCCACGGTGATGAGTGATTGGTCCGCCTTTGGTCACCGTATAATCCATACGTCGATTAGGCTCAAATCGTATGACTGTCTCTTCAATCGGGGGGACGCCCGGCACCTTTATGCGGCGAACTGAACCGAGCCCATTGGGGTGGCTCGAGTCGCTCGCATCCCTGATCCGAACGATTTGCGCAGAGGTCAGGCGCCCAAATTTTTCGTGATCACAGAGGTCCTCAAACACCTGTTCTACAGGCGCTTCGAAGCGCTTGCTCATTTCAATCGTCTGCATGTCGTACTCCGGGTTAAGCTTTCGATGACGTTCTGTGGAGGCTCAGGTGCCGCGTTAGGACGCCTCATCAGTTGCCTGTAAACGTTAACATAAGTCAGGGAAAAGCCTTTGTATCTCGTCATTTCTGGCGTATGTTAAATAAAAATAAGACATTCGGGGATCGATCATCGTGAGCTTCCCGCCCGATGATTGCGAATAGAAAAGCACTCAAAGACCACAGGGGAATGAGCGATGAGCGAAGATAAGAAGATGAGTCTGACGGTAAAGGTGCTCCTGGGGATGTCGCTCGGCATCGTGCTCGGACTGGCGATCAATCTGCTTGGCCTCGCCGATGAAGGCAGCTTCATACGCGTCTATGTCATCGACGGCTTGTTCTACGTTGTTGGCGCGATGTTCGTCAATGCCCTGAAGATGCTTGTGGTGCCACTGGTCTTCTTCTCCCTCCTTGTCGGGGTGTGCGGCATAGGCGACATTGCCGAACTCGGGCGGGTCGGCGGGAAGGCCTTTGGTCTGTATATCATGACCACGGCCATCGCCATCGCCATGGCTATTGCACTGGCAGCGTCGACCGGAATTGGCGAAGGTATGGACCAGGAAACCGATGCCAGCTTCCAGGCCCCTGAAGCTACACCCATTGCCGAAGTCTTCATTGGCATCATCCCTACAAATCCGGTTCAGTCGATGGCAGCGGGCGACATGCTGCCGCTTATCTTCTGGACCATCATCCTGGGCATCTGCATTCTCAAGCTCGGTAGTGAAGGTGCCAGGGTTATCCGGGCGGCTGAAGTCGGCAATGATGTGATGATGAAGATGGTCAATATCGTCATGGCAGTCGCGCCCTACGCGGTGTTCGCGCTCATTGCCAAATCCATGGCTGATCTGGGAATAGAATTACTGCTGCAGCTGTTAGGGTATGTCGCCGTTCTGGTGGGCGCGTTGATGCTCCACCTCTTCGTGACCCTCATGATCGTGCTCAAGGTCTTCAGCGGTCTGAGTCCGCTCATCTTCCTGAAAAAGATCAGGAACGTGCAGGTGTTCGGTTTCAGTACAGCCAGCTCCAACGCTACGATTCCGGTGACCTTGCGCACGGTGGTCGACCGGATGGGCGTCAACAACTCGGTCGGTTCGTTTACTGTGCCTTTCGGCGCCACCATCAATATGGACGGGACCGCCATCATGCAGGGGGTGGTGACCGTCTTTGTGGCCAACGTCTACGGGATCGATCTGGGTCTCACTGGTTATCTCACTGTGATTCTCATGGCCGTACTGGCCTCGATCGGCACAGCCGGCGTACCGGGTGTCGGTCTCGTCATGCTGTCCATGGTGTTCAGTCAGGTCGGGCTGCCGATAGAAGGCATCGGTCTGATCATCGGTGTCGATCGACTGATGGACATGATCAGGACTGCAGTCAATGTGTCTGGCGATGCCGTGGTCTCTACCATAGTGGCGAAGTCGGAGGGGGAGCTCGATCTGAGTATCTATAACGATCCCCAGGCTGGATTGGTCAGCACGCTGCCGGACGTTCCGCTGCCTCACGAGCATCACTCGTACAAGGCCTGAGGGCGGTGGCGGGTTCGCCCGCCCAGTTCAGGCGAACAACATAAAGAGATGGCACAGCACCACCACAATGGTCAGCCGCAGTCTGAACAGGGCGTAGCCCCCGGTAATGAGTCCGCTGCGTCCGGATACATCGAGCCAGCCGAGCACGATAAAATTACCTGACTGGACCAGCAGGAAAGCCATTGCCAGCGTTTCAGGGTTTGTTTCGTGGGTCATGCCGTAGGCAAACGTCAACCAGCCGGCGAGTGCGATGATGTTGCTCAGTACCATCCAGCCTAGCCGGGGTGCGCCACTTCGGATTTCAGAGCCCCACCAGGTGCCTGCCATGAAACTCATGATCAGCAGGCTGTAACTGGAAAACAGGTGAAACCAGAGGGTCGAGCCGTTGATGATGAACGCCAGCGCAGGCACGACGAAGGGTACGAGTCCGGCATAGCCGAGCCAGTGGTAGGTGTTGGTGTCGGCTGCCGATCCGGTAGCATCAGTACCCGCTTTCATGTCCAAGCTCTCCGTTTCCAATTTCTGGGTGTCGAGTACCTTACGATCCGCATGGCGACAACGATCGCGCCGCTAAAGGAATGATTGGTCTATCCTTTTCATGTTGAGACGCATTTGGTGAGGGCAGACATACCTTGAACATCGGACAGAAATTGCAGGCAGTGGCTTACACTACCCAGGAGACTGCGCTTGAGTGGTTCGGCTCTTCGGAGTTTGCCATTCAGGCGGGGGCGATCATTGCCTCTTTCCTTCTGGCGCTGATCTTTACACTGATCATCAGAAAAAGTTTTGCTGGCGTATTTGAGCATCCAACGCCGCCGTTGCTGCCACTCAAGCGCTTTTTTTATCAGAAGCAGGATTATCTTCGACCGCTGTTGAACATCTTGTTTCTCGGTCTGGCTATCGAACTGACGGATACGTTTCTGAACAGCAATCTTTTGCTGCACTTCGGCCAGTCTGTAGCCGTCTCGATACTGCTCTACACCATCATAAGACGCAGCATTCCAAACGTCATTCTTCGTCGCGTAGTGCTGTGGGTGACCATTCCGTTCGCAATTCTGGTGTTCATGAACTGGCTGGATGCGCTGACGGGGTGGCTGGCGTCGTTGTCGATAGATATTGGCAGTCTTGAAGTCAGTGCCTTGGATGTCGTTCGGGTCGCTATCTTCGGCTCGGTTCTTTTCTGGATGGGCAAGGTATCGAACAATGCTGGCAAGCGCATTATTCGAAATCAGGCAGATCTGGATGTCGGTACCAGAGAGGTGATCGCGAAGCTGTTCGAGGTGGGCCTCTTCATCGTCATCTTTTTTCTGCTCCTGCAGATCATGGGCATCAACATCACCACGCTGGCCGTCTTCGGGGGCGCGCTAGCCGTTGGTATCGGCTTCGGCCTGCAGTCCATCGCGTCCAACTTCATTTCCGGGATCATCATCCTGCTGGACCGATCCCTCACCGTCGGCGACCACATCGAATTGGATGATGGCCAGAGCGGGATCATCACCCAACTGAACATGCGCTCGACTACGCTTGAAACCTATGACGGCAAGGACATCATGGTACCGAACGAAAAGTTCATCACTTCGACCTTCGTCAATTGGACACACAAGAACGTGAGGCAACGGTACGACATCAATCTGCAGGTCGCTTATGGTACTGATCTGCACAAGCTGTTCCCGCTATTGCGTGATGCCTGCAAAGCGCATCCAAAAGTGCTGTCCGGTCCTGACTATCCGTATGAAGAGCAACCGGATGCCGAGATCTCGAGCTTCGGGGACTCCGGTATCAACATCCTCATCGAGTTCTGGATGGAAGGCATCGACGATGGGGTCAATCGCGTGGGCGGCGACCTCTTACTTATGATCTGGGATGTGCTCAACGAGAACGGGGTGGAAATCCCGTTCCCTCAGCGCGTGGTACGTATGGTCAAGGACAAGGATGACTCAGACGGCTGACCGCGCATAGGCCGCCATGCCATCGGTCAATTTCTCAAGCTGCGCGGATGAGATCGAGTACGGGGGCATGGTGTACAACATCTTGCCAAAAGGTCGGAGCCAGACGCCATGTTGAGCGAGCAGGGCCTGAGCAGATGCCACATCGATGGACTGATGCATTTCGACCACGCCAATGCCACCGATCACCCGGACACTCGCCACCGATGCCAGTTGTGCCAGCGGCCACAGTGCCTGCTGCAGGTGTGTTTCAATCTCCTGCAATCGCTGCTGCCAGGGTGATTCGAGCAGCAATTTTATCGAGGCCTCCGCCACGCTGCAGGCCAGTGGGTTAGCCATGAATGTGGGCCCGTGCATGAACACACCCGCCTCGCTGCGACAGACCGTTTCAGCCACATCTGCTGTCGCCAGTGTGGCCGCCAGGGTCATATAGCCCCCGGTCAGGGCCTTGCCGATGGTCATGATATCCGGCACCAGGTCAGCGTGCTCATAACCAAAGAGCTTCCCGGTTCGTCCGAAACCGACAGCGATCTCGTCGAAGATCAACAGCAGGTCGAGTTCTTCACAAATCTGCTTGAGCTGCCTGAGATAGCAGGGATGGTAGATGCGCATGCCACCAGCGCCCTGAACGATAGGCTCGACGATGACGGCAGCGAGTTCATCACGATGCTTCGCCAGCGTCTGTCGCCATTCAGCGATAAGCGCGGGGTCTGCCACCGGGCAGCCGCTCTGGCCGGAGCACGTGCAGGTTCGCTTACTTTCGCCCGTTGCCTTACCCGTGCATGCAGGGTCTATCGGTGGCTCGGTAAGAAAGATGTTCTCCGCCAGGAAGCCCTTGAATAGTCGATGCATACCATTGTCAGGATCGGTCACCGACATCGCACCAAAGGTATCGCCATGATAACCATAGCGGAAGGCCGCGAAGCGATGCTTGCCGGCCACACCACGACCCTGCCAGTACTGCAGCGCCATCTTCAGCGCGACTTCTACTGATACCGAACCTGAATCGGCAAGGAAAACAGCTTCCAGTTCAGGCGCAGTGATGTCCACAAGACGTCGCCCCAGCGCCACCGCAGCAGGGTGTGTGATACCGCCAAACATGACATGACTCATTTTCGCCATTTGATCTGTTAGCGCGGCATTCAACTCGGGAACGTTGTAGCCATGTATCGCACTCCACCAGGACGACATTCCGTCGATGAGGCGGGAGCCGTCTGCCAGTTGTAGTTCACAACCATCGGCCGCGACGACAGGTGCACAGGGCAGGGGACGAAGTGTCGAAGTGTAGGGGTGCCAGAGGTGGCGCTGATCGAATTTGAGGTCTTCAGGCGTCATGGGCTGCTCGCTATCGGATGAGCAGGCATTGTAGCGAATGCGGGCACAAAAAAAAGGCGACCCCGAAGGATCGCCTTTTCCAGTGAGAGCCGTTGGGTCAGCCGAAGCCGACCCGCCGAATCAGAACTGGTTCATCGTGTTGTCTTTACCAGAAGCCTTCAGAGCTGCTTCACCGGAGAAATACTCCTTGTGATCGTCGCCCATGTCGGAACCGGCCATATTCTGGTGCTTGACACAAGCGATACCCTGACGGATTTCCTTGCGCTGAACGCCCTCGACGTAAGCCAGCATGCCCAGGTCACCGAAGTAGCCTTTCGCAAGGTTGTCGGTAGACAGTGCTGCAGTGTGGTAAGTCGGCAGAGTGATCAGGTGATGGAAGATACCTGCTTCACGAGCGGCGTCACGCTGGAAGGCCTGAATCTTGGCATCAGCTTCTTTAGACAGATCAGTCTCGTCGTACTCAACGCTCATCAGGTTCGCACGGTCGTAAGAAGACACGTCCTTGCCAGCTTCCTTCCAGGCATCGAATACCTGCTGACGGAAGTTCAGCGTCCAGTTGAACGACGGACTGTTGTTGTATACCAGCTTCGCATTAGGCACAACTTCACGGATGCGGTTAACCATGGCCGCGATCTGACCAACGTGTGGCTTCTCGGTTTCGATCCACAGCAGGTCAGCGCCGTTCTGGAGTGAAGTAATACAGTCGAGAACAACACGGTCTTCGCCTGAACCCTGCTTGAACTGGAACAGACCACTGGCCAGACGCTTGGGCTTGAGCAGCTTGCCGTTCGCCTTCACTACAACATCACCGTTGGAGATGTCTTCTGCACCATTTACGACGTCGCCGTCGAGGAATGAGTTGTACTGGTCACCCAGGTCGCCTGGCTCGTTGGTGACGGCGATCTGCTTGGTCAGGCCTGCACCCAGTGAGTCAGTACGGGCAACGATAACGCCGTTGTCGATGCCGAGCTCGAGGAAGGCGTAACGAACCGCACGGATCTTCGCAAGGAAGTCTTCGTGTGGAACAGTAACCTTGCCGTCCTGGTGTCCACACTGCTTCTCGTCAGACACCTGGTTTTCGATCTGGATACAGCAAGCGCCGGCTTCGATCATCTGCTTGGCCAGCAGGTAAGTCGCTTCAGCATTACCGAAACCAGCATCGATGTCGGCTATGATTGGCACAACGTGAGTCTGGTAATTGTCGATCTTGGACTGAAGCTCTTTTTCAAGTGAGCTGTCGCCTGACTGACGGGCAGTGTCGAGCTGACGGAACAGGCCGCCGAGTTCACGCGCATCTGCCTGGCGAAGGAAGGTGTACAGTTCGCCGATCAGTGAAGAAACAGAAGTCTTCTCGTGCATTGACTGGTCAGGCAGTGGGCCGAACTCGGAACGCAGCGCTGCAACCATCCAGCCAGACAGGTAGAGGTAGCGACGCTTGGTCTCACCAAGGTGCTTCTTGATAGCAATCATCTTCTGTTGGCCGATAAAGCCGTGCCAGCAACCCAGTGACTGGGTGTACTGTGAAGTGTCCTTGTCGTACGCAGCCATATCTTCACGCATGATGTCGGCGGTGTACTGAGCGATGTCCAGACCGGTCTTGAAACGGTTCTGGGCGCGCATGCGAGCAGCGTATTCTGGGTTGATGCTTTCCCAAGTCTTGTTGGCCTGGACGATTTCCTTGAGGGAATTGATGTCCTGCTGAATATTCGACATGTATTTGGTCCTGTCTGATGAACTTGAACGGGCATTGAAGCGATGGCCAAAGCGGCCAACCGCGGGTATATGACAACGATGCGAATGATAGGGGATCGGGCTGGATAAATGAAATATATATAAAGTATTCCCGGTATCATTCCTGTGAATGGCTTGTAAGTTTATGTGCCTGCGTGTGCAAAATGTGAACTGGTCGATAACAATCGAAAAACAAAGCGGAACGAAAGTGAAACGGACGCCGCCAGTGAAAGCCATTAGCCTGACCTCTGCACAAACCCGCATAGCCTGACCATCGAGCATCGTTAGAATGATAGCTTGGCTATCCTGTCCCCCTCTACCTGTCACTTTCAACTGCGTGTGTTTATGAATAGTTCCAGATTCAAGAAAAGCGATCAGGCATCACTGTTTTCAAGAATCAACATATTTGCCCTGTTTATATCGTTCGCGGCGATCTCAGCTTGCTCCAGTGAAACGGAAGAGCCAGATCGCACGGCTGAAGTTGAGGCCAGGCTTCAGACAGTGATCGAGAAATACGATGTCAGGGCAGTGGATCCAACCACCCTCGGCGCGCCGTCGATTGACGATCCCCTGTCCCAGCTTGGCAAAAAGCTTTTTTTTACCAAGGCCTTGAGCGGTGAGCAGGATACGGCCTGTGCCAGCTGCCATCATCCGTCTCTGGGTGGGGGCGATGACCTGAGCCTGCCGATCGGTGTAGATGCTGTCGATCCTGATCTGCTCGGCCCGGGCCGACGTCACCAGTCCTCGGCCGATCACTGGGACGGTGGCCCGACAGTGCCGCGTAATTCGCCGACAGTCTTCAACTTCGTTCTCTATGAAAAGACGGTTTTCCATGACGGTCGCATTGAGGCCGTGGAGGGCGGCATTCGCACCCCCAACTCCGAACTCGGGTTGGCAGATCCAAACGCCGGTGACTCTCTGGCTGCCGCTCAGGCACGCTTTCCCGTGACCTCGGCAGAAGAGATGCGCGGGTTTCATTTTGCGGCGAACGAAGGTGATGACGCCCGACTTCTACTGGGGAAGCGCCTGCGCGGGGACAGTGGGGAACTTGATGCCGTGGCTGTGCAGAACTGGGACGCTGAATTTGCGGCGGTTTTTGGGCATGACGTTCAGCCGATGGTGAATTACCACAGAGTGGCAGCCGCTATCGCCGCCTACGAAAATTCTCAGCTCTTTATCGACAATGCCTGGTTCAGATATCTGAACGGAGACCAGGACGCGCTGACCCTTGCGGCCAAACGAGGAGCCATATTGTTCAATACGCCGGCTGCTGATGGTGGTGCAGGGTGCACCACCTGTCACAGTGGTCCCGCCATGACCGATGAATCGTTTCATGTGCTGGCCATGCCTCAGATCGGTCGTGGCAAAGGCGACGATGCCAATCTTCGCGGAGACCATGGTCGGTATCGGGAATCACATCAGCCAGACGACAAATACGCCTTCAGAACGCCCAGCCTGCTGAACGTGACCGAGACAGGCCCTTACGGACACTCGGGCGCCTATGCCGATCTTGAATCGGTTGTGCAGCATCACCTCGACCCACTGACTGCCTTGGAGAACTTTGATCTTTCTCAGCTTGACGAAGGCATACAGAGCGAGTCGCTCATGTATACGGCTGAGGAGTCCATTCTCCAATTGGAGAGACTTCGGGCTGAAGGAAAGAACAACCTTCCGCTGGTGCAGTTGAGTGAAGGAGAACAGGCTGATCTCATGGCCTTCCTGCAGGCCTTGACTGACCCATGCGTGCAGAGTCGTGAATGCCTGTCCAGGTGGATTCCAGGACCGGAAGACTCGGATCCAGACCAACTACGACTTGTGGCAAAAGACCGCAATGGCGAGTTGCTGTAATTTGTTTTCACCCGATCCAGCAAGTATTCTGAAGTCTGCTGCATGGTTTGCCAGATTACCGCCCCGTTCAGGGCGCTGTCGGAGTATAGCTCAGCCTGGTAGAGCGCTGTCTTCGGGAGGCAGAGGTCGTGGGTTCGAGTCCCCCTACTCCGACCAGTTCACAGTCCCGTCTCAAGGTCTTTCATCATTAAGCTCGCCCGCGTGGGCTGATATGGCGAGTTCGTGTGCTTGCTTGAATTGTTCAGGCATCCGCTTTGGCCGACCAGTCTGAAGATCGATGCAGGCATAGCGACAAAGCGCACGAGACAGTGTCTTGCCATCTGAAGCGCGCTTGATCTGGAAGCGACGTTCAGAGGTCAGCTTGCCATCGCTTGCGGTAATCCACGTGCCCACCACAATATCGTCGCCCGCGTAGGCGCTGGCCAGATAGTCGATTTCCGTTCGCACGATGGCCATGGCGCGACCTGTCGTTTCATGGGTCGCCCAATCCATACCCAGCGGCTCTATATGAGCCCAGCTGGTCGCCTCCATCCAGCGCAGATAGCTTGCATTATTGACGTGTCCCAGCCGATCGCAGTCAGCTTCTGCAGCAGAAAACTGCATGGTGAAGGGGCGCTGCTGGTCCCAGTCCTGATCTGAGTTGCTCATTTGCTCAGGCCCCCAGCAGACTGCCACCGCAGACTCTGAGCGTTTGCCCGCTGATGCCGCTGGCGCCTGGGCTTACCAGGAACTGTATGGCTTCGGCCACGTCGCCAGGCTTGCCGCCCTGGGATAGTGCGTTGAGGCGTCGGCCGGCTTCGCGTACAAGTACGGGGAGCGACGCGGTCATGTCAGTTTCGATGAAGCCCGGGGCAACCGCGTTGACGGTGACGCCTCTGCTGCCGAGCTTGACGGCCTGTGCCTTCACGTACCCGATGAGCGCCGCCTTGGTGAAGGCGTAGTTTGTCTGCCCATAATTGCCGGCGATGCCACTGATGGAGGAGAGGCAGACCACACGTGCCTCGGCGGCAATCAGGTCATGATCAAGCAAGGCGGCATCGAGTTCGAGAATGGCCTGTAAATTGACGGCCAGTACGGCATCCCACTGTTTTTCAGACATTCTTGCCAGGGTTTTGTCCCTGGTAATGCCTGCATTATGAACGATGACATCCAGTTGGCGTTTGTTGCTCTTGCACCAGTCTGTGAGCGCGATGGCGGCCTCGGGCTGGGTAATGTCGGCGACAATCGCCGTGCCGCCGATGTCGGCCGCGAGTGCGTTGAGCTTCTCGGTCTGGCCAGCCGTGTCGAGACAGATTACATGCGCCCCTTCGCTGGCCAGCCGCTTTGCGGTTTCGGCACCTATACCGCCCGCTGCGCCAGTGACTACGGCGGCTTTGCCTGACAGCACAGCCGTAGCGGGCAGCTGAGCAGGCGCCGGTATGCCACAGCTGATATGCAGGCTCTGGCCGGTGATATAACTACTATAGTGTCCGAGGAAGAAGGCGACGGGTGCATACAATCTGTGTTGACAGCCGGGATCGACCTTGAGCAGATTCACGGTGACGCCGCGCTTGCCAACTTCTTTTGCCAGCGATTTCGTCAGGCCTACGAAGCCCTGATTGAAGGCGGCCGCTGCGGCGGCCTGCTGGACGCTGGACGAAGCAGTGAGCACGAGAATTCGGCCGTGCTTGCGCAGTCTTGGCAGCGCTGCCTGAAGCTGCTCGAATAGCGAGCGAAGGGCTTCAACCGAATGACAGCCATTCGCATCTACTATGATGCCGTTTAGCAGCAGGCCATCTCTGACCTGGTCACCCCGAATCAGGCTCTGACCACCAAGCTGTTGGATAACTGGCGTGAGCTGGGTGCTCTGCTCCGGCGCAATGATAAGGCCAATAGTCTGATTGGCCAGTGGCTTGGCAGAATAAGCGCCTTCACCACGCTTGAGTTTGACAGGCGAGGGCAAACCCAACTGTCGAAGCACCTTTGCGCCGAGTCCCTGCTGGGCTACCGCCAGTAAAAAATCTGTCATTATTTGCCGCTCCCGCGCGTGTTATTTTTAATAGCTATGCGATCACCATATGCGCTCGCGCTGGTCAGAGTATCTAAAACTTGCCGGTACCGAGGCAATACTTTTCGCCTTGCCAGCGGGCTCGATGGCCAGGTCTCAGGCAGGGGGTTCGATGCTGGCAATTTCATCAGGCGTCAGTGCTCGCCACTCACCCGGCGCGAGGGCGGGGTCGAGCCTGATCTCCCCCATGCTCAGCCGATGCAGGCTGGTCACCCGGTTTCCTCTGGCAGCAAACATACGCTTGATCTGGTGGTAGCGACCTTCCGAAATAGTGACATAGCAGGATTTTGCATTCAGCGGCTCCAGCAAGGCTGGTCGGGTCGGGGTGCCTTCGCCATTCAGGAACAGACCGATATCAAAAGCAGTGATGTCGGCATTGCTAATCGGTTCGGCAGTTTCGACGCGATAGGTCTTGGTCTTTCGGCCCGGCGTTGTGACAGCATGATTCCACTGACCATCATCAGTGATGAGCACCAGCCCCGTCGCATCCTTATCGAGCCGACCAGCCGGCTGCAGGTTACGATGTCGAAGCGTGGGATCGAGCATGTCGATCACAGTCCTGTGATCAGGTTCATCCGAGCTACAGACGACATCCAGTGGTTTGTTCAGCATCAGATAGAGATAGTCCTGGTGAACCAGCGGTGCGCCATCCAGGCTGATCACATCTGTGTCCTTTACCTGGTAGGCAGCTTTGGTCATGACGCTGCCATTGACCGTCACCCGCTTATCCTTGAGGACCTTGCCCACTTCAGAGCGTGAAAAAGGTGTGTTGTGACTGATCAACTTGTCGAGTCTCATTGGCAGGATAAAGCCCTATGCTGGTGCGCGAGTGAAGCAGCAGTGTACCCCAGAATGAAGCACGCTGGGGTCGTCAAAAATTTTCTGGTTTTCCCCTGGCGTTTGGGGGACCATAGGGTCTGATCTCCGACAGGGAAGGCTCGAAGATGTGCTCACTCCTCCGCTCAGCTCGCGCGCTCGCGACTACTGTATCGCTCGCTTTTATCTTTAATGCTTCTTCAGTTCTTGCGGACGTGCCGCAGGCTTATGCGCTCACGGATATTGGCAGCCTCGGCGGCTACAGTGTGCCCCATTCGATCGATGAGTCTGGCCGAATCACTGGCTACAGCTATACAGCTGGCGGCATCCGGGCGTTTAGCTGGACTCAGTCTGGCGGAATGATCAATCTCGGTTCGTTGGGCAATGACAAGAGCATGGCGTACGACTCGAACGAAGCCGGCACTGTGGTCGGCACCAGCATCGTGAACGGGCAATATCGGGGCTTTATCTGGAATGCGGCCTCCGGTATGTCTGCCGTTCCGTGTCCTCCGGCGGCCACCTGCAGTGCACGCGGAATCAATTCGCAGGGCGTGGTGACTGGCTACACTCAGATCCCTGGTGGGCCCTACCGTCCCTTCCGATGGAGCGGTGGTGAATTGCTTGAGTACCTCCCGACACTGGGCGGCAGTCAGGGCTATGGCGCCGGAATCAATGCTGACGGCATGGTGACTGGGGTCTCCTACACCGCCGATCCGCTGCCACATGCATTTGTCTCCAATGCGGACACACAACTCACTGATCTTGGATCGATCGACGGTACGACGAGCTACGGCAAAGCCATTAATAGTCAGGGTCACGCGGTCGGCTACGGCGCAGACCTTGGCAACAAGTCTGCGTTTTTCTGGTCTCCTGAGCTTGGTATGGTGCCGCTCGGTACACTTGGTGGACCCAACAGCTACGCAAAAGGTATCAATTCTGCGGATATCGTCGTTGGGCAGAGCCAGACACGCACTCGTGCAACCGGTTTCGTATGGAGCGCTGCGACCGGCATGCTCGACCTCAATGAAATGCTCCTCGGCGACACCGGTTACTTTATCACTGCTGCCCTGGACATTAACGACGCAGGTCAGATCACAGCCTTCGGCAAAGATAGCTATGGTCGAATTCGAACGCTGCAATTGACGCCTGTTTACTAGATTAAAGGTAAAAGATGTTTTTGATGACCCTGCGCGGGTTCGCGCCAGCTCTGCTCGTCTCATCCTTTCTCATGGCCGCCGGTTGTGGGGGCGGCAGCGGTGGCGGGTCATCCAGAGGGCCAGTGGTCGATCAGTCTGACAACACCCCCTCGCCGGGGCCTGTTCCCGGAACAGCGAGTTGCCCGGCAGTATTCGAAAAAGCCGGGGTGCCGGTACAGTGGAATTTCACTACGCTCGCGGCCCAGAACGTGAACGCTGGCGGCGGGTCGGTGACACTCGAGTATGTTCTTGCCAATGCCGGTGAAACCAACAGCTACTTTCTCTATATTCCTTCGACGGATCCCCTTGCGCCAGTCATCATTCTGAACGAAGCCTATAATGGCATTGACTGGACTGGCGAAGGCGTCGACGCGCAGTTCGCCGCATTGGGCCCTGGCAAGCATCCTGACAGTTTCGCGCCTGCTTACAACGGTCAGGATCTCGTGCGGTACTCGCCTGAAACGTCCGCACCCGATGGCGGCTCACTCAGGGCTTCGGTCAATTTATGGCTCGAGAGCGGCTTTGCGGTCATCAAGACCTATGGCCGATTCTATGCTGGCGGTGCGCTGGCCAACGACGTCAGTGACGCAGTGGCCCCCTGGTATTTCATCGCTGACCGGGCATCGACCTTTGCAGGACGCCAGTTGTTTACGACCGGCGGCAGCTGGGGCGGGCTGATGGCGCTTTATGGTGCCGCTGCGGCGCCTGATTCGGTGGTGCCGACTGCGGTGGCAGTGACTTCTGCGCCCGTCGATCTAAAGGCTGTCAGAAATTATGCAATGCAGCTGCCCTCGGATGTCCCCGCAGCGAGCGAGGAGGTCAACGCCTTCTTCTCGCCTTATATTAGAAGGATCGATGCATCCATCAGCCGGGCGGGCACCAGCTCCTCCGCGCCTTTTGATACGACGACTCTCTGTAGCTGTTTGCCAGATAAAGTACTGGCAGCCCACGACGATATCGATACGATTGTTCCCGTGGCGCAGACCGAGCAGCTGCAAGCATCGTGTGCCGGGCGAGTTCAGCCGATATTCTGGAGGCGCTCCGCGCAAGCTGCCGTGCAGACGGCTGGCCTGTCCCATGGGGACTTTGGGGGGCGCAGTGCTGTGACCGATGTGGGTACCCTGGTCGGCGCCTGGATCATCGATCAGGCTGATGTTGAACCAACTGTCATTCCGGTTGACCCGGACAGTTTTTCTGGCTTTCTGATGACTGTGTCAGACGCCAGGAACAGAGGTGAAAATACTGATTATGCCATAGCCGCACTCAGGCCTCTGCTGTCGGGAAAAGTATGGCTGCAGTCTACGCTGGGATCCACCCAGCCTCAGACAGGGGCTGATTTCCTGGCGGGCTTGCTGAACACTTTATTCGGCCTTCAGACCACGGCCGAATCTGTCGAAGAAGCGCTGACCGCGAATACACTGCCATTCTGATCGGGCCGTTCTCCGGACCGCTCCTTTCTAATTACTTTCACAATTATGCCTGGCTGTCTAGCGACTGGTCGCTGAGCACACCAATCTACGTTTTTTGCTACCGTTCAGTTGCAAAAAGACGCGGTATAAGACCCTAAAAAACAAGGATTTAGCCTAGTATTTCTCGCGGAAAGGCAATGTTTGCCTGTTAAGTTGCGAGATAAAAAAATGTCCTTTAAATCCCTTTTAAGTGCCGGTGCGATCGTCATGACGATGCCGTTTCTGGCTCAGCATGCTCTGGCGGCCTCATGCCCGCAAACACCCATGACACCATTCGTGGATGCCCTGGATGTTGACAGCAAATACTCCACTTCCGATGCCACACGCTCCACACTGGGTACGGTTGATTCACTGTCTGTCGCTACGCGAGACTATCTGGGCGAGTACGCCGCCAGTATTGTGTTCTTTGCGGACTATCATGATCAACGCGCAGGTACCTCCGCCGGTCGGGTCGGGTTGGACTGCATGAATGTCTGGCTGGACAAGTGGGCGTCGGCCAATGCCATGCTGACTGAAGATTCCACGCCGACAGGTCAGGCGGTCAGAGTATGGACCATCGCCTCCATTGCATCCGCCATCCTCAAGACACAGGGCAGAGAGCCCGGTGCGTTAAAGATGAGCGAGCAGACTATACAGTGGCTACAGCGTCTTGCTGAAAGGGTGGTGGCCGATTACGAGCACCGCTTCACCAGCAAAGGCAGCAGGATGAACAATCACGACTACTGGGGCGCCTGGGCTGTCGCATCGGTGAGCGCTGCGACGGGTTCCGGCACCAGCGTGCCATATGCGTACCGCGTGTTTGACCATGCCATGCAGAATGCTGCCTGGGATTCCAGAACAGGAACATATTACCTGCCTAACGAGACAGGCCGCGGCAATCTGGGTCTGCATTATACTCAGTTTGCGCTGGCTCCACTCGCCATGCTGTCGGAGTACCTGCCGAAACTGGGTTATACCGTGCATCATCAGCAAAGCCAGATCATGGATTCGCTGGCCACCTCTGCGCTCGAGGCATTCCTGAACAAGTCTGCCTATCGACACCTGTTCACCACGACGCAGAAGCAGCCGTCAGCCGACAGTTTTACCTGGGCCCGTGTGTACCACAGCAACAATCCGGCTAATAAGGCTGCAGCGAACATCATGGGTCGCTACAGCAAATATCTGACCTCACATAGCAAAATCGGTGGCGAGCTCTCCAGACTTTACCCCTGAGCAGCTACTGCCACGGCGGGTAAGGGCTTGGGTTTCGCTGGCGCTACGGCCGGTTTGGCTGCCAGGCTTCCCGGTCTTTCCGTCAGTGGTGTGCTCGACTGAGGGGCCCGGCCATATATATCGTCGAGCCGAACGATGTCGTCTTCACCAAGGTACGAGCCTGACTGCACCTCGATGATTTCCAGCGGAATGATGCCGGGGTTAGTCAGGCGATGTACTTCACCTACCGGGATATAGGTCGACTCGTTTTCGCCAAGCAGGAACACATCGGAGCCCCGAGTCACCTCTGCGGTTCCGCTCACGACGATCCAGTGTTCAGCGCGGTGGTGATGCTTCTGCAGTGAAAGGCTGGCGCCTGGCTTGACCTTGATATTCTTGACCTGAAAGCGGGATCCAAGGTCTGTCGTCTGGTAGCTTCCCCAGGGTCTGAACACTTCCCGATGCACAATGTGCTCGCTGCGGTTCGCAGCCTTGAGCTGATTGACGATCGTCTTGACGTCCTGAACCGAGTCCCGGTGCGCAACAAGCACGGCATCTTTGGTGTCCACAATGAATAGATCCTGGACGCCGACCATCGCGACCAGTCGGTGGTCCGAGCGCACATAGCAGGCAGTCGACTCGTGGCTGACTACATCCCCCAGCAAAACATTGTCGTCGGCATCACGCGTTTCTGTATCCCACAGACTCGACCATGAACCAAGATCACTCCAGCCAGCATTCAGCGTTACTGCAGTCGCTGTCTCTGTTTTTTCCATGAGTGCATAGTCGATCGACTCGTCCGGACAATGCCGGAACTGTTCCGCAGGCAGCAGGCGACAGCCACCGACTGACTCGCTGGCCTCGAACGCCAGTTCGCAACTTTCGAACATTTCGGGGTAGTGGACAGCCAGCTCTTCGATATAGCGTCGAGCGCTGAACACGAACATGCCGCTGTTCCAGAAATACTCACCGCTCGCAAGATACTGCATGGCTGTCTGCAGATCAGGCTTCTCGACGAACTCACTGACCACACTGGCCTGGGTACCGACGGCTTCACCGGTTCTGATATAGCCGTAGCCGGTCTCCGGTGCGGTGGGCGTAATGCCGAACAGAACGAGATCTCCGCGCTCTGCTCTTTCCTGCGCCACTCGCAGCGCCCGATGATACGCTGGAAGATCAGCGATGTAATGGTCGGCGGGAAGCACCGCGATAATGTCATCGCGTCCGCTGGACAGAACTTCGAGCGCTGCCATCGCCACGGCTGGCGCTGTGTTACGGCCAAACGGCTCGAGAATGATCTGCAGCGGTGTGCACCCGATCGACTGCAGCTGTTCCTGAACAAGAAAGCGATGCGCTTCGTTGGTCACCACGACTGGCGGCGACAGGCCGTCTGGCAGGCGGCCGATGGTCTGCTGGAACATGGACTGTTCGCCGACCAAGGGCAGGAACTGCTTCGGGTAGCCTTGACGTGATAGCGGCCAAAGTCTTGAACCGTTACCGCCTGAAAGTATTACTGGAATCATGTCAGTTACTCCCTCTGGTGCTGTGCTGGATGAAACGTTGCTTGCCGGATCTGTATGGCTTGATCGGGGGTCTTGCTGGACTTCAGTATCTGCGTTTGTGTGGTCGCCAGTTGACCTCTGATGACCGGTTGGACCACATATCGCGCTCTGAACTCGTTGCCGGACAGCCCGAGAATGGCGCCGCCGCTGGTGCTGATACTCGCCTCACCGCTATTGGCAAAGACGTTGTCCTGCAGCCATAGCGGCTGACTGGAGGACTGTTCTGCAAACACGGCTCGCAAGGCATAGTGCTCATTGCCAACAACATCGTTGCCCCGGGCGAGCAAAGGCCCGCTGTGATGGCTGTTGATGCCTGAGCGCGCACTGTTTCTGATTCGGTTTTTTTCCAGAATCAAAGGGCCATTATCAGCGCGCACTTCCTGAAAACGGATACCATCCCCGCCTGACCCTGCCAGAAAATTGTTGATGATCGACAGCGAACTGACGCTGCCTTCTATGCGTACCGCATCGCGGTGCGTGGCGCTTATGAGGTTATCGCGCAGGCGAATGTGACCTCCGTTTCGTATTCTGACGCCGGCGTTGTATCGCGTCCGCTCGATTCTGCTATTGGCAAGCTGAAGATCGCCTGCACTGAAGTCGATACCGTATCGGGCCGAGTCCTCTATGACCGTAGTGCTGATCCTGACCTTGGCCTGGTCACTGGTCAGCCCCGCCTCCATCCGCTCGAGTACACTGTCTGCCATCTGCAGGCTGGAGGAGCCACGCCTTTGCAGGCTGGCGTGATGGCCAAGCGTCAGTCCGCTGGACAGATAGGCGTTGTATCCCAGCCGATGCAGCCTGGCGCGCTCCAGATAGGTGCGGCTACCGTTCCAGCCAAGAATGAATGGACGAAATCGTGTCCCGCCCTTCAGTTCTGCCTGCAGCGTGGTGATTTCTGCATCTATGACGGACAATGAGCCTGCGTTGACTATGACTGCTGCGGCACTGGCGTCGAGCATCAGCACTGCATTCTCGACAGTCAGGGTGGCGTTGTGTCCGATGATGAGCGGGTAATGCAGGTGATAGATCGGCCGTCCTGCTTCATCCTGACCTTTCAATTCGAGTATCGAGGCATTGCGCAACTTACGGGTGAGGCCGGCTAGACTGCTGTTGCCCTTGTGAAGCGTCAAGGCTCGTGGGTGCGTCGGCTGGTATCTGCTCGCAATTCGAAGGAGCCCATTGTGCACCAGCGATTCAAAGATCCAGCTGCCGGCCTGGGCTGAGAACAGGGTGTCCAGTGAATATCTTGTATCGACGTCCACGGCTTCAGCACCGGGCTGCGTCAGCTCTGTAATGTCGTCACAACAGGCAGTCGGAAGACCTGCTGCTGCCTCAAATTCTGCCCGTGAGAGCTGCTCGACCACTGGCCTTTCCAGGCTGATGTTCACAGCGCTGACCTGGCTAGCCATAAGCATGGACAATAGCAGAATCAGGCCAGCCAGTTTTGCAGGTGCGGGGCTTCGGACGCAGGTCATGATCGATCTCCTGGCAATTTGAGACGCACATCAGACTGCTTTCCCGTCAGCGGTTCACCGAACCAGGGTTCGAGATTTCCGCCGATCTGACTGTAGCCGTCGACATCTCCATCCCGGTCCAGATAGAGTGCTTTCGCGAGGCTATGTGTCGGGTGTAGTTGTAGCCATGGAATGAGCCAGGCAAGTTTGTAATCGGGTACCGACTTTTGGTCTTTCTTGAGGACACCACCAACCTGATCCGGATCCAGCACGCTCTGAGCTGCAAAATTCACCAGCGCATCCAGTCGGGACTGATCGGCTTCATTGAGCTCGAAGCCGTTAGGCGGTAGTGCGGCCGCCAGCATGACGAGAGGCACAAGGGCGTAGTGTGTGTAGTTGGCTGCGAGGTGTTCCCGCCCAATTTCGTTCGGTAGCCAGGCGTACTGTCCTGAAGACGAGAGCTCAAGCTGTCTCAAAGCACGCCGAAATCTTGCGTCCGCCCAGGTAAGGTAGTCGCGTTTATCCAGCAGCAGGCCAGTAGATGCTACAGCCCAGGCCGCCCAGTAATCGTGATTATTGAAATAGCTGAACCCCGGATCGAGGCGCCTGTCATAATCTGCCACAACCTTATCGGCCATCGCTTGTAACCACTTATCGCTGGCCGGATCGGCCGGTAACCGTCCTGGCAAGACCTGCTCCAGCTTGAGCAGTACTGAAGCGATGCTGGCCAGTGCCCATTTTCGTACGGCGACTCCGGTCTTGGTGGCCTCCTCATGCAGCAACGCGTTTTCAGTAGCCCACGCATGCAACCATCCCGAGACACAGGTCAGTGCTACCTTTCCCTTGGCGTCATCAGAATTATTGATGGCATAATCGCCAAGTCTCACCAGCCCCTTGGTAAAATCCGTTACCTGCTCCTGAATCGCTTCTGATTGTTCGGAGCGTTCGCGCAGGGTTGTCTTGGTCGCTTCGCTTTGATCGTATTTGCTTTCAATGAGCAGAGGACCGGTCCACGGGGCCGGTACCAATTTCGGACAGTCTTCAACGACGATGGCATCCGCGTGTGGCGTACTGCAGGCAGTCATGAGAGTGAGGCTCAGCAGGCCAAAGCCAGTCATCTTCAGTACCCGCATAGCTGGAACTCCACGCTGGCGTCGGTTGCAAAGGGTTCACTCGGCTCGAGGAAGACAGAAAGCAGATTAGCGCCCCTAACTGTTGCGTCAGTGCTCAACTCAAGCAGATAGCGACCACCACTCACGGCAGCAGAACGCCGATACCAGACCTTGTCGCGCATACCGTTGTCGTAATAGGTAATGACATAAAAATCCCTGATGTTGGCATCGGAGAAATTCAATTCGATGAAGCCCTGTTGATTGGTAAAATCTTTCTGTTGTCTGCCAGCGTTGGCGTACAACTCGACACGAGTGCCTGCAGCCATCGCCGGCAACGCGGTTGTGAGCGGCTCAACGAGCTTCTTATTGAGAGCACAGCCGCCAACGATGGCTGGTAGCAATTCCCTGTACATCAATGGATCTTCCAGTCGCCAGTTTGCAGGGTGTTCCCATATGATGAGTTTCGGCGGTGCTTCCGGATCATAGTCTTCGGACAGCAGGTAGTTCAGCAGTGAGCCGTCTTGGCCTGCACCTGGCAAGGCGTAATTGAGCATGTCCACAGACAGACCTTGCTTGAGAAAACCTTCGAAGTTGTAGTTTTTGAAGGCTTCATCTCGGGCGGCGCTGTTGCTGGTGCCTATCAGCACGACCTCAGGGTCTCCGCTGTCCCCAAACAGCGCATCTGCGCCGTCTTCAGCGGCGGGAACTGTCTGATAACCCTGCACATACTGAAAACCATAGTTGTTGCCACAAATCTGGCGAAGTGCACGGTTCATCGTGCCATCCTTCGCGATTTTGGTAACGGACTCCGTGACGAACTGCTTTTCAGCCAGATCTTCGTAAACCGGGTGAGCCAGAAGGGCTTCAACGGTAAGTTCTGCCGTCACTCTGGCGCCAAAGGGAGTCCAGTGATGGTCGCGACGAAAGAAATAGTCTTCGGTCTTGGGCATGTCGAGCAAGCGAGTCACATCGGGCACGATCGCCCCGGCCTCTTGCAGTTGCGCAAGGAAATGGGTGAGCTTCATTCGGGCCAGATCGGGAGCGAAGCCATAGCGTTTGTCCTCCCGTACCTTGTCAGCGTGAAGCATGCCTCTGGTGGGTTGCACGACCATGGCGACCTCGATTCCAAGATTCTTCAGAGCAGCGATCAATCGTCTGAACTGAGGCACCATGTCATCAGGAATGCCAAAGTCGTTACTCAAGTCAAAATCCGAACGAAACAGCCAGTTATCGTGACCAGGCGCAATTTGACTCATGGCTTTCATCACACCCTCCTGATAGTGGCTGCTGTCAGTGAGGCCGTCACACAGGAGGCACTCGAGATCCTCGCAGGGTGCCTCAGCCTTGGCATCCGAAGCTGAAGCCCCAGAGGACCACAGCAGGAAAATCGCCAGACTAAAAAAGGCTCGCATGTTCTGATGACAACTCAACATTCAGCGCTCCACAGCATCTCTCAGTTTTAGGGCCGGCTACTCGAGACTGGTAATGGCGTCTGCTACCACCAGTGGCTTGAGGGCCCCTGCCTGCGGGTAGATGACATAGCTGTAGGATCGTCCCTTTTTCAGGAAGACTGGCTCGAACGCAGCTGCTTCTGAGCCAGCCGCCCAGGCAGAGAGGCCAATCTTGACCTCATTGATTTCCCGCTGGCCGTTAGCCATCGGAGAAATATTGGGCACCACCGCGTGCTTGCCATCAGCTGTTTTCAGATCCAGCGGCTGATCGCTGAGATTGTAGAACGCCACCTGAGCCTTTTTGCGCCCCTGGTAATACTTGTCCTCGATGGGCGTCACCTTCCCGTCGTGGAACACGAGGGTCCACGCACTGTTTTTAGGAAACTGCTGCTCCAGGCGCTCACCGTTGACTTCGATAACCTGAGCTTGTCCACCGGTGAAAAACACATAGTCACTGACTTGATAACTACCGACCGTCTGCACGGCAGTCTTTCCTCCGAACTTGACCGAAGCGGTCTTGTCGGCAAGGTTGATAACGCGAGCGAATGCCGAATCGGCCGGCGCTGTCGCATCGTAGAGCGCTTCATTGCCATCCTTCGCGGAGGCCGAAACCCCGACAAGCGACAACATTGTGAACAGACAGAACTGAAGCCAGTTGGCTGGCTTGCTAGAAACACGTGGCATACTATTCACCTCGGAAAATTGATTGTTCAAAGCAGTTGGTCGACAGTCGCCCGCCAGCTGGCGTAGCTGTTTTCCTGGGAAAGCAGCGACCGCACCGGGAACTCCCATATGATGGTCTTCAGGTCATTATCTTCGGGCAGACCTGCCGCGAAGAACTCCTCCATGGCCGCTATCGGCCCCTTGGCCTCGACAGCAACCGTGATGAGATCGGAACGGATAGCCTCCTTGACGAAGCCTGCCAGATTCCATTCATCCATTTTCGTGTAACTTGAGCCAACCAACGCGACTTCCACTGCGGTCTCGCCGAACAGAGCCGCTTCATCTTCAGTGGCGCTCGCCGCAATCGTTTGATACTGGTCGACCAGCTCCGTGGCCAGGAGTTCAGGGGCCATCCATTCGCTGACCTTGATGTAGTTCGTGAGATCGCCTTTGAACTCGGATTTCCCGATGGTTTCGCTAGTGAAGACAGTGCTACCCACAATGTCCGGGAATCTGGCAGCCAGCGTCTGGGCGGCCAGTCTGGCGCCCTGGGGCGTCCAGTGCGTATCTCTCTTGAGATACAGCGGCGTCTGGTGTCGCTGGGCAAGAAAGGCTGGCCGGACATCGGCAAATTCAATGCCGTTGCGGGTAAGCGCCTCAAGAAAAGCACCGTGTAGCGCCTCAGTCTTAGGGGTCAGCACGTGTCGGCTATAGTCGCTGTAGACATCGACCTTCATCGGAACCGGCAGTAACACAAGCCGCTTGCCCTTTTGTCGGAGTGCCTCGGCAGCTTCTCTGACGGCTCGAAGCTCACGTTCTACTGCAGCATCGAGATCCTGGGGAAACAGATACTCCTGATTGGTAAACAACCAGCCTTCCTTGCCTATCATGACGCCGGAATGACCTTCTTCGAAGGCCCAGTAGCTCAGATTTGACCAGGCTTCGATGGCTGCTTGTCTGACGAAGAATTCCCCGTCGTAGGCCTTTTCAAATTTCCGTGACAGTTCCCCACTCAGGAAGAGTGAGGCTGCGTCTTTTTCCGTCGTGGCGAATCGCCAGAGCTGTGGTAGCGAATACACCACCATGCCGGTCATCATGATCAGAAAAAGAACGCCGTTGATCCTGCTTGCACTTTGCATGACTGGAAACATGGTCCTCTCCTAGAACTGGAAGTACAGAAATGGTGAAAAACTGCTTGCGGCGAGCTTCGTCACCGACAAACCGAAAGCTACCCAGAGCAGGACTGCCTGAGCGCCGCCGACGTGCTTCATGAAATACATCTCGGGCTTCAGACTATAGAAGCGCCTATTGATGACGCCTGCTACCACAATCCAGCCCAGGGCGATGAACACGAAAGCAAAGCTGGTCGCAGAGGTGTAGTAGAGGTAGTTGTCTATATTCCCAATGCCGTTCAGGCCAAGCGCGCCCGCATAAATTTCGATTGATTTGCCGAGGTCCCCGGTGCTGAACAGCGGCATTGCCATGACCACCATGACCACTGCGAGGACATTGCGACTGAGCTTGTAGGGCGCCTCGATATTGGTGACCCAGTTGTAATGGCGCTCTACATGATCAGGCCGAAGTAGAGACCGAAGAAGATGAACGAGAAGCTCGCGCCATGCCAGAAGCCGGACAGAAACATGGTGAGCAGGGAAGCTACTCCGGCACCCATCCATCCGGTCTTGATGAGAGGCACGAATACGTAGTCACGCAGGAAGCCCGAAAGGGTCATGTGCCACCGCTTCCAGAATTCGGTCATGCTCTGACACAGGAATGGCTGATTGAAGTTTTCGGCGAAGCGGAAGCCCATCATCATTCCCAGACCGATCGCCATGTCGCTATATCCCGAGAAGTCAAAGTAGAGCTGGAGTATGGAAACGGCACTGCCAAACCAGGCTTCGGCCATAGTGGGCTCACTGATCGCCAGGTAGTAAGCGCTGATGGGTGCGAGGGAATCCGCTATCAGCACCTTCTTGGAAAAACCGAGCATAAATCGGCATGCGCCGAGAGAGAACAGGTCGAAGGAATGAACTCGCGACCGGAGCTGGCTGGCAATGGCTTCGTAGCGAAGGATTGGGCCAGCTATGAGTTGAGGGAAGAGCGAGATAAAGGCTGCGAAATCGACAAAGCGATCGGTCGGTTCGGCATCCTTGCGATAGATATCGACTATATAGCTCAGCGCCTGGAATACGTAGAACGAGATCCCCAGCGGTAGAATGATGTTCTCCATCACGAAGGGATCGAGGCCGAACTCAGCCATCGCCGTGCCGATAACTTCCGCACCAAAGTTGGCGTACTTGAAATACCCCAGCGTAGCGATATTGCCGACTACGCCAACGGTGAGCCAGCGAAATGCCGCCTTCCGGTTGGTTTCGCGGAGGGCGTATATCTTCAGGCCAAACAGATAATTCCAGTAGGTGATGCCAACGAACAGAAACAGGAAGTCCGGGCGCCACCAGGCATAGAACATGTAGCTTCCGAGCACGATGACGTGGGAACGCCATGATGGCCTGACGAGGTAGTACAGGGCCAAAAACAGCGGCAGGTAGAGAAAGACGAATATATTTGATGTGAATATCATTTCGACGCCATCCCTTCGTTAATATTGGACATCAAGTCCGATTGCCAGGAGTGAGTCTGTGCCATCACTGGTCAGCGCGTTACCTGGGGTGAACACACTGGCAGTTACCAGCAGGCTGGTCGTCAGGTATTCCTGTCGAATGGCCCTGGGAAACATCGTCCAGTAGTATCTGAGCTCTACAATGTCGCCAATATCTTCGCCGTCAGCACTGGCGTAGCCGGCATCGATACTCGCAGAGACATCGATTGTTGTGCTGCGTCGCTGAAGGCTGAACCACGACAATTGCAACTGATTGCGTTCATTGATGGCCGCCTGTGCGAGCGCCCCGTAGAACAGCAGATTAGACATGCGCACGCCGAAGAAACCACCAGCGAGCCCGCTGTTGAAGTCACTCATGCGAGCCGAGCGGGATGATTGCAGATCATTCTGGAAAAATCCCTCGAATGGCTCGTCGGGCTTGTCTGTGACGGCTGCACGGATGGCCACTCTTGGTCGTAACGGCCAGTCAATAAAGCGCTGTCCAAGCTCTGCGAAAGCCATCCAGCCAAGGGTGTCCACTGTCTCATCTGTAACGCCTGGCTGGGTCAACTGTGCCTCGCCAGTCATCACTGCCGCTCCGACGTAGTAGTCATAAAGGGTTGGGCCAAGACTCTGCTGATCTGCCATGAGTTCCAGACCAACGGTGACACCGGTGAAGTCGACCTGATCCGTGGCATCGTCCCCGGAGGCGTCCGCGGAAGAATAATCATCCTGCACAATCAGTCGGCTACCGATCCATTGTCCATTCGCAAACTGATAGCGGTAGTGGCCCAGAAGGAACAGCAGATCCGCCTGCGACGGTGCCAGCTCATTATCCTTGGTGTTGTAACGGTATTGCTTCGACCCGAGTGTCAGCGAACCTTTCGCGAGCGTGTCATCGAGTTGCAGCCGCAACGATTCAAGGCTGTCGTCCCACCAGAATCCATAATCATCGGCCACTTGCTGGCGACCAGCTGACGCAGTCCAGTGCGGACGCCCGAACACGAAGTGTCGGGTGAGAAGAAATTCGCGAAGCTCTGCATAGCCGCCATCTGTCGAAACATCGGAGCGATTTTCATCGACCAGAAAGGGGGCTTCCGGATCGGTTCGGTAAGTGAGCCAGGGTCTCAGGCGCGCTGACCAGAGCGGTCGTTCACGGTCTGGTGAGACCCATTCGATAAAGGCCTCGTAGCGAGCCGTGCTGGAGACTCCGTCGAAGGTGGGTACGGTATCGTAGTCGGACAGTGCAGTATCCAGAGAGATCTGACTGTCATAGTCCCACTCACTGGCTTGGCTGTGCGATGAGACCAGAAACAGGCCTGCTGCGACGAGGGCGGCGCGGACCACGATCGGCCATCGACTGGCATGAACAGCGGAACGTGCGCTCATCTGAAGTGCCTCGACGGAAATCGCTCTTTCAGTTCGGCACGCAGGGAATCCAGGGAGGCCACCGCAGCATCATCGAGCTTCGGCCTGAGCTCGGCAATAAAGACTGACGCTTTAGCCTCTCCCAACTGCTGAGCAAATTCCGCGTAAGCAAAGGCCCTGGCGTGATCGATACAGATCGAGCGACCCTGCCGGTAAATCTGCGCAATTTTCTGAAAGGCTGCGCCGTTGCCGCGTGCCGCAACAGCTTCGTATTCCCGGATAGCCGCATACTGGTCCACCTCATCCAGACCACCCATGCTATAGAGGTCGCCCATGCCAACCCATGCCTCATCTGAGCCAGCCGCTTTCAGCTGTTCGAGGAGGTCACGCGCACTTTCCGGATCCAGCCTGTTCCAGGCCAGCGTAGTCATCAGCGTGGCCTTGAGCAGATCCGCCCGCACGGGATGGGTCTGTCTGACCTGTTCAATCAGTGCTGCAGTGTCGTCATAGCTGAATGCCTCGGGGAGGGCGAGCATGTATTCGATCCTGCTCAGCAATGCCTCACTTTCGCCCATGGCAATGGCTCGATCGAGCCACTGCACCACCAGAGGGCTGAAGCTTTCGTTCAAAGTCTGGAGCCGCTGCCCAATGCCGGCGACCACCTCCGATGGCAGGGTTTCGGCCTCTGGTTCGAGCTCTTGCACGAAGCTTTCGAAGCGCTCCTTGAGACCTTCACTTCGGCCAAGGAACTCGAAGTAGGCACTGAGGCCTCGCAGACTTTGTTGGGCAGCGCTGGCGTAGGCCTGCTCAGCCTCGTCGAGCAGGTTCCGGCGATCGGCAATGAGGCCGCGATAGTAGTCGCCCTGGCAGTCTTCGAGACAGCCCCGCATATATAGATCATGGAGTCGGTCTACAGCTTGCTCGGAAAATGGCTCCGGGAAAGTCGCGTAAACGTCGAGCGTATTGCGAACGCTGGAGAAAGATGCAAACCAGGGGTATTGAGGTAGCGCGCTTTTGAACCAGGCGGCCTTGGTCTCGATCATCGCAGGCCGTTTCATCAGCATGCGGGCGTAGTCTCCGAGTGCGAGCGAATAGCCTCCCTCGAATGCCAGCTGGTAATGCGTTGAAGCCGCTTCCAGATCCTGCCAGGTGTTCCGTCTGGCGTACTCGGCGGCCAGCATCACATGAGCCTCCGCCAGGCCAAATTCTGCCAGCGTCGTCAGCTCCTGCATGGCAGCCTTGCTCTCGCTAGTGTCTGCCCGCAGATACTCCCGATCCTGCGCGAGGGCGTCACGCAAGGCTGGTAGCCCTGCGGATGCCGGCGCCGAGAGCACTGCCAGCATAAGGACCAGGCGTGCAGATTGGCGAGGTGCGAGACGCCGGGCCATTACTGATTCACTCCATCCATGGTTGCAGAGACCTGCTTACCTAGCCTGCTGAAAAATTCGTAGAAGGGCACACCAGCGAGTATCTTGACATCCACAGGTTGCAGATATTCGTCTGCTGTCAGGGCTGGTTCAGGGCGAATGCGAAGCTTGACGGTGCCTTCCACCTGATCAACGTGGGTGCTGATAACCTCGCCTGATCTGGAGATGTCTGAATTGAACAACGACAGGCCTATGTGGTCGACCTGCTGCAGACGGGCCAGCTGGTCGAATCCGAAAGTGGCGTTGACGTAAGGGGCCTGATCCTTCGGAAGCAAGTGGATGAGCGGCTGCTCCTTGTAGGCAAAGCGATCCATCGGTGCTTCCGGGAAGTAGACGAGACAGTCACACGGGCTGCTGATCGTCGTTTCAATAAACGCTTTTCCAAGCAGCGTTTGTAGATTTTCACCGGACAACTCGTTGAGTGTCTGCAGATCTTCAGCAGTGTTGAAAGCTGTGTCGAGCTGGGTCGATACGACGGCAAGAGGTTCGCCGGTCGTGACTTCAGTGACGCCAGGGTCGATCAGAAAATTCACCTGTCCATTGGCTGGCATGCTCATCACGTAGGCTGAGCTATCGACATGGGCAGCCAGTGCGTCTGTCTGGAAGAAATAGAGAAACAGTTTCCAGAACAGTATGGACAGAACTGATAGGGCGATGGCGAGATAGAGCATGGTGCCAACGACTGCGCGTACACGTTCGCCAAACCGGCGCTCGAGTTCGACTTTCGTCTTTCGCTGTTTGATATGGTTTTCGCGCTGCATGACATTCAGGACGCCGTCTATGCTGACGAAATCTCCTGATAGCCATGACGACAGGAGGTATTTGAGGGTGTCCGACTTTTGTCTGTCCAGATCGACGAAAGCGATGCGAAGCAATTGCTTGCCGTGCTCGATAACCTTGCCCCCGACTTGCAGGTTCAGGCTGCAATGGCTCAGGTCCAGCCGCAGGGTGAGTTTGACGAGCGCGCCCTGAGTCATCATGGGTGCCACATTCGAAGCGGAAGAGGATTCGCCAGTTCCGCAGTCCAGGGCCATGCCCCCGAGTGAAAGGTCCACCAGCTTGCATTCGATTGTCTGCCCCTGGCTGCTGAGCAGCACACTGGCCGGCAATCTGGTTCTCACGTGCTGACGCTCGTCGATGGCTTCGTGCACCACGTTGAGCTTCGCCTCTGTTATTGGTGTAGCCATGTCTGCCACCTCATGTCGCTTGAATTGAAATGTCGAGTAACAGGGCAACTGCACCTGCAAAAATTGAAAAAGACGACAGCAGCATTGCCTTCGAAGACACCTTGTTCAGGCGCGCATCGAAACTGACTGTCGACTTGTTCAGCGTCGTTTTCTGCCTGGTCCAGCTCTGCTGATCAAGATGAAACATTGAATAGATCTTCATCGCGGAGCCGACGATCTGGTTGTAATAGAGCATCAGCGGGTAAATCGGTTCGACCGGGTGTCCTGAAAAGACGAACAACAAGGCGACAATCGTGCGCGAAATCGCGACCCAGAGGAGATACACGAGTAGAAACTGAATCGAATACAGCAGTCCGCCTGTCACGCTCACCGTCAGGCCAAGCAGGCAGGTCCACATCGACAGACGCTGGTCATAGAGCACATAGCTGGTGAACAGCCCGAGCCGGCGCAAGCCGAGAGCGCGTGTCGCGCGAAAATTCTGGCGCAGGGAGTTACCGTACCAGCGGTACATCAACTGGCGTGAAGCCTCGAAGAAACTGTCACTGGGCGGGTGCTCGATCGTCAATGTGAGACTGTCGGGGACGTAGAATGTGTCCCAGCCCTGACACATGAGGCTGAACCAGGATGACTTGTCGTCACCAGTCAGAAACTGGAAGCGTCCCAGGCGCCAGTGCTCCAGGAAATCGGCTTCGACGTCCTTGATGAAGTCGGGATGTGTGAGCACTGCTGACCTGAAAAAGGACAACCTGCCGGTCATTGTCAGGACGCGATGTGACAGCGCCATACTGCACATGTTGATATGGCGCTGAGCAAATCGCATCGAATGCCATTGCCTCATGACGCTACTGCCTTCAACTTCGCAGAATTCATTGGTAGTCAGGCCACCTACGTTTGGTAGCCGGGCAAAGCAACTGACAGCCTTGACGATGCACCCGGGTTCCATTCGGGTATCGCCATCGACCACACCAACCACAGCATCCGCAGCAGGCATACAGCGAGACAATGCCCGGAACGCGTGGGCAAGACCATCACGCTTGCCCGTACCCCGTGCGCGAACGAACTTGAGTGTCAGATGATCATGGCCTGCGGCGACGCTGCGAAAGATATCCTCGATAAGCCGCTCGTCTCCACGTTCCACGATTGAGGCAATAATCGTGATGGGCCGTGGAATACCGACACACTCTTCGAACACGGACCGATAAACGTCGTGAGTGGTGTGGACAGGTATGCGGAAGCTTGTGACCACCATGTAGAATTCGGAGGGCAGTGCATCGTCTCCGAGGGCGTCAGTCCGCCTGCGAAAACGGGGGAACGTGATATGCAGAAATATGAGCGCCCTCACGTAGTGAGTAATGGCATTCCCATATCGCCAGACACCGATGACCCCGAGCAGAAAAATGAACTTGCTCGAGTTCGAGTCGACATAGGCAGGGTCAACGGCAGCCGCCAGCAGGAGTATCGTGCCGAAGAGGCAGCCCCAGCCAAACAGCTGAACTGCCAGAGCACGACACCTGGCCGGTGGGCGAGGAGAGGTGAGTTCCATGAGGGATCCGATCTGCTCAGTATCGCGTCCGTCGAACCTCTACCAACATATCCCGAGCTTCTGGCTGCAGCTGACCTTGGTCATGAAGCCGACCAGGTCAATCACCTGCTTGCTGACATCCATAGAGTCTGCAACGGCCCTGAACTCTTCGCTGGCATTACCGAGTACGATCACGTCCGAACCATCCACAACTTCCTGTATGCTTGCCATGAGCATATTGGACACGTGGGGAATTCGCGTTTCGATATATTCCTTGTTGGCGCCGTGAACCCGAGCGTAGTCCACGTTCTTGTCGTAGATCTTGATCTCGTAGCCTTTGCCGAACAGCATTTCCACAAGCTCCACGACCGGACTTTCACGCAGGTCGTCAGTGCCAGCCTTGAAACTGATGCCGAGCACGCCGATGCGACGTTTGCCTGTACCTTCGATGATATTGAAGCCAGAGCTGATATGTGAGCTATTGCTGGGTAACAGCGACTCCAGTAGCGGCAGTTTCAGGTCCCTGTTTCGGCCGAGATACGTTAGCGCACGAACGTCCTTGGGCAGACATGAGCCACCAAATGCGAAGCCTGGACGCATGTAGTAGGGAGAAATGTTTAGTTTCTTGTCCTGACAGACCACTGTCATGACCTCTCGACCATCGACACCCAGCTTTTTCGCGACACTGCCGATTTCATTGGCGAAGGCCACCTTGGTAGCGTGCCAGGCATTGCAGGTATATTTGATCATCTCTGCGACTGAAATGGACTTTCGGATGATCGGCGTATCGAGGAAACCATAAATGCTTTCAAGCAGGTCACCAGAGCGCTGGTCAAACTCTCCGAGGACAGTGATTTCCGGCTCGTAAAAATCTTCGATGGCAGTGCTTTCGCGAAGGAATTCGGGGTTCATGGCCAGACCAAAATCCGGGCCTGCTTTTTTGCCGGAATACTGCTCGAGAATAGGCAGTACCAGGTCCATCACCGTGCCAGGTAACACAGTGCTGCGGATAACAACAAGGTGATAGCCGTCTTTTTCAGCCAGCACTTCTGCGATGTCTCGGCATACGGCCTCGAGATAATGCGTGGCGAGGCTGCCGTTTGGATTACTGGGTGTGCCAACACAGATAAAACTGACGGAGGTCTCGAGCACCGCATTTCTGACGTCGGTAGACGCCCTCAAGCGACCGTTCTCGACGCCCTCGGCTATCATTTCGCCGAGGCCGAGCTCAACGATAGGGGAGCGCCCATTATTGACCAGATCGACCTTCAGCTGACTCACATCGACGCCAATGATTCTGTGTCCGCTGTGTGCCAGGCATGCGCTGCACACTGCGCCTACATAACCTAAACCAAAAATGCTGATATCCATATTCTTCCCCTTCGACTGTTTGCAAGGCAACGAACCGGCTGGCTCGAAGGCATAGGACCTAGGAACTGCTACAACGACATCCTCGATCTGCGAAACCGGGCATTTTTGAATTTTTTTGGCCTCAGTACCGCAGGTCTGTCTGGCCCCAGCCTGAGTAAGACTGCGACGTAGTCGTTAACAATATGTTACAAATTGTGAAATATCGATATATTTTGTAATTTTTTGGGCAACTTTTGTAATTATTTCCAGAAAAGCAATTTCAGGGCCAATAAAAAACGGAGCTTTGATTATTAACGTATTAAATCGCAGGAATTTCTTAGGACTAGGCCGTTTGGGGATAAAAATTTATTTTTCAGCACCGTAGTAGTGCGTTATTTTTCAGGTGCACTGTTCGGGGTAGTGTCTGGCGGTTTTTTGATCAGGCTATTGCTAGAGGGTGTTAGGGGTCGATGTCCAGGCAAAAAAAAGCGCTCCAGGAAGGAGCGCTATCGTTGAGAAAAGCTCAGTGTGAAATCAGGCCCTCAGGGCGACTGATCTACTCGGTCCAGCTTTTCACCAGTTCGTCATAATTGACCGTGACAGGCTTGGGTTTTTCATTATCGAGCTTGGGCTTGGGTGCACCATCCTGCTTCAGCCAATGATCCGCACTCTTCTCTTCGTTCAGTTTTGGACCAAGTTCACCCTGGACACCGGCACGCTCCAGACGTGACAGGACCTTTTCCTGAGCTTCGCACAGCGCGTCCATGGCTTCCTGAGGCGTCTTTGCACCTGACGAAGCATCACCGATATTCTGCCACCAGAGCTGAGCCAGCTTGGGATAGTCAGGTACGTTCGTGCCAGTTGGAGACCACTGGACACGGGCAGGTGAGCGATAGAACTCGACCAGGCCGCCGAGTTTCGGGGCGCGCTCGGTAAAGCTCTCATCCTGAATGGTCGACTCTCGAACGAAGGTCAGGCCTACGTGTGACTTCTTAACGTCGACGGTCTTGGACGTCACGAACTGCGCGTAGAGCCAGGCTGCCTTGGCACGCTCGATCGGAGTTGACTTCATCAGGGTCCATGAGCCGGCATCCTGATAGCCAAGCTTCATGCCTTCCTGCCAGTATGCGCCGCGGGGTGAGGGGGCCATACGCCATTTTGGCGAGCCGTCCTCGTTCACTACAGGAATACCATCCTTGACCATGTCGGCGGTGAAAGCGGTATACCAGAAGATCTGCTGGGCGACATTACCCTGCGCAGGTACTGGACCGGCTTCACCAAACACCATGCCAGCGGCTTCGGGTGGCGCATACTTGTTCAGCCAGTCGATGTATTTCGCGATAGAGTAGACTGCGGCGGGCGAGTTGGTCGCGCCACCTCTGGCCATGCAGGAGCCGGTCGGTTGGCTCTTGTCGTTGACTCGAATCCCCCATTCGTCGACGGGGATGCCGTTGGGGATGCCCTTGTCGCCAGCACCTGCCATGGACAACCAGGCGTCAGTAAAGCGCCATCCCAGTGAGGGGTCCTTCTTGCCGTAATCCATGTGGCCATAGACTTTCTGCCCGTCGATCTCCCGACCTGTAAAAAATTCGGCGATATCTTCATAGGCTGACCAGTTAACCGGTACGCCAAGCTCGTAACCATACTTCTTCTTGAAGTCGGCCTTGTTCTTCTCGTCGTTGAACCAGTCATACCTGAACCAGTACAGGTTCGCGAATTGCTGGGTGGGAAGTTGATAGATCTTGTCATCTGGAGCCGTAGTGAACGAAATGCCCACAAAATCTTCAATGTCCAGCGTTGGCGAAGTGACGTCCTTACCTTCGCCCTTCATCCAGTCAGTCAGATTTCGAACCTGCTGGTAGCGCCAGTGGGTGCCTATCAGATCCGAGTCGTTGACGTAGGCATCGTAAATATTTTCACCAGACTGCATCTGGGTCTGCAGCTTCTCAACGACATCGCCTTCACCGATGAGGTCGTGAGTGATATTGATGCCCGTAATTTTTGTAAAGGCATCAGCGAGCACTTTGGATTCATATTCGTGTGTAGCGATGGTTTCAGAAACGACCTTGATGTCCATGCCCTTGAATGGCTTGGCGGCCTCGATAAACCACTGCATTTCCTTCTTCTGTTCTTCCTTGCTGAGCGAAGACAGCTCACCGATTTCCTTGTTGAGGAAATTCTCGGCGGCCTTCATATCGGCGATCGATGGCGTGGATAATGCCATGCAGATGGCCGCAGGGAGCAGTGCGCGTTTCAATATGCCCTTCTCCGGGCGTCCTTGGGGTTGTTGTGCATGTCGTTCTATCATTGTTGTTATACCTCTGACTTCCTCAGGAACGGGACGCCTGTGACATCCCGGGTTTGACTCTTTCAGTTCTACACATAAACGAATATCAGCACGGCTACGATGCCAGAAAGTCCTGTCGCCCACCAGAGATCAGCGGTCGTCGTCGCCAGCCAGCCAAGATGCACGAAGGCACTGGCCAGCAGTGAGAGGAACAGCCTGTCCCCCCTCGTGGTTTCAAAGCGGAGAATACCGACTCGCGGATTACCGCCTGGACTGAAATACTCCCACACGCTCATGGCAATGATGAGCAGGAGAATAACACCAAAAAATGTGGCCGTGGGCTGGGTCCACGCCATCCATGAGAGGTCAAACTCGTCCAAGTGCAAACCCCTTCGCTATGTAGTTGCGAACAAAGTAGATGACAAGCGCGCCAGGAATGATGGTCAGCGCACCGGCTGCTGCAAGCACGCCCCAGTCGAGTCCTGAGGCACTTACGGTTCGGGTCATCACAGCTGCTATCGGCTTGGCCTCGGTTACGGTGAGGGTACGGGCCAGCAGCAGTTCAACCCAGGAAAACATGAAGCAGAAGAAGGCCGCTACACCGATGCCAGAGCCGATGAGTGGCGTGAATATCTTTACGAAGAAGCGTGGAAACGAATATCCATCGATATAGGCGGTTTCATCGATCTCCTTGGGAATGCCCGACATGAAGCCTTCCAGTATCCAGACCGCCAGCGGAACGTTGAACAGGCAGTGAGCGAGTGCAACTGCGATGTGCGTGTCGATGAGGCCGAAGGCTGAATACAGCTGAAAGAACGGCAGGGCGAATACTGCCGGCGGTGCCATGCGATTAGTCAGCAGCCAGAAGAACAGATGCTTGTCGCCAAGGAAGCGATACCGCGAGAACGCATATGCTGCAGGCAGGGCAACAGCCACCGCAAGTATCGTATTCAGCACCACGTAGATGATCGAGTTGACATAGCCCATGTACCATGACGGGTCAGTCAGGATGTGCTTGTAGTTCGCCAATGTCGGCTCAGCCGGAAATAGCGTAAAACTGTACAGAATTTCCTGGTTGGTCTTGAAGCTCATATTGATGAGCCAGTAGATCGGCAGTAGCAGGAAGATAATGTAGAGCGTCGGCACCAGCCAGCGCAGCGATACCTTCTTCATGACTCATCCCCCTTGAGTGGCTTTTCAGCGTCGTAATTGGTCATGACGGTGTAGAACACCCATGACAGCAGCAGGATAATGAGGAAGTACACCAGTGACATCGCTGCAGCCGGGCCAAGGTCAAACTGGCCGATAGCCATCTTCACCAGATCAATGGAGAGGAAGGTGGTGGAGTTTCCTGGCCCGCCGCCCGTCAGTACGAAGGGCTCGGTGTAGATCATGAAGGAATCCATGAAGCGCAGCAGCACGGCGATCAATAACACGCGGTTCATTTTCGGTAGTTGTATGTAGCGAAAAACCTTCCAGCGTGAAGCGCCATCAATGCGCGCAGCCTGATAGTAGGCGTCCGGAATTGATGACAGGCCTGCGTAGCACAACAGTACGACCAGACTGGTCCAGTGCCAGACATCCATGACCACGATCGTGATCCAGGCGTCGAGCGCGTTGGTGGCGTAGTTGTAGTCGACGCCCAGGCTGGCGAGGGAGTAGCCCAGCAGGCCAATGTCGGCCCGACCGAACACCTGCCAGATAGTACCAACGACGTTCCATGGAATGAGCAGGGGCAGGGCCATGAGCACGAGACAGATCGGTACACCGATACCTTTCTTCGGCATACAGAGCGCTATCATGATACCTAGCGGTACTTCTATGGCGAGTATCAGGAAGGAAAACCCGAGATTGCGCAAGAGCGCATTGTGAAAGCGTTCGGATTGTAAAACATCACTGAACCACTCGGTGCCAGCCCAGAAGAACTGGTTGCCACCGAAGGTATCCTGAACAGAATAATTCACGACCGTCATCAGCGGAATCACTGCGCTCAGCGCGACGAGGATGACTACCGGAATAACGAGAAACCATGCTTTGTTATTGTAGGTTTGCTGCATATTAGCTGCCCTGCGCACTGACAATATGATTGTTCAGATAGACACCAACCTTCTCTGCGTTGAACAGCAGGTCGGCGTCAGCCGGAAGTGACTGGTCCTCTGGAACGAGGCTATTGATGATGGCGCCGCTGTCGTCCCCCTGCAGCGTTGCTCTCACGATTCTGAAGCGTCCAATGTCTTCGACTTCGCGAATCTGGACGGGCAGGCCCTGCCCCCGCTCGACCACACGAATGTATTCGGGCCGGATACCGAGCTCTACCTTGCCGGTCAGAGCCGGGTAGGACTGCGTGAGCATCGTCTCGTGCTGACCGAGCCTTGCACGATTGCCTTCGATGACCGTGGGCAGAATGTTCATGCCGGGTGACCCGATGAAATAGCCGACGAAGGTATGCGCTGGCTTCTCGAACAGCTCTTCAGGCGTGCCGATCTGAACGACTTCGCCTTCATACATGACGACGACCTTGTTGGCGAAGGTGAGCGCTTCGGTCTGATCGTGGGTCACATAGATCATGGTGTGACCGAACTGGGTATGCAGCTCGCGCAGCTTGCTTCTGAGCTGCCACTTGAGATGCGGATCGATCACCGTCAACGGCTCATCGAACAGAATGGCGTTGACGTCGTATCTCACCAGGCCTCGCCCCAGCGAAATTTTCTGTTTGTCATCGGCAGTCAGGTTTCGTGCCTTGCGATCGGCCTTACCTTGAAGCTCGAGGATATCGAGCATCTTATGAACCCGCGTTGCGATCTCATTTTTGGCCAGACCCCTATTGACGAGCGGAAAGGCCAGGTTTTCGCGAACCGTCATGGTGTCGTAGATGACCGGGAACTGGAACACCTGAGCGATGTCGCGCTGCTCCGGCGCCAGTCTCGTCACATCCTTGTCGTTGAACAGTATCTGACCGCGCGAAGGCACCAGCAGGCCGGATATGATGTTGAGCAATGTGGTCTTGCCACAGCCGGATGGGCCGAGCAGGGCGTAGGCGCCACCATCCTCCCAGACATGGTCGATCGATTTCAGTGCGAAATCCTGCGGACCTTTCGGGTCGGGATGATAGCTATGAGCGAGGTTCTTGAGCGTGATGCTGGCCATTGGATTAGTCCGGACTACTAGGCTGGATGGAGGACTGGCGGTCTGCTGTCCCGCGCGCGTGCAGAGCGGCATCTGGAGGGTCGAGAGGTGTCGAACCAGCCTGCCGGGTCTCGACGCCCGCAGCGACAAGAGCGCCATCCAGGCTGAAAATCAGCAACTTGCCGGTAGGAATACGCAATACCATTTCCGCGCCGGGGACGAGATGAACGATGCCGTGCAGCAGGGCTACCAGATGCTGACCACGGTAATCGCAGTGAACGAAGCTTTCAGAGCCGGTTATTTCGAACGTTTTAATAACCACCGGCAGTCTCAGAATAGCCTGCTCTGCAGTCTGGCCGGGGGTTTCGAAAGTGGCATGGTGCGGTCGAATGCCAAGACGATAATTGCCATCCTGCAGGCCCCCAGTGATCGTTCGTTCGGCGAGCTTCGTCAGTATGGCCTCATTGTCTCCGACGCTGACTGTCGATCCTTTGATGACGGCATCGAGCACGTTGAGCGGCGGTTCCGAAAAGGTCTGTGCGGTGATGAGATCTGCCGGGCGGTGGTACACATTGAGGGTCGGGCCGAACTGTGTCAGTCGTCCCTTGCTGAGTGTGGCGGTATTGCCGCCAAGCAGCAGCGCCTCCATCGGCTCCGTAGTGGCGTAGACGAACACGGCACCGGAAGCTGCAAACATGCGAGGCAGTTCGACCCTCAGCTCTTCACGAAGCTTGAAATCCAGGTTTGCCAGTGGTTCGTCGAGGAGGACGAGGTCCGCATCCTTCACCAGAGCGCGGGCGAGGGCTGTGCGTTGCTGCTGTCCTCCGGACAGTTCTTCCGGCTTGCGTTTGAGCATTGATTTGAGCTGAAGAAGCTCTGCGGCCTGTTCCACGCGCTTGTTGATTTCACTCGCATCCATGCCAGCAATGCGCAAGGGTGAGGCGATGTTGTCGTACACGCTAAGGCTGGGATAGTTGATGAATTGCTGGTAGACCATAGCGACCTTGCGCTTCTGGACCGGAACACCAATGACTGATTTGCCATCCATCATGATGTCACCAGAGGAGGGTCTATCGAGGCCGGCCATCAGACGCATCAGACTGGTCTTGCCAGCGAGCGTTGGTCCGAGTAGCACGTTGAGCGTACCGCGTTCCAGCGACATGCTGACATCACGAATATGATCTACGCGGTCAACGGTCTTGCACACCGAGTGCAGTTCGAGCATAAGCTTCTCCGCAAGACGGCAGCCTGCGCTGCCATCCATTTTATTGTTATTGCCAATGGTTCAGAACCATTGCTATCGGACGGCCTGTTCGCTCATGAAGCGTTCAAGCTCGTCAGATTGATCACCTGTCAACGAAAGCCCCAACTTGCTGCGTCGCCAAAGCACGTCATCGGCAACGCGTGCCCATTCGTGTCTCATGAGGTAAACCACCTCTGCGGCAGTCAAAATGCTGCCCGCACCAGCGTCACCGCCAAATTGCTGCCCCAGATCCTCAATACACACGGCGTCGCCCAACACCGTCGACACTCTCGTGCCATAGGCCCGAACGAGACGGCGGCACAATGACTCGACGAGGAACGGGTAGCGACGCTGGGTAAGCCTGACCTGTTCCTCATATCCCGTGGCGGGAAAATCCCCACCTGGCAACACGGCGTCGTGTGTCCAAGACGGGCCCTTGGCTCCGAGCACTTTTTCGATATCTTCCAGAGCTTCCTCGGCAAGACGTCGATACGTGGTCAGTTTCCCACCAAAAATGTTCAGAAGTCGAGCATCTTTTGTCTTTATTTTTTCTTTTTTGTTCGTATTCTTTCCATTTGTATCAGATTTTAACGGGGCAAGTCTAATAACGTAGTCTCGAGTGGCTTCCTGCGCTTTCGAGGCGCCGTCATCGAAAAGTGGGCGGACACCTGAGTAGGTCCATACAATCTGATCCTGGGTCACTGGCTCGCGAAAATACTCCGAGGCGGCACTGCACAGGTAGTCGATCTCCTCCTGACTGATCTTCACCTCGCCGAGATCCCCCTGGTAATCCTTGTCCGTGGTACCGATCAGGGTAAATTCGTTCTCGTATGGAATGGCGAAAATAATTCGATCGTCGGAGTTCTGGAAAATATAAGCCCTGTCGTGCTCGAAAAGTTTCTTCACCACGATGTGGCTGCCCTGAACCAGACGGACCTGTTGTCGACGACCGGGCGTCTGCACATTGAGTACACGGTCTACCCAGGGGCCAGCAGCATTCACTATCATTCTGGCGGTCACCGTCCGGGGCTCGGACTGATCTTTTTCCTGAAGCCGAATGTGCCACAGTGAGTCCTTCTGTTCCAGACCAATACACCGCGTGCGAGTCATAATTCTTGCGCCGCGTTCAGCCGCGTCTCGCGCATTCAGTACCACCAGCCTGGCATCGTTGACCCAGCAGTCAGAGTACTCGAAGGCACGCTGGAATTGTTTTTTGAGGGGTTTGCCGACTTCGTTGGAATCGAGTAGCAGGCTGCGCGTCGCTGGCAGCGCTTCTCGACCACCGATATGATCATAAAGAAATAGCCCGACCCGGAGCAGCCAAGCCGGTCGCAGACCTTCATGGTGGGGGAGAACGAAGCGCAGCGGCCAGATGATGTGGGGTGCGGAGCGCCAGAGCAGCTCGCGTTCCTTCAGTGCCTCGCGAACCAGGCGGAACTCGAAAAATTCCAGGTACCGCAGGCCACCGTGGATAAGCTTCGTAGACCAGGACGAGGTACCGCTTGCGAGATCATTCATTTCACACAGGCCTACCACATAGCCTCGGCCGGCTGCATCCCTGGCGATACCGCAGCCATTGATGCCGCCACCAATCACAAACACGTCGTAGTCGGGGTTCATTTGCTCTCCACTCACTGTATACGATCACCGGCTCATCCACAGGTCGAGCGTCGAGCGTAACCACCCTGACTCTTCCTCACCCCACCCAAATACTTCTGTGGAGATTTCTGTGACTGCGCTGCTACTGATCGTCGGTTTCTTATTCTTGACGCTGATACTCGCCTATTACGGTATCGGCGGTAAAGGCTGGGCTCTCTATCTCACAGCAATCATGGCCCTCCTGACTGTGACCGGGGCGCTCCACCCTGTACTGCTTATTCTGATGTGGATTCCGGTCATCGCTCTGGATCTGCTCGCATTGCTCCCGCCCTTACGCAAGAAGCTGCTGACCACGCCGATAATGCACGCCGTGAAACGGGTTCTGCCGCCACTTTCGCAGACTGAGCGTGAGGCTCTCGAAGCTGGCACGGTTTGCTGGGACGGTGAATTGTTCAGCGGCGTGCCGCAGTGGAAACGGCTCATGGATCTGCCCGCTCCCAAGCTGACCGCTGCCGAGCAGGCCTTTCTGGATGGACCGGTCGAGCAGCTCTGCGAGATGCTGGACGACTGGGAGATTACACAGAATCTCCACGATCTCACGCCAGAGACATGGGCTTTCATAAAGGAAAACAAGTTCTTCGGCATGATCATTCCGAAGCGCTACGGTGGCCTTGGATTCAGTGCCTTCGCGCACTCTCAGGTCGTCATGAAAATTGCGACCCGAAGCGTTACGGCCGGGGTTACGGTCATGGTGCCCAATTCTCTCGGGCCAGCTGAACTGTTGATGCATTATGGTACCAAGGATCAGCAGGACCATTATCTGCCACGCCTGGCGACGGGCGAAGAAGTGCCCTGTTTCGCGTTGACGGGCCCCAAGGCCGGTTCCGACGCAGGCGCGATCCCCGACAAGGGTATCGTCTGCAAGGGCATGCACAACGGAGAGGAGGTGCTTGGCTTCAGGCTTCGCTGGACCAAGCGCTATATTACCTTGTCGCCTGTCGCGACGGTGATCGGTCTGGCCTTCAAGGCCTACGATCCTGATAACCTGCTCGATCCTGAAATTCGCAGACATTGCCACGCCGACGAGGTCGTACCGCCCGGAGCTGACGACGACTACGCCGCAAGCGGGGTAGATTATGTGTCGACTGATGGCGCCCTGGGAGTCACCTGTGCTCTGATTCCGCGGTCTACCGAAGGGGTCAAGGTAGGCGCCCGTCATATGCCGATAGGCGCAGCCTTCATGAACGGACCGCTGTGGGGGGAGGATGTCTTCATTCCGCTGTCTTATGTCATTGGCGGCGAAGACTACATCGGCAAGGGCTGGATGATGCTGATGAACGCCTTGTCTGTCGGCCGGGCGATCTCGTTACCCTCGTTGGCCACTGGCGCGGGCAAGCTGGCCAGCCTGACGACTGGCGCTTATGCCAGGGTGCGTGAGCAGTTCGGTGTGCCCGTGGGGTATTTCGAAGGCGTGGAGGAAGCCATGGCGCCAATCGCCGGCCTGACCTACCTGATGGACAGCGCCCGCAAGACCACCTCCAACTATGTCGATCTGGGCGAGAAGCCAGCGGTGCTGTCGGCTATCCTGAAGTATCACAATACCGAAATGATGCGCAGTGTAATGGGCCACACCATGGATGTTCATGCCGGTCGGGCGGTCATCAAGGGGCCCCGGAATTATATCGCCAGCGTGTACAAGACGATTCCGATCAGCATCACGGTGGAGGGCGCCAATATTCTCACCAGAAGTCTGATGATCTTCGGGCAGGGTGCCATTCGCTGTCATCCATATCTGTTCGAGGAAATGGAAACGGCGACGGCAGGCAATGTCGAGGGCTTCGACGAGGCTTTTTTTGCCCATATGAATCGCAACGTGCAGCTGGTGGCCAGAGCGCTGGTTCATGGGCTCACTGGCGGAATGCTGAGTGAGACCAGAGGCTATGAAGCGACTGATCGTTTCTATCGTGATATCAACCGTTTTGCGGCAGGTTTTGCATTGATTGCCGACTTCAGCCTGCTGCTGCTCGGTGGTGAGCTGAAACGAAAAGAAAAACTGTCTGCGCGACTCGGCGATTGCCTCAGCCACCTCTATCTTGCCTCGACACTGCTCAAGCGCTATCAGGACGATGGCCGCCCAGTCGATGATCTGCCCCTTGTGGAATGGGGCATGGCGCATTGCATGTTCAGCTTCCAGACAGCCTTCTACGCGATTACCGGCAACTTTCCGAATCGCTTCATTGGTTGGACGGTGCGCCAGATGGTGTTCCCGTTTGGTCGTACCCAGAAGCGTCCGGACGACGAGTTGGAACATCGCGTGGTAGCCCTCATGCTAGAGCCGTCGGCTACGCGAAACCGCCTGGTAGACGGGGTCTACAGAAATGAGCGTCCCAATGATCCAACCGGTCGGGTAGAGCATGCCTTTCTACTCAAACTCAAGAGCAAGGACGAGGAAAAGAAAGTCCGCAAGGCCATCAAGTCAGGAGAGATCAATGCCGAGGTCAGTCTGGACGAACTGATACAGCAGGTTCTGGACAAGAAGGTGCTCACATCTGAAGAGGCCGCCCTTTACCGGGAGGCGCAGGCGGCAGCCGATGATGCGATCAAGGTCGATCATTTCTGGCCGGAGGAGGTTGACGACTTCGGGTCGTCCGAAACCGTATCAGGAACTGAAAAGGACAGCGCGCTCGTATAACCGACAGTAAGCGACGAAAACAAAGGAGTCAGTATGCAGACCACGAGATGGGTAGTTGTTGCCAATCGCGAGAAAGCCAAGATCTATCAGCGCAACAAACAGGCGACAGAGATGGAGCTCATCGAGGAACTGGATTGTCCGGATGCAAGATTGCATGAGCAGGAGCTCGCGAATGGTACTTTGGGAGAATCATTCGCGTCCGCCGGGGATGGTCAGCGAACCGTCCGGCCGGTACACACTGAGCATCAGAAGCTGCTTGTCGACTTCGCTGGCGACGTGGCCGAGAAACTGGAAAAAGGGCGCAAGGCACATCTGTTCGAGCATCTCGATGTCATTGCCGATCCCGGATTTCTCGGTGCGCTCCGCGATAAGCTGGCCTCGCCAACCCTGCAGCTCATCGAAAAGGAAGTGAGCAAGAACGTGGTTGACGCCGAGCCGAAGGCCCTGCGAAAGTACCTCGTGGATGCTTGACGCGGCGCCAGACAATTAGCAGATCGTCAGTGACCACAGCCATAGACTTTCTTGGTCCAGGCCGTCATTCAACCAGGAAGCCAATATGGTATTCAGTCGTGAGTCCTCAGTCCACGAGCCTGGCCAGAGCGGGCGTCGTTCGCCCATCTGGCTTCTCCTTGCCAGCGTTCTACTTGTGTCAGCCTGTACCGGAACGGATGAAATGAAGCCAGACGACCTCCCTCCGCATCACACCGCCAAAGGCTTCCGTAACCTTCATATCGAGGATCCCGACAAGACCTTTTTCTCCTTTCTCAGAATGCGCCTTTTCGGTGAAACGAAGTGGGCCGATCATGAGGAGACTGCGGATCAGGTGCCTGTACAGCCCCTGCCACCTGAGCGTCTGGAGGCGGGTCATGATGACACCAGAATCAGCTGGCTGGGACACTCGACCTTCCTCATTCAACGTGGCGGCATCAATATCCTGACCGATCCAGTGTTCAGTGACCGTGCGTCGCCATTGAGTTTCGCCGGGCCGGCACGCTACATAGCACATGTCATCGACTACAGTGAGCTGCCAAAAATCGATTACGTAGTCATCAGTCACAACCATTACGACCATCTGGACGAACGGGCCGTGAGTCAGCTTGCAGAGCGCACCAGCGACAGCACGGTTTTTCTCGTGCCGCTAGGTCTCGGCAGCTGGATGACCGATGCTGTTGTGGATGCCGACAAGGTTCGCGAAATGGATTGGTGGGAGCAGACTGATTTCGGCAAGCTCTCGATTCAGGCGCAGCCATCACAGCACTGGTCTGCACGATCGCTGTTCGACAAGATGGAAAGCCTGTGGGCGAGCTGGCTGATCGATTTCGATGGCCACACCATCTGGTTCGCCGGCGACACCGGCTATAACGACAAGCAATTCAAGGAGATCGCCGAGCGTAGCCCGCCTATCAGGCTTGCGCTCATTCCTATCGGAGCCTACTCACCGCGCTGGTTCATGAAGTACTACCACGTCAACCCCGAGGAGGCCGTGTTGATGCATCAGGATCTGAAAGCCCAGCAGAGCATTGGCATGCACTGGGGCACCTTTCCGCTGACCGCAGAACCGCCGATGGAGCCGCTGCAGCGCCTGAAGGACGCAAGAGCTGCCGCAGGTATAGACGCGGAGACCTTCGGCACCATGGCGGTAGGCGAATCAAGAATCGTCAGATGAGGTCGACGTGATGGTCAGCTGCAGGCTCGACTGTTCGCCAGGCGCCACGGTAAAGACATCGTCGAGCACCCGCGCAGTTTCGATACACACCATGCTTCGGTAGCTTTCTGGTCCGAATTGCGACAGCCGCTGACTCTTGTCGATCCACGGGTTCCACACCACGGTCGATCGACTACCGGGGGCGTTCAGTCTGATGCGCCGTCGCCAGCCTCTGTCGACCAGTGTCAGTTCAGGCGGGGTGTCCTGGTAGAGCCGGTCAGTCTCCTCGGAGAACGCTACCGAACCCGCCTGTTGATGTTGTGACCAGTTCGACAGGGCATCCACGTAATGGCAGCTGTCCAGACCATCGATATTGACTGCATCGATATCGCTCACCGGGAAATAGCTGTGTAAGGCCATACTGAGCGTGAAGGCAGTCCCGCCGGTGTTTTCGGTGATGAGTTCACAACTCAATTGGGTGCCGAAGCGATAACGAGCGCTCAACGCAATGCCATCTGGCGCCGATTCCAGGACCAGGCAGATCTCAGTGAATTCGTCGTGCTCATCGGCGCTCTGTAGTACCCAGTTGGCCGAGCGGGCGATACCATGGGCTTGAGTGGCTTGCCCTCCGATCAGGCCGGCAATGGACGCCTGAACTGCCGGCGGGTTCTTTCGAAGATCGCCGAACCATGGCCAGCAGACAGGTATGCCTTGGCGAAGAGGCTCTCCAGGCGCCCACACCAGGTCCGGATTGTGCCAGAGCACGGGCCGCTCGCCAGTTGGCTGAAACGACATGACCTGACCACCGAGCAGCGACACCAGCGCAGTGCACTCCCGCCGCCTGATTTGCAGGGCGGCGACACCATTGAAACTTGTTTTATTGATACTGAACAGATCAGACATTCAGACCCTCTGTCTTTGTTATGAATTGGCTTGCTCAATATCTTCGAACATGACGACCTGATTGCGTCCGCCGGCTTTGGCTGCATAGAGCGCCTTGTCTGCCCGCTGAATCCAGCGCTCTGCGTCATCGTTCGGACGCAGCAGGGAAGCGCCTATCGACACGGTTATTGGCGCATTATCTGCGGGAGATTTCAGCTCATCAGCAACAAGACGGCACAATACGGTGGCGACATGAAGCATGTTGTCGTGTTGCACATTGGCCAGTACGAGTACAAATTCCTCACCGCCATATCGAAACAGCCGATCTTCCTTGCGCAGTGACTCGCTCATCAATTCAGTAAAGTCCTTGAGCGCGGCATCCCCTGCATCATGACCGGCGGTATCGTTGACATGCTTGAAATGGTCGAGGTCGAGCAAAAGCAGACCGAAAGGTATGCCAAAGCGCTGATAATGGGCAAATACCAGCTCAAGCTCCTGGTCCAGCGCGCGCCGATTTCCAATGCCTGTGAGCGAGTCAGTCAGTGAAGTCTGCTCGAGCCAGCTCCGCTGCATATCGCTTCTGTATATGATGATGAAGGTAAAGCCGAACGTTGCCAAAGCGGACATGACGAAAGGAATGGTCTCATCATAAGTCGACAGCTCGCTCAGGAACAGTACCATGCCCATGGCTACGACGTTCAGCAAAAGTGCCCACTTGGCCCGCAGCATGCCGAAGTTGAACACCACCATCGCAAAGTACCAGTAGAGCCCCGGCGCACCGAGGCTCGGTATCATCACCACGAGGCCGCCGCTGACCATGAGTGCCAACACCACCGCAGGCGGTTCTATGTTGTCCGTCATCCAGGCGTAAATTGCCGCCCCCGTTACTGTCAGCATCAGGATGAGGTCGACGATGGCGACGAAAATATTCCCCGAAAAAAGGCGGAAAAGAATGATCGGCCCGATACCCACGAAGGCAAACACGCTCAGGCCCATGATGAGTGACAGCTTGTAGTTGCTCTGCAAACGCCGCTTGACGCCCTGGAATCGGCTGGTCTCTGTACCTGTTATCATTGTTTTTGCGAACTCTCCACGAGACGTGCTGACTATACAGTATAGCCGAGACGCCTGTTCTCACAGCCAAGCTGGTTGTCACCTGCCGCTTTACTGAGGCATCCTAGAGGCAATTCGGCCGTATAGATCTCATTGCATGCGAATTCTCCATATTGCTCATCAACAACTTCGAAAGTATGGGCACCTGCGGGTGAGCTGGGCTCAGAAACTGTATTTTGGTCTGATCCGCAATGGCTGGCTGGTGCAGTCTTTCAGCGAGCGTGACGTCGCAGCATTTGAAGCACCTTTTGGAATACGAGACCTTGGCCACAAGAAGGCCAACAAGCGTCTGCTGCAGACGATTGAGGCCTTCGAGCCGGACCTCATCATAATCGGCCACGCCGACATCATTACCAACGAAACGCTTGAGCAGGCCAGGGTATTGCGGCCAGGTCTCGTGATTGCAGGTTGTAATAACGATCCGTTGTTCGTGCCAGTAAATGCCGAGAAGATCAGGCACCGATGCAAGGTGGTAGATGCGATGTTCGTGTCTACCGGTGAACGTGAATTGCAGCAGTTTTCTGGAGATCGCGCGCGGCTCTGGCATATGCCCAACCCGGTCGACGAAGCGATCGATGTCTACGATGCTTCCAGCAGGAGCGCACTCGTCAACGATCTCGTGTTCTGCAGTAAGGAAACGGCGCATACCCAGCGCGGAGCGGTAGTGAAATATCTGCTGGATCATCTACCGGATGATTTCAGCTTTCTCACGCCGGGTAGTTTCGGTGAGCCTGGTGTGTGGGGGCGGGACTACGAACGAGTGCTGGCTGAAAGCAAGATGGGGCTGAACCTTAATCGCCAGGAGGGGCTGCACTGGTATTCCTCTGCACGCATGGCGCAGCTGGCCGGCAACGGGCTGCTCACCTTCACCCATGGCAGCGGCGATTTCCAGTCACTGTTTCCTGAAGAAACACTGGTGTATTTCAATTCGCGGGAAGAACTGCTGCAAAAGCTGATCGAGTTTCATCGGGATGACGCGAAAAGGCGTGACTGGGCAGCGCGGACCCGACAGTTTTTCCACGCGCATATCAACAGTAATCTCTACGCCAGCTACATTGTGGAAGCCGCCATGCAGCGCCCGCTGTCTCACGACTACGTCTGGCATGGTCAACATGAACGATAGCCCGACGCCGATGCCGAAACTCGATCTAGGCCCTGAAGACAATGCCTTTGCCCAGGGCGGCAACAGGCTGTGCTTCATTCATCCAGATGATCCCGTGAAATGTGTGAAGACGCTGCGCAAGGATCGGCTGCCCGAGCTCAAGCAGAAAGAGAAGGGTCTGAAGGGGCGACTGAGAAAACGCTCCTCTTTCGACGATAATCAGCAGGAGTACTCTACCTTCCTGCGTATCGCTGATCTCTACGGGCCCTCAGCCCTGAAGTTTATTCCACGCTGTTACGGCATGGTGGCTACCAATCACGGCCCAGGGTTGGTCACCGATCTCATTCGCGACTTCGATGGGGCTATCAGCATGACCTTGAAACAGTATGTCTGGATCCATGGCGACACCCCTCGGGTCAAGAACTGCATCGCTGCGTTTCAGCAGAGCTGGGAAAGTATCGGTCTGCCTTCTAGAAATCTGCTATTGCACAACATCGTGGTGCAGCTTTCAGCGCCAGATGTGATCTGTCGACTCGTGGTCATCGATGGTCTGGGATGGGCCGATGTACTGCCTTTTGGTTGGTGGTCCCGGACGCTGGCTCGTGCAAAAGCCGCCCGTAAGGCCGAGCGGCTGAACGAGGCCATAGAGGCGCTTCTCGACATCAGGCGTACCAACGGGGAATGGGGCTATCACGGCTGGATGGAGCCAGCACAGCGCTACGCTGGCGTCGGTGAAAGGCCGGCAAGCGAGCAGGAGAAGTGACAGTGAGTGGTCAGCAGGGTCGGATGCGCGTAGCTCAGGTATTGGCTGGAGCGCCTATCGGTGGCGCAGAAAATTTCTACACTCGCCTGGTATGTGCTCTGCAGACCGACGCCCAGCTGGATCAATGCGCCTTTACTCGCAGTAACGATTATAGGGAAGCGCAACTGGCTGCAGCTGGCGTGCCCGTGAGCCTGCATCGGCTCGGAGGCAAACTGGACCTGCTGGGGCATCGACAATATCGAAAGGCGCTGATCGACTGGCGCCCGGATATCGTCGCTACCTATATGAATCGCGCTTCAGGCCTGACGCCAAACAGCCGAAGTGGCTTCGACCCCAATGCCTCGCCAGATTCTGGTCAGGACTACACCCTGGTGGCGCGGCTTGGGCATTATTATGATCTCAAATACTATCGCCATTGCGACTACTGGATCGGTATCGCCAAGGGTATCTGCCAACATATGATTGATGGCGGGTTTCCGGCTGAACGGGTTTTTCATATTCCCAATTTCGTCGACGAGACATTGGTCCCGGCGCTGGATCGGCAGTCCCTCGATGCGGACGGTGGCCAGCCGGTTCTGCTGGCAGTGGGCCGGCTGCATGTGAACAAGGGTTTCGATACCCTGATCAGGGCACTGCAAGACGTGCCCGGAGTCATGCTCTGGTTGGCGGGCGACGGGCCTGAGCGCCTGTCGCTGGAAGCGCTGACCGCAGAGCTCAATCTGACTAATCGGGTACGCTTTCTCGGTTGGCGAAGAGACATCAATGCATTGATGCGAACGGCAGATGTCTTCGTATGCCCGTCCCGACACGAGGGGCTTGGTAGCATCATCGGTGAGGCCTGGTTCAACCGCGTACCCATTGCTGCCACGCGATCGCAAGGCCCATCAGAACTGATTGAACATGGCCGAACCGGATTGTTGAGTGATATCGATGATATTGATGCGCTGGCCAGCCATCTCAGACAGTTGTTCGAGCAGCCGGCTCTCCGTCAGACCCTGGTCGAAGCCGGGGCTGAGGAGTACGACAGGTACTATGCCAGGTCGATCGTCACGAAACAGTACAGTGAGTTATATCGCCGCCTCAGAGATCGTTAGAGAGTTGTGCCTAGCCAGAGCCATAGCCTGCCGGTGTCGACCTTGCCAGCGTTGTCGTCTTCAGCTGAATAGGTGACAGCCAGGTGTGCTTGCGCCAGCGCAGTCGCAACGGCACTATGTTCAGCCGCAACCAACAGCTTTGGTCTGGCGGCGAAGATAACCTCAGAAAAATGAAAAATCGAAAAGGAATGGATGATGAGTCAGTCGAGGAAAGCGGTTTACCCCTTCAGTGTTGAGACTGCGATGCAGTATTTCACGGATGCAGACTATACGCGCACTAAGTACGCGGCGCTTGGTGCAGAAGATGTGAATCTCAAGCCAGTCGAAAAGTCCGGCAGCACGGTCATCGTGTCCAATGAGCGTTCAGTGCCGGTTGAAGTACCGTCCTTCGCGAAGAAGTTCATCAGCCCCATGAGCAAGGTCTCGCAGAAAGATACCTATGAGACCAGTGGCCAGGGTTATCAGGGTAACTGGCGCATAGACATGAAAGGAGCGCCTGTAGTGGCCTCGGGTAAGATCAGTCTCATGCCGACCGCTGACGGCAAGGGTTGCGAGCATGAAGTCAGTGCGGATATCGACGTGTCGGTGCCGCTGGTAGGCAAGAAGATTGCAGCGGCGCTGATTGGCGACACACTGGATGCCATCGAAGCAGAGCTCGCTTACAACAAGGCGAATATTCCTGCCTGATGGCGGCGGTCAGGCTATTGACCGGCAATGAGAAGAGGTAAGGCCGAATAGGCAGCTCGTGGAAGACTGGATTCTGTTCACACTGATGGCTGCCTTTGCGCAGAATATTCGCTCTACGGTGCAGAAGGCACTCAGTGGCGGAATGGGCGTCTGGGGTGTGACCTTCACGCGCTTTGTGTACGCGCTGCCATTTGCCTGGCTGTACTGGTTCAGCCTCGACAGTCAGGCCAGTGTGGTGTGGTCGACAATGCCGGCGCTGTTCTGGCTCACCATCGCCACTGCGGGCTGCGCGCAGATTCTGGCGACCAAACTCCTGGTCCAGGTGTTCAGCCTTGGGCAATTTGCGGTTGGCACAGCCTATTCCAAGACTGAACCCATTCTCGCTGCCGTTGTGGGGTTTCTCCTGCTGGGCGACACGATGAACCTGCTTGGGCTGGTGTTGATCATGGTGACGGTAGCAGGTGTGATGATGCTGGCGACAGCACGGTCCTCATTATCGCTGGAGACTATCGTGGCAGCCCTCAGTCATCGTCCGGCGATGATCGGTCTGGCTTCAGGTCTGGCATTTGCCATCTGCACCGTGCTCTACCGTGCGGCCAGTCAGCAGCTGACTTCCCTGCAACCTGAGGGCGTCACCATCGCACCGATCGTAGCCGCCGGTACAGTGCTGGTGTCCGTTCTGAGCTTTCAAACCCTGCTCATGGGCACCTGGCTGTTCGTAATGAACCGGCGTGACCTTCTGGAAGCCTTTCGGCGCTGGCGGGTGGCCATCTGGAGCGGCATCGCTGGTTGCATCGCCAGCATTGGCTGGATCACTGCGGTGACCTTCGAGAATGCAGGCTATGTCAAGGCGCTGGGCCAGGTCGAACTGATCTTCAGTGTCGCCACCGGGTATTTCCTTTTCAGGGAAACCCCCAGTAGCAGAGAGTTGCTTGGTATAGTGGTCATTGCATCAGGCATTGTTCTGCTCGTCCTGGGCACCTGAGCCCTGAATCAACCCCAAGGAATCTGCGTTCATGACTACCCCTGTTCAGTGCGATCTGTGCTCTGCGTCAACGGATACAGCCGACTTCGAAGTGGCTGGCATGCCCGAGGGCAGCGATCGCCGTCTGACACTCTGTACATCATGCCGTTTGCAGATCGACGACCCTGACACGATCCAGCCAAATTACTGGCGTTTCCTGGGCGACACGATGTGGAGCCCGAGGGCGCCGGTACAGGTGGTCTCCTGGCGAATGCTCAAGCGCCTCGATGCGGAGCCATGGGCCCAGGATCTTCTCGACCTGCTGTATTTGGACGATGAGGTGAGGGGCTGGGCTGAGGCGGGCTCAGCGCTTGCTGAAGATTCGATCGTCGTGCACAAGGATTGTAATGGCAACGTGCTGTCTGCAGGGGACACCGTCATCATCACCAAGGATCTCGATGTCAAGGGCACCAGCTTCGTCGCCAAACGCGGCACAGCCGTAAGAAATATTTCGCTTACCGACAATCCCGAACATATCGAAGGTCGGGTCAATGGAACGCGTATCGTCATTCTTACCAGCTTCGTCAAGCTGAGCTGATCGGAGGTAGGCGCGTGGCGATAACATCTTCAACAGCGCTGGCACAGGACTGGCAGTTCTGGATCGACAGAGGCGGCACCTTTACGGATATTGTGGCCCGCAGACCCGATGGTCATATTCTGACACACAAGCTGCTGTCTGAAAGTCCCGGACAGTATGAGGATGCGGTCAGTACCGGTATACGACAGCTGCTTGATGTGCCGGCTGACGCGCCCATCCCGGAGCGTGCCATCAGTGAAATCAGAATGGGTACGACGGTCGCCACGAATGCGCTGCTGGAGAAGCAGTACGCACCGGCCGTGCTGGTCGTGACCAGGGGCTTTGCTGACCTGCTCGAAATTGGCTATCAGAATCGGCCACAGCTGTTTACGCTGGATATCGAACGCCCCGCCATGCTGTATTCCCAGGTCATAGAAGCCGACGAACGCCTGGCCGCCGATGGCACCGTGGTGCGGGCTCTGGATGAGGCTGGCCTGGCGGAGGACCTGGAGGCAGCTAGAAAGACTGGCATCGAGAGCTGCGCAATCGTATTCATGCACAGCTATCGCGACGCTGTCCACGAAGCTCGTGCTGCAGAACTTGCAGCGGCTACCGGCTTCAGCAATATTTCGGTCAGCAGTGAACTCGGGGCAGTCATGCGAATTGTCAGCCGTGGCGACACCACTGTCCTGGACGCGTGCCTGACACCAGTCGTGCAAAACTACATGCAGAAGCTGACGGCGCGTTTACCTGAGCGCCTGCGTGCGGCCGGTCGTCTCACCTTCATGCAGTCAAATGGCGGGCTGATCGGCGCGCGGGATTTTCGTGGCAAGGATGCGGTACTCTCGGGCCCAGCCGGTGGTGTGATTGCCATGACAGAACTGGGCCGAAGCGCAGGATATGAGCGGCTCATTGGCTTCGACATGGGCGGGACGTCCACAGACGTATGCCACTACCGGGGTGAGCTCGAACGCCAGACTGAAACCACTGTTGCAGGCTATCGGCTTCAAACGCCCATGCTGGCAGTGCATACGGTGGCCGCAGGTGGAGGATCGGTGCTGAAATTTGAATCCGGTCGCTTCGTTGTGGGCCCGGAGTCAGCTGGCGCTTCACCAGGACCCGCGGCCTATGGCAAAGACGGACCACTGACGATCACGGATTGTCAGGTGCTGCTCGGGCGTCTGCAGCCGGATATCTTTCCAAGCGTATTTGGCGCTGATGGTCAGCAGCCGATTGATGTCGACAAGGTGAAGACGGGCTTCCGGGCAATGGCGAGTCGCATGTGTGGCTCTTCAGCAGGCGAAGCGACAGGGCAGAGCGTGGAGTCGATCGCAGAAGGCTTTCTTGCGATAGCCATTGGACACATGGCTCACGCGATTGCGCACATCACTACGCAAAAAGGTCATGATGTCACAGACTACGCCTTGTTCAGTTTTGGTGGCGCAGGCGGTCAGCATGCCTGCCGGATCGCTGACACACTCGGCATCGGTGAAATACTGCTGCATCGCCACGCCGGTGTATTGTCCGCACTCGGGATGGGGCTGGCGGTACTTCGGGAAATCTCTACTTTTTCAGTCGGCGAGCGCTTGTCAAAACAGGCACTCGAAGCCTTGATCACGCGAACCGATGAGGCTCAGCTGCGCAACGAAGCTTTGCTGAAGCCGCAGCTTGAAGCCTCGCCGAGAGACAATGCGCTGGTTCACAAGGTGGCGCTGCAACTGCGCCTGGCGGGCAGCGATACCACGCTGGAGGTCCCCTTGGCTGACCTTGATGAAGTGAGGCTGGTATTCTGCCAGCGCTACCGTGCCCAGTTTGGTTTCGAACCCAGTCAGCCTGATCTCGTTATCGAAAACGTTCAGGTGGAAACCTGCTCTCAGACTGATACCGCCATGGCTTCAAGCCAGGAAGAAATAAAGACAAAGCCAGTTCCGCCTCCTGTACCACTCGATCGCCGTCAGGTGTTCTTCAACGGGCAGTATCACGACACGCCTTTCCATGAACGAGCCAATCTTTCTGCCGGCCAGAGGGTGGTCGGGCCTGCAGTGATTATCGAGCCTGCCAGCACAATAGTGGTCGAGCCGGGTTGGACCGCAGTATGCGTTGATGACGAGCTGCTACAACTCACGAGAGACAGCAGACCGCCGCGAGCTTCTGGGTCGGAATCGGCAGACGCTGACGTCCCGGCAGACCCTGTACGGCTGGAGCTATTCAATAACATTTTCATGTTCGTGGCCGAGCAGATGGGCATCGTCCTTCAGCACACGGCACTGTCGGTCAATATCAAGGAGCGACTGGACTTCTCCTGCGCCGTTTTCAATGCGCAGGGGGAGCTGGTCGCCAATGCCCCGCATATGCCAGTGCATCTTGGCAGCATGAGTCATAGCGTCAAACATCTGCTGCACAGTCTTGGGCCGGAGGGCGACAATAGCTTGCGGCCAGACACGGCCTTTGCCATGAACGATCCATACCAGGGGGGCACGCATCTACCAGACATTACCGTGGTCAAGCCCTTGTTTGCTGCTGATGGCAAGACGCTGATCTGCCTTCTGGCTGCGCGTGGTCATCACGCCGATGTAGGGGGTATTACGCCCGGTAGCATGCCTGCCTTTTCGCGGCATATCGATGAAGAGGGTGTCCTGCTCAGCCTGTTGCCTATCGTCAGAGCCGGGAGCTTTCAGACAGAAGCTATTCGATCAATATTCGAGCGCGGAGAGTGGCCCGCGCGAAATATCGAATGTACGCTGGCCGATCTGCAGGCGCAGCTGGCGGCCTGCGAACGTGGTGCCGGACTGATGCTCGATACGATCAGCCAGTACGGTCTCCAGGTCTGCGCTGCCTACATGGCGCACATCCAGAATAATGCGGAGGCTTCGGTGAGAGCGGCTATCAGCCGGCTTAAAGGTGGCGAATCCGTTCAGCATCTCGATAATGGAACCAGGGTCTGTGTCAGTATCGATATTGATGTCGATGCAAGATCGGCGCGCATTGATTTTACCGGCAGCAGTCCTCAGCATGATAGCAACTTCAATGCGCCGTTGGCCGTCGTGCATGCGGCTGTCCTGTACGTGTTCCGCTGCCTGGTCACGGAACAGATCCCCCTGAATGACGGCTGTCTCAGACCGTTACAGATCATTGTGCCCAAGGCTTCAATGTTAAATCCCGACTATCGGGCCGCCGTGGTCGCAGGCAATGTCGAGGTGTCACAGGTCATCGTAGACGCTTTGTTCGCCGCACTCGGCATCAAAGCGGCGGCGCAGGGGACAATGAACAATCTCACCTGGGGCACGGCTGAGTTCCAGTATTACGAAACGCTCTGTGGAGGTGACGGCGCAAGCTTTCAACGATACGGTGCGTCTGCTGTGCATACCCACATGACGAACTCGCGGCTAACGGATCCTGAGGTGCTCGAGCACCGATATCCTGTGCGGCTGGAGCGCTTCGGCATTCGCGCAGAGTCTGGTGGCGGCGGTCAGCATCAAGGTGGCGATGGTGCCATCCGTGCGATTCGCTTTCTGCAGCGCATGGAAGTGAACCTGCTTGGCAATCGGCGCCGGATAGCCCCGGAGGGCACTCTCGGTGGAGCTCCAGGGGCTTGCGGCCGTAACACACTCTATTCCGCTTCCGAGCCTGAGCGTGCGGTACCGCTGGACGGTCGGGCGCAACTGACGGTGGATGCTGGCGACATGATTGTAATTGAAACCCCTGGTGGTGCCGGATTTGGCAAGGAGAACGCTTAAGTGACAGCAGACAGGCCAGGGCAGCAGACCTTCAGTTGCCAGATCATTACGCTAGATCCCACCATGGAACGGGCGCAAATTCTGCGGGCCGAACTCGAGGCGGCCGGTATTGAAGCCGAGTTCTTTTCTGCAGTGGATGGTCGGCGTGGGTTTCCGGATTTGCGTCCAGACGAGCGGCTGGATCAGGATGCCGCCATGCATTACCGCATGACCCCACTCGGTTCGGCCGAGGTCGGCGCCTACCTCTCACATTTCAGGGCCATTAAAACTGCCTATGACGAGGGCATCGAACAGCTTTGTCTCTTCGAAGATGATGTTCATCTCGAGCCTGCCTTTCACAGTGTGCTCACGGAGCTCCGCGAGCTGCCCGTAGACTTCGAATTCATCCGTTTCATGGCGCTCAAGCGGCAGCCTCGAAAGCTGGTGCGCGGGCTGGCTGGCAGCGAGAACAGTGAGCAGGCCTATTGGCTCACACGCCCACTCAGGGGAACGCTTGGGGGGCAGGGCCTGCTGATCAATCGGCAGGGTATGGAGAAACTGATCAGCTACGGTCGTCGCATCTTCATGCCGATCGACAAGCTCTATGACCACTATTGGGAAACCGGGCTGCACTGTTTCGTGGTCGAGCCTCATATCATCTGGGAAACGGCCAAGCCAACAACGATTCCCAAGCCTGATTTCGAGCCAGTGACGCCACGGTTGAGGGGGAAGCTCAATCGCACCCTTATCAAGATGCAGCGCAGCGTCCATAGACGGCTATATCTCCTGAAGCATCGCGAGGCATTCTTTCCAACCAGCAAGAAACCGCCGGCCTCGATCGGGCGATCGCCTCGAATTCGCTAAGGTCTCTGGGTCAGCCGGGGCCAGAGCTCATAAGCGTCAAGAACGGCCTTGAGTTTGTCGTCGTTACCATCAACTTTGGACTTGTTCGACCGCTTGAGCGCATGGGTCTGCGACTCGGGAATAACGACAAAGCGTGTACCGAACTCCCTCGGATCCTGAATTCGCTGGCATAAGGTGCCGTTCTTGAGGCTCATCGCCTTCAACCAGATGTCATCAGAGGCCGGGCAGAGCGCCATGAACTGTTGTTCGTTGAGCACCTCCTCATCGAAAGCGCCAGGAAAATAAAGCACGCCACCGTTTCCAGTCGGAAACACCAGCGCCGAAGGCTCAGCCAGATCGGTCGATTTCTCCCAGGACTTATAAGGCAGCACACCACCTGTGGCGTCGCACAGCATGCGATGGGCTCTGTGGGCATGAATGACATCCGGTCGTGCCAGCCAGGCGCGATACAGCATGTCGACGAAATCGAAGGGATACATGAGATCGTCGTCTGCGGTAATGATCAGGCTGTCGGGATATTTCTGAAAGGTATGAAAGAATTTCTTGTAGGGGCCGAGGTCACGCTCGCAGAACAGGACTTCAAGCCCACGACTCTTCTGCAGGTGTAGAATCTCAGGGAGATTCGACTCAGTGACATCGGCCTCGGATACACACAGCACGATACGGTCCGGCTTCAGCGACTGCTGCATCAGGCTTTCGATGGTCAAATAGACATTGCCTATCCGTTTGTCGAAGGTAGTGAGTGAGACCACGATATCGTGCGGCTTGGCATTGCCGACCCCAGATCGCCTGGTCTTGATGGCTTCAAGAGTCAGCTGAGCACTCAGAATCTGCTGTCGCAGACGAAGACTCTCCGCCTGTGTGTCTCGAAGACGCCGTTGACGCCGCAGCGTCTTAAACATCCTTTACATCTGGTTCTGCTGTTGGCGCTTCCGCTTTCTTCACGCGAATCGCTCGTCCGTCCACCGTGAAACCATTCAGACGCTGTATGGCTGCCTTGGCATCCCCGACCTTCGGCATTTCGACAAATCCGAAGCCTTTCGACAGCCCGGTGTCCGCGTCGAGCACCAGGCGACAGGATTGTATGGCGCCGAAGGGTTCGAACAGCTCACGCAGGGCGGCCTCCGTAGTGGCGCGATCGAGATTGCGTACAAGCAGCTTCATGATCAGGGTATCCAGGTAATGACAGTGAGGTCGAGCAGGATTATACCGCTTCCAGCAGGGAAGTTGGGAGTCGCCACGAAGCAGATACGAAGTGGATGGCGAGTCAGTGTCAGCGACCTGTAGCAAAACCGTAACACGGCTCCTTTACCCTTCAACAAGGTACGGGATTCGACCATCCCGGCTACAGACGAGTTCTTCAAATGGACGGGTTGTCGACGCACCGACGACATCACCGGATGCTTTGGCTGATGACACGCTCGATTCATGACCCTTCACGCCCGTTTACGAGGTGCACAATGCCTACTGACAAAGATAGCCACCTGCAGCATATTTCAGCCCGTTTCAATAGCGATCTTGCCGCGATCAGACAGGATTTACTGGCCATGGGGGAAGTGGTCGAACAGCAACTGCAGGACGCTCTGAAAGCCCTGATCAACAATGATGGTGAACTGGGCAAGGCCGTCAAGATGCGCGACAAGGCAGTCGATGCCATGGAACTCGCCATCGATGAAGAGGCTTATCAGCTCATCGTCAGGCGCCAGCCCACGGCCAGCGATCTCCGCCTGGTCATGGCCGTCGTGAAGATGGTAGCTGACATCGAGCGCATCGGTGATGAGGCAAAAAAGATTGCCAAACTGGCCATGGTGCAGGCTCAGGAAGGCAAGAGCTCCAGAGGCTACCTTGAAGTTCGCCATCTCGGCATCCATGTTGGCAGAATGGTGCGCGATGCGCTGGACGCCTTCGCGACCTTCGATATGCAGAAGGCACTTGCCGTCATGAAGGAAGATGATGCAGTCGACAATGAGTATCGCAGCGCTACACGCGCCGTGATGACCTTCATGATGGAAGATCCTCGAAATATCAGTAGCTGCCTCAATGTCATGTGGGTCTTGCGAGCCCTCGAGCGGATTGGCGACCACGCAGGTAATATCTGCGAGCATGTCATTTTCATGGTCGAAGGCACTGACGTACGTCATTCACCCATGGAAGTCGCCGAAAACGTAGTAGAGAACCCTCGATAGTTGATATTCAGGCATCTTTCAAAAAACAAACACGTGCTTTCGCTGGCTTGATCCAAACAGACTGATAGACTGTAACAAAGTTGTCACATATTGCCTTTATCGTGCAGTCATCGGTGAAACAAATCCGAAAAATGAAGTCAAAGTGATAATTGGAGACGCAACGTGATCAAACTTAAAACAGCTCTTACAACTGTGGCACTGGCCGGCGGCATCGCTGCTGTCTCTGCACCTGCCATGGCTCGTGACACCATCAACATCGTAGGTTCGTCCACTGTTTACCCGTTCGCAACCGTCGTTGCCGAGCGCTTTGGTCGTAACACCGATTTCCCGACTCCCAAGCTCGAGTCCACCGGTTCAGGTGGCGGTCTGAAGCTGTTCTGTGAAGGTGTTGGTACTCAGCATCCGGATATCACTAATGCTTCGCGTCGTATGAAGAAGAGCGAATTTGAGAACTGCCAGTCCAAGGGCGTCAAGGCCATCACAGAAGTCCGCATCGGGGCAGATGGTATCGTAATCGCGAACTCTAAAGATGCTGAAAAGATTGATTTGACGCTCAAGCAGGTTTTCCTGGCTCTGGCCAAGGAAGTGCCTAGCGAAGACGGCAAGAAGCTGGTTGCCAATCCTTACCAGAAGTGGAGCGACATCGACTCCAGCCTGCCAGACTATGAAATCAACGTGATGGGTCCGCCGCCGACTTCCGGTACCCGCGATGCATTCGTCGAAATCGCCATGGAAGGTGGCTGTAAGGAATTCGACATGATCGCCAAAATGGAAGACGAGAATGAGGACAAGTTCAAGAGCGTATGTCACAGCATGCGTGAAGACGGTCCCTTCGTCGAAGCTGGCGAAAACGACAACCTGATCGTACAGCGGCTTGCCAAGGATCCTGAAACCCTCGGTATCTTCGGTTACAGCTTCCTGATGGAAAACACTGGCCAGATTCAGGCGGCCACTATCGGCGGCGTGGAACCGACTCCAGAAAACATCTCCAGCGACAAATACCCTGTTGCCCGTTCACTGTGGTTCTACATCAAGAACGCGCACGTGGGTGTAGTTCCAGGTATCAAGGAATATGCTGGCGAGTTCACTAGCGAAGGCGCCTGGGGTGACAATGGTTATCTGGTTGATGTAGGTCTTATCCCGCTCCCACGTGAGCAGCGTATGGAGATAGCCAAGAAAGTTAAGAGCCTGGAGCCAATGACTGGTAACGAGCTGTAAAACTCGATCACTGAGACGTCATGGATGACGACAAGGGGAACGCGGGGCAGCAGGGTCGCGTTCCTTTATTACATTTTGATGAATATTTTTGTGCTGCAAACTGGCAAGATAGACGCCCAGTAAACCTAAAGCCATTAATACAGAGACTGTTATGCAGACGGCCATTCTTCTGCCCCTTGTTCTGATTCTTGCCTTGGTTGCCTATGGACTCGCGTATATGCGATCCCGGGCTGTGGCAGCGCCCCTTGGCGGCATCCGGAATCTCAAGGCTCTACCCTTCTATTATGCGGCGCGCGCAGCGCTCTGGTGTGCCATTCCTGCTCTCCTTGTGTTGGCTATCTGGGCCGGTTTTGAGGGTAAGGTCATCCAGGGTATCGTCATCGCATCTTTACCTCAGGATGCCTGGCCCGATTCTCCCGGGGAGGCCAGCCTGATTCTTTCACAGATCAGCAACGTCGCAGCCGGAAAACTCAATCCGGATTTCGTGCCCGAGCATATTGTCGGAGCGTCGTCGCTGCTGGAAGCCATGCAGGAGCGGAGCGAAATCTTCAAGGCCGTCCTGGTCCTGCTCATAGCCGTGTCAGGTGCGATTTTTGCCTGGACTCGCGTAGCACCTCACATCAATGCCAGATTGAACGTAGAAACGACCCTCCGCCGCATCTTTTTTGTCTGTGCGGCACTGGCGGTCCTGACGACAGCAGGCATTGTCTTTTCGGTGATCCTCGAAACTGTGCGTTTCTTTGGGAAGGTGCCAATTTCTGACTTTCTGTTCAGCACGACCTGGAGCCCTCAGACTGCATTGCGTGCGGATCAGGTCGGTTCAGAGGGCGCATTTGGTGTTATCCCGCTGTTCACGGGCACACTGTTGATTTCGGCTATTGCACTGTTGGTAGCGGTTCCAATTGGACTGATGTCTGCCATCTATCTCTCCGAATACGCTAGCAAGCGTATGCGGTCGACGATCAAGCCAATACTCGAGATGCTGGCAGGCATACCGACGGTGGTGTACGGGTTTTTCGCCGCATTGACTGTTGCGCCGTTCATTCGTGACCTCGCTGAAATGGTAGGTCTGCAAGCCTCTTCCCAAAGTGCGCTAGCTGCCGGTCTGGTCATGGGTATCATGATCGTGCCCTTTGTATCCTCGCTATCGGACGATGTGATCAACGCGGTACCCCAGTCGATGCGAGATGGCTCCCTGGCGTTGGGAGCAACCCAATCAGAAACCATGAAGAAAGTCATTTTCCCTGCGGCGCTTCCGGGCATAATCGGCGGAATTCTACTGGCCGCATCGCGAGCCATTGGCGAAACCATGATTGTGGTCATGGCGGCTGGACTGGCCGCCAATCTGACAGCCAATCCGCTGGAGTCGGTCACGACAGTGACCGTGCAGATTGCCACCTTGCTCGTGGGTGACCAGGAATTTGACAGCGCCAAGACGCTTTCCGCTTTTGCACTGGGCATGTTGCTGTTTATTGTCACGTTGCTGCTCAACGTGCTCGCGCTTCACATCGTACGGAAATATAGGGAACAGTATGAGTGATCAAAGTTCTCAGGCAGAGATTGTTCGAAATTCCCTGAAACGCCGCTATCGGAAGGAGCGTCGGTTTAGAGTGTATGGAATGCTGGCAATCTTCATCGCCCTAGCTTCGCTGGTTATCCTGTTTGCCGATATCGTATCGAAGGGCCACACCGGGTTTGTGAAGACCACAATAACCCTGGATGTGGAGCTAGATTCCGAGCTGATGTATCTGGACGACCCCACGGATGCGGATCAGCGTTCGATGGCAGACTTCAATGCGCCGATTCTCGCTGCTTTGCAAAAGCATTTCCCGGACGTTGACAGCGCAGCCGAAAAGCGTGAGCTCTTGCGTATGGTGGGCAATTACGGGGCCAATACCATCAGTCAACGGCTGAAGAATAATCCGGAATTACTCAATACTACGCAGACCATCGAATTTCTTGCTCACGACCAGGTGTCTGTCTACGTCAAGCATGCGGATAACCCGAGCTACAGTATCAAGCTGTCGGAGCGGCAGCAGGGCTGGGTTGACGAGTTGATGGAGAAGGGCATCATAGATACGGGTTTCAACGACGTCCTCTTCAGCCGTGGTGATTCAAGGGAGCCCGCCAATGCCGGTATACTTGGCGCCATTGTCGGTTCACTGTTGACCATGTTGGTCACCTTGGCGATTTCGTTTCCCGTCGGTATAGCGGCGGCGGTCTACCTGGAAGAGTTCGCGCCCCAGAACAAGATTACCGACTTCATCGAGGTTAACATCAACAACCTGGCAGCGGTGCCATCCATCATCTTCGGCCTGCTGGGCCTTGCGGTATTCATCAGCCTGTTCGGCATGCCCCGTTCAGTCCCCCTGGTCGGCGGCCTTGTACTGGCCCTCATGACGGTGCCGACCATCATCATTTCCAGCCGCGCCGCCATCAAGAGTGTGCCACCCTCGATACGGGAGGCTGCTGAAGGTATCGGTGCATCCAAGATGCAGGTAGTGCTCCATCACGTGATACCGCTGGCGATGCCCGGCATGCTGACCGGAGCCATTATCGGCATGGCTCAGGCCCTGGGTGAGACAGCCCCGCTGCTGTTGATCGGTATGGTGGCCTTTATTGTGGATGTGCCGGAGGGCTTTCTCGATTCAGCCACCGTCCTGCCAGTACAGATTTACCTCTGGGCAAGCAGCTCTGAACAGGGCTTTGTAGAGCTGGCATCTGCCGGCATCCTGGTGCTGCTCACCTTCATGATCAGTATGAATGCACTGGCGATCTGGCTGCGAAAGCGGCTTGAGCGTCGCTGGTAAGGAGAACGATATGAATACGATGAATCCAAGTATTACCGCGGAAGCTGACAGGCAAGACCAGAGAGCAGCAATTCCGGTGCCGCAGGACAAGCCAGAAGATACCGTGCTTGAAGAAGGCAAAACAGTTGGAACACCATTTGCCGACGATCCCAAGTTCAAGCTGCGCAATGTGAGCGTTTCATACGGCGCTGCTCGGGCCATCAAGAACATCAGCCTGGATATTGCCAGGAATGAAGTGATTGCCTTTATCGGGCCATCGGGCTGCGGCAAGTCAACATTCCTACGTTGTCTGAACCGGATGAATGACAGCATAGATATTTGCCGGGTTGAAGGGCAACTGATGCTGGACGAAGAGGACATCTATCATTCAAAGAGGGATGTGGTTGAGTTGCGCGCTCGCGTGGGCATGGTGTTCCAGAAGCCGAACCCCTTTCCCAAGTCAATTTATGACAATGTGGCTTACGGCCCCCGCATTCATGGTTTGGCAAATCGAAAGACCGATCTGGACGACATCGTCGAGAACAGCCTCCGCAAAGCTGGTCTATGGGATGAGGCAAAGGATCGCCTGGACTCCATCGCAACCGGCATGTCCGGCGGCCAGCAGCAGCGCTTGTGTATTGCCCGCGCCATCGCTGTGAGCCCGGAAGTGATCCTGATGGACGAGCCATGTTCAGCACTTGACCCTATTGCGACAGCAAGAATCGAGGAGCTGATCTCCAATATGGCCGAGAGCTATACCATCGTGATCGTTACTCACTCCATGCAGCAGGCTGCAAGGGTGGCCCACCGTACCGCCTATTTCCATCTTGGGCATCTGGTTGAAGTAAACGAAACCAACAAGGTATTCACCGCGCCCGAGCACGAACTCACAGAATCCTACATCACCGGGCGTTTTGGTTAAGTCCTTGGCTCAGGCGGGTGCCAATTGTTCAGGACGATCGGTCATGGCTCCCAGCCTTTCCAATTCGCGCTCTATCATCGAACGGCTACTGGCTGAAGTGTGTTCCAGCGCATTCATCACCCATTGAGGCATATCTGGACTGAGCTTGCAGTAGGTCCATTGCGCCTGTCGTTCCATCTCCAATAGACCCGCTTCCCTGAGTGTCGCCAGATGTCGGCTCACTTTGGGCTGAGACGAATTCAGCGCAGTGGTCAGTTCATACACGCAGAGTCTTTTCTGGTCGCGAACGAGCATCATGATTGCCAGTCTCAGTTCATCCCCCAGGGTTCTGATAATGGTGACCGGGTTGTATTCAGTCGTCTTCAGGCCGGTGGCCTTCTGGTGCACAAGCGTGAAGAGGTTAAGGCGGTCCTTCAACTGCTTGAGCGTCAGCGCGAAAGTCGCGTGCCGTCCGCTCAACACCGGGTCGGGAAAATCCCAGGCAATTTGCTGAGCGGGGGCGCACACAGTGCCGCACTCTTTGGACGCCTTCTCGCACAACGTAATTACGTAGCGATAAGGTCCTATTCATTCAGCTGCCAAATTGACGAGTCATGGCATCCAGCCGTTGAATCGCTACGGCAAGCTCTTCATTCGCCTCACGGGTCTCATTCGTGGCCTCCCGCGTTTGCTGGGAAGCCTGATAGATCCTGCCCACGTTACTATCAATTTCCTCTGATACTACACTTTGTTCTTCTGCGGCCGTGGCAATCTGCATAGTCATTTCCATGGCTGTCGATACGGCTGCTCTGATGGCTGTGAGCGCTTCGCCTGCGGCATTGGCGCGTTCCACGCTCTCGTTGGCCACCTTTCGACCTTCGGCCATCGCATCACGTGCCTCGCCACTTGAATTCTGAATGCCCTGAATCATGTTCTGAATTTCTTCGGTAGAGGTCTGCGTCCGCGCAGCCAGACTCCTGACCTCGTCGGCGACGACTGCGAATCCGCGGCCTTGCTCACCGGCTCTGGCGGCTTCGATGGCGGCATTCAGCGCCAGAAGGTTGGTCTGGTCGGCAATGCTGCGAATCACCTCGACCACTGTGCTGATATGCTGGCTCTGCTCGCTGAGCTGACCAATGACACTTTCGATGCGGCTGACTTCACTGGCGAGGCGATTGATGCAGTGAACGGTATCCTCGACGACTCGGCTGCCCTGATCGACCTGGCTTTCAGCATCGCGAGCGGCCGTAGCGGTGGCGCTGGCATTTCGCGCGACCTCCTGCACCGTCGCAGCCATTTCGTTCATGGCAGTGGCGACCTGCTCGACTTCATTCATTTGGCCATCCATATCTTGGGCAGTCTTCCTCGTCATGGCTGTGGCCCGTCCGGATACACTGCTCAGTCCGCCGCTGGTGTCGGCGATACGCCAGATGACAGTTTCGAGCCGTGCTTTCTGAAACTGGATCAGTGCCTGGAGTTGACCAAGCTCGTCGTGTCTGCCGGTATAGATCCCCGTGGCCACTGGATTGTCGAACTGGCGCCGGGCTTCAGCCGCTGCACGTTTCCAGGGTGCGGCCAGCAGGGATGCGCAGATAATGGCCGCCAGTACTGCGGTGCCCAGGGCAGCGAAAGTCGGCCACAGCGAGCCTGCAACCATTGCGCCGACGGCGGCGTTTGCGGCGAGCGTGGCAGCTGCAGTCAGCAAACAGGCATACACGGACTTGCCCATGAGGCCGGGTCTCATGCGCGAGCGGAGGCTCTGCCAGATTGATGCTGGTCCCCACAGGCTCCTGTAGAGTGCTTCGGCCCGGCTGACGTTAATTTTGGCGGGTTTGAGCCTTACAGACTGGTAGCCGATGACCTGCTTGCCTTCCATGACCGGTGCAACAAAGGCGTCCACCCAGTAGTGATCACCGTTCTTGCAGCGGTTCTTGACGATGCCCATCCATGACTTACCGGCTTTCACCGTACCCCACAAATCCGCAAATGCGGCGGGCGGCATGTCTGGGTGTCTGATGAGGTTGTGCGGCTGACCTATCAGCTCATCATGATCGAAGCCGGCGATCTCGCAAAAATCATCGTTACAATGCTGCAATGTGCCATCGAGGTCCGTCGTTGACACGATCCGCATTGAAGCGGGATAGTCGTTCTCCCGGTTTGTGACTGGTACATTCTTTCTCATCTGGCGGGCGTCTCCGACGTAAACACAAGCGACGTAAGGCTGTCGGCGTAGCAGCGCTTGTTTGTATGAATATAACGAGTGAGTATAGTTCATGAGCAAAGTGTGCAAGGCGGGCGGAAATGAAGCGCAATTCATGCAGGCGGCGATAGCTGAGGCCGAGTTGGGTCTTTCCGAAGGTGGTATTCCGATAGGATCAGTGCTGGTGCACGATGGGGTCATCATCGGTCGTGGCCACAACCGGCGGGTTCAGCAGGGGAGTGCGGTGCTCCATGCGGAAATGGATGCGCTCGAAAATGCTGGCCGGCTTGCGGCCAGCATTCTGCGCGAGAGCACGCTGTATACAACGCTCTCGCCGTGTGCCATGTGCTCTGGTGCCGTGCTGCTGTACGGCATTCCGAGGGTCGTGATTGGCGAGCATGTTACGTTCACAGGTGAAGAGGCGCTGTTGTCGAGTCGTGGTGTCGAGCTCGATATCCTGGATAACGACCGCTGCAAGTCACTCATGCGAACGTTTATTGAAGCGAAGCCTGAACTCTGGAATGAAGATATCGGTCAGGCTGGTAACGAATGAGTGAAGACCTGAATCAGCCTCGCGAATTCAAGCCTCTCGGACAATACCGACTGCCTACTCTGCAAACGAAGGATGCGCTTCATTTATTCATAGCGCGGATCAGACGCCGCTTCGATAGTAGCAATGATAAACCCTATATCGCAGAGGACAAGCTGCACCACACGGCGCTGCAGATCCTCAACGACGTGGCGGACCCGCCAGCCTGGGGGCAGCTGCTTGCTGAGCTCGATGTCACGCTCCGGGACTGGGTGGCCGAAGAGAGGCCGTCTCAAGGCTTGAAGCTGATCGTGTTGCCGCCTGGCGAAGAGAATGGCTTGCTGGCCAAATGGGCGCGGCAGAATGATCATACCGTGCTTGCTCCGCCAGAACGCATAAGCCTGCTCGAATCGGATTCGCTGGCGATTCAAACCGTTCGCGAGCAGGTTCAGGCTCATGCGAAACAGCCTGGCGTTTTGGTGATCCCGGAACTCGATCGCTGGTTTCTGCGGCACCGGAATGGACTCGGTGTATTACGTGCGTTACTGGAATCTCTGGATGGCATCGAACGCCACTGCGTTATTGGGTGCAACAGTTGGGCATGGGTCTATCTGAAGAAAGCCGTCTCTGCAGACATGATCCTACCGGATGGCATGACCTTTCAGGCCTTTGATGCCGAGAGGCTCAGACACTGGTTTCATCAGCTAGGAGAGGCCCATGAGGACCATGACCTTACTTTTCGACTGACCCGAACAGGCGAAGACGTCATGGCCTTTCCCGAGAAAAATGTGGCACACGACTTTTTCCAGGGCTTGGCCGCACGCAGTTTCGGCATCCCCTGGGTGGCCTGGCACCTCTGGCGACGAAGCCTCAGAACCGGGTCAAGGTCAGACACGCTCAATGGTGAAAACGAACAGGCGCATGATCCGGAGGAGAAGCATCTGCTCGCTGCAGCCGACGATGACCGGACCTTGTGGGTGGCAGCGCTGGAAGAATATACCTTGCCCGGACGGGAACATGACATGGTGCTACAGATCCTTCATGCGCTATTGATTCATGGCGGCGCCAGCGCTGAAGAACTGAGTGCCGTGCTGCCCAGGCAGGTTGAGTCAGCATTGCTGGTGGCCTTGCGCAAGGCGGGCATTATCTATCGCAGCGGAAGCACTTATCGCTGCCAGCCAGCAGCCTATCCAGCCATTCGCAGCGGGCTGGCAGTGGCAGGCTTCCCAACAGACAGGTTATGACGATGGCAGCAGTAGACGAAGGCAGGCAGAAAGCGGCTCAGCTTCTCAACGATTTTCAGGATATCAGCCTGGCGAAGGTTGCACTCATCGTTGTGGGTACCTGGATAGCCATTCTCATTGTCAGACGGGTGCTCCCATACCTGGCAGAACGAGGGCCAAACCAGCTGAGACTGTATCTCCTCGGGGCAGTGCCCATCATCCGGCTATTTCTTCTCACCGCTGCGTTTCTCTGGGTCATCCCGATCATCTTCAATATCAATTTCCAGAACTTCCTGGTGATTGCTGGCGCCGCAAGCGTGGCGATTGGCTTTGCCTTCAAGGATTACGTCAGCAGCCTCATCGCTGGCATGGTCGCCATATTCGAACGGCCCTACCGACCGGGCGACTGGGTGAAAATAGATGGAGACTACGGTGAGGTGACCTCCGTAGGCATGCGAGCCCTGCGAATTCGTACGGCCGATGATGATGCGATTACGGTGCCCCACGACCGGCTCTGGTCGAACAACATCATCAATTCCAATGATGGCACCAGAACGCTGATGTGCGTTGCAGAGTTTTATGTGGCTCCGGATCATGATGCCGCGGTCGTTCGGGAGGCGCTCTCTGATGTCGCCCTCACCAGCGCTTATCTCGAATATGCAAAGCCGGTGGTCGTCATGCTGAAACAGAGTCCGTTGGGAACGCATTACAGGTTGAAGGCTTATCCATTCGACATGCGCGACCAGTTCTCTTTCATCAGCGACCTGACAGTCAGAGGGAAAAAGGCGATAGTGGACGCCGGTGGTGTTGAGGTGGCGACGGCGGGGAATGTGGCTGTCGGCGTGGCTTAGCCATCGGGCCCGCCCGGCTCCCTTGGATGGTGATGGCCGTTACTCATATGTTTAATTGGCGGAATCAGCATGAAGATCAGGAAGCTGACCAGGCTGAGCAGAACGGCAATTTCATATTGTCCCTGCGCTACCGACACGCCAATGGCGCCTGTATTCCAGAGCGCTGCCGCGGTGGCGGTGCCAGCCACGTGGGAAGAAGTCTTGAGAATCGCGCCGCCGCCGATGAAGCCCATGCCGGTGATGATGCCGTACATTATGCGGGCCTGCGCTTCAGGATCTGGGAATACGGCCTTACCAACCAGCATGTAGGCGCAGGATGCGATACACACGAGCGGAAATGTTCGCAGGCCCGCGCCGCGTGATTTTTCTTCGCGATTCCACGCGATTGGCAGTGACAGGATAAAGGCCACCGCCAGTTGAAAGGTCTGGTCGCCGACCTTATCCCAATCGATGCTTAAGGCGTATGCTATCTCGTTCATTTCACCTAGTCCCAGTCAATACAGCTGCAGAAGCTGATACCCACAGTTAAGAGGTTTAGATCAGATGACTCATTCCAAAGCCTACGCAGCCCAGGCCGCAGACAAGCCACTTGCACCGCTTGATATCGAGCGCCGTGAATTACGACCGGATGATGTGGCCATCGAAATCGACTACTGCGGCGTGTGTCACAGTGACATCCACACGGTCGAAAATGACTGGGGTGGTAGCCTGTATCCAGTCGTGCCTGGTCATGAAATCATTGGTCGTGTCCAGGCGGTCGGCGTAGACGTGCGCAAGTATCAGGTTGGCCAGGTCGTCGGCGTTGGTTGCATGGTTGATTCATGCAGAAGCTGCAGCGCCTGTGAAACCGGGCTCGAACAGTACTGTCTCAAAGGCATGACAGGCACTTACAACGGGCGAGACCGTCATGATAAGTCGGTGACCCTGGGAGGCTATTCGGAGAAGATCGTCGTCAGCGAGCGCTTTGTCGTGAACATCCCGGAAAAACTTGACGCGGCTTCCGCTGCCCCGCTCCTGTGCGCTGGCATTACGACCTATTCACCGCTCATGCACTACGGCGTGAAAGCCGGAGATCGTGTTGGTGTGATCGGCATGGGCGGTCTCGGCCATATGGGGGTCAAGTTTGCCAAAGCCCTGGGTGCTGAAGTCACGATCTTCACCCGCTCTGAGAGCAAGATGGAAGAAGCCAGAAGCCAGGGCGCCGACCATGTCATTATTTCGACTGACCCCGCGCAGATGAAGGCCGCGAGAGAAACCTTCGATGTCCTGCTCGACACCATCCCCGTGCCGCACGATATGAATCCATATCTGAATTGCCTGAAGTATGACGGCAAGCATATTGTGGTGGGTCTGCTGACTGCTGTTGAGCCGCCACTGCAGGCGGGCATGCTGGTAATGAAGCGCCGAGTGCTGGCAGGATCCTTGATCGGTGGCATGCCGGAAACGCAGGAAATGCTCGATTTCTGTGCAGAGCATGACATCACCTGCGACGTTGAAATGCTTGATATCCAGAATATCAACGAAGCTTATGATCGTATGAAAAAGGGCGACGTGAAGTACCGTTTCGTCATCGATATGAAGACGCTCAAAGACAGCGCTTGAAGGCCTTCTGGGCAGCTTCCTGCTGCGGAACCCCATCGGCGCGTCTGTGCCGATGGCTTGACTCCTCCCCTGCAAACCCTATAAGTTTGATCTAGATTAACTTCCATTAACGTACACACAAGTTCATCTCTGCTCAATAAACGCGCCTGCCAATCTTTAGCCTCGGCAGTGTGTTTTCGTTCCAGCAGTACACTGATGCCGCGCTGTCAGTAACGGAGACATATCGAATCAATGACACCTAAAGTCGTGGTAAAAAATGTCTTCAAGGTCTTCGGAGAAGACCCCGAAGAGGCCATGTCCCTTGTTCGCAAGGGCGTCGACAAAGCCGAAATATTCAAGACCACTGGTCAGACCATCGGTGTGATGGACGCCTCGTTCGAAATCTACGAGGGCGAGATCTTCGTCATCATGGGGCTGTCCGGTTCCGGCAAGTCCACCATGGTTCGCTTGCTCAACCGCCTCATCGAGCCGACCACTGGCGAGATCTGGGTAGGTGATCAGGACATTGCGAAACTTTCGCGCAAGGCGCTCAACCAGCTTCGTCGTAACAAGATGAGCATGGTGTTCCAGTCCTTTGCCCTCATGCCTCATCTCAATGTGATCGACAACGCAGCCTTCGGCCTCGAGCTGTCGGGCATGGCGCGCGGTGAACGTCATCAACGGGCGCAGGCAGCGCTTGCGCAGGTTGGACTCGAGGCCTATACGAACAGCTATCCTGATGAACTCTCGGGCGGTATGCAGCAACGGGTGGGGCTCGCCCGGGCGCTAGCCAACGATCCTGAAATCATGCTGATGGATGAAGCCTTTTCTGCGCTCGACCCACTGATCCGAACCGAAATGCAGGATGAGCTGGTCAAGTTGCAGAAGGACTCGAGACGAACCGTCGTGTTCATCTCGCATGATCTTGACGAAGCCATGCGCATCGGCGACCGCATCGCGATCATGGAAGGCGGGCGGGTAGTTCAGGTCGGTACGCCTGATGAAATCCTCAAGAATCCCGCTGATGATTACGTTAAATCATTCTTTCGCGGTGTCGACATCTTTACCGTGTTCACTGCGAAAGACGTGGCCCGAAAGCGCCAGGTCACGGTTGTGGAGCGAGAGGGTGCTGGCATTCCCGCCGTGCTCGAACAGCTCAGTGAATGGGAGCGCGACTTTGCCTATGTGCTCAGCCGCGATCAGAAGTTTCACGGGGTCGTCTCGGTCGACTCGCTAGCGCGGGCCAAGAAGGCAGGGGGCAATATCGCGAGTGCATTTCTGCCGGATATCGAACCCATCGCGGCCGATACGCCGCTCACACAGATCATCGGTAATGTAGCCGCTGCCCCTTGTGGCGTGCCGGTCATTGATGAAAAAGGGTGCTATCAGGGCGTGATATCAAGAGCCGTTCTGCTGCAGGCGCTGGACAGAGAGGGCGAATAGATATGGCTGAAGATGCCAATAATGCAGCCGCAGACCCGTGGGCGCAAGCTGAGAGCAGCGCGGTCGAGGTGGCTGATCCGAATGAAGTGGCGGCAGATACAGCTGCGAATCCCTGGGGCAGCACTGAGGTGCAACCAGGCAAGGGCGGAGAGTCTACTCAAAGCTGGCTGGATGCCGCGGAAGAGGTTGAAGTCGTCTCCAATACCTGGGCAGAGCCCTTTCGGACAGAGTGGTTCGATATCCAGTCTGGCGTGGACGTCGCTATCAGCTGGGTCGTGGAAAACTTTCGCGTCTTTTTCCAGCTCATCAAGCAACCTGTCGAAGCTGCCCTCAATGTGTTCGATGCTGCGCTATTAAACATATCCCCATTGCTCATGATCGTATTTTTCGGATTGGTTGCCTGGCAGCTCTCAGGTATTCGCCTGGGCATCGTCACGATCGCAGGCATGCTGATCATGGGTGCGATTGGTGCGTGGAACGAGGCAATGACCACCTTATCGTTAGTTATTACATCGGTACTGTTCTGCATGGTCATAGGCATACCCACGGGGATCGCCATGGCCAAGAGTGACCGTATTGCCGGTGTAGTGAGACCGGTACTCGACACCATGCAGACCACGCCAGCGTTCGTCTATCTAGTGCCCATCGTCATGCTGTTCGGCATCGGTAATGTGCCGGGAGTTATCGTCACTATCATATTCGCCGTCGCGCCAGTCATCAGACTCACCAACCTTGGTATACGACAGGTGCCAGCCGATCTCATCGAAGCCTCACGATCTTTCGGCGCGAGTTCGTCTCAGCTGCTGTTCAAGGTGCAGCTGCCACTGGCTACGCCGACGATCATGGCGGGCGTGAATCAGACCCTTATGCTGGCACTGTCCATGGTGGTCATTGCGTCCATGATAGCGGTGCCCGGATTGGGCCTGATGGTTCTGCGAGGTATTGGACGACTGGATATCGGGCTGGCGACAGTCGGCGGTATCGGTATCGTCATACTGGCCATCATTCTCGATCGCATGACACAGGCGCTCGGTAGAGACTCACGGGAAAGAGGAACGCGCCACTGGTATGAGTCCGGTCCCGTCGGACTGCTGTATGCCATGGTGCCTCGAAACAGGGAAGCTTCAGACAGATAGGCTCGACCCCATTTCAAACTACAGGATAACTGTTATGAACCTGAAAACGACAATTGCCGGCATCGTGCTGGCTGGCGGCGTGGCATTCTCCGCGCAGGCCGAGGAGATGCCAGGAAAGGGTGTTTCCGTACAGGCGATTCAAAGCCCCATTGCCGAAGAAACCTTTCAGACCATGCTGCTGAATCAGGCGCTCAAGGATCTCGGTTACGAGGTCAAGCCAATTCAGGAAGTCGATTACAGCGCCGGGTATACCTCTGTAGCCAATGGTGATGCCACCTATATGGCCGTTAACTGGTACCCCTTGCATGAGACCATGTACAAGAACGCGGGTGGCGACGACAAGTTCTATCGCAAAGGCAAGTACATCGATGGTGCCGCTCAGGGCTATCTGATCGACAAGAAGACGGCCGAGAAGCATGGCATCACCAATATTGGTCAGTTCACCGATCCAAAGATCGCCAAGATCTTCGATACCGACGGTGACGGAAAGGCGGATCTGACCGGTTGTCAGGCTGGCTGGGGCTGTGAAGGTGTGATCGAACATCAGCTTGACGCCTTCAAGCTGCGTGATTCGGTAGAGCACAGGCAGGGCGCGTATGCGGCCATCATTTCCGACACCATACAGCGTTACAAGGATGGTGATCCGATCTTCTACTACACCTGGACGCCATACTGGGTCTCGGGCATTCTCGTGCCAGGCAAGGACGTCGTGTGGCTGGAAGTGCCCTTCTCATCGAATCCAAATGATGCCGACACTGAAATGCCGAGCGGCAAGAACTATGGTTTTGAAATCAACAGCGAGCGAGTCGTTGCCAACAAGCAGTGGGCGAAAGACAATCCAGCTGCCGCCAAGCTGTTCGAAATTGCCAAGCTGTCGGTCAACGACGTCAGTGCGCAAAACATGAAAGTTCGTGATGGCGAAGATTCGCAGGAACAGATCATGAGCCACACCAAGGCCTGGATCAAAGCGAACAAGGACACTTATGACGGCTGGCTGAAGGAAGCCAGAGACGCCGCTGAGTAAACAATGAAAAAGCCCCGGCAGTGCAACACTGTCGGGGCTCAATCAGTCTTCGAGGCTTCAGCTTTTCGGGGGCTTTACCTGATCGACATACTCACCATAGCCGGCAGCCGCCATATCCTCTTTGGGAATGAAGCGCATGGCTGCAGAATTCATGCAATAGCGCAGTCCGGTCGAGTCTTTGGGGCCGTCAGAAAATACGTGGCCGAGGTGTGAGTCGGCAATCGCGCTACGGATTTCGGTCCGCTTTCCAAACAGGGAAAAATCACTGTCTTCCACGACTGCATCTGGCTTGATTGGCTTCGTAAAGCTGGGCCAGCCCGTCCCGGAGTCATACTTGTCATTGGACAGATACAGCGGCTCCCCTGAAACGATATCGACGTAGATGCCCGCGCGTTTTTCGTCATTGTATGGGTTGTCGAAAGGTCTTTCGGTGGCATCTTCCTGTGTCACCGAGTACTGCAGTGGCGTCAGCCTGGCTTTAAGTTCCGCCTTGTCCGGCTTCACGAAGCTTTGCAGGTCGGGCTGTTCAGTCTGGCCGTTTGACTGGGTCATCTTCTTGTCCTCATTCTGGTCCGGGCGATACTCGGCGTAGTCCAGTTCGCGATCTTCACCCCAGATCTTGTCGATGAACTGATAGCGCCCTGAGTTGAAGGTATAGAACTTATACCGCACGGGATTCGTCTTGTAGTAGTCCTGGTGGTAGTCCTCGGCCACATAGAAATGTTCGAATGGCACGATCTCTATGGCGACAGGATCTTCATAACGCCCCGATTCGTTCAGAGCCTTTTTCGCGGTTTCGGCAGCTTCACGCTGCGCATCGTCAGCATAGAATATGGCGGGTCGATATTGTTTGCCGCGATCGACAAACTGACCTTCCGTATCGGTTGGATCCATCATCCGCCACAGAGCCTGCAACAAGCCATCATAAGTGATCTGCTGAGGGTCGTAATAGACCTGTACGGCTTCAGTGTGTCCGGTTTGTCCCGACGCCACTTGCTGGTAGGTGGGATTGGTCTCTTCTCCACCGCTATAGCCCGAGACGACCTCGACTACGCCAGGCACTTCTTCGAAGCCTGCTTCGACACACCAGAAGCAACCGCCTGCGAAGGTAGCCACTGACAGACCAGGGTCCTTTGGTGCATATTGATTATCGCTTGCGTCGCTATCCATGGCGTTCAGCTTCACGCCGACAAAAGCCAGAACCAATAGAACTGCTGCGAATACGCTAAATCGCTTCATAACTCTGTCCTCTCGAGCCAGTGAGGGCATACTCACGATGGCTGATATTTCTGCCAACCTTCATGATAAAGGCAGAGGGGCGTGAAATGATGTGGATGACTGCCTTTTAATGCGGAAGTGGCTGTCTTTTAATATTCAGGATAATGATGGACAGCAGTATCAGCTGCCTTATCTAGATACGTCGTACATGAAGAAACGAGTTGGAGCACACACATGAATATCTGGGTCGACGGCGATGCCTGCCCCGTCGTGATCAAGGAAATACTCTTTCGTGCGGCGGAACGCACAAGCACTGTCGTGACTTTTGTGGCGAATCAGACCCTGAACCTGCCGAAGTCGAAATATCTCAGAATGCTGCAGGTGAGTGCCGGCTTCGACGTGGCCGATAACGAGATCGTCCGGCGGGTAGAGCCCGGCGATCTGGTGGTGACCAGTGACATTCCACTGACCGCAGAGATCGTGGAAAAGGGCGCTATCGGCCTGAATCCTCGCGGTGAACGCTACACGGCAGAGAACATCAAGGCGACGCTGAACATGCGTGACTTCATGGATACCATGCGCAGTAGCGGGGTCGATACTGGCAGCACTGCCGCCTTCAGTCAGGCTGATCGCCAGCGCTTCGCCAACAGCCTGGATTCATGGCTCGCGAAACGTGAGGGCGTCAGATGACACCAGCCATTCTCCTTGCCCGAAAGGCGAAGATTCCTCATACGATCCACGAATATCAACATGATGCGGAGGCCGAGTCGTACGGCGGCGAAGCGGCTGAAAAATTGGGGCAGTCGCCTGAGCGTGTCTTCAAGACCCTGGTCGTGCAACTCGACGCTGCTCTGGCCGTAGCCATCCTGCCGGTCAACAGAATGCTCAGTCTCAAGCAGATGGCGAAAGCGGCGGGTTCCAAAAAAGCCGCCATGGCGGACAAGGTGCTCGCGCAGCGCAGCACCGGCTATGTGCTTGGAGGCGTGAGCCCCCTGGGGCAGAAAAAACGATTATTGACAGTCCTCGACGATAGTTCGAAACAGTTTTCCACCATATTCGTCAGCGCGGGCAGGCGAGGACTCGAAATCGAGTTGGCGGCCGCTGATCTTCAGGCGCTGACGCAGGCGAGGCTGGCCTCGATCAGCGCTGAGGATTAGTGTCCTGCTCAGTCATGTTCCAGCACGATCTTGCCAATATAATCGCCACTGACAAAGAGCGAGTGCGCCTCATTCGCCTGGTCAAAGCTGAAGCGCTTGCTGTGAACCAGGGGTTTGACCTTGCCGGCATCTACCAGGGCGCTGAGTTCTCTCAGTATATCACCGTGGTGGGCACGGCCCTCGCCAGTCAGCAGCGGCAGCGCCATGAACACAAGGTGCAGGCTCAGTGCCTTTGAGTGCATTGGCGACAGGTCGTGCGTATTTCGGCCAATGGTCCCAGCCAATCGACCCTTGATGGCAGCCGCTTCAAACGAACGGTCCAGATTGTCTCCGCCGATCGTGTCGAACACGACAGAAAATCCGCGCCCCTCTGTCAGCCGCTGCACGTAAGCCTCTACTTGCTCCAGGGTATAGTCGATTACTTCGTCGGCACCAAGGCGCTTGGCAATGTCAGCCTTCTCCTTGCTGGACACCGTAGTAGCGACCCGACAGCCGCGGCTGGCCGCCAGCTGTACACCAAGATGGCCGACGCCGCCGGTGCCCCCATGTACGAGCACGGTATCGTCTGCGGTTACGGCAGCCTGATCGATCAGCGCTTCCCAGGCAGTTATGGCGACGAGCGGTAGCGCGGCGGCTTCGCCGAAGTCGAGCGACTTTGGCTTTAGGGCGATCAGATCGGCGTCTGCCAGCATGACATCAGCCAGTGCACCGTCGAGACTGCCAGCAGACCCCTTGAGGCCGCCGGCGCAGCCATACACTTCGTCGCCAGGCTTGAAGTTGCCTACGCCATCACCGACTGCGGTGACAATGCCGCTGACATCAATATGGAGAATGCCTGGCAGATCCGGGCCAACCGGCACCGCACCAGTAAGAATCTTGTGATCAATCGGATTCAGGCTCGTGGCCTTCACTTCGATGAGGACATGCCCGGGAGTCAGCTCAGGCTTGTCTACCTCGGTCCGTCTGAAACGTGCCTGATCGGAATATTCGTCCACCACCCATGCCTTCATGATCCTTGCTCCTTCATTGTTGTCCGGAATGATGGGTACGCGGTACGAGGGCGCCTGGGTTGAGATCGGAATATGATCGAAAAGGGGGCGTTCGCCTGGATGCCTCTGCACCTGTCTGGTGCGTGTTAACCGGCTTGCATCGAGGTCGATAGGTGTAGAAATAAGTACTACTTATAAAACAACGCTTTAAGAGATTCGCGTGTTTGGCACACTTATCGCAAAACCCAGGGCAACTTCAACGGAGCATGCACATGAAAAAAGTCGAACTGACGGAAGCCATCATCAACGCCAAGAAAGAAAAGGGCCTGAGCTGGGAAGCCATCGCAGACGCTGCGGGCAAGTCAGTGGTCTGGACCACTTCAGCCTGCCTGGGCATGAACAGTTTCCCTGAAGATACCGCTCATGCAGTGCTGGAGTTCCTGGACCTGCCAGCTGATCTGGTCGCAGACATGACAGCCTGTCCTCACAAGGCCTGGGAAAAGGCCGTACCGCAGGACCCACTCGTGTACCGCATCTACGAAATCGTCGGTGTGTACGGCGATACGCTCAAGGAAATCATCCACGAAAAGTTCGGCGATGGCATCATGAGCGCCATCGACTTTCATATGGATGTGCAGAAGGAAGAAAATCCGAAGGGTGATCGTGTCGTGATCACGATGAACGGCAAGTTCCTGAAATACTCGGTCTGGTAGACCCGGACATAGCTCTGGGCTTGGCACGATCGTCATTTTCATTCGCATCCAAATGCCCCGGCGGCCATCTTCGCGCGTACCTTATGTCGGTACCATGCGAAGCCCCCGGGAGCCTCAATGCCAATACAGCCTGTTCAGCCAACAGCAAAGCCACTGACGGGCGGCTGCCTCTGCGGTGGCATCCGCTATGAAGTCGATGTAATCAATGGCCGTATCGGCCATTGTCACTGTACGATGTGTCGCCGCTTCCACGGCGCGGCCTACGCCACCTTCGGCGAAGCCAGCGCCAATTCGTTCAGGTGGACCGCTGGTGAGTCTCTCCTGCAGGCTTTCAAGGCGGAAAACGGGACTGTAAGGCAATTCTGCCGCCAGTGCGGCTCCAGTCTGACGTTCACCTCCGCCAGTAATCCCGCTGGGATTGTGGAATTTGCAGCGGCCACACTGGACAACGAGAGCCTCGGCAGCCGTTGCGATGAACTTGTACCGGACGCGCATATCTTCGTAGCTGATAAGGCGCCCTGGGTGAACATCGATGATGGCCTGCCGCAGTACCGGGCTGGGCGACCCTCCGAGCGGCTTCGCTGAACACCACCACCGTCCATTTCACCTTGGAGAATTCAATGAGCGACAAAGTCATTCTCATCACCGGCGCATCCTCTGGCATAGGTGCAGCCACTGCACGCGCCGCCGCAAAGGCAGGGTACCGCGTGGCACTCGCGGCGCGCTCTGAAGACAAACTGAAATCCCTTCAGCATGAGCTCGGCGGTGAAAAACGTGCCATTGCGCTGACCTGCGATGTGCAGGATATGAACGCGCAACAGCAGATGATTGCGCAGACACTCGAGCACTTTGGACAGCTGGATGTTGTGTTTGCTAACGCTGGAAGGGGTGGCTCTTCAGGCGGATTCAGTGAAGCGGATCACGACAGCTGGCGGGATATGATTCTGACGAATGTCTACGGCGTAGGCTTGACCGTGCAGGCGGCGCTGCCGGCATTGAAGAAGTCGAAGGGGCATATGGTGCTGACGGGATCCGTCGCAGGACGTCTCACCATACCTGGGTCCATGTATAGCGCCACCAAATGGGCGGTGTCTGCCATAGGCTATGGTCTCAAGGAAGAGGTTCGCGGCACCGGCGTCAGGGTGACGCTCATCGAGCCCGGTATGGTCGACACAGCCTTTTTCGACGAAAAGCCCGATAATGCGCTGGCACCGGAAGATATCGCCGAAGCCGTCATGTATGCGATTTCTCAGCCGGCTCACGTCGACGTAAACGAAATCATGGTGCGGCCGACACCAAAAATCGAATAGGCAGCTAGTGCAGCTGCACGTTCGAGTCGCCCTCCAGCCAGGCGCGAGTCTGATCTGGGTCATTATCCTGCTCAGGCTCGACACTGATGCCGGCAGCCTTGTAGAACTGCAACACTTTCTGATCGACCCGAACATCGGACATGGCAATTGGCCTGACCAGTCTGATGCCATCGAGTGTCCGGCATCTTGAGAGCGCGACATAAGTCTGGCCTTCACAGAAAGCGCCACTGCCCAGATCAACCGTCACCTCATCCAGCGACATCCCCTGAGACTTGTGAATGGTAATCGCCCAGCCAAGATTTAGCGGGAACTGCCTGAAACTGCCGATGATTGTTCGTTCGATACGCATCGTTTCGTAATCATAGGTGTAACGATAACGATTCCAGCTCTCGCGACTGACGAGAACGACATTGTCGGTTCTGTCCTTTTTCACCCGAATCGAGTCGGCTTCAAACCCGACGACTTCGCCGGTATCACCGTTGATGTATTCAGGCAATTTGTTTTTCAGGAAGATGACCTTGGCACCAACCTTGAGTTCGAGCACGGGCGGAACGGCGAGGTTCCATTTATCTAGTGGAATATGGCCCGTCACACTGGCTTCGAAGCGCTGCGGCTCATTCTCGAGGGCGTTGAGCTGGCGCAGGTTGATCGCTGTAGCCACCGCATTGGTAGGCACCAGTGTCAAAGCCGATGATGCAGACGGCTTGTCCTCTTCCTGAAGTTTGTCTCGGTAGCAGTGGCGATTCAGCAGGGCGACCGAGTCTCGGTGCTCATGATTGAGCCGGATATGATCGAGTGCCTGAATGAAACGCAGATCACTCTGCCGACGAACGCGCTTGAGGACGACTGGCAACAGGCCAGCCTGCAGCGCTTCGGCGGAGAAGAAATACTGTGTGCGATAGCGGTGGGAAAAATAGACGGCCTCTTCTCTGGTCGATACCACCGGCGGCAGTTGCAGCAGATCACCGACGAAGAGCACACTGACGCCACCGAAAGGCGCTTCGTTGCGACGCGCGCTCTGCAGTATCCGGTCCATTGCATCGACCACGTTCGGCAGCACCATCGACACTTCATCAATGATGAGATACTTCAGCTTCGAGAGCACAGCCTTGCGCTCTGAACGTTGAACATATTCCCTGTCAGGGTCGATGGGCTCAGCCGGCAGACTGAACAAGCTGTGGATGGTGGCTCCGCCAATATTCACGGCTGCGATGGCGGTGGGCGCCAGCACTGCGCAGTCGGAGAGCTCCCGCACCAGCCAGCGCACGAGTGTCGACTTGCCCGTACCAGCCTTGCCAGTCAGAAAGAGGGCGGGGACGCCCTGGCGCATAGCCTCGGCAACAAACTCATATTCAGGCAGAATGTCGATATCGCCCAAGGGCTCATCACCATGTGAATAGCGTTTGGCTGCCGCCCTGCCTTTTTCCGGAATAATGCTGTTCTGCACGCTGGCGACGTCTATCCGTTCCAGTGCATTGCTGCCCAGCCTGGCCTTGGCCAGCTTGGCCATATCGTCCCAGATGCTCATTCCAGAGCCTCGTCAAATCGTCTGTCGCTTATCCGCTGTTTCATCCGGCAAGCATACCGGACTGCCGCAGAGATTGGCGGAATATTGCGCAGATTTATGCGGGCTTAGAAGTAGTAGGTGATCCGGCCAGTGGCGCGTGTATCCATACCTTTGTATTCGGAACGCTGGGTGAGCGGTTTGCCGAACTCCAGGAAGGCGGAGAAATCGTCGGACAGGAGTCGGAGGCCTGCGCCTGCGCCTGCAGCTGACTCGCTCGTATCCCTTATGTTTTCTCGTGCGGAGGCAATGCCGTAGTAGACGTAGGGCACCAGACGACCAACATGAGCCAGCTCGGTGTCAATACCGCGCCGTACTTCAATCCTGGTGCCGATGCCCGAGTCACCACTGAATTCACCCGCCTCATAGGCATGAAAGAAAGTGCCGCCGCCCATGGAGAATCGCTGTGAATACGGCAACTCCTGGGGCGAGAACTGACCTGAAACATCAAGCTTCAAAGAAAAGCCGGCCGGCAGACTCTGCCATATCGTGTAGTCGATATTCACTAACTGGAATGACAGGTCCAGGGTTTCGTCGGAGAAAATGTCCCTGCGACGTGCCCCGAACTCATCCAGGCCGAGCCGCAAGTTGACGTCGGTCCGGAATGCCAATGCCGCAGTCCCTGATATGGATCGCATACCAACATCCACCAATCTCAACTGCTCGTCCAGCGACACCAGACCAAACTCTTCTCGTTCGTAATCACGCATCGACAGAGCAAGGTAGAGATCGATTTCCTTTTCGCGAGTAGTGCGAAAATCGTGCACATACTGCAGGCGGCTCCAGTGCCGACGATAGCGCGTACCCTTTCTGGCGAATTCGTATTGAGGCACGGCACGTGCCTTGCTGAAGTCGAACTGAAACCGGCCAGTATCAGAAACAGGCACGGTGGTACCCGCTCCAAAGTTACCGTACCCATCCGTTTCAATCGTGTGCAGCGCCGTGAAATAAAGCTCACTCAGTTGTGGCAAAGGATTGGCCACCACCAGGGTAGCACCCGCCATATGCCGCCCGAGCGACTGACTGCCTTCAGCGGTGTAGATCAGCTCTCCGCTCACTTTCGGGCGAGGGGCGACGTCAAGTCGATATCCTGACGGGCTGTCGGGCAGGGGCGTCAATCTGGTGTCCAGCTGGATATCCAGGGTGGCTTGCGCATCGGCGCGGAAGCTGTCGATATCATGTGCTGATACTGGCTGCAACGATTGCAGGGCCTGAATCTGCCGCTGAATGTAAGACGTCTGTGAAGGACTCAAACCTGCGGTGCCAACTTCGACGACCCTGGGTTCGATGACCCGCAGGGTAATAATGTTCGAGGTGGAACCAGTCTGCTCGTCGGCCTGCATGACCACGGCGGGCTGCAGAAAGCCCGCCCCGGTATAAAAGGATCTCACGCGTCTCTGCAGAGCCTGCTCTTCGGCAGACGTTCTCGGTCGTCCAAGACTCTCGGCGTAAGCGGGCAGAAGCTCTTCACTGGAAAAGGCGGTGACATCACCAAGGATAACCGCTGCTATGACCGCAGACGGCTGTTCCAATTCTGCTGCAGCGGCCGCAGATGCGGATCCTACGGCAGCCATGGTCAGCAGCAAAGGGACACAATAAGAAACGAATATCTTCATGAGTGGTTCAGGTCGGTGGTTTATCCTTGCCCACAGACTAGCCATACCCGCAGCGAATCGCTGTAATGAATTGTTGTAGAAAGGAAAGCCGAAGTTTCAATCTTAATCTGGTATATCAAATGAGTTGTTCGAGCCTGGTCAGGATAGGTGTTCATGTGGCGCTGAAGAGCATCGCGGGCCTTTGCCTGTGGGGCATCTCCGTCCTGACCATAGCGGAAACTCTTGACGTGATAGCAGTCGAGAATCGCGTGGAATTCCGAGGCAACGCTTCTGTCAGCTGGACGGCTCTTGATAAGGGCAGTGAGCTTGAACTACCAGTGGAAGTCAGGACCACCGGTGATGCCAGCGTTGTACTCAAGCAGGCAGGGTCGACATTTACCTTGAAGCCCGACACGCGCCTGAGTTTTTCTGGCGCCAGTACAGGCGGTGATGGTCTCATCAGTCGCATCAAGCAATGGATTGGAACCGCATTTTATAAGATCGAGCGACAGCCCGACACGCTCAGCGTGGAAACACCCTTTCTCGTCTCGACCATCAAGGGTACCGAGTTTGTTATCGTCACGACCGAGCAGGAAAGTTTCGTCACACTGACTGAAGGCTCGCTGCAGGTGCTGGACCTGGCGACCGGAAAAAGGATGATGATTCTCCCGGGCGAAGTCACCGGATCTTCCAATGGGGGCAGCAGTGCCCGAACTTACCAGCCGAAGAACACCACCGAAGCTGCATCCAGGCTCGCTAAACCAGAGGCCGGTGGTCTTCGGGTCCCACCTGGTGATGGGCCGCCAGTGCTTCCGCGCGCTGGTGCAGGGCGCTCTGGTGAACAAGGCCTTGGACTTGGCAGCCGGGGGAAGGGCTTTGAAAATGCCTTGCAGGCCATTGACGCTGTCCGAATTGAACAACGAGCTACGGCGGAACAACGCAGCGATGGCCGAGGCGGACGCCCTTCAGACACCGGCCGTCCCAATGAACCAGGCGTTGGAAGCCGACCTGACAACACAGGCAGTGGTGGCGGGCAGAGGCCGGGTGATGGCGGTCGACCAAGTCCTCGGCCTGGGCCGCCCCCGGGCACTGGGGGGAACGATATGCCGGGTTCAGGGCAAGGTCCTGGAGCTGGCGGCGGCGATGACAATGAGAGGGATGATGACGACGGGGATGACGATGGGGACGACTAAGTGATTAAAGGTACCGTAATGAGCTCCCCGGGCGTTCACGCCAAGATTTTGGAATCCGGAAAACGGATGGCGGATTCTGTTCGCCCTACTCGTTCTTTTCCAGCCTTTTACAGTCGCTGGCTTGCCTGCCTGAGCCTGGCCTGTATGAGCATGCTCGCATCTGCCGAAGCGCTGTTTGTAGAGCGCGCCGGCGCGAATGTGGAGTATCGCCAGAGTGCAGGTGATCCCTGGGCCACACTCACTGCCGGTAGCAGTCTCATTCTGCCAGTTGAAGTGAGAACACTCGACGGGTCAGAGGCTGTCATCAGTCAGGCTGGTTCAACGTTTTCGCTCAAGTCGAATACGCGGCTGAGCTTCACAGGTCGCAGAGCCGAACAAGATGGCCTCGTAGCGCGTGTCAAACAGTGGATCGGCACCGCGTTCTACAAGATAGAGCGGCAGCCGGATGAGTTCAGCGTCGAAACGCCTTTTCTCGTGTCGACCGTCAAGGGTACGCAGTTTGTCATCGTATCGACCGAAGCCGATTCATTTGTGACACTGACCGAAGGGTCGTTACAGGTGCTTGATCTCGAAACCGGACGATCGCAGATGATCATGCCCGGAGAAATAGCAGGCTCCTCTGCCGGTCAGGCGGCCGCGAGGACCTACAATCAGCAGAGTTCCCAGGCAGCCGCCTCAGCGACAACCCGCAGCACGCCTGTAATTTCTGCCAGTCCGAACGCACAGGCGGAGGCCAGCCAACCACCTGTGGAGCCATCAGCTGAAGCGTCAGGTCAGGCGAAGGCGCCGGGCCTGACGTCGGCGCCAGGACTACAATCCGCGCCAGCTCGAGGAGCCGATCGAGGGCAGGCTACAGATCGTGGCAGAGGCTTTGCAGCGGCGCTGGAAGCCATTGATGAAGTACGCGCTGAACAGATTCAGACAAGGGACACGCGTAGCCAGCGTCCGTTGAGCAATGAGGACATCAGAGCAGCCCAGGCCAGAGCCGCGAAGGGCGACAACGGAGCGGGTCGGCCCGGGCGTGACGACAATGGCCCTGGCCGCGGCGGTGACAAGCCTGGTCGTGATGACAAGGGCCCCGGCCGTGATGACGGTCGCCCAGGAAATGGACCCGGGAATGGGAATGGCGACGGCAAAGGCCGCCCTGGCAGTAACGACATTACCCGTCCAGGCGGGCGTCCAGATAAGCCACCCCGTGCAGACCTGCCAGGGAGTAACCGTCCCATCCCGACTGCTCCGGGTCGGAGAGGCGATCGGGAAAACGACCGCGATGACGGTCGCGATGGTCGCCGTGGTGACAGAGACGATGACGACGACCGGGACGATGATGATTGATCGTCCGGTATCGCTGGGCCGAGTGTGACAGCTCCGGAGGCGTTTGCGGCCTCCAGCCGTCCGGTCAAAGCCTATATTGCGGCTGTGCTGGTTGGCTTTGTGGTTCTGCTGCTCTGGTTTGCAGGTATATTCGAGCGCGCTGAATACAATCTCCGTGACCGTTACGTTGCTGCGCTCGTACAAGCGGTGCCGAGCGAATTCGTCATCGTCGAGATAGATGCCTCCAGCATTGGCGTTATTGGTCGGTGGCCATGGTCGCGTGAACTCTATGCCCAGGCAGCGGATGTTCTTGGGCGAGCTGGTGTTCGCTCACTCAGCATCGACGTCGATCTCAGCGCCCGTGCCAGGAAAGAAGATGACGAGGCTCTGGCTATAGCCTTGCGGCGGCTGTCTCAAAAAGCGGATATACGCCTGCCAACCTTTCTTCAACACAGTTCGCTGACGACTCAGAACCTCGTGCTTCGCTCGCCACTGCCCGATTTCGCCGACAGCGTCGACAGCGTCTCAGTGAATATGCAGCCCGAGAGCGACGGCCTGGTGCGCTTTCTCACGATGGGATTCAGGTGGGAGGGGCGCCTCTATCCCAGTGCCTGGAATGTCATGGCCGGTAATCTGACCCAGGCTACATGGATCGATTTCAGCATAGCGCCAGAGTCATTTACCTACGTCAGCTTTGCCGACCTGATCGACGAAAAGATCGATCCAGCCCTGCTCAGCGGACGCGACATCATTATCGGGTCTACAGCCATCGAGCTTGGCGATAATCTGGCAGTACCGGTGTATCAGGTACTGCCGGGCGTTGTCATTCAGGCACTGGGCGCTGAAACACTCAAGCGTGGCGGTCTGTACAAGCTGGGTGACACGATGAATCTCCTGCTGATGTTGTTGTCCTGGCTCATGGCAGCGCTTGTGCTGCTGCGGCTGAGCTGGCAACGCAGTCTGCAGTTATTGCTTGCTGTAGGCCTCTTCTTCATCGGCGGCGCCATCCTGAGCTACAAATACGCAGCGCTGATGATTGACGTCGTCACGCCGCTGCTCATGTGGGTCAGCGTCTTCGTCGGTATCAATCTGGCCCGCCTTGATGCCGAGAGTGTCGAACGGCTCTGGTTACAGATCAGCCTACGTGACAATCAGAAACTGCTGGATCTCATTGTCGGTACTGCCAATGACAGCATCATCTGCGTCAACGCCGAGGGTATCATTACCCGTGTGAATCCTGCCGCACAGAAGTTGTGTGGCTCCGACGAGCGCTCGTTACTGGGCACATCGATCTTTCACAGTCTGCCGGCAATGACCCGCAATATTGCCATGCTGCCGCCCCGGCCTTTCGACACACTCCTGGTGCAGGCTCACTCGGTCTCCATTCCGGTCCAGGCTACAGTGAGCCGGGTGGACCTGTCGGCCGAGCCGCTGTTCACACTCCTCCTGCGTGACCTTCGTGAGCGCGTCGCCAGGGAGCAGGTGCTGCAGTATCAGGCGGATCACGACAAATTAACCGGTCTGCTGAACAGGGCTGCCCTGTTCCGCCAGATTGACAGTGACCTGGAAAACCAGCCGTCTGGCTTCCTGATTGCGGTGGATATCGACTACTTCAGGGAGGTGAACGACACCTACGGGCATGTTGTTGGCGATAGACTCCTCTATGCCGTTGGCGAGCGCCTGGTAGGGCATTTTGCCAGCATCGGTATTGCCGCAAGGGTGGGTGGAAATGATTTCGCGATCTGGTGTGCCGGTGCAGATTACGCCCAGGGCGGGCAGGCATTCTGCCGATCCCTGCTTGAAACGCTCGAGGGCAGGTTTGAGCTGGATACGAGCCACGGCATCGAACTGAATATCTCGGTCACGCTGGGGATATCGGAAAATAAATGCTCCAGGGAAGACGCTGAAAGTCTGCTGAGAAAAGCTGGCGATGCCCTCTTGATGGCCAGACGTGCCGGCCATGCCATGCGATGTTACAGCGAGGCGGACCAACAGGCTGCCAGCCGCCGCCTTGAACTCGTGCCTGCTATTCGAACCGCCATTCGTCAGAGCGATCTGACACTGATGTATCAACCGAAGGTAGACCTGCACACGCTCGAAATTTACGGCACCGAGGCCTTGTTGAGGTGGCCGCGGCGAAATGGCGCAGTGGTTCCGGTCGACGTGCTGATCGAGGTGGCCGAAAACTCGCGTCAGATCGCACCGTTGACGGGGTGGGTGGTCGAGACCATTCTAGGCAACGAGGCGGAGTGGGAGCGTGCAGGTCTGCCGAGGCACATTGCGATCAATCTCTCTGCACGGCTGTTTCAGGAAAAGAACTTCATTGCTGGACTCAAGGATCTTCTGGCCTCCTCCAGCGGCTATTACAAATTCGAGATGGAAATGACGGAAACGGCCCTCGCTGCCAATCCACAGCAGGCACTGGGGCTCATCACTGAACTACTCGATAGCGGGATGTCGCTTGCCATCGATGACTACGGCACCGGCTACTCGTCTCTGGCCTATCTGCGCGATCTGAGAGCGAACGTACTGAAGATCGATAAGTCCTTCATCACCAATATCGACCAGCGCGAAGAGAGTCAGGTCATCGTCCAGTCCACCATCAGGATGGCTCACGATCTGGGTCTGAAAGTAGTGGCTGAGGGGATTGAGACCATGGCTGACCAGAATTTCCTGTGCAAGGCTGGCTGCGACATCGGGCAGGGTTATCTTTATGCCAAGCCACTGACACAGGCCGATCTTGAAGTATGGTGTGAACAATGGCAGCAGCATGACAGGAAGGTTCGCCGCGGCTGAAAACTGGATAATAGGCGTTGCAAGCCCTGCCAGTAGAGGTAGAGTAGGGCAAGGGCGTTTATCCAGATTCAGCCATGAGGGCATACCCATGTTGAAGATCAAGTGGTTCAAGTACACCAATCTGAAAGGGCTCATCCTGTCCCTGATACTTGGCGGCGCGATGGCCACCCATGCCTTTGCCGAAGATTCCTCGGTGGAAGCCCTGCTGCAGGATCACGCCGGCGACAAGCGGCCCATCCTCATTTTTGGTGCTGATATCGATGACAAGGCGGTCGCACAGATCAGTGCACTCTGGTCGCAACGGGCCGAACTGGCAGAACGTGACATTCTCATTGTAAGAGTCCAGGCGCGGCAGGTCGTGGTGCAGCGTGCCGGCAGAAACGATGATGGGCGCAGCAGGGACGTCGAGACCTATACCGAACCTGCGCTAGCCAATGCCTTCAGGGAGCGCTTCGATGTGCCGTCCGATGACTTCGCAGTTATTCTCATTGGCAAGGACGGTGAGGTGAAGCGTCGCTCTGACATGGTATTGGACGCATCAGACATATTCAGCCAGATCGATGGCATGCCGATGCGGCAGATTGAAATGAGTCGCAGCGACACCGACAAGTCAGAGTAGTCAGTCGGCATGATGTGACAGATCGAGCTCCAGTCCATCCTCTGCCAGCCGCACGTTCGCCGGCAGCGCAGGATGCTCGATGAAGTAGTTATCGAGCTCGTGCCCGATATGGGTGAGGAAGGCCTGGGGGGGCTGAATGGCTTCGATGATCTTGAGAGCCAGGCCGAGATCATTGTGATTCTGAGGATCGGGTCTCGGCGGGTGGCTGCAATCCAGGGCCATGATGTCTGGCCGGTGGGTTATCAGATAATCATGCGTGTCTGTTGGCAGCCCGAGGGTATCAGTGAGGTAGGCAATCCGCCTGGCCCCATCCACCTTAGTGCTCTGCGCTGGACAGAGGAAGCTGTAGCCGATTGTCGGTTTTGAATGGTTTAAAGGCAGCGCCGTGACCTCGATCGGGCCGATGGATCGCGTCTCGAAAGCTTGCATTGGTGGCTGAAACGCCAGCACTCCGGGGTGCTTGAACAGGTCATCACAGCCTTGAGCATCGTCTGGCCCATAGACGGGAATTTCGCAGTTCTTCCCCCAGCGAAGATGGAACAGACCCATCACATGGTCCATGTGGTAATGCGTCAGCAAGATGGCGTCGATGTCAGCAGGGAGATAACGCTGGCAAAGGTCAGATTGCCCAGCATCGATCAGAACACGAAAGCCGTCGACTTCGAGTACGGCGCTGCAGGCACCTCTCTGGTGACGGCTCTCCTGCCGCGCCCGTTCACAGGCGCGACAATGGCATCCCCAGACTGGAACGGTACGGGCATTGCCAGTGCCGATGAATTTGAACCGACCGCTCATGATCGATCAGACATTGCCGTGGAATGACTGCTGATGAGGTCCAGCAACTGTCGCACCGCCGTATCGATGTCCTGATTATTGTCGATTAGAATGGTGCCAGGGGGAATACTGCCTTTCATTGATGCTGCGCGAGCTACTCGGCGTTCAATGTCAGCAATGGACTCCCTGCCGCGGTCCAGGAGCCTCGCCTTCAGGATCTCTGGCGCTACATCGAGTACCAGCGGTATGAGCCTGTCGCCGTACTGCTTTCTGGCGTCTTCTGCATAAGCACGTGAGCCGTTCACAAGAACATGCGAGCCGCTGGCCAGCCAGTGATCGATCTCCTGACCAATCCCATACCAGTAGCCATTGGCCTCCCAGCTCATGGCAAACGCCCCGAGTGCCTTTCGCGCCTGAAACTCATCAGGGGCCAGCCAGACATGGTTCTCGCCCCTGAGTTCAGGCGGACGGGTGATATATCGGTGGGCAGTCAGGCAAGGCAAACCATTGAGGCGCTCCCTGACGAGCCTGAGCAGACTGTCCTTGCCTGAGCCGGATGCGCCCATGAGGTAGAACAGCCGCGTACTCGAGGCCAGCGTCAGCGCCGAACGATGAATTCTGCCAGCATCGTCTTCTGGCACCTGCGAAATACGGTCACCGCTGCGGCGAAGCTTCTGGTTCTGCATTAGAAGACCCTGGTGCCCCTGGTCCACACCGAGCGGATGAGTGGCTGCGACTGGCGTTCGGTAACGAGCAACAGGTCGGCCCGTTTGCCGATGCTGATCGTGCCCCTGTCAACGAGGCCGGCACTGGCAGCCGGCGCGGCAGTTACCGTGGCAATTGCACGGCAAAGATCGTAAGCATTGGATTCCATTCTGGCCAGCATGAAAACACCATCGAGCAGACTGGAGGGATAATAGTCAGAAGAGAGTATGTCGAGCAGCCCTTCATCCGCAAGTGCAGCGGCGGCGATATTGCCGGAGTGTGAGCCGCCGCGCACGATGTTGGGGGCCCCCATCATGACTTTCAGGCCGAGGTCATTGGAAGCTTGAGCCGCTTCCAGCGTAGTTGGAAACTCTGCGATACTCATGCCGTAGTAGGCCGACTCCGCCACATGTTCAACAGTGGCGTCATCATGGCTGGCCAGCGGAATGGACCGTTCATGGCAGATCTCGGCGATGGCCTTGCGGTAACGATCGCTGAAACGGCGACTCCACTCGATGCGCTCGCTGATGAACTTTTCCATATCAGCGCCCTTGATGCCATGCTTGCCACCGTAATACTCCCGATACTTGTCGATATTCACAAACTGCCGCTGGCCGGGAGAATGGTCCATGATCGACACCAACCGTAGCGCATCTTCATCCACTAGCGAAGAAAACATCTCAAGGGCTTCCGGGTGACTGACTTCACAGCGAAGGTGGAGAAAGTGCTCGGCACGTTGGGTGCCCTGCTTGCGAGCCTCAGCCAGCGCCTTGATCATGATGCTCAGGTATTCAAGACGTGTACTTCCGGCCATGATGTCCCCGACCGAAATGGCATCGAATACGGTAGTGATACCGGAGGCAGCAATTTGCGCATCATGTGTGACGACGGCAGAGCTCGCGGGCCAGATAACGCCTGGACGTGGTGCAAAATACTTCTCGAGATTGTCTGTGTGCAGCTCCACAAGGCCAGGCATGAGCCAGGCGCTTTCGCAGTCAATGGCCCCAGGCAAGCTGACATTGCCACTGTCGATATTCGCTATGAGACCGTTCTTCACCTCAAGGCTGCCGGAAAAACATTCTGTCTCGGTGACGACCATTGCATTGGTCAGTACAAAGCTATTTCCGGCCAGCAAATCCGGAATGGTCTTTTCGGTTCTTTCTGTTGTAAGCACGGCATTCATGCAAGTCTCTCCATGGACTGTAGCGGTCTTTCGTTCTGGCTTTGCTGTGTTGCGGCAACATCCTGTTGCATCGGAATTAGTCGATCTGCCAATCGTTCGCGAATGGCACTGTCGTGGAAAATGCCAACGATGGCGGCGCCGCGTTCCCGCGCCGCTTCGATAAGGCTCATGACAACGGCACAGTTGTCGGCGTCGAGCGAGGCGGTCGGCTCATCGAGGAGTAGCACTGGGTAGTCGACCATGAAGCCTCTCGCAATATTGATGCGTTGCTGCTCGCCACCCGAGAAGGTCGAGGGTGCGAGTTGCCAGAGGCGCTCGGGAATATTGAGCTGACGTAGAAGATCTTCAGCCCGCGGCCTGACTGTCTCTACAGGCATACCCAGCAATCGTGCAGGCTCCATAACCACGTCGAGCGCGGTGACCCGGGGGATGACCCTGAGGAACTGGCTGACATAGCCAATCACCTGGCGACGCAGCGCCAGTACCGCTCGCGGCGATGCAGTAACGAGATCAATGGTGCTGTCGTTCGCTGATATTCTGATGCTGCCCGAGTTCGCCTTATAGTTACCGTAAAGGGTCCTCAGCAGGGTGCTTTTGCCCGCGCCTGAATGTCCGTCCAGCACGACACATTCGCCTGCATGTACTTCGAAATTGATGTCGTGGAGCACATCGATAACCACGGCGCCCTGATTATGCAAGGTGAAGGTCTTGTTCAGCTTATCAACCTGTATTCTGAGCGGCATTCGGGCTCTCCTGTTTTCAGTTGGCTTGATGCTCATGGTGTCAGCACCGACGACACAAGCAGCTGGCTATAGGGGTGCTGTGGATCATCAAGGATCTGGTCGGTCAGGCCCTGCTCGACCAGTTCCCCATCTTTCATGACCAGCAGCCGATGCGATAACAGCCTGGCAACGGCCAGATCGTGAGTGACCAGCACCACGGCGAGCCCAAGCTCAGCCACCAGATTGCGCAGCAGGTCGAGCAGTCGAGCCTGTACCGATACATCCAGTCCACCTGTTGGCTCGTCCATGAACATCAGCCGGGGATGTGTGACCAGGTTTCGCGCAATTTGCAGCCGCTGCTGCATGCCGCCTGAGAATGACGTCGGCTTGTCATTGACCCGCGTTGCGTCTATTTCAACTTCGCTGAGCCAGGCCTTGCTGGCGTTGTGCAGATTGCCGTAATGCCGAATCCCCGTCGCCATCAGGCGCTCGCCGATGTTGGCTCCGGCGCTGACATTCATGCGCAGGCCGTCGCTCGGATGCTGATGCACCAGGCCCCAATCGCTGCGCTGGAGCTCACGGCGGAAGCGCTCTGAGACGCTATAGATATCCACGGTACTGAGATCAGCCTTGCGGTAGACGATCGAGCCCTGCTGTGGTTCGAGCTGTCCGGACAGGCACTTCAGCAGCGTCGATTTACCCGAGCCGGACTCGCCGACGATGCCGAGGACTTCGCCCTGATAGATATCGAAGGAAACATCATCGATACCCCGTCCGTTGGCATAGTGTTTAGTGAGACCGGACACCGTTAGCAGAGGCAGTTCGCTCGCGGCAAAATAGTCGGTCGCCATCGTGCTGTGCTGGTTCATGCGCTGGTCTCCTCTGGCATGTTGCTGCGACAGAAGTCAGTGTCGGAGCAGACGTAGATGCGCTTGCCTTCGTCATCGACCACGACTTCGTCGAGGAAGGTGTTACCGGAGCCGCAGAACTCGCAGTGCTGAGTCCAGGTCTGCACTTCGAAAGGGTGATCTTCGAAGTCGAGGCTGCGCACTTTGGTATAGGGCGGCACGGCATAGATCCGCTTTTCCCGACCTGCACCGAACAGCTGCAGCGCAGGGCTGTTGTCCAACTTCGGGTTGTCGAACTTGGGAATGGGCGATGGATCCATGATGTAGTGGTCGTTCACTCGCACCGGGTAGGCGTAGGTGGTGGCAATATGGCCGTGATGAGCGATGTCTTCATACAATTTGATATGCATGACACCGTATTCGCGCAGGGCATGCATGGTACGCGTCTCACTTTCCCTCGGCTCGATGAAGCGCAAGGGCTCGGGTATCGGCACCTGAAACACGATGATCTGATCCGCCTGTAGTGGCGTTTCCGGAATACGATGCCGGGTCTGTATCACGGTTGCATCGCGGGTCCGCTCTGTGGTCTCGACGCCGGTGGTGCGGGCAAAGAAGCGCCGTATACTGACAGCGTTAGTCGTGTCGTCTGCACCCTGGTCGATGACCTTCAGCACATCATCGATGCCGATGATGGCAGCCGTCACCTGAATGCCGCCGGTACCCCAGCCATAGGGCAGAGGCATCTCGCGGCCAGCAAATGGCACCTGATAGCCCGGGATGGCAACGGCTTTGAGCAGGGCTCGGCGGAGCATGCGTTTGGTCTGTTCGTCCAGATAGGCGAAGTTGTAGCCGGCTTCAGTATTGGCGTGGGTGGCCTGATGACTGGTCATGACTGAGGCTCCGTCAGCACGGCATCTGGTTTATTCTGCCGACCGGCGTATGTGGTTCTGTCTGCTTCGGCCTGGGCGGCTTGCGCCGCTTTGCGGTCTTCATACTCCGCGCGCAGGCGTCGCAGTAGCACCAGTTCGGACTGGAAATCGACGTAGTGCGGCAGCTTGAGGTGCGACACAAAGCCGGACGCGTCGAGGTTGTCACAGTGGGCGAGTACAAATTCCTCATCCTGAGCGGGTGATTCCGCTTCTTCTCCAAGTTCCCGCGCACGCAAGGCCCTGTCGACCAGCGCCATGGCCATCGCCTTGCGCTCGCTTCGGCCAAACACCAGACCATAGCCCCGCGTGAAGCGTGGTTTGGTGGTACCGTCGCCAGAGAACTGGTTGATCATGTCGCACTCGGTGACTTCGATATCGCCGATAACCACCGGGAAGCCGAGCTCCTCAGGGACAATCTCGACGGCGACATCACCACTGCGGATTTCTCCGGCAAAGGGGTGATTGCGACCGTAGCCACGTTGGGTGGAGTAGGCCAACGCCAGCAGGAAGCCTTCGTCACCTCGCGCCAGCGCCTGAAGGCGGACGTCGCGAGGGGCTGGAAAGCTCAAGGGGTCTCTGGTGAGATCGCCTGGTACTTCAGGCTCATCAGAGGCGGGGCGCGCTGCAGAGGCTGCCTCGATCAAGCCTTCACGATTCAGCAACTCGAGAATCTTGGGGCAGGGCTCAACCGTCTCATCGGCCATGGCGGCAGACTGAACACCTGCGTCAGCTGAGTTCGGGTCGGTCTCGGCGTCTGCCAGCAGCGTGAAATCAAGCAGCCTGTGGCTATAGTCATAGGTAGGGCCGAGCACCTGACCGCCAGGAAGGTCCTTGAAGCTGGCAGAAATTCTACGACGAACGCTCATATCACTGCTCTCCATGGGCTTCGTACCATAGAGTCTTGGCAATGTGCTGCGGTAGGCCCGAAGCAGAAAGACGGCTTCGATGGGATCACCACTCGACTGCTTCAGTGCCAATGCCGCCAGCTCAGGATCGTACAGCGAACCTTCGGTCATGACCCGGTCGACCGCAAGGCGAAGCTGTTCGCGAATCTGGTCGACCCGCAGGACGGGAATGCTGCGATCTCCGCGGCGATTATCAGCCAGCCAGCAGTGGGCGGCATCAATGGCCTGTTCGCCACCTTTTACTGCGACGTACATGTTGCCTCCTTCGAAACAGATTCGGTGATAAGGGACAGGCGGGTAGTTCGAGGCAGCGCCATCAGTTGATGCCCAGCTGTCAGAATGAGATCCACCCCACAAGGGAAGGCCGCGCGATTGCTCTGCCACTGCGCAACCCATTCGGCGCCAATGCCATCCACAGCGATGCTTCGCTCGGTATCGATACCCGGTCCTTCGAGTCGCAAGGGCTCCCCATGGGCCAGGGAGTCCAGCTGAACAATCAGGGTGCACGACCGATCTGGATACTCGTCAGACCCCTGGTCGAAGGTGCTCAGCGGCGTCGAAAGTGCTGGACCGACAATCGCAAAATCCGCTTCTGCAGCCTGTTCGGTATAAGGGCAGCCAGTATGAAAACGCAGCGCTTCGATGCTTGCATCCGTTCGCAGAGTCGGCTCGATCCAGACTTTGGTATCGAGATCTGCCAGCGCAAGACAGGCTTGCCAGGCAGCACTGTTCAGACCCGTTGGCGCCTCCAGATTCTCCAGGTCGAACGTGCGTCCTGGTTCAGCCATTGCACCGAGAATATGACGGAAAATCTGCTGCGACTGTGTACAGGCATCCTGCAGGCCACTGACCATCGTGCTCATTCTGATTCCCCTCTGACCATGGTCATGAAGTTGACTTTCGTGGCGGCGGCACGCCGTGACTCATCGTCGCGCTGAGCCAGCCAGGCTTGTTCGAGTGGTGCGATGAGTGCGGCTTCATGAGTAGCCGGATCAAGCTGTAACAGAAGGTCGAATATGGCAGCCAGTTCGGCATGACGGCGCTTTCGCCCGGACACATAGCCGAAGCCACGGACGCCCGACTCGTCTTCGACTGCGCAACGTGTCATGGTCATCTCGCCGACGTTGAAGGCGTCTCCAGTGCCCCCCATGCGGCCACGGACCAGCGCGAGCCCGCATTCCGGTTGACGGATAAACCTGAATTCAGGCAACTGTGGGAGTGTGCTGTAGTAGCGCTCCAAGGATGGTGTATCGGCTCGTGCGAGCACGCTGATCACGCGCTGTCTCTGGCGCGTCTCAGGGCTGCTCTCGCGCAAGGCGGAATCATTGCTCATGACAGGATTCTCTGATTGATGAAGTGTCTACCGCCGCTGGGGCGGAGTGCTCAGCCGTCGGCTGAACGCGATATTCAAAAGCGTCGCAGCGGCTGCGTGCGACGCTGTACTCAAGCACCGCACCGGTGCTGACACAGACGTTGTTGGAGCGGACTTTGAGTAAGGGCATGTTGCGAGGAAACTGCAGCAGTATCGACTCGCGCCTGGTCGGCATGACGGCCGAGATAAGGCCCTGACGCCGACTGAGGCGCCGCCCGAGATGTGTGCCGATACAGCCATGTAGCGATCCACCCTGATATAGCCGAGCGATATCGGGTAGTTCGGTGGCATTCAGGTAATGGCTGATCAGTGTGACCGGGCGACCGTCCACGCTGCGAAGCGTCTCGATCAACTGCACGGGACTACCGGGCGCGATCCACATGGCCTGGGCCAGCGCCTCATCGGCCGTCATCAATTTTCGATCGACAATACTGGCTTCTGCGTGATGGCCGGAGGCTTCGACTGACTCGGTAAATCGTGCTCTTGCCGCGATATCGTATTCCACCGCATGTTCGATAATCTGCGTGCCTCGCCCGTGCTGGCGCAGCAGCATGCCGGCGTCAATCAACTCATCCACGGCTCGGCGGAGGGTATGTCGGTTGATCGAGAAGCGTTGTGCCAGAACAGCTTCCGAGGGCAGATAATCTCCGCTACGAAAGTTCTGTCTGATCTCCTGCTCGAGTGCACGGGCAACTTCCTGATACACAGCCATCAGTAGCTCCCTGCTTGTCTAGACAAGGCTGAGCAAAAAAACAGGCTCATATGAACCTCTTGCGTATGGCCTGTGAAGCGACATCGAGGGCCGACACCACCAGGATAATGATGATCATGATCGCGCAGGTTTGGGCGAACTGAAAACTGCGAATGTTCTCCCAGAGAAGCACGCCAATGCCGCCGGCACCGACCATCCCGACCACCGTGGCCGACCTGACATTCGATTCGAAACGATAGAGCGCGTAGGAGATCCAGAGCGGCATGATCTGCGGAATGACACCAAAGATGACTTCCTGCAGCGCATTCGCGCCAGTGGCCCTGACGCCTTCTACCGGGCCAGGTTCAATCGCCTCGACAGCCTCGGCGAACAGCTTCGCAAGTACGCCGGTCGTGTGAACGAACAGCGCTAACACGCCTGCGAAAGGTCCAAGTCCGACTGCCACCACAAAAAGCATGGCAAAGACGATTTCATTGATGGCCCTGAATGAATCCATGACTCGACGCAGTGGCTGATGAATCCACCACGGGGTTATGTTTTCAGCACACAGAATACCGAAGGGTATGGCGAGAATTACTGCGAGCAGTGTGCCCCAGAGGGCGATTTGCACAGTGGCCACCATTTCTTCCAGATACATCCGCCAATAAGTGAAATCTGGCGGAAAGAAATCAGCCGCAAAGGTGGCCATGTTGCCGCTGTCCGTGATGAGGTCCATCGGCCGCATTTCGGCGCCATTCCAGGACCAGACCAGGACCGCCAGCAGCAGACCCCAGCCCAGCAGGCGGAGCCAGCTGGTTTTCACTGGATCTTTAACGATCGGTGTGGGGGCTGTTACTGGCTGCATGCTGTTTCCCCGACTACTGAATAGCAGCTTGCTGTTTTTCAATCACTGCCTGACGCTGACTCAGCTCATTGAGCTGCTTGTCGATCTCAGCAATCTTTCCGGCTTTCTCGTCTTCAGCCAGGTTGGCATTCTGTTCGAGTTCCTGCTTGGTCTTGAACAGTTCAAGCTGACGGATTGGGAGCAGCTGATAATTGCTTGATTCGATGAAGGGTGCCCACTGAAGAGCAGCCAGAACTTCTTTCTCGGCAGCATCTTCAGTGCCGTAGGTGAGAAAGAAGTCCTTGATCTTCGCCTTCACGTCTTCGGGCAATTCCTTGTTCCAGACAATTGGGTCAGCCGGAATGAGTGGAGACTTCCAGAGAACTTTCAGCTTGGCGTATTGCTCAGGATTGGTGATTTCGAGTCTGCGCATGCTCTCAGTATTGTTGGTCGCTACGTCGAGCTGACCATTGGCAACAGATAGCAGGTTGACTTCGTGGCTGGCATTGACCGTCCGCTTGAACGCTTTCTTGGCATCTACGCCATTCAGGGCAAACACGTAATAGCCTGGGACCAGATAGCCTGATGTAGAGTTTGGATCGCCATTACCGAAATTCAGGTCTTTAGCGTTATCGAGCACGTCCTGCATCGTGTTCAGCTTCTCGTTGTCCTTGCGGGCAATAAGGAGTGACCAGTAGCCAGGATTGCCTTCACTATCCACTGTCTGAGCAAAGATCTCGCCATTGGCACGATCAACGGCTTCCATGGCTGACTTGTTGCCGTACCAGGCCACATCGACCTTGCCGAAGCGCATGCCCTGGATGATGCCGGCATAGTCAGAAGCAAAGAAAGCGTTGACCTCTATGCCCAGCTCTTCCTGCATATCGTCGAGGAAGGGCGTCCAGGTGGACTTGAGGTTCTGTGATGACTCTGTCGAGATGATGCCGAAGTTGATTTCCTCTACCTTTTTGTCTGCAGCCAGTGCAATGCCGCTGGTGGCCACTGCGATGCCGCTGGCGAGTGAAAGTGTGCGAAGCCAATGTTTCATGTCAGTTCTCCTGAACCTGGGTTGAGTCGATTTCTTATGGTGCGAAGTGATCAGGCGATCGCCAGACCACCAGCAATTTTGAGCGGAGCTCTAGCCGGTAGTGCCGGTTCGTCGTTGAAAGTGGTCGTGCCGTAAATGGCGTTAAGGCGTGCGGGGGTCAGCATGGCTGAGGGGCCATCGAACACGATATGGCCGTCCTTCAGTGCTATCGCCCTGGGGCAGAACTTGCAGGCGTAGTCGACTTGATGCAGCGTCACGACAACCGTCTTGCCATCACGCTCGTTGATGTCTGCCAATATCTCCATCACCTTGCGCGAAGATTCCGGGTCGAGCGATGCAATGGGCTCGTCAGCCAGTATCAGTTCAGCTTGCTGGGTGAGGGCGCGGGCGATGGCGACGCGCTGCTGCTGCCCACCGGATAGTCGAGAGGCTCGTTGATTGACGAAGGCATCCATACCGACGCGACGCAATGACTCCAGCGCCAGCGCCTGCTCTTCCTTGGTAAAGAAGCTGAGGCAACCCCGCCAGGTAGAAATCCGTCCCAGCGCTCCGATAAGCACGTTGCTCATGACACTCATGCGATTGACGAGGTTGTATTGCTGAAAGATGTAGCCAATCTTCGAGCGCGTCTGACGCACGTCGGAGTCAAGTTTTCCCTTCACCTGCACCGGGCTGCCGAGTACGTCTATGCGACCCTGTTCGCGGTCACCCTGCGAGAGTCCGGAAAGATGTCGAAGCAGGGTAGATTTGCCGGAACCGGATGGGCCGATAAGGGCCACCATTTCGCCAGGTGCAATAGACAGACTGATATCGTGTAGTGCCTTTCCACCCTTGCCGAAGGTTTTGGATAGATTGGTGACGCGAATAACTGATTCCATAGAGCCTCTCGATGCCAGGCGTCAGATAACGCGACCGGCGTATTGATTCGAAGGGCCCCAGTATCGGGACGGGATGTGACACTGCCATGTCGTCTAGATGACTCATTTATGACAGTGAGATGAAAAGGCTGGAAGTGGGGCGGACAACTCGCGGCTAGAGGCTGGCGGCCAGGCCTCTGCCAGCGAGATAGCCACCGGTCCAGGCGGCCTGAAAATTGAAACCACCGGTCAGGGCATCGATGTCGATGACTTCGCCAGCCAGGTAGAGCCCCGGGAATCGCCGGGCGGCGAAGCTGCGGAAGTCGACTTCGGAACGTGCAACACCGCCAGCGGTCACGAATTCGTCCTTATTGGTGCTCTTGCCGTTGATCTTCAGAAGACTGTTGGTGAGCATATCAGCGAGCCGCTTCGCCTCCTCGCGCCCGAGATCCGCCCAACGTTGATCAGGGGCGACGCCGGCGTGCTCCGCAAGACTGGCAAAGAGTCGCGAGGGCAGCGAGAATGGATTGTTGCCAATTATTTTCTTTTTTGCCAGGGCAGGTCTGGCGAGATTGATCTGATCGATGGCTTCGGGGGTTGAGCATTGGCCAAGCCAGTTGATTCGTAGACCGAATTGATACTGGCAACCAGCCAGTTCTTTGGCGCCCCATGCCGACAATCGCAGGATGGCGGGCCCACTGACCCCACGATGTGTGACGAGGAGTGGGCCATTCGCCTCGATCCCCGACCGTTTATCGGCTGATTCAATCTGCACGTGAGCATTCTGCACGCTCACGCCAGCAAGATCCCGCAAACGGGTATCACGGGTATCGAAGGCAAACAGTGATGGCACCGCCGGCACGATGTCGAGACCCAGCGCCGTCAATGATCGCCAGATGTGGGGACTGCTTCCGGAGCAGACGATGACGGCATCGCCCTCAAAGCGCTCGTGCCCAGCAGTAGAGACACACCAGCTCGATGCCGCATTTTCTGACGTTAATGGTAGCGCCTCGATGCTGCCGACCCTCTGGTTCATCAGCTGCCTGATGCCCAGACGATCAGCAGCTGAGATCAGTGCGTCGATTATTGTCTGGGAAGAATCGGTAACAGGGAACATCCTGCCGTCCGCTTCGGTCTTCAGTGCGACGCCTTCTGCCTCGAACCAGGCGACGGTATCCATGGCGCCGAAGTGGTAGAAGGGGCCGAGCAGTTCTTTTTCGCCACGTGGATAAAAAGCGACGAGATCGCTCGCATCGGGGCAGTCGTGGGTGACATTGCAACGGCCGCCACCAGATATCTTTACCTTGCCCAAGGGTGATGAGCTGCCTTCGAGTATAGTGATGCGCGCTTCGCGTCCTGCCTCTTGAAAGGCAGTCGCCGCAGCAATCGCGGCGAAGTATCCGGCTGCCCCGCCACCAACGATCAGAATTTCCTTCATACTACTTATGCACCGAACATCAGTCTGTCGAATCATTCAGATAACTGTGCACATGCTGAACGCACACAGAACCCTCGCCCACCCCGGAAGCCACCCGTTTAACCGATCCCGAACGCACATCGCCCACTGCAAAGATCCCTTCGATTGAACTTGTGAATGGCGACGACGGCTGCGAACCGTTGACCGCAGCACCAGTCAGCACGAAGCCCTCCTTGTCCAACTGCAGGCAACCGCCGAGCCAGTCCGTATTCGGCACGGCGCCTATCATCACGAATACATTGCGGATCTCATGCGTTTCAGGTGATGCCTGCCCGCGTTTCTGCCAGCTGACCTGTTTCAGAAATCGGTCCCCATCCAGCGCCGTCAATTCGGTCGCAGTATGAACGCTAATGGCTGATGAGTCTTCTATGCGCTGGATCAGATAGTCCGACATGGTCTCGGCCAGCGTGTCGTTCCGAACCAGCATATACACATGCCTGGCGTGTCGTGACAGAAAGACGGCAGCCTGGCCGGATGAGTTTCCTCCGCCGACCACGACCACGTCTTCACCGGTGCAGAGCTGGGCTTCCATCGCTGTGGCAGCATAGTGGATGCCCTGGCCTTCATACTGGCTATAGTTCGGCAGGTCGAGGGTCCGGTAGGTCGCACCCGAAGCAATTACGATGGCTCGGGCCGTCACCGAACATTCGTCTGCGATATGGATGGCAAAGGGACGTGTCGAGCAGTCTAGGCGGCTGGCGGCACGCGAGACAGCAAACCGTGCACCGAATTTCTGCGCCTGAATCCAGGCCCGGCCCGCCAGCGCCTGGCCCGAAATCCCGACCGGGAACCCAAGATAGTTTTCAATTTTGGAGCTGGTGCCCGCCTGACCGCCGGGTGCTTCGACCTCGATAACCAGCGTATTGAGACTTTCGGACGCAGCATACACGGTGGCTGAAAGGCCCGAGGGGCCGGCGCCGACCACTACGAGATCATACACCTCGTCTTTTTCCAGGTGTTCAGTGAGGCCCAGCTGATCGGCAAGTTCCGGATTGCTCGGCTGGTAAAGTACTGCCTGACGGGGGCTGACGACGACCGGTAGCCGTGACATGTCGATGCAATGACTGCTGGCAAACCGTTCAGCCTCGGGCGACCCGTCGGCAGGCAGCAAGTGGTTCGGATAGCCGTTGCGCTCAAGAAAGCGTCGAATCCGCAGGGCTTCGCCCTCGTTGTCTTCAGCGAAAACAGTTACGCCTGCCTGTTCATGATTGATAACACCGGTACGGCGAAGAATCAGCGCGCGCATGATCTTGTCGCTGATAGCCTGCTCAGTGCTCATCATCCTGTAGAACTGACTGCGCGAAATGCGCAAGAGCTCACTCGGCTCAGCTGCGCGGCCGCCCACGAGCACCATGCGGTCATTGAACAGATCGAGTTCGCCGCTGAACTGTCGAGCCGTGTGCAATGCGAACACGTGCGGCACGTTTTCGGTATCGAGCTCGAAAATCTCAATGGCGCCGCTCAGTACCAGCAGGAAATCGACCCCACGGTCGCCGCGCGAAAACAGGATGTCGCCCTGGCCGTAATGTTCAACGCAGCCATACGGCCTCAGACGCTCGATCTCTTCATCATCGAGTTGGGGGAATGTCTGCTGCTCTCTTGCATAAGGGTCGCTTGGATCGAGCGCATCATGCAAGTTCGCATCAACCGTTCTCGCCCGGGAATCGTTGTTGCGGGTCATGACCAGGCCTCTCTTGAGCATTGTTGTATGTGCCGATGACTGGCAGACGGCCTGCATGGTAGCATTCGCGCCCGAGTTGGCGAGGTAAATGCCGCAAGCCAGCGCCTAATTTCTGCAAGGTCGACATGCGTACGATGCGAGCAAAGCAAAGTCTTACTATCCTCCTGAATCGAAGTATTGAACATCCCTACGTCACCACCTTCGTGCTCTGCCTGCTTGGCGCGCTGATCAAGATACTATTGGTGAGCTATCCGCTCAGTAGCGATGGTGCCCTGTATCTGACCGTCGCCAGAGTCTTCTCCCAGGAAGGCTTCGATGCTGCCCTCGCGCTGTACTATTACCCGTTTCTCTCGATACTGATCTCGCTGGTGAGCGATGTTACCGGAATGAGCCTGCTCCATGCAGGGCAGCTGGTTTGCGTGGGGCTGGCTACGCTGACGAGTCTGAGCTTCGTTTATATAGTCAGGCAGCATGATCGCGGATGGGCGACGACCCTGGCGGCTATATTGCTCATCGTGCTGCTCCCCCAGCTCAATGAACTCAAGGAGCAGGTCTACCGGGATTTCGGGCTATGGGCCTTTACACTGGCTGCGCTTGCCAGCCTGATTCACTTCGAGCGGGGGGCAACCAGATGGTTCTTCCTGCTGTGGTTCGTGTTGCAGTGTCTTGCAGGTCTGTTCAAGCAGGAAGGCTTCGTGCCCCTGTTGGCGCCATTCGTACTGGCCTTTACGGGCGGCAGCCGGACCCGTGTGTTCCGTTCCCCCCTCGTGTTGATGAGCGGACTGATCATTGGTGCTGTCGTTGGCTTGCTGTATTACCTCAATCGCCATGATCTGCACTGGGCACTGCAATACACCGATCGACTCGGCAGCATCCCGGAACACATTACGAGCCAGGCGGCGATCCTTGGTGAGACTGTACTCAACCAGTATTCGGATCGCCACGCCACAGGTCTCTATCTCTGGATGCTCGCAGTTCTGCTGCTGCTATCTTTGATCAAGGCCTTCAAGACTGCAGTCATCATTCCGGTCTTGTATCTGCTGTCCATGGCTTGGCGCAACAGTTCAATAGCGCCTGCCCTGAAAGCCTACATCGTGCTGGTAGCACTACCGGTCATCATGTTCTGCATCGAATATCAATTCGTGGCAGCGCGCTACATGATGCTTCTCGTCCTGTTGATACTGGCGGCCGTGCTCCCCGGGCTGATTCAGCAGTGGAGCAGGTTTCCCAAAACTGCCAGGGTGATCGCCATCCTCCTGGGTCTTTCCCTCACGGTGGAAAGCTTCTCGGTCTCGGTCTTCAACGACGGCCATTTGAAATCGGCAGAGCGCTGGCTGGAGGAGAATACTGCGCCGGAAGCAAGAGTCTTCAGCAACGCCCGGGCCATTACCTTCGTGCTTGACCGCCTGGATGAACCACGTGACGCCATGAGGAATAGACCGAAATCAGCAGAGGATCGCTATGATTACTATCTGCATCTCAGCAGCCGTAAGCACCCAAGCGCTCCTCCGTTCGAAACAGGCCCCGCGCTAGCCACATTCACGGCTGAAAAAGGCAAGCAGGCAGACATTTTCTATCTGGGCACACCGGCTGACCGCGAACCAGTTCAGCCGGAAGCGCAAGGCCACTAGATGCACCAGGTTGTGGCGGAGCGCGTGCGAGGTTAACCTCGAGCTTTGAAGCTGAATAATCTGTAGAGGATATGAGTCGGATGCGAGTGCTGCTGGTCTTTGGAACGCGACCTGAGGCCATAAAGATGGCGCCATTGGTGCATCGCCTGAAATCGACTGACTGTGACGTGCGTGTCTGTGTGACAGCGCAGCACAGATCCATGCTCGATCAGGTGCTGGCGTTGTTTAACATCGAACCCGACTACGATCTCGATGTGATGCTGCCGAACCAGGATCTGACCGACCTCACAGCCAGACTCCTGCCTGGCTTGAGGGACGTGCTGGTAGATTTCCGTCCCGACTGGGTGGGGGTTCATGGTGATACTTCGACCACACTGACGGCGAGCCTGGCTGCCTTTTATCAGCAGATCCCGGTATTTCATGTCGAGGCCGGACTTCGAACCGGTAATATGCGGTCTCCCTGGCCGGAAGAGATGAACCGCCGTTTGACGGGCGCGCTTGCCCAGCTGCATTTTGCGCCGACAGACATGGCCAGGCAAAACCTCCTGAAAGAAAATATCCCGGACTCGCAAATCCTGGTAACCGGCAACACGGTCATCGATGCGCTCCTGTCAGTCGTGGCACAGCTGGAAAATAATGAGAGCATTGCTGGCGAATGCCGGGCAGCCTTGCCGTTGTCGGATAAAGTCATGTCTGCTCAGATCCTCCTGGTGACCGGACATCGCCGTGAAAACTTCGGCAGTGGCTTCGATAGCATCTGCGAAGCACTGAAATCGCTGGCCGCTGCAAAACCAGACTTGCACATCGTCTATCCAGTGCATCTCAATCCTAATGTACGTGAGCCAGTGAACCGGATTCTGAGTGGGGTAGACAATGTTCATCTCATCGAGCCCTTGGAATATCTGCCCTTTGTCTACCTGATGATGGCGTCACACCTTGTTCTGACGGATTCCGGTGGTGTGCAGGAGGAGGCGCCGTCGCTTGGCAAGCCAGTGCTGGTCATGCGGGATACCACGGAGCGTCCGGAGGCTGTGGCGGCCGGTACAGTCAGGCTCGTCGGCACCGATGGTCAAAAGATTTCGCAGGGTGTGCTTGAACTGCTGGATGACGAAGCGCTCTATCAGAGCATGGCCTTCGCTCACAATCCCTATGGCGACGGGCAGGCATCCGCACGAATTACCGATCGATTGCTCAAGGAGTCCGGATCATGAGGGCGATGAAAGTCGTGATGGTGTCCAATGAGTTTCCTCCCAGCGTAGGCGGGGTGCAGACGCATGTGCACGAACTGGCCAAGGCGATGGTCCGAGGCGGAAACCGTGTCGTCGTGGTGACCCGACAGTCGGATGGGGCCCTGCCTGATTCCGAAATCATGGATGGCATCGATGTTCGCCGATATCCACTGCCGAACAGCCATCTGTTCTATGACTTCAAGCTGCGCCGAATTCTGAAGAAGCTCATATCTACCGAGGGTTTCGAAGTCGTGCACATTCACGGCATGCGTCCACTGTCAGCGGCCAAAGGCCTGGGTGTGCCGGTAGTCTTTACCAATCACACCTCGTCCTTTCTGAAACGGGCGACCCAGGGCCCCAAGGTATTGGAAAAGATGCGTCGACAACTGGTGATCGCCGATATGGTACTGGCCCCCAGCGACGAACTCGTCCAGGCCACCCTGGCAACTGGCTACGACAAGCCCCCGCGTTTCATTTCCAATGGGGCGGATACTAACCGTTTCTATCCGAGATCATCAGACCTGAGGTCCCGTCTGAATATTCCGGTAGATGCTTTCGTAGTCGTACTGGCCAGGCGGCTCGTTGAGAAGAACGGTGTCCTGTATTTTGCCAAGGCGATTGCTGACCTCGACTTGCCCAAACTGCATGTGCTGGTCGCTGGCGATGGCGCGGAACGGGCCGAATTTGAACGCATCATCAAGGCGGCGGGACGCTCCGAAAACGTGCACATGCTTGGTGCCGTGGCGAATACGGATATGCCTGGGGTTTTCAGTGCCGGAGACGTGGGCATCCTCCCGTCACTGATGGAGGCGACCAGTATTGCCGGTCTCGAAGCCATGGCCTGTGGCCTACCATTGATTGGCACCAGGGTAGGTGGGATACCAGTCATCATCGATGACAGGCGCTCAGGCATTCTGGTCGAGCCGCGCTCACCCGAAGCGCTGGCCGAGGCGATTTCCGAGCTCTACCATGACCGGGACCTCGCCGCTGCCATGGGTAAAACCAGCCTCGAGCTGGCCAGACAGAAATTCTCCTGGGACGTTATCGCGGCAGAGACCGTGGCCTGTTACCGATCGGCTCGCTAGGGCTCTACAGGCGCTTGAGCAACTCGGTTTTCTTCGTCGAGTACTCATCTTCGCTGATGTAGCCCTTGTCTTTCAGACCGGCCAGTTTTTCAATGGCGGCGAAGACATCGCTTTCCGCGAGGCTGGACGAGTCGGACTGCTGCGAGAAAGGCTGCGGCTGATTGGTGTTCTGCTGGGGTGTCTGCTCAAGCTGATTGTTCTGAGTCGACTGATTGTTCTGGTTCGAGTTCTGATTGGTATTCGAATTCTGATTTGAGTTCGAATTCTGGTTCTGACTCGATCCATCAGGCGAAACGATTGGCAGCTGGTTTGCATTCACCAGGCCATACTGGCTGGAGAAGGTCAGCGAAGTATCACCACCCTGTTGCTGCGACACGCCGCCGATCTGATGATCCAGTGTGTCGTACACGGTCACCTGACCATTGAGTTCAACCGCCAGGCGATGGGTCGCCGGGAATACGGCATAGCGAATGTTGTTCTGCCCGCCGGTCGATGACGCTGCACCGAGACCATCCGGCCACCAGTTGTTGCCACCGAAATTACCGCCCTGAGCAAAGTTGCCCTGCTGCTGGGAGTTGCCCTGACTCTGATAGCCACCGCCCTGGCCCTGCTGCTGAAAACCACCGCCACTACTTTGCTGCTGACCGGAGCCACCAGTGTTCTGCTGCTGCCCGGAATTGCTGTAACTCTGCTTCTTCACTGGCACGAAGAGTTGTTCCTGCTGCTGAAGCAGCCGCGACAACTCGCCGCAGACATTGTCTACTGAGGCCTTCAGGCCATAGTTGAACATGTCGCCCACCATGGTCATGCCGCCCTGCATCCACTGGCCACCACCGCCGAATTCTGGGCAGTTGAACTGTGCCATGGTGCCGTTGCCGTTCATGACGGCATAGAGCATGCACATGATGGCATCGGTAGACACGCCGTAGCGGGAAGCCATATCGTTGATGGTACGTTGGCCGTATTCGGTAAGGGTTTGCATTTCAAATTCTCCATGGATTGCAGTGGTCTGTTTCGGCAGAATGTCAGTTAGTGATGCCGTTTCAGAGTGACTACGGGATAAACTGAAATGGGACGAGCTGTTCGCTGAAAAGGGGCAGACTGTCCACCCAGTCTATCAGATCCCGCCGGTCAACATTCTTTATTCTGGGTTAAGGATGCAAATAGATTGACGAGTCCCGAAGGCAAGCGCCTCAACAAGTTCATCAGTGAGTCTGGCTATTGTTCCAGACGCGAAGCCGACAAGCTCATCGAACAGAGTCGTGTCCTGCTGAACGGGAAGATTCCGGAACTTGGCACCCGGGTGATGCAGGGTGATCGTGTGCAGGTCGACGGTCGGCGAATAGGCGCCATCGATGCGAACCATGAAGATCGCGTCTATATTGCCTATAACAAGCCCGTGGGCATTACCTGTACGACGGAGCGCCATATCCGGGGTAACATCATCGACGCGATAGGCCATAAAGAACGGATCTTCCCCATCGGGCGGCTCGACAAGCCATCCGAGGGGCTCATATTCCTCACCAGCGATGGCGATATCGTCAACAAGATCCTGCGGGCGGAAAACGCGCACGACAAAGAGTATCTGGTGACCGTGGACAAGCCGGTGACGCCTCGCTTTGCCGAGCAGATGGCTCAGGGCGTGCCCATACTCGACACCGTCACCCGCCCCTGTACTGTGGAGCTACTGGGCCGCCACGAATTCCGCATCATCCTCACTCAGGGGCTCAACCGGCAGATTCGTCGCATGTGTGAGTACCTTGGCTACGAGGTCACCCGGCTCAGGCGAACCCGCATCATGATGGTGGATATCGGTAAACTGAGACCAGGCCAGTGGCGGGATCTCACGCGAGCCGAACTATCCCAGATCCGCAAGGCAGTGGCTGGCTCAAGTAAGGTCGCCATGCCAGGCAAGAGTGTTTCATCGTCACCATGAGTATACGAGTCAAGACCGGCCTGACGCTGACCTTTGGCGCGATCATGCTTGTGCTGACGCTGCTATTGAGCCTGGTGCTTGGCTACAGTGCGGGTAAGCGCGTAGTACAGGAGCGGGGCGTTGCAATGGCTGATCTCGCGAAACAGGTGGCTAGCCAGTTGAATAGCGGGCTCGAGTCGCGCCTTGATGATCTCACTGTGGTGGCATCCGTATCGACGACGACGGGGCTGTTCCTGCAGCGAGTGGGTGCAACGCGTATCTGGCTGGACGAGCTTCAGACCGTTTTTCCTGGTTATGTCTGGATTGGATTCGCCGACCCATCCGGCCAGGTGGTAGTCAGCACGGGGCAACTTCTTGAAGGTGCCGATGTCTCGGCTCGACCCTGGTTTCAGGAAGGCCAGAAAGACGTGTATTTCGGCAATGTTCATCCGGCTGTCCTGCTTGAGAAACTGCTGCCGCCCCGCAGCGAGCCGAGGCGATTTCTGGATGTTGCGCTTCCGGTGAAACTGTCGACTGGCCAGAATGCAGTCCTCGGCGCCCACCTGGATTGGGAGTGGGCAAAAGGTCTGAGTAATTCCGTGGTGTCTGCTGTTTCGATGCATGGGCCTGTAGAGGCCCTGATTCTCGATAGTGATAACCAGGTATTGGTAGGTCCCGAAAGTCTGGGTGGCACCCGGGTCGAGGGCCTGAAAAAGGCTGCAGATAAGAGTGGGGACAACTTCTTCCTGCATCAGTGGCCTGATGGCGAGTCGTATCTCACCGGCTTCACAGATACCGAAGCATACCCGGCCCTCAAGACCTTCGGTTGGCGAATCATCGTTCGGCAGAATAACGACTTTGCCATGGAGTCTGTGGATGAGTTGCAGTCACGGGTACTCCTCATCGGCCTCACGCTCGCCCTGCTGTTCATGTTGTTGATAGGCTGGACTGCGGGGTGGATCACAAGACCGCTTGAGGTGCTGACCGATATTGCCGAACGCTTGCGACGCGGCGATCGTCTCATCAAGTTTCCGGAGCGCGTTCTCTATGAGGAAGGCCAGCATCTCGTCTCCTCGCTAGAGTCTCTGTTCAGGGAGTTGCTTGAGCATGATGCGGAGCTTGAAGCCGCAAACCAGCATCTCGAGGCCCGGGTGAATGAGCGCACCGCCAGGTTGCAGCAGACGCTTGACGCCCTCGAAGCCAGTGATTTCCGGCTCAAGACCATTACCGACAATCTACCGGTGCTCATTGCGTATGCAGATGCCGATGAGCGGTACCAGTTCAACAACGCGACCTTCAAAGACTGGTTTGGTGTAGATGCCGACGGCCTTAAGGGTATGACGATTGAAGCCTTTATCGGCGCTGAAAACTATCAGATTGCGAAGCCACATATCCGCCGTGTACTGGCTGGCGAGCGCGTAAGCTACGAGCGCCGGGATGTAGCGGCGGACGGCAGCGAGCGATTCATGGAGTTTACGTACGTCCCGAACTTTGCCGATAGTTCGCCTGATCACGGCACACCCGGCAACGAGGCTGGCGTGCTCGGCTTCTACATCTTGGTGCAGGATATCAGTCTTGCAAAACAGGTCGAACAGTCACTGCAGTTTCAGGCTGCGCACGATGGTCTGACCGGCGCCCTGAATCGGCGAGGCATGGAAGACCTGCTGGGTGTGGCGCTGGCGCGCAGTAATCGGAGTCGTCTAGCTCTGGCCGTGACCTTTATCGACCTCGACCATTTCAAACAGATCAATGACACATATGGGCATAACGCGGGCGATCTTCTGCTCAAGGCTGTAGTGGAGAGGCTGCGTGGGGTCATCAGAAAAACGGACAGTATTGCCCGCATTGCTGGCGATGAGTTCGTGGTGGTACTCGAAAGCCTGTCCGAAAGTGACCAGGATTATGATGCGCTTGCACAGAAGATGTTGAATGCCATAGGCGCGCCGGTCGAACTTGATTCAGGCGACACCATCACGGTGACGGCCAGTGTAGGCATGGCCATCACCTATGATAGTGAGCTGACTCCGGAGGAACTGATCAAACGGGCAGATCTCGCCATGTACGAAGCAAAGCGGACTGGGCGAAATCGATACCATATTGAGTGTCAGTAACCTTGTTCAATCGTTCGATTGCGATCGCTCGGCTTTACCGACACCGTTCAGGCTTCGTTGCAGTTCAGTCAGCTGAGCCTGGATCTGCGCCAGCTGCAGTGCCATGTTGTCCCGCTCCTCTTTCGCCTCGCCCAATGCCTGCTTGTTGGTTTCAGCTGTCATGACTTCGAGTATGGCGCCCACCATCATATTCAGGAAGATAAATGCGGTCAGAAAGATGAAGGTGAGGTAATAGATCCAGCTTAAGGGATGGAGGGCCATGGTTTCATACATGACGTCGGTCCAGTCCTCGAAGGTCGCTATGCGGAAGAGTGTCAGCATTGAAATCGAGACATCTCCCCACAGCTCAGGATTGATTTTTTCGAAGAGAAGAGAGCCTACGGCACCGTAGATGTAGAAAATGATGAACATCAGCAGCGCGATGTAGCCCATTCGCGGGATGGCCTTGAGCAAGGCTTCGATCAGGAACCTCAATTCCGGCACGACCGAGATCAAACGAAGCACCCTGAATACGCGCAGCAGCCGCCCTATCAGAACCGATCCAGCCTGTTCGAGTGGAATAAGACTGCCTACCACGATCACCGTGTCGAACAGGTTCCACGGATCGCGGAAAAAGCGCTTCTTGTCCGGATGAACGGCGAGCCTTAGGAGGATTTCGATCAGAAAGAACATCGTGATGGCCCAGTCCAGCACGGTGACCGCCTGTTCCATGAACGGGGGGATCGCGTAGGTTTTCGCCCCTATCGTCAGCGCGGAAATGATGATGATCGTAATGACGGTTATCTGGAAATAGCGGCTCGACTCGATGGCGGACAGCCATCTTACAAGCGGCGAGGTGAAAGTCGTGTTCGGCATGAGTGTGAAGTTCTCGTAGCTTGGGAGCGGCAGATTCTATTGTGAGTGAGCCAAATGACAAGCATAAAAAAGCCCGGACTGGCCGGGCTTGTTCGTTTTAGCGTCTATTTATTTTGCGACGAGCGTGAATCGCTGGTTGTCGCCGCCGTTGCTGCTGTACTGCTGCACTGCCGCGCGGTTTTCGGAGTTATTGCCGCGAATGTCGAGATACTTCGAGCTGCGCTTGTTGACCATGGATACCGTGCTGCCTGAAGTCTTGAATGTCCATAGCTGGCTGCCGTCGCTGGTGTTGCAGCTAGCCTGAACCAGACGCGCACGATCGCCGGTGCTGTTGTTCTCGATCGACAGACACATGTCAGAGTGCTTCGCCTTCAGGCTCATGTAGTTACCGACCGGTGTGGCCGTGAACTGCTGATTGAGGCCGCCATGACAGCTCCACTGTGCCAGTGTTGCGCCGGCATTTTTCTTGAGGCCGCTGACATCAAGACATTTTCCGCTATGGGCTGCCTTGAAGCTGTAGGTCTTGCTGGCAACAGGAGTCGGGTTTGTCGGCGTTGGTGCGGCGACCGTTGTGGCTACAGCCGCTTTGAAGCCGGCAATTTCGCCTTTGACATTGTTGATGGCGCGGGCCGCATCGGATTCGCCAGGTTTGCCGGCAGGGATACCGCAAGGTTGACCGTTGCACGACACGTCTGGATTGGAGAACTTACCCATGCGTGAGGTCGAGTAGACGTGAGCATAAGCCATGATGGTACTGAAGGAGTAGTCGACACCATGACCCAGGCCGTAGCCGTAGCGATAACCGCCAGTATTACCCTGCTTGCGGGAGTGGTTCAGACCCATGTTGTGACCCAGCTCGTGAGCCATGGTCATCGGACCACACTGTGGGCCGGAAATGCTGTAGGCATATGATGCAAGTACGGAAATATAGCCGATACCACAGCTGGCCTTTGGGCTCACCATGGCTACGAAGTCGGCGCCATACTTGTCCCGCTCTGCACGGATCTTGGTGTTTGCCTGCAGGCTGCGGAGCATGGTCGACATGTCTGAAGAGGATTCTTCGTGGTACACGGTGCCGGCAAGACGGAGCTGGATGTCAATCTTGGAGTTGGCATAGTAACCATTGATCTGGTTGACCCAGCTCTGCATGGCCACAGCTGGCTCACCACCAAGCTTGGATTTCGCACCGCTGTCATAGACGACGAGAACGTCGACAGTCGCGGCACTCGCGGCTGCTGACATGAGCAGACCGCTGACGCAGGCTGCTGAAATAAGGGTTTTTCTGAAGCTCTTCTGGGCGGTCTGGCTTCGTGTGTTGGCTATGGCTGGGTACATCTTTTATAAACTCCAATCTACTGCAAGGTTTGGCTGACCGGCGAAAGGACAGCTTCATAAAATCAGGAATTCGTGTTGTCCGGAGGTAATATTCCGTCTTCTTCTTCCGTGTTCTTGAACAGGGTGCCAGTGGGTACTATCCAACCGGCTTCTGCTCTGGACTCCACCATGTACACGCCATTTGGTGTCGTGATGCCGCCTATGGTGATGGCTGCACCCTGCGTGATGGAGACCTGGTTTTCTTCCTCAAAATCTGTGATTCGACCGTGCCAGGTCACTGCACCTGCAGTGCCGACTTCGACGCGCTCGACTTCCATCTGCATGGTGCCGCCTTCGAATGCCACTGGCAGTTCGACGACATCACCCGGTACCAGCGATTCGATCTTCATGCGATCGACGCTGAGAAATTCGCGGCCGTCATGCTGCTCTTCGGCTGTGAGTTCCAGCGCAGCTACAGCACTGTCATTGACAGCCCACGGTGCCGGTGCAGCGATTGCCGCCAATACGGTCTCTGCATCAAAAGGCTTGCCATCTCTGCGCGCCTGCATTTCGATCATGCGTGTCTCAAGGTCTGGATAGCTCGCATTGGTATTGATGGCCTTGTAGCGGGCTTCCTGTTGTGGCGTCACTACAAACCCGAAATCTCCATTCTCATCAATCAGATGCTCGGCAGCGAAGGCATCGACTTCAGGGTTGACGTCTGCGCTTGCTTCGATAGTTGGCATCTTGGCGAGGGGCAGCGCCGGCGACTGTACAGTCACCGCTGCAGCTGAAGTGCCCCAATCGCTGGCATAAGCCATGCCGGCGCCGATCTGCTGAACCGGCACCACTTCACCAGTGGCGGCCAGCTCAAACTGCTCGAGTTCACCAAAGCTTGCCACGGTAATAGCCACTGCAATAGCCGTTAGAGAAACGGTCGATGCCACCCAGAAGGCTGGCTTGCGCAGTAGTTGCTCGCTGGCGCTTGATTTGGCTGATCTCTGCTTGCTTGATCGAGTCATGTCGGTCGCTTACCCGTCTGGCTGAATTTTGAGCATCTGCAAAACATGTTCAAATACTAGACTGGTTCGGCGACGTAAAAGTGGCGGGAGTAGGCGGAAATTCGAAAGTCTACATTTCCACGCTTGCTGAAATGGAAAAACAACAGACAGTTACAGCTTTTCAGTCAATAAAGTGACGGTCAGAGATGTGCGAGGCGCAAGTGGAAGCGAGTGTCAAATATCTAACGGCTTGGGATGGGTGTTTTGGTGTCAGAGCGCGAGTTTTTGCTAAGCGCGCCTACTTTAGTAACAAAGCGTTCTCCTGTTCCCGTTGCAGCAGCGACTTTTTGCGCGCAAGCCCCCAGCGATAGCCCCCGAGTTGACCGTCGCCTCGAAGAACTCGGTGGCAAGGCACCAGCAGTGCGATCCGGTTCGCAGCGCAGGCCGAGGCGGCGGCGCGAACTGCCCGCGGCTTTCCGATGCCGCTAGCCAGTTCTGTATAGCTGATGGATTCGCCGCTCGGAATCGTCGTGAGGAAGTTCCAGACAGTCATCTGAAAAGCGGTGCCTCGAAGGTCAAGCGGTAAGTCCGGTGCGGGTGCATGACCATTCATGTGCGATTCAAGCGCTAGCATCCATTCATCGAGCTCCGGCCTATCCTGAGCGCAGCTCGGCAGCAACTCTGCTCTGGGGAAAGTACGCTGAAGGTGTAGGCGCAGCGCCTCATCCGACTCACCAAATTCTACCAGGCAGAGGCCTCTGGAGGAGGCCGCCATCATTATGAGGCCGAGACTGGTCTGGCGACAGGCAAAATGAATGCGCTCGCCGCGGCCACCTGCACGAAAGGTAGAGGGCGACATGCCCAGGCCACGTGTCGCATGCAGGTGGACTCGGCTGGCTGAACCATAGCCAGCTTCATGGCTGGCCTCGGTGACTGACTCGCCTTCTCGCAAAGCCACTTTAAAGCTATGTGTTCTGCAGGCTTGCTGGAACGCTCTTGGCGAGACGCCAAACTCGGCTTTGAAGGCTTTTTGAAATCGTGAGGGTGAAAGGTCAGCGTGAGTCGACAGAGATTTCAGCGTCAATGGGGTACTGGCCTGGTCCCGGATGAGCCTCGCGACGTTTTGAAGTCGACTTCGAAGACATGCCTGGTCTGGCTTGCATCGCTTGCAAGGCCGGAAGCCAGCGGCTTTGGCGTCTGCAGTATTGCCAAAGAAGCGCATGTTGTCTGGCTGGGCGCTTCTGGAGGGGCAGGATGGATGGCAGTAGATACCTGTCGTCAAAACACCATAGACAAACAAGCCATCCATAGTCGTGTCTCTGGCCATCACTGCCGCCAGCATGCCTGCTTCATCTAAAAGTTCTCGGGCAGTCATCAATAGTGTCTCCTCCAGCATTTCGAAATATACCTTTTCATGGCTCATGATAGCGTCAGTTGCAAAGCAATACCTTCCGTTTCCTGCCGCTAACCTTTGCCGCGTCGAGCCCGGTTCGTGTATCGTTTCGGCATCTGAAATTTAATTGGGAACAGCCGCCATGACAGAGTCAGACTCTCGTGAACCGGTATATCGAGAGATGAAGATTGCCGACTATGATCGGGTTATCGGGCTTTGGCAAAAGGCCGAGGGCCTTCGTCTTCGCCAGGCAGACTCGCTGGACGGAATCCGGCGTTATCTGACGCGGAACCCGGGTCTGAGCTTTGTGGCCGAGCATCATGGCGCGGGCATTGTCGGCACTATAATGGCGGGCCACGACGGCAAGCGTGGCTATCTGCAGCATCTCACGGTGGCGCAGGCTTATCGCGGGATAGGGGTAGGCTCGGAGTTGACGCGTCGATGCCTGGCGGCACTCAAGGTCGAAGGTATTCTGAAAACGCATCTCTTCGTACTCGATGAAAACGCCGCTGCCCGGCGATTCTGGCAGAATCGAGGCTGGCAGAAGCGTGACGACTTCTCGGTATATTCCTTCATCAACTCCACGGAGCACGACGTTTGACGATCAATCGTGGCGCGAGACGAATCGGACGCTGGCTTGTCTGGCTTTGTCTTTCAATGCTGCTGATCGTGACGGTGGTTATCGCTATTCTCCGCTTTGTCGATCCGCCTGGCTCAGCTGTGATGCTCGCGGAGCGTCTGGCCAACGATCAGCGTCCCATCCGTCATGAGTGGGTGGACATGGATGATATATCCCCATGGATGCCGCTAGCCGTCATCGCCAGCGAGGACCAGCGCTTTCTGTCCCACTGGGGCATAGACCCTGGCGCCATTGCCACGGCCGTCGATGATTACCGGCGTGGCGGTTCGCTCAGAGGCGCCAGTACCATTACGCAGCAGACTGCAAAAAACCTGTTTCTCTGGAATGGTCGCCAGACCATACGCAAGGTCCTGGAGGCGCCGCTGGCCGTGGGTCTCGAAATTCTCTGGTCGAAGCGACGCATCATGGAGGTCTATCTGAACGTGGCCGAATTCGGCCTCGAGGGCGGGCTGTCGATCTATGGCGTGGAAGCGGCCAGTCAGCACTTCTTCGGTATTAGCGCCAGCAGGCTGTCGATCAGTCAGGCAGCACGCCTGGCCGCCGTATTGCCAAGTCCGAAACGTTTCAGCGTGGCGCGGCCCACGCCTTACGCGCTCAGTCGAATCGAATGGATACAGGAGCAGATGGGCCAGCTTGGTGGCATTCAGCACGTCGCCTCACTGCGCTAGTCGACACTTCAGGCGCTGAGGACCTCCCAGAGCCCAATCGCGCTGATCAGCAGAAGCACAGAGCCGAGCCAGCGGAAAAAGGTTTTCGTCTCGGCCCTGAGCATGCGCGCATGAAACTTCAGCCCGATGACATGGCCTACGTTCAGCTTAGTAATCCTTCCTGAAGCTGAATTCTTCAAGCTCCTTTTTCAGCGCACGGTGATACATCGGGATGCTGATCCACGAATACAGCACCAGGGCGACCCAGCCCAGCGACAGCACCAGCGAAGTGGTGGGGTATCCCATATCGAGTATCGCCCTCGCAAGTAGGTTGAAGAAGAGAAAGGCCATGATGATGACGAAGGCGCCTTTGGTGTTCCCAAGTGCTGCGATCTTCGAATTCAGACGCCACCAGAGCCCCAGGAAAGGGTTACGGCGCATCTTGACGTGACTGAACAGTCGCAGGGCTTCTTTCGAGGAAGGATTGTTGCTGATAACGAACTTGGCGTGATATTCGGCATCGTCACTGTTGCCAAGGGCGAGCTGGAGTTTGCCCATGAGCAGGTTGGCATCGGCATCACCAGCATCGGCGCGCAGCGCTTCACTGGCGTGCTGCAGGGCCTGATCCAGTTTGCCGCCTGAGAAATAGAATTCGCCGAAAGCGATCTCGAGTCGGCGGGAGTCGGGGTCCAGTCTGGCCGCTTCCTTGAGGCAGGCTTCGGCGGCCTGACGCTCATCCAGCTGAAGATATATTTCGCTCAGCATGAACAGTGGTTCGGGATTAGACGGCTCCAGCGACTGGGCCTGCTCGCAATATTGTATCGCCTCTTTCAGGCGGTTTTTCAATGTGCACAAACGGGCGTAGGTCAGGTAAAACCAGGCAGTATTCGGGTCCAGGCTGAGTGCAATCTTCAACTCATGTTCGCCCGCATGCAGTCTGCCCTGAGCAATCAGGTTGGAGGCCAGTAGGGCATGCGCCACGGCGCTCTGTGGATCATCCGCCAATACCTGCTTCAACAGATCGATGGCGTGAGTGTGCTGGCCAAGGCGCATCGCCCGCCAGATCGAATCGATTCGATAGCCGTCCATCAATGGCTGGCCTGCTCTTTGACGTAACTGTACACGGCGTATGGTGCCGACTGCTTCAAGACGACGAGGTAGAGCGCCAGGAAAAAGATACCTTTCGACAGGATTCTGATGTACGGCGCAGTTGCTTCGAGCGCAAAGCCGCTGAGCTGGGTAAGGTATACCGCGCCGATGGAAAACCCGAGCCAGAGCAGGATCCCGGCAATACTGATGCCGATTTCCTTTTTCAGCGTGGGGCTGCCGAGCAGATAGCCATTTGCGATCACCCATACGAAGGGGAGCCAGTACTGCCCCTGAAAAGGTGGTACCCAAAGCAGGGGGAGAAAGATGCTGACGAAGAAGATCACCGTTGGATCGACGATGAAGTTTTCCTGCAGGCGAGGTTTTGGCTCGTCTATGATGTCGTAGCCAGCCATCAGTGCTTCACCATCTCAGTTGCCGTTTTTCTGGAGGAAGTCGACGACCTCATTATACCGGCCGCCATCGTTGGCGTAGCGCGCATAATTCCTGGCCGTGGTCATCCACTCGGTCGTGGTAGGTCTGCTTTCACCGACAGCCTGCTTGAAGTGCTGCATGCCGATGGCCACCTCACGGTCCCCCTCCATCGACTCGTCGATGGCTTCGTCGGCCGCCATATCGATGAGGTTCGACAGATCTGCACCGGAATAGCCGACGGTCTTGGAAGCAATCAGCTCGAAGTCGATATCGTCTTCGCTGGGCCGGCCTTTCATCTCATGTCGCAGAATGGCGGCACGGGCGAGCTTGTCCGGTGGGGGCACGAAGAACATGCGATCAAACCGACCGGGCCGCAGGAAGGCGGAATCTATGGCCCATGGCACGTTGGTGGAGGCCAGTATCAGAACGCCTTCGTTGTTCTGCGAGTAGCCGTCGAGTTCGGTCAGGAACTGGCTGACGGTATTGCTGCTCGAGCTGCTGCGCGCATGCTCACGCTTGCCAGCCAGTGCTTCGAGTTCGTCGAAGAACAGCACGCTCGGCGTCTCATTGCGGGCCTTTTCGAAGATGGCGTGGAGTTTCTGCTCCGACTCGCCGATATACATGTCGAGCACATCGGAGATTTCGATGTTGAAGAACGACGACTTGCACTCGCCGGCGGTAGCACGAGCCAGCAGGGTCTTTCCGCATCCCGGCGGTCCGTACAGCAGAACGCCCCCGCCGACTTTCTTCTTGAAACGCTGAAACAGGGAAGGTTTCTGGAAGGGCAGGATGATTTTCTTGTGAATCTGTTTCTTGATATTCACCAGACCTACCACATCATCGAAGGTCGTGGTGGCCTGACGGTACCGGGACAGCTGGGTTACTTCTGCGAAGTCCGTTTTCTCGACGATCTTCAGTTTGGTCTTGGTATCCTGCAGTTCAAGGCGGGCATCGAGTTCGTCCGAGCGAATACCCGGGTCCTTGCGAGCCGCCTTGAGATAAAGTGTTCGCGCCTCCCGGCCATGCCCCTTGTCGAGCAACGCTTCGATCAGCAGAGTGAACTGGGGTCCTTTCAAGGTATCGGCGTAAGTGTCGAGCAACGCTTCATCGCTGGCACTGGCGACAGCGCCAGCAATTTCTAGAACTTCGCTGTCATCAGGTGTGGGGTCGAGAGCATCTACGAAACGAAGGGCTTTCTGGGGCTCGTGTCGACTCAGATAGGCCAGCAGGATCACCTTGGCCAGATGTGGCGAAGGGGCTGCGTCGAAGGCTGAAACGAGGCTGTTGAGCGTAGACTGATCCATGAAACTCCTGCACAGGGCGCTGAGCAATGATTCGAGAGAACAAGTGCTCGGATCATACCCCACTTCACTTGTGCCCTCATAGCCTCAGCGCCCGGCACGATGCGCCACGTCAGTGCAGAAGCTGGTTCTCCTCCGACACCTGTTCGTTCAGTGTCCAGAAGTCGTACAGCACACCCAGCAAAAATAGCCCGCCGGTCAGGAAATACAGGATGGCCGTGATCCACTTGCCCAGGTAGAGCCGGTGCAGACCAAAAATGCCGAGGAAGGTGAGCAGCACCCAGGCGATGGTGTAGTTGGTGCTACCAGCGGTATATCGCCTGTCAGCGGAACGGTCCATCGACGGTATGAGAAAGAGATCGATCAGCCAGCCAATGCCCAGCAGGCCAAGAGTGAAGAACCAGATTGTTCCTGTGATGGGGCGACCGTAGTAGAAGCGGTGCGCACCGAGAAAGCCGAAGATCCACAGCAGATAGCCGATGATCTTGCTATGGGTATTCGAAGGAACCGTGGTCTGCATGCTTACCTCGTCTGCTGTGATCGATAGACAGTGCTACGCCATGAGCAGCCGCTTGGCTCTCTGAGTCTAATGCCGGTGACTCTGGCGATAGGCCTGTGGCGAGTGCCCCATGATCTTCTTGAATAGCCGCGAAAAATAATAATTGTCGTCATAGCCAAGTTGATGACTGATAGCTCTGAAGCTGAGGCTGGTGGTGTCGAGTAGCTGACAGGCCTGTTCGACCTTGAGATGCAGGAAGTGCTGGATGGGCGATTCGCCAGTGAGCGTCCTGTAACAGGTGGCAAAGTGAGCGCTGGACAGGCCAGCAATGTCCGCGAGCTGTGCCAGTGTCAGCCGTTCGTCGAGGTGCTCCCGCATATAGGTGTGGATATCATCTATCGCTAAAGCAGGCTTCGATGCTTCCACATCGCCGCTGAGTGGAATGGCGGTCAGCAGCTGACGAAGCCGGTTTGAAGCATGAATCAGCCGCGTCAGGCGATAGCCCGTGTGCTGCACTGCCAGCAGGCCATTGAAGTCTACCAGTAGCCGTGACTGCTGGCCGATATGACGTACCCAGCGCCCACCAAAGCCGAGCTGTTCGGAGAAGAGATCAGCCTGTGCGCCAGCAAAGTGAACCCAGTGTACGGTCCAGGGCTGTCCGGGGTCGGCTGTATAACGGTGTGAAACGCCGCGAGGCAGCAGGAGCAGGTCGCCAGGGGTGACAGTAAGTGGCTCGCCTTCGACGTTGAGCCAGGCCTGTCCATCGCTGCAATATATCAAAAGATTGTCGGAATGCTGTTGCCGGTGCATATGATGCCCTGCGGCATGGCGGTAATGGCCGAAAGCGAGGGGATAGAGCTCACGCGTCAACGGGTGTCGGGCCAGTTCCTGCACCACGGGTGCCGGTACGAGGTAGCGGGTACTTCCTGGCGGCAGTGGCCACTGCGAGGTTCTCGTCATAGATTTAGCGTCTTTGTGGCCTCGACTAAAATAATGGTCTGCTCCGAAAGATAGTCCATCATCGCCGAAACTTAGTCAATCCACCCGCCCCTGTGCACCATGCTAGCATCGTATGCTCAGACAGATATTCAGGTGAATGATCATGAAGCAGGTGCCCCTCTTCCTCGAAGGCGAATTTGTCCAGAGCCAGACGCAGAACTGGATAGACGTGACCAATCCAGCGACGGCGGAGGTGATAGCCCGTGCGCCTGCCACCACCGACGCTGAAATGGATCGAGCCATTGCGAGTGCCGCCGAGGCATTCAAAACCTGGCGGGAAGTGCCAGTACCCGAGCGGGCGCGTCTGATGATGCGCTACCAGGCCCTGCTCAAGGCACATCATGATGAGCTGGCGGAAATCCTGTCGCAGGAAACCGGCAAGACTTTCGAAGATGCCAAGGGCGATGTCTGGCGCGGTATCGAGGTCGTCGAGCATGCTGCGAATGCGCCTTCGTTGATGATGGGAGAAACCGTTGGCAATGTGGCACGCAACATCGACACCTACACCTATATACAGCCGCTCGGCGTGTGCGCGGGCATTACACCGTTCAACTTCCCGGCGATGATTCCGCTATGGATGTTCCCCATGGCCATCGTGACTGGTAATACCTTCATCCTGAAACCTTCGGAGCAGGACCCGCTCACGCCGATGCGGCTGGCTGAGCTGTTCGAAGAAGCCGGCGCGCCGAAGGGCGTATTGCAGGTGGTGCACGGCGGCAAGCAGCAGGTCGACAGACTCTTGACCGATCCAGCGATCAAGGCGATTTCCTTTGTCGGCTCCGTGCCGGTGGGGCGCTATATCTATGAAACCGGTACGCGCCATATGAAGCGGGTACAGAGTTTTGCAGGCGCCAAGAATCACATGGTCATTATGCCGGATGCAGACAAGGATCAGGTGCTGAGTGCGCTGGTGGGCGCATCGGTTGGTGCCGCCGGTCAGCGCTGCATGGCGATTTCTGTAGCCGTTTTCGTGGGTGAGGCAGAGGCGTGGATACCTGAGCTGAAAGAGCGACTGGCCCAGATTCGACCCGGCGCCTGGGATGACTCAGGCGCAAGCTATGGGCCACTCATCAGTGCGCAGGCCAGGACACGGGTTGAAACGCTGATCGGAGAAGGTGAAGCGGCTGGTGCGAAACTTCTGCTCGATGGTCGCCACTGTAGTGTAGACGGCTTGCCGAACGGCTACTGGGTCGGACCTACGCTGTTCGCTGGCGTACAGGCAGACATGAGCATCTACAAGGAAGAGATCTTCGGCCCGGTGCTGTGCTGTATGGAGGTGGCTTCTCTCGACGAAGCGCTGGAGCTTGTCAACGCGAGTCCCTATGGTAATGGCACGTCGATCTTCACCAGCTCCGGCGGTGCAGCCAGGCGTTATCAGCAGGAGGTCGAAGTGGGTCAGGTCGGTATCAATATCCCCATTCCAGTGCCCATGCCATTCTTTTCGTTTACCGGCTGGAAGGGCTCGTTCTACGGTGATCAACACGCCTACGGTAAGCAGGCCGTAAAATTCTATACGGAGACGAAGACAGTGACTGCGCGATGGTTTTCCAGCGACGCCGTAGCTGGTACCAACTTCTCCATACAGATGCGATAAGCAGAGGGCAGCCGGATGGATTTTGCACTGAACGATGATCAGCTGGCCTACCGTGAGGCGGCCAAGGCCTTTGCGGACAAGGCCATGGCGCCTTACGCGAGCCAGTGGGATGTCGACCATACCTTTCCGGTCGACGTCATTCGAGAGGGTGGGGACCTTGGCTTCTGTGGACTCTACACGCCGGTAGATCTCGGAGGGCTTGGGCTCTCCCGGCTGGATACTTCGATTATTGTCGAAGAGTTGGCAGCGGCCTGTCCATCCACCGCAGCCTTCTTCACCATTCATAATATGGCTACGTGGATGGTGGCCAATTTCTCGACCGATGGCGTTCGCGCCAGCCTCACGCCGCGCATGGCCAGCGGCGAATTGCTCGGCTCCTATTGCCTCACCGAGCCCGGTTCAGGGTCCGATGCCGGCAGTCTGAAAACGAAGGCAGTCCGTGAGGGCGATGAATACATACTCTCCGGGTCGAAGGCTTTTATTTCCGGCGCCGGCGCCACACAGATACTGGTAGTGATGGCGCGCACGGGCGCAGCCGATAGCGGTACGAACGGCATCAGTGCTTTCGTAGTGCCAGCCGATAGCCATGGCGTTCACTACGGCAAGCTGGAGCACAAGATGGGCTGGCACAGTCAGCCCACCGGGCAGATCAGCTTCGATGAAGTACGGGTGCCTGCAGCGAACCTGCTGGGCCAAGAAGGCGAGGGCTTTCGTATTGCGATGAAAGGGCTTGATGGTGGACGGCTCAATATTGCGACCTGCTCACTGGGCGGAGCTCAGGCCACGCTGGAACGGGCGCGCGACTATCTGCACGACCGTGAACAGTTCGGCAAGCCACTGGCGACCTTTCAGGCACTGCAGTTCAGACTGGCCGATATGGCCACCAACCTGGTGGCGGCGCGACAGATGGTTCGTCTGGGGGCCTGGAAGCTGGATAACGGCGACCCTGAGGCCACGCTGCACTGCGCCATGGCCAAACGCTTCGCGACGGATGCCTGTTTCGATGTCTGCAATGAAGCGCTTCAGCTTCACGGTGGCTATGGCTACATTCGAGAATACGCCATTGAGAAGTATGTTCGGGATCTCAGGGTTCATCAGATTCTGGAAGGCACGAATGAAGTCATGCGCCTCATCATCGCCCGTCGCTTATTACTCGAAGGTGTGGCCGAAGCCATCCGCTAGCGCTGGCTCGTAGCCACCATGATCCACAATCTCAGGAGGTCCTCCACATGAGCGATCTGATTCGAATTGAAAAGGATGATCACGTTGCCGTGATCACGATCGACAATCCACCAGCCAACACATGGACCCGGGAATCGCTTGAGGCACTGGCGGCCAACATCGAGGACCTCAACGAGGATGCGTCAATCCAGGCACTGATCATCACCGGGCAGGGTGGCAAATTCTTTTCGGCTGGCGCGGATCTCAAGACCTTCGCTGATGGTGATACCGCGAAGGCGAATCAGATGGCTCAGGCCTTTGGTCGGGCCTTCGCTGCCCTGACGAACTTCAGGGGCGTCTCCATCGCGGCCATCAACGGCTACGCGATGGGTGGTGGCCTCGAGTGCGCGCTGGCCTGCGACCTGCGCATTGCCGAAGAACACGCCCAGATGGCACTGCCTGAAGCCAGTGTCGGCCTGTTGCCCTGCGCCGGTGGGACCCAGAATCTGCCCTGGCTGGTTGGGGAGGGTTGGGCCAAACGCCTGATTCTCTGTGGGGAACGCATCGATGCTGCGAAGGCCGAAAAGATCGGTCTGGTCGAAGAGGTGGTCGCTACGGGTGAGTCCATGAGCCGGGCCCATGAGCTGGCGCTGGCCGCCAGCAAGCAAAGCCCCTGTTCAGTGTCACGCTGCAAGCAACTCATCATGAGCGCTCGTGATAACCGATCCCAGGCCGACGGCTGGCGAATGGAGCGAGAGCTGTTCATTGAATTGTTCTCCACTGAAGATCAGAAGGAAGGCGTACAGGCCTTCCTTGAAAAGCGACCTGCTGAATGGAAGGGCCGTTAGATCATGACGGCTTCCCAGGACCCAGTCGTATTCGACACCCGGCCCACCGCCGATGACCACCTGCTTGGCATTGCCAGGCTCAACCAGCCGCGATCCCTGAACGCGCTCTCGCTCGACATGATTCGCCTGCTGCATAAGCAGCTGTCACGTTGGGCCGAGGACGATCGCATCGTCGCGGTATGGCTCGAAGGTTCAGGCGAGAAAGCCTTTTGTGCCGGTGGTGATATCGTGGCGCTCTACAAGGCGATGACCGGCGATAACGAAAACAGCCTCGATGCTGGCGTGGCCTTCTTCACCGAGGAATATCAGCTCGACTATCAGATCCATGATTATCCCAAGCCCATCATCGCCTGGGGCCATGGTGTGGTGATGGGTGGCGGTATCGGACTGTTTGTTGGTGCCTCCCATCGAATCGTGACCGAGACCGCCCGCATCGCCATGCCGGAAAGTTCGATTGGGCTGTATCCCGATGTCGGTGCGAGCTGGTTTCTCAATCGGATGCCAGGCAGGACTGGTCTTTTTCTGGGCATTACCGGCGCAAGTATGAATGCCGCCGACGCGCTCTATGTCGGTCTGGCTGATCACTATATCGAACAGGGGCAGCGCGAGGCACTGCTGGAAGCAATTTGCCAGAGTGAGGCGCTCGCCGCTCACCCGCGTGCCACCATCGATGAAGCCTGTGCAGAGATGGCGAAGCTGGCGTTACGAAGTTTGCCGGAGTCGCCACTGTGCAGCGCTCGTGATGAGATCGATGAACTGACTGACGCAACGGAACTGAAGGCGGTAACTCAGCAGTTGGCAGGATACAGTGGGGAAGCGACGATATTGCAGAAAGCCGCCGAGGCAGTTCGCAAGGCTTCGCCGACCTCAATGGCCATCTTCTGGCGGCAGTGGCAGCGTGCGGCCCATGAGGATCTCGAAACCGTGTTTCAGCAGGAACTGCAGCTATCGATTCGTTGTCTTCAGTTGGGCGAATTTGCCGAAGGCGTGCGCGCACTCCTCATAGACAAGGACAAGAACCCGAAGTGGCGATATCAGACCGTGGCTGAACTCGAGCCCGAATGGATCGACCGTTTCTTTGCAACTGCCTGACCCGGAGTCAGCCTTATAGGAGAGTACGATGGCCACTATAGCCTTCATAGGACTGGGTAACATGGGCGCGCCAATGGCGACGAATCTGCTCAAGGCCGGGCACAAGGTCTGTGTGTTCGATCTGTCAGAGACCGCAATGGCGGGGCTGGCAGAAGCAGGCGCGACACTTGCCGAGAGCCTCCACGATGTCGTCAAGGATGCGGAAGTGGTCATCTCGATGTTACCGGCCGGCAAGCACGTCGAACAGGTCTATCTGGGCGAGGCGGGCCTGCTGGGAGCACTTCCGGAAGGCACCCTGGTGATCGACTGTTCGACCATCGCCCCCGAAACCGCCAGACGCGTTGCTGGTGAAGCCCTTCATCGGGGCATCGATCTCCTCGACGCACCGGTATCCGGCGGGGTAGGTGGTGCAAAGGCAGGTACCCTGACCTTCATCTGTGGCGGCGAAGTGGATGCTTTCGACAGGGCCAGTCCTATCCTCAACGACATGGGGAAGAACATGTTTCACGCCGGGCCTCATGGCGCCGGTCAGGTAGCCAAGATCTGCAATAACATGCTGCTGGCCATTCTGATGAACGGCACTTGTGAGGCGCTGGCGCTCGGTGAGAAGAATGGCCTGGACCCGGCAGTCCTTTCCGAGATCATGCGTCAGAGCTCTGGCGGAAACTGGGCGCTCAACGTTTATAACCCGTGGCCTGGTGTCATGGATGGCGTGCCGGCTTCTAACGACTACAAGGGTGGCTTCCTTGTTGACCTGATGAACAAGGATCTTGGTCTGGCTTTCGATAATGCCGACCGAAACAAAGCGCCTATTCCCATGGGGGCTCTGGCTCGCAACATGTTCCTGCTCCATGCCCAGCAGGGGAATGGCCAACTGGACTTCTCCAGTATCCAGCGGATGTATCGCGGGGCGGAAAAAGGTGAATAAAGCTGACTGGCGCCACAGTTTCTGGCGCTAGATTACCTGGCAGGTCTGATTGGCAGCATACGACGTACCTCAGCTTCAGTAGTCACCAAAGCTGTTGGGGGTGTATCTGATGGCCAACATTCGCAGCTCTGTGCATACCCTGTTTTTTCCTGTTCTGCTTCTTCTGATCGCCTGTGACATGCCTCAGGACCCTGAGGACACCTTCGAGCGCGCCACTGATGGCCCTGTCCGCGTAGGGCTGACCGGGCACTCGCCGTGGGTAATCATCGAGGACGGCCAATACTCGGGCACGGAAGTTCAACTCGTACAGGCCTTCAGCGACAAGATTGGTAGCCGTATCGAGTGGCATGAAGGCTCAGAAAGTGTCCTGCTCGAATCACTCAAGCGACATGAGCTGGATCTGGTGATTGGTGGCCTGAAGAAGTCCATTCCGTGGAAAACCGTTGCCTTCACCAAACCCTACATGACCATAGGCCAGGACAAGCATGTCATGGCCGTACCACTCGGCGAGAATCGTTGGTTGCTGGAGCTGGAGAAGTTCCTCAATAGTCCACCTGCAAAGGAGATTATGGAGCGATGAAAAAAGGCACCGGGTTCGAGTTTCCCCCTGAACAGACCGAGGCGATGCGGAAGGCTCGCCGCCTCGAGTGGTGGACGATCGCCTATCTCCTTTCCGTGATCGTACTGATGTACCTGACGATGGGTTCTTCACAGGCCATGAAGACAGCCTGGATGGAAGATATGCTGAGCCTGATCCCGCCGGTCGTTTTGCTTGTTGCCAGCCGGTTCGCTCACAAGACGCCCGATGCCCGCTTTCCCTATGGATATCACCGCGTAGTGTCCATCGCCTTCCTGTGCGCATCGATAGCCCTGTTCACCATGGGTTCGCTGCTACTGTACGACGCGTTGAGCAAGCTCGTAATGCAGGAACATCCAACGATCGGCGGCATGACGATTGCCGGCACGACCTTCTGGCAAGGCTGGGCGATGTATCCCGTGCTGATCTGGGGGGCTATTCCACCATTCTTTCTCGGGCGGGCAAAAATGCCGCTGGCGGAAAAGATTCACGACAAGGTGCTATATGCCGACGCCGATATGAACAAGGCCGACTGGATGACGGCTGCCGCGGCAATGGTGGGTATAACAGGTGTCGGGCTGGGCTACTGGTGGGCCGACGCCGTTGCGGCTGCCGCCATTTCCACGTCTATTCTCAGGGATGGCTGGAGCAATCTGAAGCAGGTTGTACTGGATCTGATGGATGAGTCGCCCGAGCAGGTCGACCGTTCGGGTAGCGATGACCTGCCCAGCCAGGTCAGTCGACATCTGAAGCAGATGGCCTGGATCGATGATGCTCAGGTGCGGATGCGTGAAGACGGCCATGTCTACTTTGGCGAGGCCTTCATTCGAATCAATGACGACACACAACTGACCCGAAAACTCCACGAGGCTACGATCAGCTGTCGAAAGCTGAACTGGCGCGTCCATGATATTGTGCTGGTGCCGGTCGTCTCTCTTGATGCGCCTATCGGCACATTAAAGGACGTTGACCGGCCAAGTGGCGAGGATCAAAAGGCGGGCAGTCGGATCAGAGGCCCAGCTGTTTCGCAATGATCTCGTTCATGATCTCACGGGTACCGCCGCCGATTGACAGGATTCGGGAGTCACGATAGAGACGCTCCACCAGTGTCCCACGCATGTAGCCCATGCCACCAAAAATTTGCACGGCTTCGTGCGTGACTGAGTCGGCCGCATCAGTGGCGAGATTCTTGGCCATCGAAATCTCCTTCACCGGGTTCTTGCCGGCCTGAATGAGTTCGGCGGCGTAGTAGGTGTACTGGCGGGCAATTTCCACCTGCGAAGCCATGTCCACCAGCTTGTGCTTCAGCACCTGAAAGCGACTGATCGGTCTGCCGAAAGCCTGCCGTTGCTTCGCATAAGCGAGGGCTTCGTCGTAGGCCAGCTGAGCCGTCATGTAAGCCATGATGGCCAGTGACAGGCGTTCCATCAGAAAGTTCGCCATTATCGCCACGAAGCCTGCGTTTTCGACGCCGATGAGATGGTCGGCAGGCACTAGGCAATCGTCGAAGAACAATTCTGCGGTATCGCTGGCCCACCAGCCCATTTTTTTCAGGTTTTGGCCGCGTGTGAAGCCCGGTGTGTCGCGTTCTACGACAATCAGACTGATGCCGCCATGACCTTCGCCTCCGGTTCGCACGGCCACCGTGTAGTAGTCAGCGCGGATTCCGCTTGTGATGAAGGTCTTGCTGCCGTTGATGCGATAATGATCGCCTTCCCGTACCGCTCGGGTGGCCAGGCTGGCCACATCCGAGCCGCCACCAGCTTCAGTGATCGCCAGCGCGGCAATTTTTCTGCCGGCCAGCACTTCGGGAACGATGCGTTCCTTCAAGGCAGGCTTCGCCCACTTGGCTATGGGCGGTAGTGCAATGTCGAGCGAACCCAGACCAGCTACCAGGCCGCCCGAGCCGGACCGCATGAGTTCTTCGGAGGCTGCGATCTTCATGAAAACGTCATTTTCCCCACTACCACCCCACCGTTCTGCATAGCCAATACCAAGGATGCCAGCCTCACCTGCCGTCTCGTAAAGCTCACGAGGGAATGTACCAGCCTCTTCCCACTCATGGACAAAGGGCAGAATGTGCTGCTGCACGAATCGGTTGACGGTGTGCCTGACCTGGCTGTGGGCGTCATCAAATGGCATGGGGCGGAAGTCCTTCATCGTCGAAACAGGTGAGTCGCAGCTTATCAATCACCCAAAAACCAAGCAAGCGCTTGGTTTGTATTTGCCATGAAAATGTCACATTAACTCAACCGTTCTGTCACTTTCGCTACCTACTCTGGCTCCTCCAATACACTAGATATCGCCCCGTCGGAGCTGTTCATGAGCAAGGCAACCTTTGATCCCAAGACTTATAACCTCAGCGGTAACGAAGCATTTGCGTCGGTACTCGATAAGCATCTGTCCCGCCGCGGCCTCATCAAAGGTGGTCTTGGGGTAGCTGGCCTTTCACTGCTGTCAGGATTCGGCCTGACCGGCTGTAGCGATGACGACAAGTCTTCAGCAGTTCGCGGCACGCTCGGTAGCAGCAGCGAGACGCTTGGCTTCAACTCCATTCCTGGCTCGAAGACCGATGCCGTGGTCGTTCCTGAAGGCTACAATGCCCGCGTGCTTGCGCCGTGGGGCACACCACTGAACAACACTGCTCAGGCGTTTAAGGCTGACGGCACCAACTCTGCATCTGACCAGGAAAATGCGGTCGGCATGCACCATGACGGCATGCATTTCTTCCCCATCGACGGCAGCTCCACAGACGGTTTGCTTGTGATCAACCATGAGTATATCGATGCCAACGCGCTGCACCCCGACGGACCTACCATCGATCCGGTAACAGAGCTGCGTACCAGCGCCGAAGAGATCCGCAAGGAAATCAACGCTCACGGTGTATGCGTCGTTCGTGTGCAGTTGGTCAACGGCGAATGGCAAGTGGTAGAGAACGATCCACTGAACAGACGTTTTACCCACGCTACCGAAATGGATATCGCAGGCCCGCTACGTAACTCTCCAGTGCTCCAGACACGATACTCGCCAGCTGGTGATGTGACCCGCGGCACCTCCAACAACTGTGGGAATGGTGCGACCCCATGGGGCACGTACCTGACCTGTGAAGAGAACTGGCCTGGCTATTTCATGAACTCGGCGTCAAGCCGACCCGCTGACCAGGATCGGCTTGGCCTGCCAGATGACGGTACCCGCTACGGCTGGCACCACCTGGCAGGAGATCCATCAGAAGTGGATCAGGAGTTTGCCCGCTTCGACAACACGCCGACAGGCGCTTCCGCGCTCGAAGATTACCGCAACGAGGCTAATGGTTTTGGCTATACGGTCGAGATCGATCCTTACAATCCGACAGCCAAGGCTGTGAAACGTACTGCCCTGGGCCGCTTCAGACAGGAAAGCCGCAGCTTCGGACCGCTGGTCGAAGGCGAGCCTGTAGTCAGCTATGCCGGTCACGATGCCCAGTTCGAATACATATACAAATTCGTTTCTGATGCGCTGTGGACGGCCGCTGACGCAAACCCCGCTGATCGCCTGGCAACTGGTGCGAAATATATGGATGCGGGCACATTGTATGTGGCGCGTTTCAATGCAGACGGCACAGGTGACTGGTTGCCCTTGACGCTCGATAGTGTCACGACTGATGGCCAGACTTTAGGTAGTCTGTTCGCCACTCAGGCCGATATTATCCTGAATACACCTGGCGCTGCTGATGCCGTAGGTGCCACGCCAATGGATCGACCTGAGTGGGTGGCAGTCGATCCCATCAACGGTACCGTCTACTTCACCCTTACCAATAATACCGATCGTGAAGAGCCCAACTCGCCGAATCCAAGGATCCAGAACGAGTTCGGTCATATCGTTCGCTGGAACGAAGATGGCGTCGACCGCTTCAACTGGGATATCTTTATCTTCGGTTCGCCAGCAGATGGTGACGCTGACACCAACCGGTCCGGTCTCACCGATGCCAACCAGTTCGCGAGCCCAGATGGCCTCATCTTTGATCCGCGCGGCATCATGTGGATTCAGACCGACAACGGCGCCGATGCGGTGACAGAAGAGACCAACGATCAGATGCTGGCGGTCATCCCTTCCAAGCTGCGTGACGGCAATAACGATCAGCGCGTAGTAGACAGCTCGAATCAGAGTGAAGTACGCAGGTTCTTCGTTGGCCCGAACGGCTGTGAAGTAACAGGCCTTGCTTACACGCCTGATTACACGACTTTCTTCGTCAACATCCAGCATCCAGGAAACTGGCCATTCAGCGACAATGCAGCGGAAGTCACGCCAGAGGGCGTCACCGTAAGGCCACGTGCTGCCACAGTGGTTGTACGCAGGAACGATGGCGGACCAATAGGGGTTTGAGTAGGTACTGGTGCTGAAGGCCATCCGGCAGATGCACCAGTTCACAATTTGACCTAATATTCGCCGCGAGTAGCCGGACACCGTTCATACGAAGCCTATACTCAGAATATGATCATATTTCATTCTTGAGGGTTGGCTTTGTTGAACATGTGGAGAAAGCGTTTGAGCGCGGTCGCGCTGCTGTCTGCGCTTCAGTGGCTCACGGCTTGCGGTGGTTCCTCTGCTGGCGGGTCGGATGACCTGTCCGGCTCAACGCCAACCGTTCCCGGCGATGGTTCTGGCAGCAATTCGGCGGTGCCTGTCGATGACAGACAGGTCTCCACCGGCAGCTTTTCAGTCACATCCTCCAGCCCCGCCCGTGACAGCACAAATCGCGCCCTGAACGCTGGCGTGAAAATCCTGTTCAACCAGTCCCTCATAGCCAGCACTGTAACCGGCCAGCATATTCGACTGAGCAACGGTGTCATCCCAGTGATCATTGACCTTCAGTATGAGGCCGGCGAGCGGGAAGTCACCCTCGTGCCAAGTGTGTCGCTAGCAGCTGATACGCGCTATACAGTCAGCCTTTCCGATGGCTTGATGGCGGAGAACGGAGAGTCCATGAAGGCCCACGAGTGGACCTTTCGCACTGCCCCGAACGTGGGTTCGACCAGTCAGAGCACAATTGATGACTGCATGAACAGTACCGATCTTGCGATGCTCGACGCCGTGAACAAGGCGCGTGCGGCGGCCAGGTCCTGCGGTGGCACAAGTCATGGTGCCGTGCCAGCCCTCAGCTGGAGCTGCCAGCTAGATAGTGCAGCCACCAGACATGCCCGTGACATGGTCAACAATAATATCTTCAGCCATACCGGCAGTGACGGGTCGAGCATGAGTGAGCGGATTACCGCCGCTGGCTACAGTTGGAGCGCAGCGGCAGAGAATATAGCTGCGGGACAGAGTAGCGTCGGTACGGCCATGAATGGCTGGCTGGCCAGCGAAGGGCACTGTCGGAATATCATGAGCAGCGGTGTCACGCAGTTGGGAGCCGCCCTTGCCACGGCGGAACCGGGTACTGCAGCGTACAGTCGTTATTGGGTGCAGAATTTCGCGCGTCCCCGACCATAGGGCCAGATAGTCTTCATACGCCTATTCGCGTGTAGACAGTTTAAATGGCGTCGCCCAGGCATGCCGGTGACAGTATTGCTGCCCTTGAGGGACATGCGCCCTTGCTTAGTCGAGTGAAAGGTGTGGCGACCGGCCTTCAGCAGAATTTGAAGAGCTTTCACTATTCAAGGTAGGTAACTCAGTGGGAGGCTCGTCCTGTCCAGCACCCGCTGCAGGACGAAGCTCGAATGCACGCCGCTGACGCCAGGAATTCGGGTGATCTTGTTCAGCAGAAAATCCTGATAGTGGTCCATGTCCGGTATGGCGACCTTGAGCATGTAGTCGGCCTCCTGTCCGGTAATGAGATAGCACTCCTGCACTTCCTCAAGTACCTCGATCTGCTTTACGAACGCCTCGAAACGCTCTGGTGTATGCCTGTCCATGCTGATCAGAATGATGACCGTGAGCGAAAGTCCCAGTTTCTTGCGATCCAGCAGTGTGACCCGACCAAGTATGATCCCGGCTTCTTCGAGCGCCCTTACTCGCCTCAGACAAGGCGAAGCTGAGAGGCCAACCTGTTCTGCGAGCTGCTGGTTGGTCAGGCTGGCATTATCCTGTAATGCCGAAAGAATTCGTCTGTCGATTCGATCGAACTTGTGAATCGTCTTGCCTGGAGTCATAAGTTGCTCGAAATCTCTAGTAATTGGCGATTAATTGCTATGATTTTTAATCATAGACGAACTTTGCAATAAAAAACCGCTACAACTTGGTTATAGTAGGTGCCATCGAACTGGCCGCGAGCTTCCATGAGAGTGAAACGGCCGATGCTTCACAAGAGCATGTATATTCGATAAGGGGCTCCGGCCCCATTTCTTCAAATTCTTCGGAACAGGGATCTCGCTGGTATGGCATTCGATCATCGCAAGTATCAGGCTTTCAAGCCGATCAGAAAGACAGACCGTAAATGGCCGGACAAGGTCATTGAACAGGCGCCGCTATGGTGTTCGGTCGATCTTCGGGATGGCAACCAGGCGCTGGTCAATCCGATGAATGTCGAACAGAAGACGCGGCTCTTCGATCTGCTGGTCAAGATCGGTTTCAAGGAAATCGAGATTGGATTTCCGGCAGCCAGTCAGCCTGACTTCGATTTCTGCCGTAAGCTGATCGAAGAGAACCGCATACCGGACGATGTGACCGTACAGGCCCTGACACAGGCGCGGCCAGAATTGATCGCGCGCACCTACGAAGCCCTGGCTGGGGCAAAGCGTGCGGTGGTCCATCTGTACAATTCCACTTCCACCGTGCAGCGCGAGCAGGTGTTTCAGCTGGACAAAGCCGGCATCAAATCAATCGCCGTGCGTGGCGCAGAGTGGGTACTCGAGCATGCCCAGCAGCACCCCGACACCGACTGGACTTTCCAGTATTCCCCGGAAAGCTTTACCGGCACTGAACTAGACTACGCCGTTGAGGTCATCGACGCGGTTTCTGCCGTGTGGCAGCCTCAGAATGGCCAGCGCATGATCATCAATCTGCCGGCTACGGTCGAAATGGCGACGCCAAATGTCTTCGCCGATCAGATTGAGTGGGTCTGCGAGAACATGCAGCACCGGTCACATATCGAAATCAGTCTGCATACCCATAACGATAGAGGGTGTGGCGTAGCTGCGGCCGAGCTTGGTGTCATGGCTGGCGCCGATCGGATAGAGGGTACATTACTGGGTAATGGTGAACGAACCGGCAATATGGATATCGTGACCATGGCGATGAATCTGTACTCACAGGGCATTGATCCGCAGCTTGACCTGAGCGACATGGCGGACATCATCAGAACCGTCGAAGCCTGCACGGAAATCAATACCCATCCGCGGCATCCCTACGCCGGCGAACTGGTGTTCACTGCGTTTTCTGGCAGCCATCAGGATGCCATCCGCAAGTGCCTCAGCCGCTATCACGAGGGCGATATCTGGCAGGTGGCGTATCTGCCAATCGACCCGCGCGATCTGAACAGACGCTACGAGGAAGTGGTCAGAATCAACAGTCAGTCGGGCAAGGGTGGTGTAGCCTATGTGATCGAGCAGAGTATGGGCATCACACTACCGCGCTGGGCTCAGATTGAAATGAGTCGGCTCGTACAGCTGGAAACCGAACGCAGTGGCAAGGAAATTTCAGCTGCCGATATCAAGGGCGTGTTCGAGCACAACTTCATGGCCGTGAGTGATGAGTGGATCCTGCACACTTATGATATCCACCGAACCGATGACAGCGTCGTCGCTGAGCTCGAGATTGGCACAGGGCAAAAGCTGCAGGGAGAGGGCCATGGTGTCATCGAAGCAGTCGTCGCAGCCATTCAGAGCAACTTCGATCTCGCGATCAGCATCGAGAATTACGACGAATTCGCTATCGGTCTTGGCACCACCGCCCAGGCCATCTGTTGCCTGAGACTGAGAAACGCCAGTGACGATGGGGCAGGACAGATGTGCAGTGCGGCGGCCATCGCCGAGGATACAACGTCGACCGCGATTCAGGCGCTACTGACTGGCGCGGCCCGCCTGCAGGGCCAGATTTCAGCTGCAGGCTTCAGACAGTTGACGTCCGAAGCTGTGCTCGTATAGCAAGGTTGTGCGGGGCTGATCAGGCTTCGCCACGCGCCGGGTAATTCTTCTCAACCACAAAGTCGATGGCCTTGAGCAAGTCGTCCAGTGCTGGCCGCGCAAAAGGCATGCTCTGGATCGATGAGGCATAGATCGTGTTGTCGGGTCGGACCAGATGCAGAGCGGGCTCGCTGAAACGGTCGGGTTCCTTGTCGCTGACAGCCTCTGAAATATAAAGATCCCAACCTCTCGCGGCCGCTTCGGTGAGTCCATAGCCGACCGTCAGCGCCTCCAGCCCCCAGTCCTTCACACTCTGCTCGGCGCGCTCCTTGTCATCCATCGACACGGCAATGACGTTGACGCCACGATTCCTGAAGTCGCCCAAATTTTTTTCCAGTGTCTGCAGGTAGGTCTTGCACACGGGGCAATGCATTCCCCGGTAGAACACCAGCAGGGTAAAAGTGTCCGGTGTCTGATCGGCAAGGGACCACGACTGGCCACCAACGGTATCCAGGTTCAGCTCGATGGCTTGCATGCGCGGTTGGGTCATCTCGTTCTCCTTGTTCAGGGTTCAGGTGATACCTTCTGCATACGTGGGGCGGAAACAATGGTAGCAATCCCCGAGTTAACTACCACCTGTCATCTTTCTGTTACTTAAGGTCGCCAGACTGTGCTGCTCGTGCCTCAGCGGCAAGACCAGAAACAATACACAGGCAGTCACCATGAAACAGACCTTCCACCCAGCACTGCGGCCACTCACCGTCGCTGTTCTTTTAGCGCAGACCTTTGGTGTCTCTGCAGCCGATGACCTCTATATCTCGGAATATATCGAGGGCTCGAGCAATAACAAGGCGCTCGAAATCGCCAATACCACCGGCGCAGACATCGATCTGGCTGCCTATGAAGTGCAGTACTTCTTCAATGGCTCACTCACAGCAGGCACGACGCTCAATCTGACCGGCACCGTACCTGCCGGTGAGGTCTACGTGGTGGCTTCGTCAGCAGCCAACGACACAATTCTGGGCCAGGCTGATTTCACCAGCGGCTCCAGCTTTTATAACGGCGATGATGCCATCACCTTGCTCAATGGCGGCGTTGTCGTGGACTCGATCGGCCAGATCGGTACGGATCCCGGCAGTCAATGGGGCGATTCGAACAATGGCACCCAGAACCAGACGCTACGTCGAAAGAGCAATGTTACAGCTGGCGACACCAATGCCGACGATGCGTTTGATCCATCCCTCGAATGGGATGCGTTTCCCCAGGATACGTTCGACGGTCTGGGCAGCCTCGATGGCGCGAATCCGGGCGATGGCGATGGCGACGACGGCGATACAGGTGGCGTAGCCGCTGGACAGTGTGGCGAGACGGCTACATTCATTCACGTGGTTCAGGGCAGTGGCAACAGTTCACCACTTGTCGATAGCGCTGTCATTGTTGAAGGTCTTGTCACCGCCGTTCGTGAAGACGGCTTCTTCATTCAGGAAGAAGTCGCTGACGAAGATGGCGACCCTGCCACTTCTGAAGGCCTCTTCATCGTCTCGGCCGAGGCGCCAGTTGTTGGCAATATCGCACGCGTGGCCGGCTCTGTAGGCGAATTCTTCGGCCGTACCCAACTGGCTGATGTCAGTGATATCGTTGACTGTGCAGTCACGGCAGAGGCAAGCTCAACATTGATTTCTCTGCCGCTTCAGGCCGGAGCAGATCTGGAGTCTCTCGAAGGCATGCAAGTTCGCGTGGCGGATCTGAAAATAAGCGATGTAAACGATCTCTGGCGTTTCGGTGAAGTGGGTCTGAGCAACGAGATCAAGCGTCAGCCAACGGATGTGTATGCACCGGGCACCAGCGAGTACGAAGCCCTCGTCGCGGCCAATGCGGAAAATCAGGTCTACCTGGAAGACACCAGCGCAGCCAGCTTTCCACCGGAGCTCAGTTTCTATACGCAGTTCAGCTACAGCAACACGATCAGAATTGGCGATATCGTTTCTGCAGCGGGTCCGCTGAATTTCAGCTTCGGCAAATACAAGATCAACCCCACTGAACCCGTCGTAGTCATCGGTACTCGTGAAGCGCTGCCAGAACTTCAGTCAGGCAATCTGACCATCGCGAGCTTCAACGTGCTCAACTACTTCAATGGTGAAGTGCAGGCCGATGGTACCGTGTCCTTCGACTACTCGGCGAATCGTGGCGCCAGTAGTCCTGAAGCCTTTGAGTTGCAGCAGGCGCGTATCGTCGATGCCATCCGAAAACTCGATGCGGATGTCATCGGTCTGATGGAAATCGAGAACGATGGTTACGACCAGTCGAGTGCCATTCAGTCGCTCGTCGATGCCGTCAATGCCGATATCCCCGAAGCGGAGCAGTTCGCTTTCGTGGCTACCGCTGATGGGGGCCTGCTGGGCACTGATGCGATAGCGGTCGGCTTGCTGTATCGGCCTGCTGTCGTGACACCTGATGGTATTGCAAAAGAGGTCCCGATGCCGATTCAGACCCTTGAAAACGGCAATCTGGTACAGATGCGAACGGCGCTTCTGCAGAGCTTCAGTCATGTCGACACCGAAGAGCGTTTCGCAGTGGCCGTCAATCACTTCAAGTCGAAGGGCTCGCAGTGTCTCGAAGATGGCGCGTCACCTACCTTGATCGACACGGCTCAGGGCAGCTGTAACGCGCTGAGAGTGTCTGCAGCGATCACGCTTGGCGAAGCGATGACATCCGCTGACCTGCCAGAGCGGCTCATGATTCTGGGCGATCTCAATGCCTACAGTGCAGAAGACCCAATCGCGATACTGACCGAATATGATCCTGCGGAGCGGGGTTACACCATCAAGACTGCTATGAATACTGCAGCTGACGGTGGCGCATCGGTCGAAGTGACAGAGACTTTCGGCTACACGAATGTTGCCGAGCAGTTCGACCCGAATGGCTTCTCGTACTGGTTCTTCGGTAGCGGTCAGGTAGGCAGTCTCGACCATATTCTGGTGAACGACGCGATGCTCGACGATATCGTCGATGCAACGCACTGGAATATCAATGCGCCTGAGCCCTATCAGCTGCAGTACGACCAGGCCCTGCGATTCTACCCTGACTCAGAAGGCTACAGCTTCACGGAAGTCGGGCCATATCGCAGTTCGGACCACGACCCCTTCCTGGTGTCCCTGAATCTGGAAGCGGCTGCACCAGCCACGCCAGTCGGCGACTTCAACAAGGACGGTCGTATCACCGGCAAGGATCTCGCTGCGCTCATTGGTCAGCTGTATCGCAAGGTCACTGACACCAATGCCCAGTTCGATCTGACTGGTGACGGCAGGATTACGCTGAAAGACTTCTTTGCCTTCCTGCGTCTGCTTCGCTAACAGTTCGCTGTATCAACACTGTAATTAAAAGCCTCTTCGGAGGCTTTTGTGTGTGCGTCATGGAATCGTCATGAAGGTGCAACAAAACCGTCACAGCGCGTCCGCACACTCTGCGCTTTAGCAGATCATAAGGTTTGCGCAAGGTCTTTACGGAGTAGACGATGAACTATCTGAATTTCAGAACATTTGGCATGAGCGCACTGCTCGTTGTCGCGCTGAGCGCCTGCAGCGACGACGACGATGACGATAAGCGCCCGGCGCCTGATACCGAAGAAACAGCAGGCTTTACCCTTCAGCTTCTACATATGGCCGATATCGACGGCTCTAACGCCGATGCGCTGGCGAACGTCAGCAGCTTCGCTGCCATCGTGGCTGGCCTCCGCGCCGAATACCCTGAAAAGACCCTGTTCGTCAGTTCAGGCGACAACATCATTCCAGGCTCGCGCTACACGGCCTCAAGTGATGAATCATTTGCTGGCGTGCCTGGTGTAGCCGAACCTGGCAATGGCCGTGCAGATATTGCTTTCCTCAACGCCATGGGTGTGCAGGCTTCTGCCGTAGGCAACCATGACATGGACGCAGGTCCCGGCGAATTTGCGACCCTGTTGCTGGCCGATGGCAACTACCCCGGCACTCAGTTTCCCTACCTGAGTAGCAACCTGGATTTCTCCACTGATAGCAACACTGCGCCACTCGTTGTCGCTGATGGTCAGGCTGCTGATACTATTCCGAACGCGCTGGCAAAATCAGCCGTCATCACCGTTGACGGCGAGCAGATTGGTCTCGTCGGGGCAACGACGCCAACTCAGGAAGTCATCACATCCACAGGTGATGTCACAGTACTGCCAGCCAGTGACGCCATCCCCGAGCTGGCTGCCATCATCCAGAGTTCAGTGGATGCACTGACTGCAGCGGGAATCGACAAGATCATACTGCTGTCGCACATGCAGCAAATCGCGGTTGAAAAGCAACTGGCGACCCTGCTTCGTGACGTCGACATCATTATTGCCGGCGGCTCGAACACGCTTCTGGCTGATGACACCGACCGTCTCCGGGCCGGTGATGTTGCCGCTGATGATTATCCACTGTTCTTCAACTCGGCTGCTGCTCAGCCTGTCGCCCTCGTGAACGTGGATGCAGATTACAAATATCTCGGTCGCCTGGTTGTAGGTTTTGACGCCAATGGTGTCGTGATCGAAGAAAGCATAAATGCTGCGGAAAGCGGAGCCTATGTCGCTGACGCGGAAACTGTCACAGCTGTGAACGGTACAGCGAATGCCACTGTGGACGCTGTCGTCACCGCCGTAAATGATGTGCTGCTGGCGAAAGAAGGCAATATTCTGGGCAACTCCAGCGTATACCTGAATGGTCAGCGTGGTTCGGTGAGAACAGAGGAAACCAATCTCGGTAATCTGACGGCCGACGCCAACCTGTTCTATGCGCGCCTGCAAGATCCGGCTGTCGACATCTCGTTCAAGAATGGTGGCGGTATCCGCTCTGACATCGGTACCTTCTTCTATCCTGCAGGCTCCACGAATCCAGATGACCTGACCTATGTCTCTACGCAGGCTTTCCCGGCTGCAGGCAAGGCAGCTGGCGATATATCACAGTTCGATATCGAGAGCGCACTGGCCTTCAATAACGGTCTCACCCTGATCGATGTCACGGCTCAGGAGCTCAAGGACATATTGGAAACTGCCGTCAGTGAAGTAGAAAACGTAGGCGGCGCCTTTCCACAGATTGGTGGTATGAGCTTCACCTATGATCCATCAGCGATTGCTCAGGTCGTCGATGCGACCACCAGTGCGGTCACAGTGCCCGGGGAGCGTGTCCGCTCACTGATGGTCGGAAACACCGCTGTAGTGACTGATGGTGTCTTGGATACTGGCAAAGGGCCGTTCCGCATGGTCGCGCTCAATTTCCTTGTCAACGGCGGCTTTGGTGTCACGACGGCAAATCCTGCTCGTGTCGACCTGGTGCTCGATGCTGAAGTGCTCACCAGCATCGACATGTCGGCAAACGATCCGGGTGCTGCAGACTTTGCAGCGAGCGGAACTGAGCAGGATGCGCTGGCAGAATACCTGAAAGCGACCTACCCGGATGCCAACTCGCCGTTCTCGATGGCTGACTCGATTGCCGATCCAGCAGTCGTTGATACCAGGATTCAGACAGTTCAGTAACAGATCACTACAAAAGTAGATATCCCGCGCCAGGGCTAGCCCCTGGCGCTTTTCGTTAGCGTTCCCTTGCTGTAAGTCTCCTCGCGCTCACCTGCTTAAATATTGGTTATTGCTACACTTAATGAAACTGGTTTAAGTGTTTTGGCGGTAAGCAAGTGTCGTTTCCAGCACAACTCGTTCACATTGGCTTCAAGACAAGTCGGCTATATGTCGGGCTGCTGCTGTTGGTGTGCCTGAGTTTTAGCTCGCTGGCCTCGGCTGTGACCCCGGTGGTGGACCGTGGGCAAGGCGCTTTCGACCTGAGCGGCCATGTCAGCTATTTCACAGGTGCAAGCTCCGAATTCACAGTGAACGACATGTCGACCGGCAATAACGATGTGTCATGGCAGGCCCACCAGAGCGAGGGTGCGCTCAGTTTGAGATATCAGACTGAACCGGCCTGGGTACGTATCGCGCTGATCAATGAACAGACCACGGCTGCAGACTATGTCATCGAAGTCGCCTGGCCGCTGATTCCCTCACTCGACTTCTACCTGGTCACAGATGATGGCGTCCTGCACCAGGCGAGCGGACAACTTGTCGAGGAAGCGCTGCAACCTCTGGCCCATCGAAATGAACTGTTTCCGTTTCAGCTGGCAGCCGGCCAGGCCGGTACGGTCTATATGAGAGTGGTGTCGGATGGCACCATCCTGCTGCCGCTCTACCTTTGGTCGCAGGCCGAATTCTTTGAATATGATAGCAGTATCAATCTGTTACTGGGTCTGTTCTTCGGCGCCATGGGGGTCATGGCGCTTTACAACCTGTCGCTGGCCTTGCTGACCCGCGACAAGCCTTATCTGTCTTACGTGCTGTACGTCATTGCCCTTGCTGCTTTTCAGGCCAACGTGACAGGTGTGGGTGGCCTCTATCTCTGGCCGGATTGGCTCGAATTCAGGCTCATGAGCTACGGCATCACTTCTGGTCTTGGCTTTACGGCAGCGACCATATTTACCATCCAGTTTCTGGAACTGCGGAAAAGTCCCTGGCTGTACCGAATTTCGGTGGGCATTCTGTTTTTCTGGGTCGCTGTCGTTCTGATGACGCCTTTCTTTTCCAAAGCCCTATTGGGCGCCCTCGGGTTTCCCATGGGTTTGGCGTCCTGCGTTTTTGCCTGGGCCGCTGCCGCCTACCTGGCCTTCAAGGGGCATCGCTCCGCGCTATATTTCGTGATCGCCTGGAGCTTCCTCATCGTAGGCGCCAGCCTGTATATAGCCTCCATGGCAGGCATCGTGCCACGCACCCCCGTTACCGAGTACGCCCAGGCCATCGGCTCGCTTATTGAGGTCGTGCTCCTGTCTTTCGCCCTCGCGGAACGCATCAATCGCAGTAATGCAGAGCGAGTGGCGGCTCAATCAGCATCACTGAGTCTGGCCAGTCAGCTTGCCAGGGAGCGAGCCGAGAAAATCGAAGCCCAGGAACAGGCGATAGCTGTCCAGGCGCAGGCGACCGAGGTGCTCGAAGCGAAGGTGAAGGAACGAACGCAGGCGCTGAGCAAGCTGAACAGTGAGCTTGAGAAGGCCAGCCAGACCGACCCTTTGACTGGTATCAGCAACAGGCGTCATTTCGAAGCGGAGTTCGCACGCCTGCTGAAAATATGCAACCGGGCCGAGCAGTCTCTCACGCTCATGTTCATCGACGCCGACCATTTCAAGCAGATCAATGACGTGTACGGCCATGCCGCAGGCGACGAGTGCCTGCGCCAACTCAGCGCTTGTGTTCAGCAGAACCTGTGCCGGGCAGGGGATCTGTTCGCCCGTTTCGGCGGTGAAGAATTTGTCGTGGCCATGCCAATGACCAGCCCCGAAGTAGCCCGCAGTCTCGCCGAAAAAATAAAACTGCGGATTGCAGAACTGCGCGTGTCAGTAGCGCCAGACCTCGCAGGCAAGCCCGCTCAGGTCTGTCGCTTTACCGTGAGCATGGGCATCGCGGGCTGGGTTCCGCAGCAGGACGAAACTTCCGACAAGCTGCTCAAGGCAGCCGACGCCATGCTCTACCGCGCAAAGGATTCAGGGCGAAACAGAATTGACGTCTGGTCTGCAAGCTAAGCGAAAGCAAACCATTCATATAAACTACATCTATACGCTACGTAACCTTTTTTCCTCCCCCCCGTAACTGAAGTCAGCTCAGTCGACAATCCGGCATCTCGGACTGCGTGAGCTGCACTACTTGAACTGCCAGAAGCAGGGGGATTAATGAAAACAAGATTCACAGGCCTGACCACACGCACTGCGGCTGCGGCCCTGGTGCTCATGAGCGCTGGTTCGCAGGCATCGAGCCATCGTGAGGCGCCGAATATCACGAAAATGCCAAAAGTCGATGCCACTGACTTTTACATGTTCAGCAGTTACGAAGCCAGCCGCGAAGACTACGTCACCATTCTTGCCAACTACATTCCGTTGCAGGACGCCTACGGCGGACCTAACTACTTCACCATGGATCCGGCAGCGCTGTACGAAATCCATATCGACAATACTGGCGATGCCATCGAAGATCTCACCTTTCAGTTCAGATTTCAGAATACCCTGGGCGGTAACGCTGGTGCTGGCGTCACAGTACCAGTCGGGGGCGTCGACGTAGCCGTACCCTTGCGAAATATTGGCGGTGTATCCGCCGGTAATGATGCCAATCTCACGACAGCGGAAGCCTATACGCTCACGGTCGTCGAAGGCGCACGTCGCTCAGGTACGACCACCGAGATCATGAACACCGCTGCCAGTTCGATGAGCTTCACCAAGCCTTACGATTACGTCGGCAACAAGACCTTTACCGACTCCGCCAGCTACGAAGCCTACGCGAGCCAGTATATTTATGATGTCACTCTGCCGAACTGTTCAGAGCCAGCGCGAGTATTCGTAGGCCAGAGAAAGGATCCGTTTGCGGTCAATCTTGGTGAAGTGTTCGATCTGGTGAATTTTGTGCCAATCGAAGGTGCCATCACTCAGAGCGTCGCCAATGATGATCTTGCAGACAAGAACGTCACTACGCTCGCCCTGGAAGTGCCAAAAGCATGTCTCGTCGGAGCAGGTAACGGCTCGATAGGTGGCTGGACCACGGCAAGTCTTCAGCAGGCCCGGGTGTTGAATCCCGCCCCGAGTTTCGACAAGCCGGAAGTCAATGGCGGTGCCTGGGTTCAGGTCTCCCGTCTGAGCAATCCTCTGGTAAATGAGCTGGTCATTGGTCTGCCCGACAAGGATCTGTTCAACGCGGCTGCACCCACGCAGGACGGTGCACTGGCGACTTACGTCACCAACCCGACGCTACCTTTTCTGCTGAACGTGCTGTTTGGCAACAATGCGATAGCGCCGACCAATTTGCCACGAACAGATCTGGTCGCCGCGTTCCTGACGGGTTTTCCGGGCGTCAATGAACTCGCCACGGTCACGCCGTCGGAAATGATCCGCCTCAATACGGCTGTCGCGGCTACGCCTGCTGCCAGTCAGGCTGCCCTGGGCGTCGCTGCTGGCGATCTCGCGGGCTTCCCGAACGGTCGTCGTCCTGGCGATGATGTGGTGGATATTGCCCTAAGAGTCGTCATGGGGGCCCTCTGCCATGACTTGCCATTGCCAGGTGGTGCTGCAAATCTCGGTTATTGCGCGCCAGCCGATGCGCCTTCGGGTACGACCGCCTATACCGATGGGGCGCCCGTAAATGCCGCCATGTTCAAGATAGTTTTTCCCTATGTGAACACGCCAGTCGCTGGCTCACCCAACTGAGAGGTACAGCTGTATGAACAGACTTTACCTGCTTCCCCTGTTGCTATTGGTCATGCTGTCATCGGGCTGCGATGTATTCGATGACGATGATGACAACAAGCGCCCGCCGGCGGTGGAGACCGGCGACATTGGCTTCACTGAGCTCTTCGACGAGGCATATGCCCGTGAGCCCAACGGCGAGTCGGTGACACTCAACGATAGGGTTATTACGGACGACTCGAACGAATCCACCTTCGACAACTACCTGAACTGAGTTCAGTCCAGAGCCAGGGCGCGGGCAACGTGGCCCGCGCCCTGGTTTCATAAGACATTATTTGCATCAGTATCTCCAGATAAGGCTTCAGGATTGCCATCATGTCTATCAGCACACATGCCCCAGGGCTCTCCAATGCCAGGTTTTATCTGAAGCTGCTCTTTTCTCTGACGCTTCTGTTCATCACGGCCTGTAAGGTCGATACACCTTCCGACAGAAGTGCAGCCTTTCAGCCAGAGGATCCAGGCTTCGTCGTGGTTGCGGAAGGCGAGCTTCCACCCCTGGCAACCGGAATGACACTGCAATCCCCGGAACGCTTCAGGCAGCTCATCGACGACACCATCAAACGGGGCGATGATGAGCGCGACCCTCGATTCTACGGCTATGCCGAGGGCATGGTCCGTCAACGCCTCGAGACTCATCCTGAGGATGTTGGCGCCTTGCTGACCTTGGCTGATCTATTGCAGAAGCAGCATGCCTTCGAAGAGGCGACTCACGTCTTCGAGCAGGTGATACAACTGGCACCGGCCAATCCACAAGCCTATCTATCGATGGCGATGCTCGCGCGCCAGCGCGGAGACTTCGCCGGTATGGAAAAGCTCTGCAGGCAGTTGCTGGCCCGGGCCGGAGCTGAAGTGGCCGCTATCTGTATCTATGCGGCTCAAGGGCTGCAGGGCAAGCTTGGCAGCAGCTACGAAGAGCTCGAACGCGTCATCGAGCGCCCACTGCATCCCGCCATCAATAGGTGGGCGAGGCAGGAAGCAGCGGAGATGGCAGCAAGACTCGGTCAGCCCGATCGCGCCAGGGCTCACTGGACCGCAGCGCTCGAAGCAGCCGGTAGCAGCGTTCCTCCCGCAGAGCTTCTGGTAGCCATTGCTGACTTCTATCTGCTTGAGCAGCAGCCACTCGACGTCATCGATCTACTTGCCGGGGAGACGGAGATGCCTGCGCTCGCCATGCGCCTGGCAGCGGCCGATGTCGCCGTCGCGGCTGGCAGGGAAGAAGGGGACGCTGACGCAGTCCGCTCAAAATGGGTTGACGAGCTTCAACCCTGGCTCGACTTATGGACTGCCCGCGGTGAGCAGAGCCATGCTGGAGAACTGGCCTACTATCTTTTTGCTGTGCGCGCCGAGCCGGAGCAAGCGCTCGAACCAGCCTTTGCTCAATGGTCTGCTCGAAAGGAGCCGCAGGATACCCTGTTATTGCTCGAGATCATTTCCCAGCTTGGCGAAGACTCTGATGTGGCCAGGCAAAGCTTGCAGTCGGTTGAAGAGTGGCTCAAACAGACTGGCTACGAAGACCAGAGGATTCGGAGTTTGCTGGCGGTGGCCTCATGAGCCGTCCTCTGTTGATGTTGACCTGCCTGCTGCTTGGCTGGACTTCCCTGAGTTTCGCCCATCAGCCGGCCTCGAGTTATATTCTGCTTCAGGCTCAAGCTGATGAAGCTGGGTCCAAAGGCTCAGTACTTCATTTGAGCTGGCGCGTACATGTCAGGGATCTGGCTACTTCGGTGGCGCTGGATAATAACGGTGACGGCGCGGTGAACTGGCTCGAGGTCCGGCAGGCTGACGCCAGAATCCGGCGCTTCTTTCAAGACAGCGTCCGTATCACGGCTGGCAGCACTGTCTGCAGCCCTTCCGAACCGCCGCCATTGGCGCTGAGAACCCTCTACGATGGCCTCTACCTGTCCTTCGATACGCCGCTGGATTGCATCATCGCAGCCGATGCCGTCATCGACGTCAGCGCCAGCGCCTTTTTCACAAGTGACCCCCTGCACCGGACTATTGTCAGTGTCTCTGGTCCAGGCTGGCCGTCCTTGCAGCAGGTGCTGGCTTCATCAGAGGATGAGGCAGAATTCGAGACCGCTGCCGACTCAGCGACGACGGCCGACATCTTCACCACCTTCATTTACCAGGGTATCTGGCACATTGCCATCGGCCTCGACCATATCCTTTTCGTATTCGCCTTGCTCCTGACCGTTGTGCTGGTCAAGGAAGGCCATAGCTGGCGACCTGCGCGCTCGAATCGAGCTGTATTCCTGCAGACCCTCAAACTGGTCACCGCTTTTACGGTTGCTCACTCCATCACTCTATCGCTGTCGGTATTGGGGCTGATACAGGGCTCTGCGGTGTGGGTGGAATCCATCATCGCGCTATCAGTGGCGGTGGTGGCCCTGAATAATATTCGTCCGATACTGAGCGACCGCCTTTGGGCCGTCACCTTTATTTTCGGCCTGATACATGGGGTAGGGTTCGCCAGCGTCCTGCTCGATCTTGGGCTGCCACCCGAGGCACGGGGGCTCGCGCTCCTTGCATTCAATATCGGTGTGGAATGCGGCCAGCTATTGCTTGTTGTGCTGGTGCTGCCGCTACTTCTGGCGCTTCGTCACTGGCTTCCTTATCGGAGATGGATCATGCCCGTTCTGTCGCTGATGATCGCCCTCATGGCGGTCTACTGGATAGGCGAAAGGACGGGTGTGATGAGCTAGACGGCACAGGCTCTTCAGCGCAGCAAGACGACAGCTGCATCATGATCAAAACCGGCAATGTCCGCGGGCTCTGCTACGCTTAAGTAGAACTGGCTTCAGCTGATGACGCAAGGTATGCCCATGATCCCGAGGTGCTTGTTCGCGCTGCGGATTCCACTGATTATCGTTCCCTGTATGGTGCTTCTCAGCCTGCTAGGCGGTCCCGCGCGCGCTGAGGCCACCCTCCGTATTCTCATCTGGGAAGACTTTATCGCGCCTGAACTTCTGCAGGCCTGGACGAAGCAGACCAGTATTCCGGTTACCCTGGCCTATTTCGATAGTGATGAGGAGCGTGACAGTATTATTGCCGAGCGCAAGGCACGGTTCGACCTTGTAGTGGTCGATGGCCTGTCCTCGCTGGCTTTCGGCAAGCGTGACCTGTTCGCCGGAATTTCCGAAGCGGAGGTGCCCAATCTCAGGCACATCGATTCACGATTCAGTCCCCTCTGTAAAGCCGGTACAGGCGTGCCCTATCTCTGGGGGACCCTCGGATTGGTCTATCGCAGTGACAAAATCAGTGCGCCGGATTCATGGCAGGATCTGATGAAGCCTGACAAGGCGCTGCAGGGCCATATCGGTATGATCGATGATTACGCAGATACTTTCGTCCCGCCCTTGTTGTTGTTAGGCGAGGATATCAATTCTGATGACCCTGCTGTGCTCAAATCCGCTTTCGAAATGCTCAAGACGCAGCTGCCAGCGGTGGTGACTTACGAATACCCAGTCACCTATCTACAGACGGAAAAGGGCCAGGATCTTTATCTGGCCATGGGCTATAGCGGCGACCAGCACATTCTCAACGAATATACCGATGGCGAGCACTGGGCTTACACTATTCCGGAAGAAGGCTCCGTCACCTGGGTTGATTGCATGGCCATTCCTCAGAACAGCGAGTCGCCGGATGTGGCGAGGGCGTTCATCAATTTCCTGAATGACCCTGCTAACGCTGCACTGAACTCCGAGGCGCTTGGCGTTGCCACAGCGAACCTTTCGGCGAAAGCGCTCATATCGCCTGAAATGCTCGCCGACCCTTCGGTTTTTCCGCGGGCTAAATCTGGAGGAGCGTTAGCGTTTCATGGCTACAGAGCCGTAACTCGGGAGAGTCTCAACCTCAGGAAGCGCATCACCCGCGCACTCGTCAAGATGCATGAAACTCAGTAGGCGCGCATTTATTGTCATTATCCCAGTGCTGGCTGTTGGCTATGCCATCGGCCTGTATTCTGTGTATCAGGAGCAGCGTGATCGTCTCCTGAAAAGCGAACAGGCGGGTATCGACAATGCCTTGACCATTCTGGTCGCCGAGCTCGACGGCTATGCCCACTTCCAGGAAGTTTTTGTCACTTCGTTAAAGAAGTCTGATCCACTAAAGACATTCCTGGTCGAAAGAGACGCTACCTACCGTGCTTTCACGCTAGGCACGAGTATCGAAACGAGCCTGCGTGAGGTCGAACAGTTTCGTAGTGATTATCTGACGCTGGCCCTGCTGGATGGCTCTGGTGAGCTCCTGTATTACCTGGAGAATAGTGGCGACCCTTTTTCCACGGTATCCGATACTGCCCTGACAGCAGCTGCCGAACAATTCCAGAGCGGAGACTCCTCGGGGGTGGGCTTTGTGGCAGCGCGACGACGCCAGTTATCGGCTCGCGTACATGAGTCTGATCGACTCCGCGACCCTGCTCACGCCGAAAAAGGCTTCCCGGCGTGACTCGGTTCTGGTCATACAGAGCGTTGTTGAGCCGAGTACCTTTCAGAGTCAGGCGGATGCCGTTCTCGAGCGGTATGGCGGTAGTCTTACCTTCGACTCGACTGGGTCAACATCGAACGATACTGGGTTGAGTGCCCCCGATGGGGCGTTTGAACTCAAGGCCACTCGCGTCAGCTCGACTGGTATCGAGTGGCAGCTCGTGAGTAGTCAGGCATATATTGCCGAACGCCTGGCATCCATCAAGCGTCCGCTGATACTGAGTCTGATCGGCCTCGTGGTATTTTCGGGTTTCACCATTCTGTTGTTGATCCGTCGATACATTACGGGACCCATCGCCCAGCTGGACCGCAATCTTGAGGATGTTATCGAGGGCCGGGAGAGCACGATTCGCGCAGATGAGTCGTCGCAGGATGAAATTGCCCACATTGCCCACATTGCCCGCATGTTTCGCAAGCTGTACGGCGAACTGTCGCTGGCCTATGCCACAAGCAAGGCGATGGCAGAGACTGACCAGCTCACTGCGCTGCATAATCTGACCTATCTCAATCATCACGGTCAAGCCTTGATGGATGCCGCCCAGGCGCAGGGGCTGTCGCTCGGACTGATGTATGTCGACATCGACAATTTCAAGTTCGTCAATGACCGCTTCGGTCATGACACTGGTGATGAGCTTCTCGTCAGCCTCGCCAGCTCTTTTCTGACCCTGCTCGAGCGCTATCGGGGGCAGACTTCGCTCGCACCGATCCTGTTCCGAATTGCAGGCGACGAGTTCGGCGTCATGTTGGCTCAGAGCAAGGCGATGCCCAACGCCCGCCATGATCTGGCGAACGAGATCGTCGCACTCTTCAAGACCGGTTATCGCCTCGATAGCACACTGCTGCCAATTTCAGCGAGTATTGGTATTGCGGAGTGTCCCGCTGATGCCACTCAGCTGACCCAACTCATGAGCTGCGCCGATTCCGCCATGTACCAGGCCAAGTCGCTCGGCAAGAATCAGCTGGCGCACTATTCGCGCGATATCGCTACCAAGGCCAATAGAGAGCGGGATATCGAACACGCGCTCAAGGTGGTCGATTGCGATGCCGAGTTCTTTCTCGTGTTCATGCCAATTATTTCAGTCGCCACTGGAACCGCCAATGCGGTGGAAGTCCTGCTGCGCTGGAACTCTTCGCGCTTAGGACCTGTGGGGCCAGCCGAGTTCGTGCCCATTGCCGAGGCGACTGGTCTGTTCGAGAAAATTGACCGATGGGTGGTCTCCGAGTCCCTGAGGCTCTACAAAAACGTATCTGCCGAACTTGGCGGCGACGTGAAACTGTCGATCAACCTCTCCTCGGCGCAGTTGTGCAATAAGGATCTGGCTTCTCAGATTATTTATGCGGCGCGCCAGTACAAGGTCGAACCCGCGATGATTCAGCTTGAAATGACTGAAACCATCGGCATCGATTTCAGTGACCAGATGACTTACACCTTGCAAGCGCTGCGTTCAGCAGGGTTTGGCGTGGCCATTGGCGATTTTGGCGCCGGCTATACCTCACTGGCCCAGCTGGTCGAGTATCCGGTCGATGTGGTGAAACTCGACCGGCTATTCATCACCAGGATGATGGACGCAGGCAAATCATCCATGCTGCCGCCCCTCATCGACCTCTGCCACCTGCAGTCTATCGAGGTGACTGCAGAGGGCGTGGAAAACGAGGCTCAGCTGAGGCTGCTGGTCGATGCTGGCTGCGATGCCCTGCAAGGCTATTACTTCGGCCAGCCCGTGCCTCTGGCACGTCTGCAGGCAGCCTCAGAACAATGGCGAATCAGAGCTGCCAGCGCCCGTCGGGTTACTCACCCCGGCAAAGGAGCACGGCGGCTCTAAGCGCCTTGGTGCCAAACTGCGACATCTTCTCGAAGCGCTTGCGGTGAATCGGCAGGTGCTGACTGTCCAGTACGGTCTGATGTTCAAGTGGGTCGACGTCGGGATCGTGGATGTAGACGAAATCCTCGTCCAGTGCCGTCACGGTTACCCAGTGCGGGGTCTTGCACTTGTCGAAATGGTAGGTGCTGATGAGCACCAATGGCACGACGCCATTTCGCAGTGCGTTCTCGATATCCGCCAACTTCAACGGTCGGTCATGCACAGGGATGTCGAACTCCTGCATCTTGCTCATGAAGCCGTCATGAACCAGCTTTAGAATCCGTTTTTTCTCCTCACGGCGCACACCCTCCATGAACAGCGGACCACTGTTGTTGACGAAGACTTCGGCGCGGAGTCCACGTTTTACTGCAGCGAGGGCGAGGCCATGAGGGCCGCAGCCGCCATGTCCGGCAGTCATGAAGATTGTCGTAGCCTCGCGCCAGATTTCGAGCTCTTCATGCACCGCGAACTGAAAATGGTCGCGGAGAAAGGCCAGCGCCATCATCAGCGAAGCCGGGCCACAGCTGAAGTCCATGGTCTGTGGATAGTAGGGAATGTCCAGTTTCAGATCCGACTGCGGCACGACCCGCAGCAGTTTCTGGTAGCGCAGGGCAGGCTGATGGTCTTCGTAGTAGTCCTCGAGCACGCCAAAATGCCGATATTCGTGCTTCTTGTAGAGTGCGATGGCAGCAGCATTGTCTTCGCTGACTTCCAGGCGCATGGCGATGCAGTGCCGTTCGACCGCGACGGCTTCGGCAGCATTTAACAAGCGGCTGGCAATGCCTTTGCCGCCAAAGCGCCTGTCCACAGCGATCGAGTAGATTCGAGCAAGATTCGACCCTTTGTGAAACAGCGTCAGCACGTAGGCAGCTATCGTTTCACCTTCCGTCGTATCACCTGTCGCCACGAGCAGAGAAGCCGTCTCACTGTCGACGAAGCGTTTGAAACTGCGTCGGCTGAGCTTGTCGTGATCAAAGCTGCTGTTTTCAAGTTCGAGCAAAGTCGGCACATCGTTGGCTGTGGCAAGCCGTACCCGGATTCCGTCTTTGTTTTCAATGAGCTGGCCCTGTGACCTGCTGGCCGTAGCCACTGAATGGTGCATGTAGACATCGCCGGAGAGAGAGTTGATTTAACCATCCAGAAGATTCATGGACAGATCAATGATTATAGGCAAAACTGAAGCAACGTGCAGGACAAGCGCCACATCGAAACGCGCGGTTCCCGCTTTTCGTTCCACCCGACAGACACATTCTATGTCTCAGTTATTCATCGTTGTTGAAAAGCTCAGTGACTGGTCGCCTTACTATCCCAGTGAAGACGTCATTACCTTCGACACTTATCTGAACCTGTCAGAGGCTTCGGCCATGGCCGCCAGCGGTGATGACAGACGAGCGGTGATGGCCGGGCGCACCCGCGTGGTCAATCTGTGCCGCAGCTACAAGTATCTCAGCCGCGGTTATTACTGTTCGCTGCTGGCTGAGGCCAGGGGACACCATGTCATTCCATCGGTAAAGACGCTCAATGCCCTGGAGCGAAAAGCGGTCTTTACGCTGTCGTTCGATTTCGAGGAGCTGGATCTCGATCAGGCCCTGCTGACACTGAAATCGGATACTACCCAGGAGGCCTCGAAGCGCAAACTGGTGGTGCGCAGCTACTTTGGCGTCACTAACCTGCCAGAGTTCAAGACGCTGGGTGAAATCATTTTCGAACAGTTTCCCTGTCCGCTGGTCGACATCGAGCTGAAGTACAAGAACGGCTGGATGCTCTCGGCAGTCAAGCCAATGCGCCTGAACCAGCTTGATGATGAAGATGAAACGGCCTTCGCTTCAGCCTTCGATGCCTTTACCAAGAAACTCTGGCGCAAACCGAAGGCCCGCAAACAGTTCCGCTACGACATGGCGGTCCTGATCAATCCTGACGAGAAGATGCCGCCGAGTGACGCGCAGGCCATGAAACGGCTTCACAAGGTCGCCAAGCAGAAGGGCATCGCCATCGACTTCATCGGGCCACGCGATCTCAATCGTGTGCCCGAATACGACATGCTGTTCATCCGCGAAACCACGGCCATCAATCACCATACCTTCCGTTTTGCCAAAAAGGCCGAAGCCGAAGGCGTGATCGTCATGGACGACAGTGCATCCATCATGCGCTGTACCAATAAGGTTTTCCTGGCCGACCTGCTTCACCACCACAAGGTACCCACGCCAAAGACACTCATTCTCAGCAAGGGGCATCACGCGCAATTGAAGTCCGCAGCTGAAACCCTGGGCTTCCCGATGGTGCTGAAGATCCCTGACGGCTCCTTCTCACGCGGTGTCATGAAGGCGGAGAACCACGAGCAGCTCGTGGAGCGGTCGGAGGTCCTGTTCAAGCAGTCAGCACTCCTGTTGGCGCAGGAGTTCATGTACACCGATTACGACTGGCGCATCGGTGTGCTCAACGGCAAACCCATCTATGCCTGCAAATACTTCATGGCACGTGATCACTGGCAGATCTACAAGCACGAAGGTAGCTCAACGGCAACCGGTGCCTGGGATACCATGGCCATACATGAGGTGCCGAAGCCAGTGGTGCAGGCTGCGGTGAAAGCCGCCAACCTGATCGGCAGAGGGCTCTACGGCGTCGACGTCAAGCAGTCGGGCAATCGTGTGGCGATCATCGAAGTCAACGACAATCCAAGCCTCGAGTCGGGCGTGGAGGACAAATTCCTCGGTCATGAACTGTACGGCATCATTCTGGATGAATTCATTCGAAGGGCCGAACTGAAACACGCCAGCTAAACCGCTTTCGCCTGGCTCCAGACGAAGTGACGCAGAACATCGAGCGGTATCTGCGTCAGCTTCTGGACAAAAAATAACTTCAACTGGTTCTATGTGACCGCGTATCATGAATGGCTGGAAACAGCAGTAAATTCCTGAATTCGAAGCGCCGCAGCCCTGCAACTGCATTAGGATCCGCGATCGAGTTCGCTTAGGCGGTGTGCGAATGCGAATTACGCGATACACAGATTACTCGCTTCGGGTGCTGGTCTATCTGGCCGTAAAGCCGGGTCGCTTGGCCACCATCCAGGAAATTGCGGAAAGCTACGATATTTCGCGAAACCACCTGATGAAGGTGGTCCATCAGCTGACCCGGGCAGGATATGTCACCAGTCTTCGGGGCAAGAAAGGCGGGTTACGTCTTGATCGCGCGGCCAGTGATATCAATATCGGCAAACTGATGCGTGAGACCGAACCCGACATGGGACTTGTCGAGTGTTTTCGTGCTGATAATCGATGCTGTATCACGCCAGCCTGCGGCCTGAAATACATGCTGGCCGAGGCACTGCAGAATTTCATGGAGACCCTTGATAAATACACTCTGGAAGATGTCCTGCCCGGACAGCCTAACCATGCCTTGATTGGGTTGCTCCAGATCGAAGACTGAGTTTGTCAGAGGATTCTGCAGGCGAAAAAAAACGCACCCATCGGTGTAATGCCGATCAGATAAGCACT
>NZ_BAABBO010000012.1:0-262347 GCF_039538005.1 Allohahella marinimesophila
TCCAAGATCATTAAGCCACTTCATTGGCGGTCTGCAGCTCTTCGTTTATTGACTGTAGCTCCTCTTTCGACGTTTCAAGCTCTTCAAGGGTGGAACGCAACTCCTCATTAGCGGACTGCAACTCCTCATTAGAAGCTCGCATGTCTTCCTGGCCGGTCTCATATTCGTCAATCGCAGTCTGCAGGCGCCGCTTGGTCAGCTCCAGTTCAAGCTCAAGCTCTCGGCTATCAGCTCCTAGTCTCTCCTCCCCCTCGCGAACCGCCTGGACCTGCACCGGGTCCCGTTCATCGAAAACGACAAGAGTATAAATATCGTCCTCTTCGCCACTGCCACGACGTGCGTACAACGTAACTTCACGCGGCTCTCCATCGAGCTTTAAGACTATTGGGCGGGAGATACAGGGTTCGGTCGCACTTGACGCACCCTGCAATGCTGCATTTAGCTCAACCTGCAGCTCTTCGCGGATAAGCTTGAAGATATTGGAGCTTGGCACGCCTCCAGGATGCATCATGTAGCGACCAGCCCGGCGTGAGAGATGGACCATCTTGTTCTCGGAATTCACCAACACACTGGGGGGGGCGTATCGTTCTACCATACGATGATGCATGGCACCATATGATGGGAGAGCTCTCTCCGCCTTGTTGGTTCTGTCCTCGTCCTTTCGACCGGATCGGGTGAACGGAAACACTGGCAACTTTGGCTCTGTTGCAGGCACATTGCGTCGCGAATAAAGTCCGTTTGTCTTGTTTTCCGGCACAAACAGGTGCGACTGGGTCACTGTTTCTGCCGTGCCGAGCAACAGATATCCCGGCGCCTTCAGAGCGTAGTGAAACAATTCAATGATGTCCGGCTGTAGCGTCCGCTGCAGATAGATCAGCACGTTGCGACAGACAATGAGATTGATCCGGGAAAACGGTGGATCGGAAAGAAAATTATGCGGTGAAAAAACCACAAGATCCCTCACCTCGTTCTTTATCCGGTAGGCACCATTCTCCTTTTTAAAGAAGCGCTCGAGGCGCTCCTGGCTGACATCAGCCTCAATATCGCCGGGATAGAGACCTTCACGTGCCCGCTTCAAAGACATGTCATGCATATCCGAGGCAAATATCTGTACAGGCCGGTCCGAATTGGTCTTCTCAGCGTGTTCAAGCATGAGGATAGCCAGCGTATAGGCCTCTTCCCCGGTAGAACAGCCAATGGACCATATCCGCAAAGACTCTTCTTCATGAGACGCGTTGAATAGCCTGGGGATTATTTTTTCACTCAACTCGTCGAATACTTCCGGATCTCTGAAGAAGCTGGTGACGGTGATTGAGAAATCGTTGACCAACTCTCCGACCTCTTCCGGCGTGGTCTGAAGCAGCTCAAGATAATCGGTCAGTTCCTCAACGTGTGCCAGCTGCATGCGCCTGCGAATCCGCCGCATGATCGTGGATTGTTTATACCGCGAAAAGTCACGACCCTGGTTGGCTCTGACTACAGAAAGGATTGAGGCCAATAGCGGACGTGCTGCATCAGGTTCGTCTTCGGGGGGCGGTAGTCGGGGCTGGGTCTTGAGAAAGCGAAGAACATAGTCCACCATCTCTTCAAGCGGCAACACCAGATCGATGATGCCTGTGTCGATGGCACTGCGAGGCATTCCGTCATATTCGGCCTCGACGGGATCCTGCACGACCGTCAGCCCGCCCTTCTGCTTGACCTCCTGAATACCCAATGTTCCATCCGAACCTGTGCCGGTGAGAATGATGGCTGCCGAATTGCCATCATGGGATTTCGCCAGTGTTCTGAAAAAATGGTCAACCGGCGCTCGGGCCCGGCGCTCTGTCTCTAGTTTCGTCAGGCGCAAATGACTATCGATGGCACTGAGGTTCTGCCCTGGCGGGATGACGTACACCCTGTTGGGCTCCAGCTTCACATCACCCACAATCTGCTGAACGGGAATATTGGCTCGAACCTGCAGTATCTCTGACAGATGACTCTCGTGGTCCGGCGACAGATGGACCACCACTACGAAGGCCACCCCGCTTTCAGCTGGCACGGTAGCCAACAGTAGCTTGAGTGCCGATAGACCTCCGGCAGACGCGCCAATCGCGACCACAGCAGGGAGGGAGTGTCCTGCATCATTCGGCTTGCCACCCAGTGATGGGTCTGCATTAGCTTGAGGCGAGGTATTCAGCTGCTGTTGAGGCGGATGATCTGTTTGCGTCTTGTGTGTCATTGAAAGGCCAAGGAGATGAGGCGAAGAGGGACAGCATAATGGGCGCCAAAAGTATTCACAATTGCTTACTGACGAAACGGCGGAGCGGCTCAACCGAAAAAGACACCAGCAATGACGACGTGCCACTGACCGATGTCTTCAAAACTGCAAATGCTTGCGGTGTAAAACCGGAACGGACTGGTCCCGGTGTTCACGGTTAGATATCAGCTTCAGTTCTCGTAGGATTATACGAACCAGAACTACGCTCATTCGACGGTCGATAAGTCGTGGGCGTCAGCTTGCTGGCTGTTCCGGCAGCACGAGTCTCATTCCGTGGATCGGCTGAAGAGCTGGTTCCGGCATACTGTCGCGGTGTACGCTGGGTGGTCGTACCCCTCAAATTACTGCTGCGCATGGTGCCGTAACGACTACTACTACTCTCACGGTGCATGAGAGCCCACACCAGCATTGCGGTGGCCGCGCCAGCAACTGCACCACCAATGACCAGCGCTGTCGGTGGCGCTTGCACGAACTCTCTGGTTCGACCTACCAGCTCACGTCCACGTTCCCTTAACTCGGGCGCGTACTCCTCATATTCATCAGCTACCTTGTGAGTCACATCACTGATCTTCTCTCTGACGTCGTTCATCGTGTCTTTGTAAGTCATCGTCATATTTTCCTTTTTCTGCGATAGGTTGAAGATAACTCGCATATTTCGGGCCAATTCGCTTCAGTTTCTACGTATGAATCTGTGGAGGGCGGCACGGCAGGCGTGCCAGCGATCAGACGCCCTCTGATCGGCACTGTAACCCACAACCCGGGTTGAACATTTTTGTAAATCAGCTCATCAGCCAAGGTGTGCTTTGTAATTGTTATCACCGGCAGTCCTGCTTCAGCAGCACATCGTAAAGAGCCGTCATACAGACTGGAGACCGTTATAATGAAAAAAAGCTTAGTACTGACTCGCGGATTGCCTGCCCTCATCATCCTGCTTGTCATCATTCGCCTGGCCATGCCTTATGCCATTCTGAAATACGTCAACGACACGCTGGACGGCCTGGATGGCTTCAGTGGCCATATTGATGATCTCGATCTTTCACTCTACCGGGGCGCGTTCGTTATTCAGGGTATCGATATCGTGAAAACAGACGGCGAAGTACCCACGCCGCTGTTCAGCGCTGAAGAAGTGGATGTCTCGATACTGTGGGGCGCATTGTTTCGAGGCTCACTGGTCAGTGAGGTCTACTTTCTCAAGCCGGAAATCAATATCGTCGATGGTGGCGATGCCGCAGAGGGGCAGACCGGCGAGGACCAATCCTGGACTGAGGTACTCGAGTCGATCACGCCATTCAATATCGAGCAGCTCGAAGTGGTCGACGGCGAGTTTCACTTCCGAAACTTCAGCAGTGAACCGCCGGTCGATGTCTATCTCAACGAGATCCAGCTGCTGGCGACCAACCTCACTAACTCGGAAGATCTGTCTTCAAGTCTGGTGGCCAGTATCGACGCCAAGGCATTGCTGATGGCAGACGCCCCCGTGAACCTTGCTCTGAAAATGAACCCCTATGCAGAGCAGCCATTGTTCGACTTCAATTTGCAAATGGACGAACTTTCGGTTCTCAAGCTTGACGATTTGATCAAGGCTTATGCCCCTTTCGACCTTGAAGGTGGACGCTTCAGCCTGACCAGCGAGCTTGCCGCGAAGAACGGCCAGATCGCGGGTTACATCACACCGTCATTGAAAGAAGCAACGGTGTTCGAATGGCGCGAGGATATCAAACGTGACGACGATGGCCTGCTGACAGTGATCGGTGAATCCATCACCGGCTTATTTTCAGCTATCTTTGAAGAGGGCAGCAAAGATCGTATTGCGACCCGTGTGCCCATCGAAGGCCAGATAGACAATCCAGACGTGGGCGTCTTCACCGCGGTCATCGGCATCATCAAGAATGCCTTTATCGAAGCCTACGGCTCTTCTCTCGAGGGCAGCGTATCGCTCGAAGACGTAGGCGAAGACAATGCCGAAAATGATGAACAGAACGAATGACGGCCCCAGCAGGTCGTAAAGACATCCATAAGAGACCGTTTTATGTCGACCACAACATCCAGGCAGAACCTGCGTCATCATCTGCGTGTACCTGCCTCCTGTCCCGCTGTCCTGCAGCTTGAAACACCGGCCAAAGTCCAGATCAGGAATATCTCACGCGCGGGTCTCATGGTCTCCTGCGAGCGTGAGCTGGCCGATCTGCTATCGGCCGATCAGAAGACGACCACTCGCCATGAGCCGGTCACGCTCGATATCGAGTTCGATCTTCGTGAGCTCGCGGCAGGCAGCGCTTACGTGCCGCCAGCCAGTGCCGAGGCGTCGTTCCGAATCGCAGCGGTGGTCGCCCATACCTGCCGGCAATCGCGCGATGAATACCATGTGGGACTGACCTATCTGCGCCTGACGACTGAACAGCAGGACCTGCTGGATGCATTCATAGAGGCAAAAAAGGGGCGCAAACCATAAGGCTATAACAAAGCGATATAGAATAGAGCTTTCTTATAATTTCCTGATTTCCTATAGTACGCGCATTCAAAACTGGCGAAATTCTTTCCGGGGAGACGCGCACTACATGTCCGAACACACTTTGACTCACCTCAAGCAACTTGAGGCCGAGAGCATTCACATCATTCGCGAGGTCGCTGCCGAATTCGAGCGACCCGTCATGATGTACTCGATCGGGAAGGACTCTTCCGTCATGCTGCACCTGGCTCGGAAGGCCTTCTTCCCTGGCAAGCTGCCCTTCCCCCTGCTGCACGTCGATACCACCTGGAAATTCAGGGAAATGATCGAATTCCGCGACCGCATGGCCAAAGAGCACAATCTCGACCTGATCGTGCATATCAACCAGGAAGGTGTTGCACAGGGCGTTGGTCCGTTCACCCATGGCAGCTCCAAGCACACCCATATCATGAAGACACAGGCGCTCAAGCAGGCGCTGAATAAATACAAGTTCGATGCAGCCTTCGGCGGAGCCCGCCGTGATGAAGAAAAGTCCCGTGCCAAGGAGCGGGTCTATTCCTTCCGCGACGAAAACCATAGTTGGGACCCGAAGAATCAGCGGCCCGAACTCTGGAACCTCTATAACGGCAAGATCAACAAAGGCGAGAGCATCAGAGTCTTCCCACTGTCCAACTGGACGGAGCTCGATATCTGGCAGTACATCCACCTCGAGCAGATCGAGATCGTACCGCTGTACTTCTCCAAGAAGCGTCCTGTGGTCGAACGCGATGGCACACTCATCATGGTCGACGACGAGCGCATGCCGCTGCGTGAGGGCGAAAAGCCGGAAATGCGTTCAGTGCGTTTCAGAACACTGGGCTGCTATCCATTGACCGGTGCAGTCGAGTCCGAAGCCGACACACTGACAGATATCATTCAGGAAATGCTGCTGACCACCAGCAGTGAGCGACAAGGGCGAATGATCGACCACGATCAGGCCGGCTCAATGGAACAGAAAAAGCGCGAGGGATATTTCTAGCATGTCACACCAGTCCGAACTCATCAGCGAAGACATTCTCGCGTATCTTGAACAGCACGAGCACAAGGAGCTGCTGCGCCTGCTGACCTGTGGCAGTGTAGACGACGGCAAGAGCACACTCATCGGACGTCTGCTGCACGATTCGAAAATGATTTACGAAGATCAGCTCGAAGCGATCAGGAAAGATAGCGCCAAGAGCGGTAATACCGATGGCAAGCTGGACCTGTCCCTGCTGGTCGATGGCCTGCAGGCAGAACGTGAACAGGGCATCACCATCGATGTCGCCTATCGCTTCTTCTCCACCGCCAAGCGCAAGTTCATCATTGCCGACACGCCCGGTCATGAGCAATACACCCGCAACATGGCCACGGGCGCCTCGACGGCGCAGCTGGCAATCATCCTGGTCGACGCGCGCTATGGCGTGCTGACTCAGACCAGGCGTCACACCTTCATCGCGTCACTACTCGGGATCCGGCACGTGGTCGTGGCCATCAACAAGATGGACCTGGTCGACTACAGCCAGGCGCGCTATGACGAAATTCGTGAAGATTATCTGGCGTTTTCCAAGGCCCTGCGGATTCCGGATCTGCGCTTCATTCCAATTTCAGCGCTGGATGGCGACAACGTCGTCGATTTTTCAGAAAAGATGCCCTGGTACAAGGATCTGGCCGGCGCAGAGCCACTGATGCACATTCTCGAAAACGTGGCCATTTCGGATGACAGCCAGCTCGCTGAATTCCGCATGCCTGTCCAGTACGTGAACCGGCCAAATCTCGATTTCCGTGGTTTTGCCGGTACGATCGCTTCCGGCATCATCCGCCAGGGCGACGAAATCATGGCGCTGCCCTCGCGCAGAACCAGTCGCGTCAAGTCCATCGTGACCTACGACGGTGATCTCGAAGAAGCCTTCCAGAACCAGGCCGTCACCCTGACCCTGAGTGACGAAATAGATGTGAGTCGTGGCGACGTTCTGGTCAAGAAGGACCATGTCCCCACGGTCAGCAGTCGACTCAAGGCCAATATTGTCTGGATGACCGACAGCCCGCTGGTCCCTGGCAAGCAGTACGCGATCAAACTGGGCACGACGACGACTTTCGGCTCGATCACCAGGGTTCTTCATCAGATCGACGTCAACTCACTGCAGCAGAGCGACGCGACGCAGCTTGGGCTGAATGAAATTGGCTTGTGTGAGCTCGCGCTTACCAAGCCCATCGTCTTCGATCCCTATCAGCGCAATCACCTGATGGGTGCATTCATCATCATCGATCGCCTGACCAACGTCACTGTCGGTGCAGGCATGGTGGATAGCGCGGTCACTGATTCCGAGCGGCTGTCGGATGTACCGGTCGCTGCCAGCGAGCGCGAAGCCCGAAGGGGCCACCCTGCGCTCCTGGTCGAAACACAGGGACCTGTCGCCACCAAGCTCGCCAATACTGTCGAACGAACCCTGTTCGAGCATGGCTTGACCGTGGTGTCTATCGAAGAACCGCTAACGCTGTCGACGGCCCGGCTAGCCGCTCGTGTACATATGGTGCTCATCACACAAGGTGCTGAAGACATCAGTGTCGACGATAATGAGCTGCCAGATCGCCTGTGTATTCATGCTGAGACTGATGATGATATCGCTGAGGCAGTCGATAGTGTGCTGGAAAAACTGGGACTAGCGCTACGCTAGGGAGTGACCAGGGCGACCTGACAGGTCGCCCTTTCGCGGGCCCAGCGCTGCGCACCGCTCGCTGAATTCCCGCATTGGCACCAACGCTGTTGATGCGGCCAGCGCACTGCCGGCAGGAAAGGCTATTTGTCGGTCTTGGCCGGAGGGCGTGGAAACGCGGACACTGTAGCCATCTTCGCGGTCGAGACCTTGGCCTGCCCCTGCTGCTCCACTTCGTCGATGCGGATGATGGCCGTCATGGGAATATATGAACGAGTCACTCCGGCGAACTCGTTCTTCAGCTTTTCTTCAGCCGGATCCACCAACAACTGTGAGCGCTCACCGAACAGCCAGGTTTCTATCTCGACGAAACCATATAACTCGCTGGCGTACACGTTCGCCGCGTAGACTTCGAAAATCTCGTCGTGATTGAAGTAGATCACCTTGTAGACCGTTTTATTCGTCGTAGAACTTGCCATGTATTTGAGTACCGTGAACGATGAGACTAAGAAATGGGGTCGAGATTTTATCACTTCAACCCTATAATAGCCGCCCAATTTGTTAAATGCTCAATTTTTGAGCAAGGGTGACCAGTGGCGACCAAGAAGCTTTTCATAAAAACACATGGCTGTCAGATGAATGAGTATGACTCCTCACGCATGGCAGACCTGCTGGGTGAGAGTCATCAGCTCGAGCTGACCGATTCGGCCGAAGACGCTGATGTGATCCTGCTCAACACCTGTTCGATCAGGGAAAAGGCGCAGGAAAAGGTGTTTCATCAGCTTGGTCGCTGGAAATCCCTGAAGAAAAAAAAGCCTGATTTGCTCATCGGCGTGGGCGGCTGTGTCGCCAGTCAGGAAGGGGAGGCCATTCGTGCCCGCGCACCCTTCGTCGACCTCGTATTTGGACCGCAGACCCTGCACCGGCTGCCAGCCATGGTTGACCAGCGTGTCCAGACCCAGATTCCGATGATGGATGTGACCTTCCCGGAAATCGAGAAGTTTGATCACCTGCCCATGCCGACGGCCGACGGCGCCAGCGCCTTCGTCTCGATCATGGAAGGCTGCAGCAAATATTGTTCGTTCTGCATCGTGCCCTATACCCGTGGTGAAGAAGTCAGCCGTCCGGTCGCCGACGTTCTGGCTGAAATCGAGCATCTCGCCGCTTCCGGTGTTCGGGAAGTCAATCTTCTGGGGCAGAACGTGAATGCTTACCTCGGAACATTGGAGGATGAAGACGAAGCGCCAGTAGATCTAGCCGAACTCATCACCTATGTGGCTGCCATTGAAGGTATCGATCGCATTCGCTTCACGACCTCACATCCAGTCGAATTCAGCGACTCGCTGATCGAAGTCTATGCCGAAGTGCCAGAACTGGTCAGTCATCTGCATCTGCCAATTCAGAGCGGCAGTGACAACATTCTCATGCGAATGAAGCGTGGTCATAGTGCGGCAGAGTACGTCGAGAAGATCCGCCGCCTACGTAAGATCAGGCCAAACCTGAGTCTTTCGTCAGATTTCATCATCGGCTTCCCTGACGAGTCTGAAGAAGATTTCGAAGCGACCATGCAGTTGATCGATGAACTCGGCTTCGATGTATCCTTCAGCTTCATCTATTCGGCAAGGCCTGGCACCCCAGCCGCCGACTTGCCTGACAGCGTTCCGATGGATGTAAAAAAGGCCCGCCTGGCGCGGCTTCAGCATGCCATCAACCAGCATGCCCAGCAAATCAGCCGGCAGATGGTTGGTACGGTCGAGCGCGTACTGGTCACCGGACGCTCGAAGAAAGATCCTGCGCAACTGCAGGCTCGTACAGAAAATAACCGCGTAGTCAATTTCTTTGCGCAGCTCGAGACGGCAGATATGACTGATTCCAGCGACCGCAGCATGATGAGCTACGAAGACAGCGAAGGGCTGATCAGCCGCTTTGTCGACTTGCGTATTACAGAAGCACGCCCGAACTCACTTCGTGGCGTATTGGTTGGCTTGCCGGAAGGTCTCAGACCGAATTCACGCGCGGCTGACGCCAGCGTGGCCACCAACGCACAACCCACTACGGAGACCGCCTATTACCAGGCATGATTCAGCCGCTGTAACCGGCTCAGCAGCACAAGACAGTCTTGTCACCATTTCGCTCGAGCCGGACAATGTCGCCAAGCTGCAGAATTTCTGTGGACAATTCGATGAGCATCTCCGTCATATCGAGAATCGACTGCGTGTGTCGATCAGCCATCGCGGCAATCAATTTGCCATTCGCGGTGAGCCTGCACGTATCAAGGCAGCCGAAGAGCTGCTTAAACGGCTCTATAAACAGACCAGCTCGCGCTTCGAGCTGGGCGGTGAAGAAGTTCATCTGCTGATACAGGAAGTCCGCGACCGTCATCGGCTGGACTCGACATCGGACGATGATAGCCCCCAGGATCGAGAGCTGGCTGCGGCCATACGAACACCAAAACTGCACGTCAAGCCGCGGGGCTCCAATCAGAGCAGCTACGTCAAATCGATTCGCAGCTGCGATATCAACTTCGGCGTGGGGCCGGCCGGTACGGGTAAGACCTATCTCGCCGTCGCCTGCGCAGTGGAAGCCTTCACCAGTGAACAGGTCCGTCGAATCATGCTTGTTCGGCCCGCTGTTGAAGCTGGTGAGAAATTGGGCTTCCTGCCTGGTGATCTGGCCCAGAAAGTCGACCCCTATCTGCGCCCGCTCTACGATGCGCTCTACGACATGATGGGTTTCGAGCAGGTAGCGCGCTTGATGGAAAAGGGGCTCATCGAAGTTGCGCCGCTGGCCTTCATGCGTGGGCGCACGCTCAACAATGCCTTCGTCATTCTCGACGAAAGTCAGAATACGACCCGCGAACAAATGAAAATGTTCCTCACGCGCATCGGCTTCGGCTCTACGGCGGTCATCACAGGTGACCTTACGCAGGTCGACCTGCCGCGCAATACACCGTCGGGGCTCGTGCATAGTCTGAATGTCCTGAGCGAAGTGGACGGCATCGCTGTAACGCGGTTTGCCAGCCGAGATGTCGTGCGCCATCCGCTCGTCCAGCGCATCGTCGACGCCTATGACAAGTTCGACAAGCTTGGTGAGACCGCAGTGACCAAGGATCAGGGCGGCGAACTGCAGCGCCCGAGCCGCTTCAAGCGAAGCGGGCCGCAGCCACCTGCGCGACCTCGCTCCAAAACGCCAACGGATGGTCAGTCCCATTGAAGCCGCTCATTGACCTCGGTTTCGAGGACCTTCGCGCTGCGCCGACAGCAGGCGCCCTACCCGAGTTCGTCAATGCCGATGGCCTACTGCCTGTGGTGGCAGCCGTTCTGGCTGGCGACCGTACTGCTGACGAGACGGCGCGTGAGTGGTCGCTGTCGATACAACTGCTGAGTCCAGAGGACATGCAGAGCTACAACAGTCAGTATCGGGGCAAAGACAAGTCCACCAACGTACTGTCCTTTCCTTTCGAGCCGCCACAGGGCCTGCCCCCGGAAGCACTGGCTGCCGCTCAGGCGGAGCTCGGCGACATCTTTATCTGTCCTTCGGTGCTCGAGCAGGAGGCGCTGGATCAAGGCAAGACTCTCGACCATCACTGGATGCATATCGTCATTCACGGGGTCTTGCATTTGCTCGGCCATGACCATATTGAAGCCGAAGAGGCCGGAGTCATGGAGGCGGTCGAGATAGCTCTGCTGAGAGAGTTTGGTGTCGCCGATCCCTACCTCAGCGCAGACGCGGACGAGCAGTCGAAGCCTTTCGACTGAAGAATACGCTGTTCCTCGCCAGCAATTTTGATTATTCTGACCCTGTGTCGGTAGTTTTACCGATGCGCGTTACACCAGACACTTTCAGAGAGAGTTAACAGACACTTTATGACGGATCCCGAGCCGGAACAGTCAAAACCGAATATGGACACCCCCGCTAAAAGCTGGATCAGCAAGCTTTCAGCTGCTTTTTCCGCGGAACCCCAGGATAAGTCAGAACTGCTCGAAATCCTTCGGGCTGCCGAATCAAGACAGATCATCGATACCGAATCCCTTGGCCTGATTGAAGGCGCCATGCAGGTGACCGACATGCAGGTGCGTGAGGTCATGGTGCCCAGAGCCCAGATGATCGTCATCAAGGCCTCGGCTTCACCTGAGGACTACCTCGCAGAAATACTCGATGCTGCACACAGTCGCTATCCCGTTATTGGTGAGTCCCGGGACGATGTGGTCGGCGTTCTGCTGGCGAAGGATCTGCTGCCGCTGGCGCTCAAGGGTGAACTCACCCGTGCCCAGGTCATCAACCAGCTCAGGCCGGTCGCTTTCGTGCCAGAGAGCAAGCGCCTGAATCAACTGCTCAAGGACTTCAAGACCAACCGCAACCACATGGCCATCGTAGTCGACGAATACGGCGGTGTTGCCGGTCTGGTCACTATCGAAGACGTGCTTGAACAGATCGTCGGTGACATCGAGGATGAGCACGATTTCGACGAAGAAGGCTTCATCAAGCGCCGTGACGACAGCCAGTTCGTCGTCAAGGCGCTGACGCCGATCGAGGATTTCAACGAGTACTTTGGTCTGGAACTCGACGAAGACGAATATGACACTATCGGCGGTCTCGTCGTGCATCGCTTTGGACGCCTGCCCAAGCGCGGTGAAAGTATCGCTTTCGGCGACTTCATGGTGAAAATTCTGAACTCGGACAATCGTCAGATCCGGCTTATGCAGTTCACCCGCCAGGCAGAAATGAGCTGAGTCGGTACTGCTTCATCATCAACAGTTGAAAGACCTCATGTTCGCGTCCTTTTTCCGCCACTATCTGCCCTGGCTGCTTATTGGCGGTTTGCTGCCGTTCACCTTCGCCCCCTTCGACCAGGTCTGGCTGCCCTACCCGCTGTTCGCTCTGGCCTTTTGCATGCTACCCACTCTGGCCCGGCGCAATCTTCGACAGTTCGCGCTCGCAGGGTGGTGTCTCGGTTTTGGCTTCTTCACCGTCGGCGTCTCCTGGGTCTATTTCAGCATCCACGACTACGGCAATGCCTCGCCCACCCTGGCTGGCGGGCTTACGCTCCTGTTCACCGCCTTGCTGTCCCTGTTTTTCGTCCTGCAGTTCCTGCTACTGGGGCTCTCTTTCAGATATGGCGGGCTAAGCCGGCTGGCAGCGCGCCGGCAGGTGTTATTCGGCGGTTTACTATTCGCAGCCGTCTGGGTGTTGTTTGAATGGGTGAGAGCCTGGCTACTGAGTGGCTTTCCATGGCTCTTACTGGGCGAGGCCCTGCCCGCCTCCAGCACCGGCGGCTGGATGTCCGGCTGGGCGCCTGTAGCGGGCGTCTATGCCTGCTCACTGCTCATACTGCTGATGGCGCTGGCGCTCGGACTGGTGATTAACAGGCTTCTTGAACGAATCAGGAACACGGCTGAATCTCCTCCCGCCCCAGACTCGACCGGTCTGCCCTCATGGCCGGACTACACCTTCGCCGTGCTGGTGCTGGCTCTGGTGCTCGGTGGCTATGGACTCAGTTCAGTTCAGTGGACGTCTGCAAATGGCCCCGTGCTGAGCGCTGCCCTCGTACAGCCAAATATCGCCCAGGCTTTGAAATGGAAGTCTTCGGAACAGGACCGGATCGTCCGTACTTACATCGACATGACGACGCCCATCTGGGACGCCGACATCATACTCTGGCCTGAAACGGCACTGCCGCTATACCAACATCAGGCCGTCAATTTGCTCAAGCAGCTTGGCCAGCGCGCAGATTCAGAACAGGCCGCTTTTTTCACTGGCATTCTGACCGTGAGCGAGAGTGACGCGGGTGAAATTCAGGTGCATAACAGCTTCATCGGTCTGGGCAAGGCAAGCGGCCAATACGACAAGCAGAGGCTTGTTCCGTTTGGCGAATATGTGCCGATGCAGTCGATACTTCGTGGGCTCATCGACTTTTTCAATCTGCCGATGTCAGACATGCGACCCGGCAGAACGGAACAAGCACCACTGACCATGCAGCTGAACTCAAGCGGTGAGACCTACACTGTCGCCGCTCTCATCTGCTACGAAGTCGTCTATCCCGATTTCGTAGCCAGTCAGGCTGCTGATGTCGACCTCATGATCACGGTCAGCAACGACACCTGGTTTGGCCGCTCGATTGGACCACTACAACATCTTCAGATCGCCCGCATGCGAGCATTGGAGCAGCAGAAGCCCATTCTTCGCGGCACCAATAACGGCGTGACAGCCATCATCGGCGCCGATGGCATCATTCAGGATCGGCTGGCGCAGTTTGAAAGCGGCGTACTCAGGGGCGAGGTTCAGCCACGCCAGGGTGCCACGCCATTTGCCAGAACGGGCTCCATGCCCATTCTGCTTTTGTGCGGCCTGCTGATCGTCGGCGTCGTGCTGCAGGCTCGACGAGCCTGATCGCCATCGGCTGGTGACAAGGCGACCAATACAGGTAGAATAGCCGGCCACGCGGAGCCAAGCAGAGCACATGCCAGCCATGCCAGAACTGATACCAGAACACTATCATCCCCAGGCGGTCGAACAGGACGTTCAGACAATATGGGAGAAGGAAGCCTGTTTTCAGGTCAACGAGGACAGGACCAAAGAGAAGTATTACTGTCTCTCGATGTTCCCCTACCCCAGCGGCAAGCTGCATATGGGGCATGTGCGGAACTACACCATCGGCGACGTCATTTCCCGCTATCAGCGCATGCTCGGCAAGAACGTTCTTCAGCCCATGGGCTGGGACGCATTTGGTCTGCCAGCTGAGAACGCCGCACTGAAGAATAACGTGCCGCCCGCTCGCTGGACCTACGAAAACATTGCCTATATGAAGTCCCAGCTGCAGGCACTTGGCTTCGGCTATGACTGGTCGCGCGAAGTCGCCACCTGCAAGCCGGACTATTACAAGTGGGAACAGTGGTTCTTCACACGCCTGTACGAAAAAGGGCTGGTCTACAAAAAGATGTCCACGGTCAACTGGGACCCGGTCGATGGCACCGTACTCGCCAATGAGCAAGTCATCGATGGTCGGGGATGGCGTTCAGGTGCCCTGGTCGAGCGCCGCGAAATCCCGCAGTGGTTCATCAAGATCACCGCCTATGCAGAAGAATTGCTGAACGACCTCGACAAGCTCGAGCACTGGCCGGATCAGGTCCGCACCATGCAGCGCAACTGGATCGGTCGTTCGGAGGGCATCGAGTTCAGGTTCAGCCTGAAGGATCGGGAAGAAGAGATCGAGGTCTACACGACCCGGCCTGACACCATCATGGGCGCGACCTATATTGCCATTGCCGCGCAGCATCCGCTGGCGCAGGAAGCGGCCGCTGCTTCCACACGCGTCAGCGATTTCATTCAGTCCTGCATCAACACCAAGACCGCGGAGGCCGAGCTGGCCACGATGGAAAAACTGGGTGTGGAAACAGATATCAAGGCTATCCATCCATTTACCGGAGAGCTGATACCGGTCTGGATTGCCAATTTCGTATTGATGGATTACGGTTCAGGCGCCGTAATGTCAGTGCCGGCTCATGACGAGCGCGACCACGAATTCGCCCGCAAGTACGGATTACCAATTACCCAGGTGATCGCTCCGCTGGAAATTGATTCGGTTGATATCGACATTCAGCTGAATGCCTATACCTCGCATGGCATTACCATCAACTCTGGTGAGTTCACCGGTCTGACAACCGCGGAAGCATTTGATGCCGTCGCACGGGTGTTGGAGACTCAGGGCAAGGGCAAAAAACGCGTCAATTATCGCCTTCGTGACTGGGGCGTATCCCGCCAGCGCTACTGGGGTGCACCAATCCCCATGGTCACCACTGAGTCGGGTGAAGAGCGTATCGTCCCGCTAGACGAATTACCGGTCGTGCTGCCTGAAGATGTCACCATGAGTGGCGTGAAGAGCCCGATCAAGGCAGACCCCGAATGGGCGAAGACCACCAGTGCCGGCGAGCCAGCGCTTCGCGAAACTGACACCTTCGACACCTTCATGGAGTCCTCCTGGTATTTCGCACGCTACTGCTCACCGAAGTCCGACACCGCCATGCTCGAGCCGGAGGCGGCCAATTACTGGTTGCCAGTTGACCAATACATCGGTGGTATCGAACACGCCATTCTTCACCTCCTGTATGCACGATTCTTCCACAAGCTGCTGCGCGACGAAGGATTGGTCAGTTCAGACGAACCGTTTTCTCGCCTGCTCTGCCAGGGCATGGTGATCGCAGACGTCTTCTATCGCACTATGGACGACGGCAAGAAGGTCTTTTACAACCCAGCAGAAGTCCAGCCAGTACTGACGGACGATGGCAGAGTCAGCGGCTATGTCCTGGTCACCGATGGTCAAGCAGTTGAGCACGGCGGTCGCGAAAAAATGGCCAAGTCGAAGAACAACGGTGTTGATCCGCAAACGCTCATCGACCAATACGGCGCCGATACAGTGCGACTGTTCACGATGTTCGCGGCCCCGCCAGAACAGTCTCTGGAGTGGTCCGACACCGGCGTCGAAGGTGCGCACCGATTTCTGCGCAGGCTCTGGAAGCAGGTCCGGAGTTTCACTGAAGCGTCATCCACTGGCAGTACTGCCAATATCGATGTAGAGAGCCTTGCCGAGGCCGAGCGCAATCTGTATCGCAAGACCCATGAGACCATCGAAAAGGTCTCAGACGATTTCGGCCGTCGCCTGACTTTCAATACAGCCATTGCAGCCGTTATGGAGCTCCTCAACGAGGCTAACAAACTAGCTGCCGACACCGAGCAGAGCCAGGCTGTACTGAGGGCTGCGCTTGAAACAGCGGTCCTGGCACTGGCGCCCATCACACCACATATCTGTCATGTGCTCTGGCAGGCGCTCGGCCACGACGACAGGATTCTGGACGCGCCATGGCCGAAGGCTAATCCGAAGGCGCTGGTACGCGATGTCTTCACCCTGGCGATACAGGTAAACGGCAAGCGCAGGGGCGAAATGGAGTGTGCCGCCAGTGCTGACAAGGAGGCGATCATCGCTGCAGCGCTGGCTCATGACAATGTTCAGAAGTTCATCGAGGGCAAGGACATCGTGAAGACAATCGTCGTGCCACAGCGGCTGGTCAACATTGTTGTTCGCTAGTCCGGCCAGACAGGCCAGCATTGGCAACAGACGAGCGCTGCCAATGCGGCACCTGGGCATTTTTGTGCTGCTGACCAGCCTGCTCATCTCTGCGGGCTGTGGTTTCAGACCGCGTGGAAACATCGTATTGCCCGACGGTCTGCGAGCAATGAATCTGGTGTGCACACAGGCAATGGATTCGAACTTCTGCGACGTCGTCGACAGGCAGTTGTCCGAAGCCGGTGTGACCATCGCCGAAGATTCCGATCGTCTACCGACCTTGACGATTGGTGAAGTGAGAACAGAGCGTCGGGCGGTCAGTATTTCGAACAATGCCATCGCCGCGGAATTCCAGGTCGTGCGCCTCGTAAACTTTTCCCTGACCGACCTTGGCGCCACTTTGATTCCGCAAACCCAGCTGGCGCAGTCGCAAGTCTATCGCTACGACGAACTGAGCGTCCTGGGTAAGGAAAAAGAGGAAGAACAGATCATCGAGGATCTGGATCAGCAGCTGTCGGCGGAGCTGATGCTCAGGCTTTCGTTATACAGCGACCGTAATGCCATTTTGCAGATTTTCGCCCCTTAACCAGTGAATAAGGCCTCATGCGTCTGAAGCCGGAAGGTATCAAGGCCCATTTCGACAAGCAGTTTCGCCAGGGTCATGGGCTGGCCGACAGCTCAATGTGGGCGGTCTGGATCAGCAGCGATGAACCCCTGTTTCGTAATGAAGCCGCGGATGAAGTGCGCGCACAGTGTCGCGAACTCGGCTTTAATCAGCGCCAGGTCTACCAGGTTGGGACTGATTTTGACTGGAACGGCCTGGCCCAGCAGTTCGAGACCGCGTCGCTGTTTGCAGAACAGAGCGTCCTGCAGCTCCACCTGATTGCCCTACCAAGCGATGCGGGTCGAAAAGTCTTGCTGAGCTGGCTGGAGCGCCCCCCGGCAGATACCTTCGTGTTGATTCTTTCTGACCGGATCGAATCCAAGACGCTCAACACCAAATGGTTCAAGCAGTTCGAACAATCCCAGGCCCACGTACCCATCTGGCCTATGAAATCAGATGGGCTCGCCAGCTGGCTGGCACGGCGCGCCAATCAGGCCGGCCTGCATCTCACTGCGCCGGCCCTGACCTTGCTCCAGCAGTACATCGATGGCAACCTTCTGGCGGCCGACCAAGAGCTCAGGAAACTGAGCCTGCTGCACGGTAAAAGTCAGATAGATGAGCGACACATTGCTGATGCGATCAGCGACAGCAGCCGCTATACCGTTTTCGATCTCACCGACGCCTGTCTTGAAGGCAAGGGCGAAAAGGCCGTCTCCATCGTCCTTCATTTGCGCAGCGAAAATGTTGCCGATCCTATTTTGCTATGGTCGCTTAGCCGAGAACTGAGAGTGCTGGCAAAAATATTGCGTGCACAGGCTTCAGGGGCAAATTTTCAGGACGCCTGCCAGCAGGCCGGCGTTGTGCGCTTTCGCCAACAGGCTTACAAGCAGCATGCGGCGAGACTTCGACCCGCGCGACTCAAACAGGCCCATCAGCTGGCCTGTCTCTGTGACGCAGCTATCAAAAAAGCCAACCCATTGCCTATCGAACAGCTCCTGTGTGATTTCGCTCTCGCCTTGAGTGGTCAGCCCCCGAAAGTCTGCGCTCCGGTCTGACCGGTAGTAGGGGGGCTTGCAAAAGCATATTCTGCTGATGCTGAATATGTGGTTTAATCGCTTGTTAGTCTGCTTTCAGCAATTGCGGTTTCGAGACTATGGGCTTCATTATCAGATCTTTATCCAATATTTTGCCATGCTTATCAGCCAAGCCGACCTGTAGTAGCCTCCGGCCTGGTTTCGCAGTTTTCCTTCTCGTGTCATTGCTGCTCGCTGCTTACGGCGGTCATACAGAGGCACAGACGCGTCATACTGACCCGGAAAAGACGTTGAAGGAATTGTTCTGGGGCGATCTTTATGCCAAAGGCGGCACTACCCTCTTTTGCAGTCAGGACTTCGAGAAGAAGTCGATTACGATCAAGGAAGGTTATATCTACGAATCGAGCTGGATCCGCGAAAAGCTAGACTGCGGTACCAGCAGCAAGTGCAGGACGAATGCCCCTGACTATCGCCGCATGATTTCGGACATGCATAACATCTTTCCGTCTACCATGAGCTTCGAGTTGGCTCGTGGCTCTTCCCGCTTTGCTGAAATAGGCGCCGATGGACTGGCCGGCGAATGCGAAACCCGTAAGGCCTATGGGGTGATAGAACCGCAGGATACGGCGAAAGGTATCATCGCCCGCGCCACCCTCTACATGATGGAAGCTTACAAATTACCCGCGCCAAGCTCCATCGATACGCTGATTGACTGGTGCAAGCGGTTCCCGCCAGATGACGCCGAAAAAGCTCGCAACAATCTGATCGAGAAATTGCAGGGGAATCGCAATCTTTTCATAGACAAGCCTTCGCGTGCAGACCAGATGCGCTAAAGACCGTAGTCATCCCCTAAGGAGTCTCAGGGCGCTACCCAGCGAGCCTCCCACCCATCCTGGCGCCATTGGCCCTGGACCCGATGATGAGGATCATCAGCGAGGCTAAGGCAATCCACAGCGCTGACAGCAACGTCTACTAACATGAAATGAGGGCTTACAAGGCTCTCGTCCCCACGGGCGGCGGCCTCCACGGTTTTGGCAAACGTCAGTGCAGTTGGATGGGCAAGCCCAGTGCCTGGCGCCTCATGCCGCCAGAAGCTCTGCTGACCTCGCGCTCCCAGGTCATTCCACACTTTATGAACAACGGCTGCATCCCGACATTCACTGGCAGTGCCCAGCAGCCTGATCTGCAACTGACTGGAGGAATCCCAGAACACCGCACTCAGTTGATGGCTGAGCGAACGCTCGCTGACTTTGGCCGCCCGCCGGTCGGTATGAAACTGCCAGACAGGCGGGGCACTCGTCCAGTCTCTCATCACGACGGTTCTCGCAGTTGGCCTGGGCAGCTCATCCTCATCAGTATCACAAGCTATTGTGGCCAGAGACAGAAAGCGCGCTTGCCGACGGCTCCTGTCGTCGAGCGCAGACGCCAGCTGCTCCAGGCTGTGCTTCAGAAATGACAGGGCTGTTGCGCGGTAGTCACTCTGCTCACTCATACCGATCTCCTTGAACGAAAAAACCGGCTCGAAAGCCGGTTTTTGTCAGAACATACACTTCAAGCGAAGTAGGTCAGCTTACAGCTGCTCGGCAGTAATCGCCATCATGTCTTCACTGCCTGAACGAACGGCTTCGGCCAGTGACAGTGTCCGTGGCAACAGGCGGTTATAGAAGTAACGGACAGTCTTCAGTTTGCCATCGTAGAAGCCGTTGCTGTCGTCACCCTTGTGGGCCTGGGCAGCAATCGCACTGCGAGCCAGCACATAAGCGAAAGCCGTGTAGCCAAACAGATCCAGATACTCAACGCTCGCTGCGCCAACCGCACTTGGATCATCCTTGGCTGACTTGATAACGTGCTCTGTCACGTCGCACAGACGCGACAGCGCAGCTGACAGCGGCTCCATGAACTCCTGCAGCGACGAATCCTGACGATGGCCTTCAACGAAATCAGCGACTTCGTTTGCAAACAGCTCAAAGAAGCGACCGTCGTTGGAGACGATCTTACGGCCCATGAGGTCGAGTGCCTGAATGCCGTTAGTGCCTTCATAAATCTGGGCAATCCGAACATCCCGCACCAGTTGCTCCTGGCCCCACTCGCGTACATAGCCGTGGCCACCGAAGATTTGCTGACCTGTGACGGTTGACTCAAGGCCACGATCGGTCAGGAAGGCCTTGCAGACTGGCGTCAACAGCGCAACCATCGCCTCTGCATGCTGGCGCTCACTCTCGTTCTGAGAATACTTGGACAGATCGAGAAAGCGAGCCGAGTACACGGAGAATGCGCGGCTACCCTCGTTCATCGCCTTCATGTTCATGAGCATGCGACGCACGTCAGGATGCACGAAAATCGGATCGGCAGCCTTGTCTGGGTTCTGCGCACCCTGCGGTGAACGACCCTGGGTGCGGTCAAGTGCGTAAGCCACGGCATTCTGATAGCTCTGCTCAGCCGCCGCCAGGCCCTGGACACCCACCGCGAGACGCTCATAGTTCATCATGGTAAACATGGCCGCCAGGCCCTTGTTCACATCGCCTACGAGCCAGCCTTTCGCGCCATCGAAGTTCATGACACACGTGGCTGACGCCTTGATACCCATCTTGTGCTCGATGGAACCACAGCTGACGTTGTTCTTCTCGCCAGACACGCCCTTGTCATCGACCAGCAGTTTAGGCACGAGGAACAGCGAAATCCCACGTGAACCAGCTGGCGCATCAGGCAACTTGGCCAGAACGAGATGAATGATGTTGTCACTCAGATCGTGCTCACCGCCAGTGATAAAGATCTTGGTACCAGACACGGTATATGACCCGTCAGCCTGTGGCACAGCCTTCGTGCGGATGATACCAAGGTCTGTTCCACAGTGTGGCTCGGTCAGACACATGGAGCCGCTCCAAACACCGCTGTACATGTTTGGCAGATATTTTTCCTTGAGCTCTTCGGAAGCATGCGCATCGAGCGCCAGACAGGCACCCGCCGTCAGCATCGGGTAGAGACCGAAGGAAATATTGGCAGACTGAATCATTTCTTCGACCAGCGCGCCCAGTATCTTTGGCATGCCCATGCCGCCGAACTCAGGATTGCCGCCGAGTCCGCACCAGCCGCCTTCAATGAAGGTCTTATAGGCTTCCTTGAAACCAGATGGGGTGGTCACCACTCCATCGTTCCACAGGCAGCCTTCCTCATCACCGGAACGGTTGATTGGCGCGAGCAAACTGTTTGAGATCTTGGCAGCTTCTTCGAGGATAGCGTCAGCGGTGTCGGTATCCACGTGATCCTTGAGTCCATCAAGACTGCTGAGCATTCCTTTCAGATCAAACACTTCATTCAACAGAAAGCGCATATCCTGGAGAGGTGCATTGTACGCAGGCATGGGTAATCCTCTTTTATTAATATCAATCAGCAAAAAAAGCCCGCAGAGCGGGCTTGTAAACTTTCAGAATTTAGAGCGCGAAGTGCTCTGCATCCATATCCATCAGCGATTCGGCGCCGGCTACCGCAGCAGTAGCGTGAGCTTGGGTTCTTGGCAGCAGGCGCTTGAAGTAGAACTGCGAGGTCTGAACCTTGGCTGTGTAGAACGCCTTTTCGTCACTGCCTGCTTCAAGCTTCTGCTTGGCCAGCAGACCCATGCGAGCCCAGAAGTAGGCCATTGAGGCATAGCCACTGTACATCAGGTAGTCTACTGAAGCCGCACCTACTTCATCACGGTTCTTCATGGCTGCCATGCCGATCTTCGTAGTGAGTTCGCCCCACTCCTTGTTCAGCTTGGTCAAAGGCTCAACGTATTCTTTCGCCAGCTCGTTACCTTCGTTTTCCTTGCAGAAGGTGTGAATCAGCTTGGTGAAGCGCTTCAGCGACTCGCCCTGCGTCATCAGAACCTTACGACCCAGCAGGTCGAGCGCCTGAATACCAGTCGTGCCTTCGTACATCAGCGCGATACGGGTATCACGAACTATCTGCTCCATGCCCCACTCGGAGATGAAACCATGGCCGCCGTACACCTGCATGCCAAGGTTGGAAGCTTCGTAGCCGACTTCAGTCAGGAACGCTTTCGCGATTGGCGTCAGGAAGCCGAGCATTTCATCAGCTTCGCGACGAATTTCTTCAGAGGCACTGTCCTTGACCAGATCGCCCTTCATCGCAGCGAAATAGATCATCGCACGAGCGCCTTCAGCAAAGGCTTTCTGCGTCAGCAGCATGCGACGAACGTCCGGGTGAACGATGATCGGATCAGCGATGCCATCAGGATTCTTGGTACCTGACAGTGAACGCATGGCCAGACGATCTTTCGCGTAAGTCAGCGCGCCCTGGAAAGAGAGCTCGGCAGCGCCAAGCCCCTGGATAGCCGTACCAAGACGGGCCACGTTCATGAACGTGAACATGCAGTTCAGACCCTTGTTCTCAGGTCCGATCAGGAAGCCCTTGGCGCCATCGAAGTTCATGACGCAGGTCGAGTTACCGTGAATACCCATCTTGTGCTCGATAGAGCCACACTTGACGGCATTGCGGTCGCCCATGTTGCCTTCAGCATCAACGTCGAACTTTGGCACGATGAACAGTGAAATGCCCTTGGTGCCCTGTGGCGCACCAGGCAGGCGAGCAAGAACGATGTGGACGATGTTATCGGCCATATCGTGCTCACCAGAGGAAATAAAGATTTTGGTACCGGTGATGGCGTAGGCGCCGTCTGCTGTAGGCTCGGCCTTGCAACGCAGTGTACCCAGGTCCGATCCACAGTGTGGTTCGGTCAGACACATGGTACCAGTCCACTCACCGCTCACCAGTTTTGGCAGGTAAGCTGCTTTCTGCTCGGCGCTGCCGTGCTGCTCGATGGTATTAAACGCACCATGGCTCAGACCCGGGTACATGCCCCAGCTCCAGTTGGCCGTGCCGATCATCTCGCTCATGACGAGACCAAGTGATTCTGGCATGCCCTGACCGCCGAATTCTTCAGGACCGGTCATGGAAGGCCAGCCGCCTTCGACGAATTGCTTGTAAGCTTCCTTGAACCCGGTTGGCGTCTTGACGCCATCTTCAGACCAGGTACAGCCTTCGCTGTCACCGACAGAATTAAGGGGCGAAAGTACACCTTCACAGAACTTGGCACCTTCCTGGATGATGGCTTCAACCACATCCGGTGATGTCATCTCTGCGCTTGGCAGTTCGCTGTAATGATTTTCAACATGCAGCAGTTCGTTCATGACGAAACTGATGTCACGAAGTGGAGCTTTGTATTCGACCATGACTTTACCTCTTCACTGCCAGGTGACCATCGGATTCGCTTCAGCTAACCAGTAGCTGCAATTTCGATCCATGTGCCCCGAAGGCTTTATTGCCCTCCCCGGTATCGGGAGAGGGTATTGTTGAATTTCCAGACGAGCCGTTTGGCATGAAAACCGAACATCACGGGCTACTCTGGAAATAACCAGTATCAAACAAGTGTTTGAAACATACGTTTGCTTCGGGCAATTGTCAAGATGGATCGGGTTAAGCTGCAGTAAATATTTGTTGATATGTGGCTATTGCTCGCTGCATTTCGCGGGGCTGAATAGCGTTCTCATTGGCGGGGCGCGTAGGCTCGGAGGCCAGTGACGACGGTGCTCTTCCGCCGGAGCCATCAGAATTTTCCACCACCGAATTGCCCTCTTCGGTGTCTGAGGCAATAGCACTGGCCTCGGTCTCCTCTGGAATTTGAGACTCAGTCGCCGCTTTCTCCATGGCAGCCAGTTCTGCACGTGCTGCGTTGATGGCCTGACTCGCCGCGGCAGCGACTTTTCTGTCCTGGGCAGAGGGTTCTGCAGGCGCCAGTGCGGCGCGAACCACCTGCTGCATTTTATCTATGGTCGCATCGGGATCGCCCTCGATGGCACCGGTATCAATCGAGACTTCGCCGCCAGTGGCATACTGCTTGCCATCCGGGCCACGGGTGTAGGTATATGAGGGCGCGCCGGCATAGGCACCGCCTACACTCGCATGCGCCTGCTCGTGGGTCTTGACCTCACGGTCCCGACTGGCGAGGTCCTGAATCAGGCGTAGCTCAGTTTCATCAAGCTTCGTTTCGAGTTCTGCCTTGTCGGGAGCGTCGGCATTCTGGCCAGCTTCTTTACCAAGTTCACCGTCCTCCTTGCCTCTTAGCGCCCGCGAGGTAGTGTCTTCGTCAGTATTAACGGTTCTGGAAGTGCCAGGTGCGTCGGCAGCAGTCTTGTCATCGACGCGCTGCACGGGCTGAAGATCGGTCGCTACCAGTGAGCGACCATCAGAGCCAGTCTTCAGCGCAAAGGCATCCTGCGCAGAAGCCGAGGCTGCCGTTGGGCCGACCGCGCTCGTGGGAGCAGTGGTCAGCGCCCTTGAATTAGCGGCGCTGGCCTGCTGACCCTGGAAAGCGCTATTGACGCTACCAATGGTAGAAAACATGCTCAGGCCATCGTGTCGAGCAGCGTACCGAGCACGGCGTCCGCCGTTTTCACCACTTTGGCAGAAGCTGTCGCCTGAACTTCATACAGTTTCAGGTCCACAACCGCACTGGTGATCTCATCGAGTCCGCTCGCCTGGCTCAGGCCTTGCTGAACAGCCTGGGGTTGCGTGGTACCTGTAGTCGTCGCCTGGGTCAGCCGTTCTGCGGAGGCCTGCATGCCCCGCATACCGTTCTGCATACCCTGGACTCCGGCATTCATTGCGCCACTGATCATAAGCCACCTGCCTGTTTCGTTGCCTGACCGCGCCATCAAATATGACGCTGTCTGGACGGGAGCCCTACTTGATAAGAAGGGCTTCAGCCGCAGTATCTACGCTACCAAGCAGCTGTTCAATTTTCAAACAGCATGATGTAAAGAATCGTGAGGGTTCGTATGCCGACTTTTTGTGTACCTTGTTTCCAGTCAACGAGAATGTAATCAGTAGTTGGGTTGCTGCCGAACAGATCGCCAGCGTCATAGCCGAGGACAAAACCGAAGAAGTCATCATCACTGGTTGTCTGCACTTCTAACCGACCAGCTAGGCCGACCAATAGATATGTACTGCGAGATCGGTCTCCGGTCTGGAGGGATGCATAGTCCACACCGGCTGACAAGCTGAGGGTTATGAACACGTGCATCTTCGGTAGCTGAAAGTGACAAGTTGACGGTAGACGCAGCTTTAGCAGCTTCACTTTGCGTCAGTTATCGAATTGACCGTGTCGACCAGCCCCTCTCGCAAACCGGTCGGCCCCGGATAGGGCTTCGCTTTCAATGATGGGATGGCCGTTCCTGCCTTCGTTTTGCAGGGCATCCGCCAGTGACAGGTCCCACTGGCGATAGGCTGAGGCCCGGTCGGCGAGCATGCATTGTTGAGGGAATTCTGCTATTTGAGCGGCCAGTTCTTCGGCGGCAAAACGCGAGGTGCCATCAGGCACGACTCGATTGGTAAGCCCCATCTGCAGGGCTTCCTGCGCATGGACGGGGCGACCGGTCAGTATCATGTCGAGCGCCCGGGACTGGCCAACAATGCGAGGCAGACGAACAGTGCCGCCATCGATCAAGGGCACGCCCCACCGTCGACAGAATACGCCAAATACTGCGGATTCTTCGGCAACACGCATATCGCACAGCAGTGCCAGTTCCAGTCCGCCGGCGACGGCATAGCCGGAAACAGCCGCGATGACTGGCTTGCTCAACAGCATTCGGGTGGGGCCCATGGGCCCGGGACCTTTGCCATCCTCATCAACGATATTACGTCTCTCAGGATCGCCCAAGGCAGCCAGATCAGCACCAGCACAGAAGCTGCCACCAGCACCCCAGAGCACCGCAACTCTCAGCTGGTCGTGCGATTCAAAGTGATCGAATGCTTCCCGCAGGGCTGCGGCTGTAAGGCGGTCCACTGCATTTTTCTTGGAGGGCCGATCCATAATGATCGTGCAGACCTGGCCATTTTCTTCTACGCGTACTGGAGAGTCTTCCATGTGCCAAGCCTCCGCTTTATTTGAAACTAAAGTAGTCCAGACAGGTTCGCAGCCGCTTTAACAGCCCGGTCAGCCTCAGGTGCATCCTCTGAAAAATTCAGGGTGCCGAGCAATGGCGCGTGGAGCAGTTCTTTCAGCGTCGCCAGGTTCTCCGCTTCTGCAGCCATGACCGCAGCAGTGGGCCGGTTTGCTACCCAGCCAGCGAGCTTCAGGCCACGCGCCCGAATGGCTTCGCAGCTTAGCAAGGCATGGTTGATGCAGCCCAGTCGTAGCGCGACCACAAGAATCACCGGATAGTCCAGCGCGACAGCCAGGTCGGCAAAGGTTTCAGTTTGGCCGGCAGTGCTGCTCAGGGGCACCAGCCAGCCGCCAGCCCCTTCCACGATCGCGAAGTCAGGCTGCTGTTCAGTCAGCACCCGCTCGACATGAGCCTTCAAGCTGCCGACCTGCAGTTGTTCGTGCTGCCCTCCCCGTTGCGCGGCGATGTGCGGCGCTATGGCGTCTTCGAGTTGAACAGGATTGATATCGCCATACTCAACGGCCGTCGTCGAGGCCGCCTGCAGCTTGAGCGCATCATCATTGCGCAGCCCTTCAGGGGTCCGCTCGCAACCGGCGGCGACAGGTTTGAGCCCCAGTGTCGACAAGCCCTTGCCCGCGGCGTGAGTCAGAAGCGCGCAGCCCACGAAGGTCTTGCCGACATCGGTATCAGTGCCAGTCACGAAAAAACGATAAGTCATTGCCGCTCCGCTCTGCTCAATTGCCTACATGGGTTTCTGATAGGAGATAAAACCCGCTTCATAACTGAGTGGCACACCCTCGGGCTGCCGCTGCTGCTCATACGCAGCCAGAACAGCCTTCATCCGGCCGGGCGTGGTGAGCTGCTGACGCGCACCGTGCAATACCGTGTGTGCGCCTACGGCCTTGACCGAGCGCATGGCGTCGAGCGCCGAAGGAAAGTACTCGGTGAAGCGCTGCCGTGTCACAAGCGCATCAGGCGGTGCGGCAGCTTGAAGGTTTTCCAGTGGCTCAAAATTGTTGATGTGCTGAGCCTGGTCCAGTCCTGCCCAAGCGGCCTGAATTTCAATAAGCGAGCCGGGCAACAATGTTGAACAGACCAGCCAGCCTCCCGGCCGAAGCACCCTGACTGCCTCATCAAGCCAGATCGACGGCTGCTCGAGCCACTGCATGGCGAGATTGCTGAACACGACATCACAGCTATTTGAATACAGCGGCAGGCACTCGAGATCAGCCTGCAGTGGCGCGAGCTGAACACCTGGCTTTTGGGTTTGGCCGTGCTTTTCAGCCAGCACGTCCAGCATGCCAGCTGATCGATCAAGCGCGACCAACAGGATATCCCCGGCAGCCCTCGCGTCAGCCTGCATGGCTCCGTCCTTCGCCCGCCAATTCCGAAGCAGGCTGGCGAGCGGGTCGGTGAAATAACCCGTGCCACAACCGGCATCGATGACGCGGCACTGGGCGTGCTGGGGGCCTTTATGCTTCAGGCGCTCGGCGAGCCCGTTCAACAGTGACTCACCGATTCGCCGCTGTATGCTGGCGTGATCGTCGTAGCTTTTGGAGGCGAGGCTGAAGGAGCGATCGACGTGTCGCTTATCCATGGGCTTCAAGCCTCAGGTCCTGCGGGTGTGCGGTCTGAATGAAGTCTTTGCACTGCGTGGCGATCGAGGCACTGCTCAGCTCATCGGGGTAATGACCAGCATGTGGAATAAGCGTGACAGTGGGTCGCGGCATCCGGCCAACAGGCAGGCCAGCGACGAGCCTGTCCGAGGCTTTTGCCACACTCTCACCCGTTAGTGGATCCAGCTCTCCAAACAGCGCCATAGCGAGTATCGGAGATGAAGCGAATGACGCTCGAAGATCCTCGCGCCTCAGAAACTGCAAACCCTCTTCCAGGACAGCACTCGGGGCCGAAGCTGGTGAGTCATTCAGCATCTTCAGCGCCTGCTTACGTCGACTGCCTGGCAGCTTGCTGCACTGCAGCATATTGAAGGCGCGGATGGTTCGAGACTGATCCTTTGCAAGATCGGCGAACATGGTGTCTAGAGCCGCCGCGGGCATGCCAGGCCAGGCTGTTTCAAGTGACTCACAGAATCGTGGATTGGTGCCGAACAGTACCAGGTACTCCTTAGCGTGGCGCAGATCCGGCTCACCAGCTCTTCGTCGCTCAAGCCACTGGAGCAGGTGCAAACCGCCGAGTGAGCAACCGAGCCAGAGCACCGGCGTCGCTGCTTCGCGGCAAGCGCTGGCGAGCAGATCCAGCTGGCTGTAGAGCGTAGAGGCGCTGGATTCGAGCGGCAGGATCTGAATGCGCGTGTGGGTAATCGCCCCGCTGTTTTCAGTAATCAGCGCTTTCTCGAGCGCATTAGCAAGGCACCCATAGCTTCCAGTCGTTTGCGCCCACCCACCAACAATTATGATCTGCAGTGCGCTCATCGCCCGACCAACTCGGCCAGCGCCTGAACCAGTTGATCGACATCGTTCTCGTCATGTGCAGCTGACAGGGTGATGCGCAGTCGGGACTGGCCCGCAGGCACGGTCGGTGGCCGGATTGCCACCACCAGAAAGCCCTTGTCGAGCAGCGACTTGCTGAGATTGACGGCTGCCGAGGCCTCACCGACAAGCAATGGCTGTATGGCCGTGTCGGAAGGCATCAAATCCAGGCCGAGCGCAGAAACTTTTTTCCTGAAGCCTGCGATCAGCTGCTGCAGATGCGGCCGTCGCCAGCCCTCGCTTTGAAGTAGCTCGATACTCTGTGACGTGGCAGCCGCCAGCGCTGGGGGCATGGCCGTGGTGTACATGAAGGTCCGGCTTTTCTGGATCAGCGTCTCGATCAGCTGTTCACTGCCAGCGACGAAAGCGCCTGCTGTGCCGAGGGCCTTGCCAAAGGTACCCATAAGTACGGGCACGGCAGCTTCATCCAGACCGTAGGCCTCACAGGCGCCACCGCCCTGCTCGCCCAGAACGCCCAGACCGTGGGCGTCGTCGAGCTGCAAGGCTGCGCCAGCCTGAGCGGTGCAGCTTGCCAGCGCATTCAGATCTGGCACGTCGCCATCCATGCTGAACACACTGTCTGAACTGACAAGCACCCGTTGCTCGGATGGCGCCAGTGCCGCAAGTCGCTCTTCCAGATGCTGCATATCCGCATGACGATATCTGACGAGCTTCGCCCCACTGATGGCGGCAGCATCCAGTAGTGACGCGTGATTCAGCTTGTCCTGCAGCAGAACATCCTGGCGGCTCAGCAATGCAGAGGCAACGCCAAGGTTGGCCATGTAACCAGTGGAATACAGCAGAACTCTGGAGCGCCCAGTCAGACGAGCTAGCGCGTCTTCGAGCGCCGCATGTGCAGAAGTATGACCGCAGACGAGATGGCTAGCGCCTGAGCCGACGCCGTAGATATCGACAGCCGTCTTCAGCGCCTTGCCGACAGCCGGGTGAGCAGCGAGACCGAGGTAATCATTGCTGGAGAAGTTGAGCAGGGTGCGGCCGTCAATAGTGACTCGTGCGCCCTGCCCGCCTTCCAATAGACGCAGCTGCCGGAATTGTCCCGCATCTGCGATTTCAGCGAGGGTCTTTTCGAGCCCCCAGCTGGCTGGCAACGGCATACTTAGCCGGCAGCATTATAGAATTGTTCCTGACCAGCCTGGCTCGACGGTACAGAAGCCAGCGCAGGATGCGCCTGTTGTACAGCCAGATGCTCAGGCTGAATGCCGAGCTTGCCGAACAAGGCCATATCAGTATTGGCGTCCGGGTTAGAAGTGGTCAGCAGTTTCTCACCGTAGAACAGGGAGTTCGCGCCAGCAAAGAAGCACATGGCCTGCATCTGCTCATTCATGGTCTCGCGACCGGCCGACAAGCGAACGTAGGACTTCGGCATCATGATGCGCGCGACAGCGATGGTGCGAACAAATTCGAAGGGCTCCAGCGGCGCCTGATCTTCCAGCGGGGTACCCTTCACAGCGACGAGCATATTGATAGGCACGCTTTCAGGATGATGCGGCAAATTGGCCAGCTGCTTCAGCAGACCCGAACGATCGTTCGCACTTTCACCCATGCCCACAATGCCACCGCTACACACTTTCATGCCAGCATCACGGACGTGCGCCAGTGTATCCAGACGGTCGCCGTAAGTACGGGTCGTGATGATCTCACCATAGTATTCAGGCGAGGTATCCAGGTTGTGGTTGTAGTAATCCAGACCGGCTTCAGCAAGCTCCGCCGCCTGCTTTTCTTCCAGCATACCCAGCGTCATACAGGTTTCGAGACCGAGCTCTTTCACGCGCCGCACCATCTCGACCACGTAGGGCATATCCTTCTCACGTGGATTACGCCATGCGGCGCCCATGCAGAAGCGACCTGATCCGGCGGCCTTGGCACGCTCAGCGGCAGCAACGACCTTCTCAATCTCCAGCAGCTTCTCTTTTTCCAGGCCAGTGTTGTAGTGGCCACTCTGTGGACAGTATTTGCAGTCTTCAGGGCAGGCACCGGTCTTGATTGACAACAGGGTACTGACCTGAACCGCATTCGGGTTGAAGTGCTGCCTGTGCACGCGCTGCGCTTCGAACAGCAGATCATTGAACGGCATGGCAAACAGCTTGTTGACCTGCGCGACTGTCCAGTCGTGACGAACGGCACCGATGTCAAAAGCACCAGGATCAGCTGAGGCAGATGTATTTTCGGGTGACCATTGCGATACAGATGTGACAGACATAAGCGTTTCCGGTATAAGCAGCGTCGATTAAGGATTGATCAATCACGATCGTTGAACATTCAAGGAGTGAAGTGTTCATGTTCCAGCAAAAGCTGTCAACTTTTTTGCGCCCTCAAGTTTACAGGCTAGCTCATTGGCTTGATAAGAGCGCAGCCCATCTCGAGGCAGGATTCAGACGTCCATTGAGGCGCTGTCTATTGTGCGGTTCAGGTGAAACGCATGACAGCGCCCTATGCGAAGGCTGCTTTGATGATTTGCCACGCGTTCGCTCACCCTGCTCTGTCTGTGGTGGCAACGTTGGAAGCGCCCGACTGTTGCACCCTGACCTGGCGGCGAGCATGCCGCCAGACCTCATCTGTGGTCAATGTGTTAGGGTTCCACCTGTCTATGAGAGGGCGCGATGTGGTCTCGAGTATGAGTTCCCGGCCGATGAATTGATTCGCAGCATCAAGTATCGGGCGGCGCTCCACTGGATTCCGCCATTGGCTTCCAGTGCCTCAGCTGAGTTCAATGCCCTGCTTGACGGATATCAACCTGAAGATGTTTGCCTGGTACCTGTGCCGCTTCACCGCAGGAAAGCCTGCCAACGTGGATTCAACCAGGCAGCGGCTATCGCCCTCGCCCTGGCCGCACCTCGACGTTTCGCAGTGGAGAGCCAGCTGCTATTTCGTGCCAAAGCGACCCGCCCTCAGGCTGCGCTGGCCCCGGAAAGCCGCCGCGAAAACATGCGAGAAGCTTTCGTGGCAGATCAAGGCCGCCTGGAACGGCTACGCAGGAAGCGCAGCGTCAGCATCATCGTGCTGATCGACGATGTCATGACGACCGGCGCAACGGCCGATGAATGCACACGGGCACTCAAGGCCGCGGATCCAGCATTGACCGTACTGGCATTCGCTCTGGCCCGAAAAAGCCAGTGCTGACGCAGGACGCTACCGGTGCTCTTCCAGCAGTCTAAATTTGATGCCACTTGCCTGAAGTCGCTTCAACATTGGCTCACCTAGGCCCATGACTGGCGTCACCACGCCGTAGACTTTCGGCAGACGACGGGCGTCCTGAACCAGGCAGAGCCCGGTTTCGGCCAGCATCTTGGCTGTTTCGTCATAACCAGGATCCTTGCCCGACACGCTGGTCAGCACTTCCCGCTCTTCAGGCTCATCGCCCTCGAGGCTCAACTCGCCACGAAAAATCACTTCGAACCAGGACTTCGCCCGACGATGCTCTGAAGGTCCGGCATTGCTCCCTGCCTTCGACAGCAGCCATTCACGTGAGGCCCTGATCTGCGACAATGCAAATACGCCGCCGAGGAAAGCAGCCCCGCCCACTATTCTCAGCAGGCTCTCCACCTTGACGTAGTGACCGTAAGTGAATCGACCGCCATAGCGTGGATCATTCGCGGCCGACCGCAGAATGATCTGTGGATCGATGGTAGGGAACGGACAGGCCCACGCATCCAGCACTTCACGCTTCGAAAGTTTCGGGAACATGGGTCGAATGACTCGCTCCGTGTCAGGCTTGTCGAGATCGCTGCGCTGGAGCAGATAGGTCTTTACCCGCGAAAAGGCATGAATGGCCGAGGATAGCGTTCCACCAGAAAGCCTTCCACTCGCACTCACAAAGCCCTCTACAGCCAGGTCGCTGTTCTGCACACTTTCATTGGAAAGCCCGCGAGTCAGCTGCTGCACCGTATAAAACGCACCGAAATCGTGGGGAATAGAGTCAAAGCCACAACAGTTAATGATCTTTACCTTGCGTGCAGCGGCAGCTTCATCGCACCTGATTCGCAAACCATCGACGAATTCGGGCTCGCCTGTGATATCAGCGTAATGTGCTCCCGCGTCAATACAGGCCTTCACCAGTAATTCGCCGTGATGCACGAAGGGGCCAGCCGTGCTAAGCACAACTTTTGCTGATGCCGCCATCTGGGCCAGTTCGCCAGGCTTCCTGGCATCAGCCTTGATCAGTCCAATCTGATCGCTCAACGCAGGATTGATGGAGACCAGTCGTCGTTGCAGTCGCTTGAGCTTCTGTCGGCTGCGGCCGGCGATGGCGAAGTGGAATTTGGAGGAGAAACTGGCGCGGGCCAGATACTCGGCAGTGAGCTGGCCGGTAAACCCCGTGGCGCCAAAAAGTACGATGTCGAACCGTCTAGATGCTATCATTCAATCCTTGTCCTGATGTGCCAAGCTGCCTTGCGCGACGCATACCCTCGGGCATAACAGCCCAGGCTCTCGGTTTTCAGCCATTGTACGTAAACCCTGTAAAGCCTAAGGTTTTTATTCTATTAGCTCAATTTCTTGCTAATACTGACAGGAAACAGGTCATGACTGACGCAAGCAAACCCATCTCGCCGAACGAGGCCAGCTCCGGAGAAGCCATGTCCGACAAGAAACAATTCGCCATCGTCATGCTGTTGGCCGCCATGTTTATCGCCTGGATTCTGAGCGACAGTATCCACTCGACAACACTCAATAAACGACTCGTCGAGGACAAGACGCTACAGGCCTACCCCTATCCGTTTCGTGTTCTTGAGGAGCACGACGGCGTGGTGACCATGAGCACCCTGCACGGTGAAAATGTGTCGCTCACTCAGGGCCTCAGAACTGTATTTCCCAGGCTTCAGGACGTCAAGGAAGATTCACCCGAGATGATTGATGCGCAGAAAGAGTTCGCCAGCATGCAGGCCCGTGCACAGCAGATCATGCTTGAGCATGACGATATCGAGGCGGTGCAATGGGTGGTGGATGAGAGCTGGTTGCGGTTGAACAAGTATGATTTGCCGGTGACCTTGCGCTAGCGTTTAAATAATAAACAAACAGCTTGATTTTTGATCACCTCGAATTTAATATGCGCTCCGCTGTCAGGGAGACAGCGCAGTACGTCGAATAATGCTTACCACAGGATGTGGTTGCGTTAGCCTTCAAAGCCTCGTCTTCCTCCAGCACTTCCAGTCCAGGATGGACATCATTTGCTCAAGGAGGACGCATGCGCGCGTTCAGTTTCACTTCGTTCGTTTCCAGAAAAAAGTCTCTTGGTCAGGGCATGACCGAATACATCATCATCGTTGCGCTCATTGCTGTATCAGCTATCGGCGTATATGGCATGTTCGGCTCTGCTGTCCGCAACCAGGTCGCTGGTATGGCGGCTGAGATCGGCGGTCAGTCAGGTACTGTTGCGACGGGTCGGGCCAACACTGCGGGTAAGGATGCCCTCGATATTTCTGCGGCCAATGATCGCGCCAACCTGTCAAACTACGACAAGGCTGCCACCAAGGCCATTGAATAACACCCTCCCCCCGCACTGATAAGGTTTTCAGCCAGGTAGTCGACCTACCTTAGTAAAGGAATTCGAAGATGCGACGTTTGAAAAGGATTTCAGACAGCAGTACGCAGCAAGGGAATGTGCTCGTTTTCTCGACGCTTTTCATGGCAACCGTCTGCCTGGCTTTTTTACAGATCTACGACACGGGAAAAATCAGTCTCGAGAAGACGAGACTTCAGAATATTGCTGACTCAGCGGCCTACAGTGCGGCTGTGTTACAGGCTCGCGAACTCAATTTTCACAGCTATATGAACCGGGCAATGGTCGTCAATCAGAGTGCCATCGGGCAGATGGTTGCCATCAGTTCTTATATGCAGATTGCCCAGCAGAGCCAATACAACGCGGACATTTTGCTTGAGAAGATCCCGGTTGTAGGACCGTTCTTTCGCGCTGCCGAAATCGCGCTCGGCACCATCAATATGACAACGCAGATCGCTGCATCGACAACGACTTTTACACTCGACACCTTGATAGGGCTGTTCAGTAAAGCGTCGCTGGCCTGGCATGCGTCGACCACCGTTCAGCTGGCGGAGTCCATCCCTGCTCTGGTCAAGGACAATGATCCCGCTGCCGAAGTCAACGCAGCGAGTGCGTTCTACATGGTGAGTGATCTAGCAGCCTTCAATCGTTTCACACGTCGCTGGTCGGTTGAAGATACTGAGATTGGCTCAGCAACGCCGGCTGATCGCGCCGAATCGAGAAGACAATTCGACAGCTTCAGAAACATGGTGCTTGCCAGCCGCGACGAATTCGTCAAAAAGCGCTCAAATACCTTTTTCAATGCTCGTCTCATCAAGATGGTTCAGCGAGGCGGCACGGAGTTCGGCAGAGTGCCTGGTAAGACCAACCCCTATTACAGCTGGTCTGCTGTGGATACCTTGAGCGTCCATACGCGAGATCTTGGTGGCTTGTTCGGCGGCGATTGGAATGAAGCCCTGCCTGTCGCCTGGGGAAGACAGGCCACCCACCATGACACGGCATTTGAATGGTCTTCGGTGAACTCAAATGGCTGGAATAAGGCTGCACGTACGAATCGCTATGCCTGGCAATCAAATCAACTGCGAGACCTCGCGGGAGAGCAGTTTTTCGAAGGCAAACGCAATACACCCGAACACATCGCCCACTATAAGGTCGGTGAGGGCCGCAACAACGGATTTGGCATGCCCGCTCCAGGAGTCACTACCGGCGCTAATGTCCACGGCCTGCGGGATTTCTACCAGCTTCGCACACCAACCCGTGAAGAGATGGACACCGGCATCAGCGGGAGCCCGATTTTCAGAGTGTTGATTCAGAAGCCTTTGACCGCCATCAAGGACAGTAGCCGAAACGATACCATCGTGCGTCAGGATGGCAAACTGGCCCTGCGCACTGCAGATGCCAGAACGGCAGCATTGGGCAATATGCATGCGACTGCTGCTGCGAAGGCTGTTTATGAGCGCTCAAGTGACCTCTGGCGCCGCCGGGACAACCGATACGAATTGGCGAATCTATACAATCCCTTCTGGTATCCACGACTGGCCGAGTTCGAAGGTAAGAGTGCTTTGACGGCGGCAATTACTGGATTGGATGCGGTGGGGCAATGATGAACATTTCGATAAAGCCAATACATTCCGGCCAGGCGCTTACTGAGATGCTTATTGTCAGCAGTTTCGTGTTCGTACCAATGATGCTGGCCCTGCCCTTGCTGGCAAAGTATCTGGACAGCCGTCACAAGGTCGAGCAGGCCGCAAAATATGCAGTCTGGGAACGCACTGTATGGAGCGAGACCAACTCTCCTTTTGCGCAGCACAACGCCGTGCGTTCCGATGCACAGCTGCTCAGTCGGGCTGATCGCCACATATTTGCTCATGAAGTTATGCCAATCGGTGACACAGCTCCCGGCGCCGATAACTCGGCGTCGCAAGGACCAGGCGCTGAAGGCAGGAGTTTCATGCAGTTCATCCCGCCATCGAGCGGCTCCGCTCAGGCAGGTGTCACCGAAACGTCGGCAGGCCAGGTCTCATTGCTGCTGCCAGCTGGCGATCAAAAGGAGCGACAGCTGCATAGCCTGACTCGCGTCAATGGCTCGCTTGGTGGAGTTGGGGCTGCGGCGATAGATCTTCTTGGCGATATTTTCGAGAAGACCGACTTCAAACTCGACACAAATGGCTACGTAAAATATCGGACCCACGTAAACCTGCGTCCGCTGCCCTGGCATCGGGGGATGGATTCGACCGGCCTGCCGGAGGCGGGACTGACTTATGGGGGTAGCCTCGGCATGTTGACGAATGGCTGGCAGGCTGCTGGCCCCGCCGAACAAAGTGGCCAGCTGGCGCAACTGAATCCGACTGGCAAACTGGGTGACAGCGATTTCGTTCCCAAGTTGCTCGAAGTCGCCTCATGGACGCCGTGGACGGAAGAATTCAGAGAACTGAAGCTTGGTCAGTCCAACATCGACACGCTACCGGCCGATCTTCTGAAACCCTATGTGGTGAACCGATGAATACAATGTGCAAGAACAGGTGGCTGGGTCTTGTGATCCCCCTTCTGCTAAGCGATCTGGCATTTGCCGAAGAGCACTGGCCCGAACTTGATTTTCCTCCAGAGGCGAAAGTGGAGCTCATTGCCGAGGAGAGCTGGGTAGCGGGTTTCTTACCAGTGCGGATATTTGAGGTAACCGCCATTAGCCGAGAGAAGGATATCTTCAGTTGGCTAGCCGCAGACTGGCTTCGTAATGGGCGTCACTGTTTACTCAATTCAGAGCCTTTGGAGGCATTAGAGGACGTGCCCCCGGGGTTAAAGCACAAACCAAAGGTGCTGAGCTGCCTTCTCGACGAGTACGTTGTCGTCGGGGAGTTTTCCGCCGGCCTGCGGGGAGCAGCCCTTATTTCATTGAGTGCACCCGCACGTGCCAAGAAGCGGCCGACGTCTTCAACAGTGTTGGCCCTCCAGTCGTACGTGGGTGGCCGAATTCTGAGTCAGGAGCATAATGACTTCGGTCCTAGACAGGCAACGACCGTGGCGCTTGAGGCTAAAGGACAGCCCGACTTTGTGGTAGGTAGCCTGGCCGGTGCACTGATCAAGAACAACTGGCGCGTTGAGCGACTGCGCGGCCTGCCCGGCTCTGGTCATATGGGCCGTGAACTGGTCGCTGTACGCGAGGACGAGCGACTACTTGTTTCGGTGCAGGCACTCGGCACGGCTTACAGTGGTGTCGTAGCCGTTATCGAGAAGGGTGGAGAATAATGGGCAGAACTTTGAAGGCTCGCAAAGCATGCGGCGCCATCGGTATCGAATATCTGGTTTGCCTACTCATGCTGGTTGCCGTGCTATTCGTCCCTCTGGGTGAGGACGGCTTACCTCAGGCAAGTGGAAAAACGGTTGGCGAACGACTCGTCGATGGTATCAGGGCCAATCACAATGCCTGGGTATATGCGATGTCGATGCCGGATGCGCGATAAGCGCTAACCGGTATCACTCTATAAATTGATCTTCACAAGGAGGTGAATATCATGAAAGCTGTATTGAAATCGTGGGCGATCATCGTGGTCGCGCTTATCGTTGGTGGCTTGGCAGTGTACCTCTCAGCCAGTTATCTCGATGCCAAGGAACAGTCATTGACTGAGCGGCTGAGGGCACAATTCTCGGCTACGTCCGAGATTCTGGTGGCCTCTCAGGATATCGAAGCTGGCGCGTTCGCTTCGGCGGGCAATCTTGCTGTGGCTAACGCCGATCCGGAATTCCTGCCAGTCGACGTACTGACACCAGCTGACTTCGAGTCGATCAAATCGCTCGAAATCACGTTTGCCATCCCTGCCGGAAAGCCTCTGCTACGCAGCTATCTTGGCGGCGAAATCGCTTACACGTTCTCGGAGCTTATTCCTGTCGGCTATAGACCCGTGACCATCAGGGTCGATGAAAACTCTTCCAATGAGCGCATGATTGAAGTTGGTGACCGGGTGGATCTCCTGAAGGCTCTGGCTGAAGAAGCTAGTGACAGGCTCCACCTGCTGGCGGAGAACATCGAGGTGGTGGCTACAGGCGCCATGCGCAGTGCCTCGAAAGATTCTTCGAAAGGACAGATGGCTGGAGTCGATGATAGACAACAGTACTCGACCATTACAGTTCTTCTAGAGGTTGCCAAGGCTTCGGATGTCATGCTGGCTCAACAGGGCGATGGCGTAATCACGCTGCTGCGAAACCGAGGGGACAACAGCTCCCTGGTCAGTCAGCTCGGTCAGAAAGGCCAGAATCGAACGATTACCGTGTACACGAAAAGCGGTACGGAGTCCGGCTCCCTCACCGGCAAGAACGTTTCTCTGTCGGTGAAATAATCTCGGGGCCCCTGGGCCCTGCGCTCTACTGAAATACAAGCATACTCGGCGGAACGGATTCTGCCGCACACGAATTACGTCATATTAAAGGATGTACTATGACGACTTATTTGCATGGAATTGGTGCAGGTGTTCGAGCGCCTGCAACTTATAAAACGCTTGGGGGGAAAACGGCCAAAGCTGTTGTATTTAGCCTCTTCTCTCTGCTCCTCATGCCAAGCGCACCGTCGACCGCAGCTGACCGCTTTCCGATCCACCGAACTGATGCCGTCAGTCTTCACTTGGGCAAGGTTGAAACGCTGCGGATCAAGGATATCGAGCGCGTGGCTGTCGGCAATGACGAGATCGTCTCCACAAGTCTGTTGGAAAACGATGAACTGCTCATCATTCCACAGAAGGCTGGCGATACAGAAATCGTCATCTGGCAAACCGGCAACAGGAAGCAGTTGGTGCGAGTCCAGGTTCGGGCAGAAAACCCCGAAAAACTCGCGCGTCAGGTTCGCGCTCGGCTTACGCCGTTTACTGAGCTGAAAGTCAGCGTGAGAGAAAGTCTGGTGTTCGTGACCGGCCAGCTCAAAACGGCCAAGGATCTCGAGCGCATTCAAACGCTTCTGGGGAAGGACCTCATACAGCAGGTCGTGTTGCAACTCCATGTTGACAGTGTTGCCGTCGTGCGTTCAGCACTGAGGCATATCGACACGCTCAAAGTCGAAGGGTCTGACGACGGCATTCGGCTGACTGGTTCGTACGGGCCTGAATTCAAGAACACGATCGAGACAGTCCTCCAGCGTTACCCGCAGGTGATCAACCTGGCACAGATTGACCTGGCAAAAATGAAGTCGATGATCCTCATCGATGTGAAGATTCTGGAACTCAGGAAGCGCAACCTTGAGCAGCTCGGTGTTCGCTGGGACAGCTCCATTGCTGGGCCTTCCGCAGCTATGGCGGCGACAGGTACGGTCAATCCCTTTTTTCGATCCGCAGTAGACTTTAATGGCGCCGCTCAAATAGCTGAAGCTATACCAGTGAACGACACCAACTTCCACAGCTCAGTGGGGCTATTGAGCAATATCGGCTCCAGGATTGAACTGATGGAAGAAGCGGGTGAAGCTCGAATGCTCGCCAGACCGATGCTCAGCGCCAGAGACGGCGCCGTGGCGACATTCCATTCTGGCGGTGAACTCCCCTATCCCGTTGTGGATCAGAATACTGGCAATATCGCAGTGAGTTTTCGTAGCTACGGCGTCAAGCTCAATGTGCTGCCGCAGCTGAGCTACGAAGGCAAGATCATGGTGGAGGTCGACGCTGAAGTGAGCTCGATCGACAGTTCGATCAATATCAACGGTGTACCTGGACTCATTTCAAAATCGGTGTCGTCCACCATCAATGCGAAAGACGGTGAAACCATTGTCATGTCTGGCCTGTTGGCTAATACAGAAGCTGAAAGTGTCAGCAAAGTCCCGCTCCTCGGCGATCTGCCGCTGATCGGCGCGCTATTCAGAACAACAAACACCGAAAACGAAGGTCGGGAGCTGGCAATATTTCTGACGCCAAGAATCAAGTTCCTCGATAGTTCGGGCGATGTCCTGAATCCCGAAGCGCCGATCACTGATTTGGAGCGTCTTGGCGGGCATGTCAATGAACAGACCTCCGGTATGGATTGGCTCTCCGAGAGGATTCAGGACTAATGCTGACCATCATAGTCCGCGACCGCAATGGCGGTTTCATCGAGAGAACCAGCTTGCCGCTCACCCGGTGTACGATTGGAAAAAGTACAACCAGTGCACTAGTGCTCAAAGGCTGGTCGGTGCAGAAGGAGCACTGCGTCATCGATATCAGCACGGGCATCGCTGAGCTTACGCCAATCGATCAGGCCGTAGTACGGGTAAACGGAAGGCGTATAACGGCGTCACAGGCTTTGAATCGTGAGGATGTCGTTCAGATCGCCCAGCACTGCCTGAGCATTGATTGGACAGCAGCGGACGATTCCATCAGGCCTGAATCGAAAATGACAGCTTCTGATGTCGAGCAGTCGGGCGTCAGCGTGCCGGCTGGGACCGCCAAATCGCCGCTGCCATTCGCCGAGACCATAGTGCCGCCAGACAGCCTCAATGGCGAAGAGATGCGGCGTCTTCAGATACAGGCCCATCAGGGGCTGATCCTCTATCTGGAACGCAGACGAATCGATGTCAACACGCTCCCCGAAGCAGATCTCTGGCGTCAGGCGCCCGGCTGGATTGCAGAGGTTATCGAGCAGATGGGTGCACTTTCAGATAGCGTCGATCGTTCAGCACTCGAAAAACGAGTGCTGGATGAAGCACTCGGCCTGGGACCTCTGGAAGTTCTCCTGAAAGACAGCGCCGTCACAGAAATCATGGTGAACGCACATGACCAGATCTTCTTTGAAAAAGCAGGTCGACTGCATCGCTCTTCGGTCGAATTTTCCGACAGGCAGGCGGTTATCTCGGCTATCGAGCGAATTGTCGCACCGCTCGGACGTCGAATCGATGAGTCATCGCCTATGGTCGATGCTCGACTGAAGGATGGTTCGCGAGTAAACGCCGTGATTCCGCCCCTGGCCTTGAAAGGACCCTGCATCACGATCCGAAAATTTCCTGAGCATAATCTGACGGCCGCACAGCTCTGCCAGTTCGGCAGCATGAACCAGGCCATGGCTGATTTCCTCAACCTCATCGTGAAGGAAAAACAGAACGTCGTGATTTCAGGCGGCACTGGCTCCGGCAAGACCACCTTGCTAAATGTGTTGTCGGCCGCCATTCCAGCGAGCGAACGAATTGTAACGGTCGAAGATGCGGCTGAACTCAGGCTGACCCAGCCCAACCTGGTGTCGCTCGAAGCGCGACCTTCTAACCAGGAAGGAAAGGGTGCCGTCAGCATTCGGGACCTGGTCAGGAACTGTCTGCGAATGAGACCTGACCGGATCGTTGTTGGTGAATGCCGCGGCGGTGAGGCGCTCGATATGCTGCAGGCCATGAATACTGGCCATGATGGCTCGCTCACCACCGCTCACGCCAATACACCAAGGGATTGTCTTTCCAGAATGGAGGTGATGGTCATGATGGCGGACATGGGTATGCCGATTCAGGCGATCCGAGAGCAGATCTGCTCAGCCGTCAGCTACATCGTTCAGCAGACCAGATTCCCTTGTGGTAGTCGCAAGATCACATCAATCAGCGAAGTCTGCGGCATCGAACAGGGCGTTGTACAGCTGGCTGAAATTTTCCGCTTTCAGGCGACTGGCTACGATGGTGACGGACGTGTTCAGGGTCACTTTACAGCAACCGGCATCATTCCCGACATCTGTGAGCAGCTGCGACGCAGGGGCATCAACGTCGACATGAGTTGGTTCGATACGAGTGGGGTTGCCGCGTGATGCTGTATCTGATCATTGGACTGTTCTCACTCAGCGCTCTTTTGCTGACATTGGCGATTGGCAACAAAGCCGAGTTGGCGGTTGGTACGCTTCAGAGTTCGACCCGCCATATGGCCGGTCAGGCTGACACCAATGGCGCAATGCTGCGTGCCTTGTGGGCTCAGTCAGTTGTTCGCGCTGCGCTCGGCTTCGTTCTCTGTCTGATGCTCCTGGCAGCCTCGGTGCCGATTCCGCTCTCGGTAGTGGCCGGTATCGCCGTATTCGCTTTCCCGATCGCTCTTCAGGCCCACAACCATATAAAGCGCCTCAAGGCGCTGCAGGAACAACTGCCGGACGTCATTCTTGGAGTCTCGAGTGTTCTCGCCTCTGGCTCGAGTCTGATGACTGCTTTGGAGCTTTGCTGCAAGGAAAGTATGCAGCCTTCGAAGGATGAATTTTCAAGGTTACTGGGCGATTTGAGAATGGGTATCCCACTTGAGCAGGCGATCTGCGATTTCGAGAAAAGGAACGCCTGCGAAGCCGTGACACTGCTGTCCACTGGGATCCTCATCAATAAGGAGGTGGGCGGAAACCTTGGCATCATGCTCGCTAATCTTGCAGAAACACTGCGACGGAAGCGTGAAATGGAGGGCAAGATCAAGGCGCTCACTTCACAAGGTCGAATGCAGGGCTGGGTCATGGCAGGCCTGCCGTTTCTGATTGCCTTTGCCGTCTACCATCTGGAACCAGAGGCAATGTCGAGACTCTGGACTGATCCCTGGGGATGGCTTGTGCTGGCAGTAGCCAGTGTTCTGTTGGCAGTTGGCAGCATGATCATCCGCAAGATCGTGATGATCGACATTTAAAGCACCGGGAACTCATGGATGAATACCTTATGCTGACCAGTAATTTCATTATATGTCTCTATGTCCTCAGCGCCTGCCTGCTGGTCTGGGGTCTCTGGCGACTCGTAGCCTGGATGCGAGCGCAGCATCGAGACTACATGGATCCCCTGCCGCGATTTTTGCGCTTGATCTGGCCACTCGTTGCAGCGCTAGAGCCACTCGCCGACCTGCTCGTTCCACAACGACTGCATCAGCGCCTGGAGCAACAGCTGCTGACATCGGGCATGAGTTTTGTGCTGACCTCCGCCGAATACATCAGTCTTCATGTCGTATCGGCGTTTTTGAGCATGAGTCTTGGGTGGATCTGCCTGAACATCGTGGAATCTGATAGCTCTATAGCGAGCCTTGTGTTGCTGCTACTTGTTGGTCTTGTGCTGCCTCAGCTGAGTGTACGAGACATGCGACTCAAGCGGGAAAAAGCGCTGGTTCGCGCGCTGCCGGTATTTGTCGACTACCTCGTCATGACTCTAGAGGCTGGGCTCAACTTCTCGGGCGCTCTGCAGCAAGCCGTAGCAAAAGGTCCGGATGGTCCGCTGAGGAATGAGTTTGCGCGGGTGCTTCGCGATATCAGAGCGGGCAAAGGCAAGTCGCAGGCCCTGCGGGAACTCGCCTCCCGAAACCAGGTGAAAGAGTTGAATCTGCTGGTGAACGCCATCGTTCAGGCGGAACAGAGTGGGTCGAGTCTCTCGGGCACATTGAGCATCCAGGCAGAACAGCGGCGAAACGAGCGATTTCAGCGTGCCGAGAAGCTCGCGCTTCAGGCCCCTGTGAAACTGGTATTTCCGCTGGTGGCCTTCATCTTTCCCATCACATTCATCCTGCTGGGCTTTCCAATCGTCATGAAGTTTATGTATGAACTCTAGAGCCCTCTGTCTGCGGACTACAGTGATTGAAAATCAGGACGGACGTATCGTCGAGGCCCTGATCGCTGCATCGTTTCTACAGCGTCTGCGCGGGCTTCTTGGCCGAAAACGCCTCGATGTCCGGCAAGGTCTGTTACTGGAAGAATGCAATGCCGTGCACACCATCGGCATGCGCTTTGCCATAGATGTGATTTTCCTGAGCGCAGACTTTCGCATACTGGCGATGCATAGCCATGTCGGGGCCTTCAGGTTCAGGCGTTGCCCCAAGGCTGCCCATACGCTCGAGCTTGCAGCTGGGCAAGCGGCAGGCTTGCAGTGGACTGTGGGCGACGCACTTGCTTTGCGCTGACTAGCGTTTTACGGATTATTGACAACAGATTGACTGTGAAAGGAACTCACACCATGCATTCGAACTTTTTGACCTGGCCATTACTGAAACTCAGTCCGGTGCGATCAAGCCTGAGAATCATCATTCTCTGCATAATCGTCAGCATCATCAGTGCCTGTAGCCACCTGCAGCTGCCCACGCTGGGCAGTGAACAAATTACCAGTAGCGAGCGCGTCAATGAGGCGGACAAACTCTATTACCAGGGTCTGTACAGCGAGGCGAGATCGGCTTACCTCTCAATCACCCGCGACTATCCCGAATTCAGCTACGGATGGTTCAAGCTCGCCAACACTAGCTCGAGAATAGGCCAGCCTGAAGAGGCTGTACTCTATTACAAGCGTGCGATAAGCCTCGACGAAGGTGACCAACGCTATTGGCACAATCTTTCGCTTGCCTATCTGCAACTTGCACGACAAACCGCTCGAACGGCAGTGAGCCGAAATTTGACTGCCGTCAATACCGACCTGCTGCAGTTGATTTCTCAGATCGACGCGGCAGGCGAGCGATGAAAGCGCTTCGTGGCGTCTTGCAATCAAGCCGAGAGCAGCGCGGAGTCACCATGGTTGAAACCCTCTTTGTGCTGCCCGTATTACTGGTGTTCATTTTGGGTATTGTCGAGTTCAGCTATGCCTACCGAGCCAAGTCAGTGCTGAATCACGCAGCTGAAATGGTCGCACGAACAGGCAGCCTGACAAATGCCTGCAAGCCGGCCATGGATCGCCAGATCATCATTTCGATGGCACCTCTCTTCATGGATGCGAATCGATCAGCATGGGAAATCGGACTCAATTCGCTCAGCTCTCATATGCTGGACAGGATCGATATTGCAACGCAACTCGATATTGTCAGCCCGACACCCGACATGTTCAATGCGTTCAAACAGGACCTCATGCTCGGTGCCGGACAGATCGGGGATTGTGGTGACAAGAGTTTGCGACCAATGAAGTTGAACCTGGTCATCCCCAACGACAACCTGCGCTTTCGATCAAGCGCCCCAAAAATGATCGATGGCCGTCGAGTGAGCATTCAGGATGCAAATCTACTGAAGATCAGACTCAGATACTGTCATGAACTTGTAACGCCGGTTCTCGACCACGCAATAGACATGGCTCAACGGCTTATCCCAGATTCGATTTTCGGTGCTGAGCGAAGGGTTTTCCTGACAGCTTGCGCAAATGGCGGGGGTACGATGAGTGATTTGGTGCCCTTCAAGAGACGCTTCGTAGCACTTACCGCGGATGCGATTGTTCATATGCAAACCCCGGTAATGGGTCGATTTCTCGGCCAATAGCACATTAGTTAAACCCATCATCAGTTGAAAAGGAGTTCCTGATGCAAAAGTTCAATGTCAACGTCAGTCGAAGTACTGAGCTTACCAAATGGTCTTCTAGACAAGCACTAACTGGCGCTTCTTGGGCGCGGGCTCTGTTGCTCATGTTTGCGGCCACGAGCAGCACCGTCTACGGAGCAAGCACGAAGTCGCCGTTCTTCGACGAATATTTGGTACCCGAGCACAGGTTGGACATCAGCCTGCCCAAAGCGCTGAGCCTGTCAATTTTCGAACAGTCGAAGCGCATCGCTTCGACGGTAAGCTTTCCAAAGCAGCCGTTTGTCACCACGACAACAAGTGATCCTTCAACAAGTGACCAGATGGCGACCGCGCCAGTCGCGTCTGATGACAATCTTTTCGATAGTTTCACCATCGTTTTCGATGCTGCGGAAGAAAGCGGCTTGCCGGAAATCATGGCTGAAACCGTGTCACAACTGACCATGCGCGGCGCCAGAATGATCGACTCGTGTGCGGGCGCAGAGTGCGGTGACAGTCAGCGCTGGAATGAGCGCTTCAAGTTGTATGGTGCCGGACCGCTCGAACAGCAGGCTTATCAACGGCTGTCTACCTCGGCCCCTTCAAACGTAGCCGAGGAGTTCATCACTGATATTTTTGAAGTCTATGCAACCCGATTGGGGTGTTGTGTTCGGCTCGCTGTAACTCATTACAAACCAAGCATTCATCAATACCACGTGCAGCAGGATGGCAGGCTGGATCCACTCATGTTTCCGCAGCAGAGCTTCGCGGTGTATTTCGATACCGGACAAGCAGAGCTTGACGCTCCGCAGCGCGAGGCACTGTTGCGGAATACGCTGGCTCTGAATGCCTGCACCCGGGATCGCAGAATACTGCTCGAAGGTCATACCGATGTTGCCGGGAGCTCAGAAGATAATATGGCGCTTTCCGAGCGCCGGTTAGCAAACGTTTGGGCAGCCCTGGCGACAGCCGGCCTTCCCCAGGACTGCCTGGTGACTGCAGCCTATGGAGATACTGCGCCCGGGCATTTGCCAGCGGCCCAGCAGCGAAAGGTGGTCGTTCGAATGTTATCGGCCGGCTGGGGTGAATCTCCGATGGTGGCAAACGAAACTGGTGCTTCGCCCGGGACTCTGTCGAAAGAGGATAAGCTTACCGTGAGCACCAAGTAGCCAATTACGAGCTTCTCCTGAGTACAGCCGCACCGGATACTGCAGCATTCTTCGCTGCCGTATCCAATTCTCATGACCTCAGGATCAGCTCGATGACAGCGTCTCCACTTTCTACCCCCCGCTCCAGTCAGTCTCAAGGAAGCCTTCTGGCACTGGCTGAAGTTGAGCTTCATCAGCTTTGGCGGTGCCGCCGGCCACGCAGCTAGCCATCTATATCGGCTGGCTACTGCACCGAACGAAGGACGGCATACTGGATGGGGTCCTGTTCGTGCTGCCGTCCCTGCTACTGCTCTGCCTGCTGGCGTGGGTGAATCTGGTGTCTGGGGACGCGCTAGTAGTGGCTGGCGTTCGCTATGGCATCAAGCCTGCAGTGGTGGCTATAATGCTACAGCCCGTCCACTTTCAAAAATCGCCCCTCGTAGGGATCGAGAGACACGTTGAAATTGCCGTTGGCGTCGGCGCTTTCTGGGGCACCGCTCTGTAGATCACGCAACAGCGTGGCTGGCGTTGCGGTCAGCAGCGCACCGGCAGAGAAGCCCACAGTTCTGGGGGTGTTCGACAGGTTGACCAGATAGGCGACCCTGTCGGTGCCGTCGCTTTTCAACACCGAAAACACCCGTCCGGTAGATGAAGTGGTTTCATCCACAGTCATGGCCGTGGCAGTGCCTCGATAAAGCGCTGGCTCCTGGCTTCTGAGTGTGTTCAGTTCAGCCACGGCGGTCCTCAGGGCCTGCTCTTCCTCATACTGGGGGATACCAAGATCTATATTGACGCCATCGATCCGGGCCTGCGTGCGACTGACAAAATCATCACAGGTCCCAGCGCTCAAGCCGATACCGCCATCGTTGGTGCAATCCACCCGGGTATCAAAGCCATCTAGTTCTGCCCCAATCTCTTCGTTGTAGTACAGACTGCTCGGACCGCTATTGGCAGCGAGCGTCTCGTAGGCAGCGCCGATTCGCTGCCAGTATTCAGGGTCGACAGGCTCGGCAATATTGCCGCGTTGCAGAAGGTCGCCCAGGCGTACGCGCTCGTGATTCGTGATGAACGCGGTGGGTACTGCGAAATCAGGATACTGGAAGCTGCCATTCTCGATGCCGAAGCCAATCCGCAGATTTTCAGCCGTGGGTATGGTCAACCCAGATTCATCAATGGCAAAGCTCTGTACCAGCGCATTTCGCAGCGGAATATCGAAGGCCGAACACAAGCCGGGCTGATCGATATCGCCATAGAGCGCAGCACTCAGTGATTCACGATTGGCCTCATAGACGTCGCCGACGACGAAACCGAGTGGATTGCTCTGCGTACCGGCAAAATCGTAGTCGACACTATCAGAAGCAATTTCGACAGCCTGGCGAATCTCACCCAGTGCGCCGAGGGGTATCTGATCGGCTCTGTCGAGACGCCAGCCATCGATACCAAACTCTGTAATCCAGTAGCTGGCGACACTCTGAAAGAAAGCGAGATCCTCCGGGTACACCGCCCTGCGGCTGAACTCACCTTCTGTCGCGCCAGTGGTCGAAACACTCAGACCCTCAGGACTGGGATAGGCCGCCGCATTGTTTTTGAAGTGACCGAAGGCGCCGTCCAGGAAAACATAGAGGCCCCGTGCGTGTGCCTCGTCCACCAGCAGGCGAAGCTGTTCAGGGGTACCGAAGTTTGGATCGACAGTGAAATAGTTGCTGGCGAAATAACCGGTGGCGTCACGACGGTCGACAAAGAAACTTTGCCCAGGCATGGCAATCGATTCAAACACCGGCGAGAGCGAGATGGCATTGACGCCGAGCGATTCAATGTAGTCGAGCGATTCGATGACGCCCTGCAGGTCGCCACGGTGCTCACTGCTGCCAAGGCCTACATTGTAGTTGGCGGTCGTGTCGCGATCCACGAAGGCTTCCAGTACGATCTGGTACATGCGCAGATCCCGGACTGACGCATAACGCTCCACATCGCAGGCATAGGCGCTATAGAGCTCGGCTTCACCGCGATTGCCGATCCCTTCACCTGAACCATCGATGTCTGTGCCGCCGCCGCAGGCCACCAGAGTGACCGCCAACACGACAGCAGCTGCTCGTGATGTCATCGTGGCTGTAGGTCGGACTGCTTGCATGCTGGGCTCCAGAGGCTGACTGCAGGATTCGCCCTGGCAACCAGCGCGATAGCCCAGTCTAACCGATTTTTAAGAAAGGCTCACCCACGCGCTTTGAGGACTGCAAGCGAACCTACTTCTCCAGATCTTTCGGAATCTTGAAGTCGCGTACCTTCCAGGGTTTCTCTCCCCGGCCCTTTCTGAATTCACGTAGCTGGAACACGTAAGCCAGTACCTGGGCAACGGCCAGATAGAGCCCGCTCGGTATCTCCTTCCCGACCTCGGTATGATAGTAGATGGATCGAGCCAGCGGCGGGCTCGAAACAATTTCGATCTTGTGCTTGGCAGCGATTTCACGAATACGGGCCGCCGCAAAATCACCACCCTTGGCCAGAAGTATCGGCGCATTATCACCGTTGCTGTCGTATTTCAGCGCCACCGCGAAATGCGTCGGGTTAGTGATGATAACGTCGGCCTTCGGCACGTCCTGCATCATCCGGCGGCTGGCAGCTTCCATCTGGGCTTCGCGGATACGGCGCTTGACTTCAGGCTTGCCCTCGGTGTCCTTATACTCGTCCTTGACCTCCTGCATGGTCATTTTCAGGTTCTTGTTATTATCGTAGAGCTGAAAAGGGACATCGACAATAGCGATGAGAATGGTAGAGCAGCCCAAGGCGAAGAAGGCCCAGGCCACGATCTCGAGCGCGTCTCTCATGCCCGCAATGGGATCTTCCCTGCCGAGCAAAACGAGTGAGTCGATCGAGTTGCTGATGATCAGCCAGCCAACGGTGCCAATGGTGGCGGACTTCGCCAGGGCCTTGAACAGCTCCATCATCGACTTCATCGAAAACATGCGTTTGATGCCGGCGATGGGATTGATGCGGCTACCTTTGAAGGCCAGGGCTTTGACCGAGAACATCCAGCCGCCGAGCGCGATCGGTCCGGCTATGGCAGCGACCAATAGCACACCTAGCAGCGGCGCAGTGGCGACTGCCGCACGTTCGGCTTGCAGACCCAGCAGGCTGAACATGGCGCTGGTATCGAACAGCATTTCTCGGTCGAGTGTAAAAGATTCGGTGAAAGCCTGAACCATGGTGGTAATAAGAAAGCTGCCAAACATGAGGATGCCTCCGCAGCCAGCGAACAGCACGGCAAAGGTGGCCAATTCGCGGGAACGCGGAAGCTGACCCTCCTCTCGGGCCTTGTCTATCTTCCGTTGGGTGGGTTCCTCGGTTTTTTCCTGACTGCTGTCGTTTTCAGACATGCGCGGTCGCTCCCGTCTTCATGGGGCCTGGATAAACTCATTCATGAATTCGAAGGTCTGCTCACTGAGCAACTGGAACTGCGGCAGCACTTCACCGAATGTCGCCCAGATAGCAATCAGTCCGAACAGCACGGTCATCGGAAAACCGATGGAGAAAATGTTCATCTGTGGCGCGGCTCTCGTCATCACACCGAAAGACAGGTTGACGAGCAGCAAAGCCGTCACGGATGGCAAGGCAATCATCATCGCCGCGGAAAACATCCAGCTCACGCGACTGGCAAGCAGCCAGAAAGCCGAGCCACTGAGACTGCCGGCTTCGATCGGCATCACTGTGAAGCTGTGCACCAGTGCTTCGAACAGCACGAGATGACCGTTCATCGCCAGAAACAGTAGCGTGACCATCATCAGGTAGAACTGGCTCACGGCGGCCACGGTGATGCCGTTGGCAGGATCGACCATCGCCGCGAAGCCGAGACCCATCTGCATCGCCATGATCTGGCCCGCCACCACGAAGACCTGAAACAGCACGGTGACGGCATAGCCCATCGCCATGCCGATGATGACCTGATACATGACCAGCAGCATGGCCTGCATCGAAGTGGGATCGAGTGCCGGCGCTTCCGGCAGCGTCGGGACGACGGCCACAGTAATGGCGAGCGCAAGGCTCAGCCGTACACGGGCGTTGACGAAATTGGCGCCGAAGATCGGCACGATCATCAGAAAGCTGGCGATGCGGAACAACGGCCAGAGGTACTGGCCAATCATTTGCCCGATTTCAGCTTCGGAGAAGGTGAACATGCTAGCCGATCAGCGTCGGCAGACTGGTGATCAAGGTGGTCGAGTAATCCATTAACTGACCCAGCAATGAAGGGCCTGCCCAGATGATGACCAGCAGCGTGATGATGAGACGCGGCAGGAAGCTGAGCGTCTGCTCGTTGATCTGCGTCGCCGCCTGAAATGTACTGACGATGAGACCGACGATAAGACTCGGCACCACGATAATGGTCACCATCTTCACGATGAGCCATAGCGCCTCACCATAGATATCGAGCACTACCTCTGGCGTCATCATATGGCGAAACTCGCTGCAAGTGTGCCCATGATCAAGGCCCATCCGTCGACCAGCACGAAGAGCATGATCTTGAATGGCAAACTGATGATGAGCGGGCTGAGCATCATCATACCCATGGCCATCAGAACGCTGGCGACCACCATGTCGATGATGAGGAAGGGTATGAAAATCATGAAGCCCATCTGGAAGGCAGTTTTCAATTCGCTGGTCACGAAGGCGGGCAACAGTATGTTGAGCGGCACGTCCTGTGGATCGTTGAAAGTGTTATCTTCGCGGGCGAGCCGGATGAAGAGATCGAGATCGCTCTCCCGTGTCTGGGCCAGCATGAATGACTTGAATGGCTTCACGCCTTCGACGAAGGCGTCCTGAATGCTCAGTTCTTCGTTGAGATAGGGTTGAAGCGCCTTCTCGTTGGCGACGTTGAAGACCGGCGTCATGATGAAGAACGTGAGGAACAGCGTCAGTCCGACGATGATCTGGTTTGATGGTGTCTGCTGCAGACCCAGTGCCTGCCTGAGTATGGAAAACACGATGATAATCCGGGTAAAGGACGTCATCATCATGATGAAGGCGGGGATGAAGGTCAGCGCCGTCATCACCAGCAGAATCTGCAGGGTTACCGAGTAACTCTGTGTGCCATCAGGATTGGTGGTGAGATTGACTGCGGGGAGGCCATCGATGGCGGCATGGCCAACGGAGCTCCAGGTGCCGGCGATCAGCGCCAGTATGATCAGTACAATCGTCAGCGGGCCATTCCACAGGCGATCCGCCTTGGGTGGCGTCTCCTGGCTAGCGGCCTGGGGCAGCCTTCTGGTCGTTCTGCTCGTCGGCAGCTTGCGTGTCGTTGTCGTGGCGCTTGGCATCGGCAGTGAAATTCTCTTGAGCGGGCTTCTTCAGCAAACTCTGCAATTTCCTGGCAAATTCACCATTTTCAGTTGATACATCAATGGTTTGGTCAAGCTCCAGCAAGGTGTTTATCTGCTGAGCCGTAATGCCGACAAGTATTTGACGCTCACCCACCTGCACTACGGCGATTTTCTCCCGAGAACCAAGCGAAATGGCGGCCACAATCTTCAGTTGTCTGTTCTGAACGCCTGTGCCGCCGGAAAACCGACGCATCATCCAGCCCACGCCCACGATCAGCACAATAATGAGTGCGAGCGAGAATATAATTTCCAGTGACTGTGAGGCGGGTGTCTCCATGCGATTCTACTTGAGCTTCTTGATGCGTTCGGAGGGGCTGATGACATCAGTCAGACGAATGCCGAATTTTTCGTTCACCATGACCACCTCGCCATGCGCAATCAAGGTGCCGTTGACCAGCACGTTAAGGGGCTCACCAGCCAGACGGTCCAGCTCGATGACCGAGCCCTGGTTCAGCTGCAGCAGATTGCGGATGGCGATCTCGGTACTCCCGACTTCCATGGAAATGGTCACCGGAATATCGAGGATGACTTCCAGATCTGGTGTACCGGTTGACGGCGGTGCGCTGGTTTCAAAGCTCTCGAAGGAGGCGGCCTGTATATTGCCGAGCTCGGCGCTGTTCTTGATACCGTCCTTTGATTTGCCCTTGCCCACGTCAGCCTTTTCGGCTTCAGCCATGGCGGCTGCCCACTCGTCTTCTACGCTGCCCTCGCCTTCGGCCTCCGACTGCTGCTCCATGGCGGCAGCCCACTCATCAGCCATCGCCTGATCGTCGACCTTTTCGCCGTCTACGTCGTCTTTGGGCTTGTCTTTGTCTGCCACTCTTGCTCCTTGCCACGATTGTTGGTGTCGCGGTTGACGCGTCCGGTCAGCTTATAGGCGAGGTTGCCGTTCATCTGACCCAGTCTTGCCTTGTAAATGGGAATACCGTTTGCCTGAATGGTGATGTCCTCATCCAGTTCTATGGGAATGACATCGCCCTTCTTCAGGCTTTTCAAGGCCCGAAGAGAAATCTTCTTCTTGACGATAGTCGCGTTGATCGGAATCTTCGCATCAAGAATGTCCGTCTGCAGCGAATTGATCCAGCGGTCGTCGGCATCATCGATGTCACTCTGCATACCCGCGTCGAGCACTTCCCTGAGCGGCTCGATCATTGCGTAGGGCATGGCGACGTTCAGCGTACCACCGCCACCATCGAGCTCGATATGGAAGGTGCTGACGACCACGACTTCGCTGGGGCTGACGATGTTGGCCATCGCCGGGTTGACCTCCGAGCCGATATAATCGAAGTCGACCTTCATGACCGCGTTCCAGGCTTCCTTCATATCAATGAAGACCTGTTGCAGCACCATCTGCACGATTCGAATCTCTGTCGGCGTAAACTCACGGCCTTCAATTTTCGCGTGCCGGCCGTCACCGCCGAAGAAATTGTCGACCAGCTTGAAGACGAGTTTGGCATCGAGAATGAACAGCGAGGTGCCCCGGAGTGGCCGAATCTTCACGAGATTGAGGCTGGTGGGTACATACAGCGTATGCACATACTCACCAAATTTCATGATCTGCACGCCGCCCGAGGAAACATCCGCAGCGCGCCTGAGAAAATTGAACAGACTGATGCGGGTATAGCGCGCGAACCGCTCGTTGATCATTTCCAGCGTTGGCATCCGACCACGAACAATACGGTCCTGACTGGTCAGGTCATAACTGCGTATGCCATCGCTGGAGGTATCGTCTTCGGTCTCGATGTCGCCATCGTCTACGCCGTGTAAGAGCGCATCGATTTCGTCCTGGGATAATAAATCCTGCATGACTTACTGCAACACCAGATTCTGAAACAGGACCTGTTCCACTTCGCCTTCAACACCTTCGTTCGTAAGCACGGTATTGATGACTGTCTTTGAAGTGTCCAGTATGGCCAGTCGGCCGCTGTCAGTCTGCATCTGTTCGAAGTCCATCTTGCCCAATTCACTGATGAGGCGGTTGCGAATGGTCGGCATGTGCAGCACGACTGCATCAAGCACGACCTGATTCCTTGCCATCACACTGAAGGTGACCTGCATGAAACGGTCACGATCCTTGTAATTATACGTCGTGATGATTGGATCGTTGATAGTCTGGTACAGTGCCGGCGACTTGACCGTCTCGGCAGCTTCTTCAGGTGAAGCCTCGTCTCCGCCAAGCAGGAAAAAGGCGGCCCCGCCACCAATGAGCAGTGCCACTACGACAATGCCAATGATCACGAACAGTTTCTTTTTCGACTTCTGCGGTTCACTCTCTGCTGCTGCGGCTTCAGCCATGCTTCTCCACGCTCATTGGTCTCATCTCGCGAATGTCATGCAGTACGTCCAGACCTGCACCTTGATGAGCATAGCTTAGTACACTTTGTCTCTAAACGTACTGATCAACCAGCCTGATATTCTGACTGCCCACCAGCACTTCCGCGGCTTCAAGCTCAAGCTCGCCAGCAGTCGGCGTTGCCGTGCCGCCGTAAGCACCGCTGCCCTGTTCACCACCGGGCTGACCGGCCTGTCCATCGCGTCCCTGGCTACTGACATCGAAGCCACTGAGATCGATGTTCTGGCTTGCGAGCATATCGCGCAGACGGTGCGATGTATTTTCAAGCATCTCCCGGACCTGCTGATTCTGTGCAAACACATGGATCTGCGCCTGATCCTTCTGCACCTGGATTCTCACGTCAATCGGCCCCATGTCTGTCGGGTTCAGTTGCAGACGCGCGGAGCGTATGCCTTCTTTCAGAAACCAGCTGAGTTTTTGCTCAAACTGTTCCTTCCATTCAATACTGTCATTGATAGAGCTTTGCAGGCTAGTCTGGAATGGCAGCAAAGGCTTCCCGGCCTGATCGGCGTTCGTGCTCGCCTGAGCGGGCCCCGACACTGCTGCCGCCAATGGGGTCAGCTGACCACCGGCCTGGCGAACGCTCGCATTGTCATCGGCCGCTGCGCCCTCCCTGCTGGCCAGCATCTGGGCAAACATCAGGCGCTCATTCGTGGCGATACCCTCACCGGCCGGCTTGGTGGCCGCGCCTGGGGCGGCGGCTGGGGCATCTGAAGTGGAAGCACCATCTCCTGATGTATCCGAGCCAGGCTGACCCGAGGCCGAAGTCTCTTTTCCAGATGCGGCCACAAGGCCTGCAGGCAATGACGTATCGTCATTCATGGCGACGCTAGCGTTATCAGCGACCACGGCAATATGTGCAGCTATCTGCTGGACACCATCCGAGACATCCCTGAGTGCAGACGCGAGATCGCCGTCAATGCCGAGCAATTCTGCGACTTCAGCTTCTGTAGCGCCGGCGGCCTCGAGTTCAGGTGTAATGTCAATTTCACTGAAGGACAGTATGGCTTGCAGCATGCTCTGCGATTCAGGTGCCACACCGGCTTCATCGAGCATCGCCTGCAGTTCTTCTGTAGGCACATGACTGAACATGTCGACGGTCTGCTGCAACAGTTCGCTGTTCTCTTCAAGCCAGCCTTTGAGTTCGTCGACGGTCAAACCGTCAGCATCCTCGGCCAGGGCCGACAGATCGGCGAAAGCCGCCACAAGTTCTTCGGTCGGGAGATCTTCGACAAGCGCATTGAGCTCTTCGCTGAATGGTGGCGTTTCTGTCAGCTCAGTGCCTGCCGCCGCAGTGTCGGCAGTCCGTGTGGTCGACGCCGTCGAAGCTTCTGTCTCTAGGTCCTTCGCTTCGGCTGTCTTATCTTTTCGCGCACTGTCTCGAGTGTCATCTGCTCTTCGCTGGTCATGCGATGACTTCACCGCTGAATCCGGCCTTCGATCAGTATCCTGTCGTGAGGATCTTTCCGTAGCGGTAGATCTGTCATCACGCGCTGCTGGCCGCTCAGGCCTGGGCGCAGCTGCCGGCACGGGCACTCGCTCGGCTTGTCGGGATGAAGACTGCAGCATGGCTGCAAAGCTGGCGCCCTTTGATCCTCCCGCGTTTTCACCGAGCGAAAACGGCAAAGCCATGCCACCTGATTGCCACCCTTTCTCGACGGACTGTGACAGAGCTTTTGCCTGCAACTGAAGACCTTTGAAGCCTGTTTCAATACTCATAAGACCCTGCTTATTAACAGATTTTACTACTTTATCCGACACGGCGACTGTCGCTCACGCGAGCTGGACGCCGTGCAGATGCCTGTCGACTGCTGCTGAAATTTGCCGCTTGTCCGGTTCATGGGGAAGGTATTGCAGAATGCGGGCCAGAACGCCTTAGTCGCGTCCAATTTTGCGCTGGCGTGCTATAAAGCGTTGCAGGCTCATTTCATCGAGCTGTTGCTGCAGTTTCTTGTCAGCCGCTGCGGCTTCTTCGGCCTTGAGGCGTTCGACAAAGCTTTCGAGATTGCTTAGCCGGGATTTACTTTCCTGCCAGTCGAGCAGGCTTTTGGCATGCTGCTTTTCCCGCAGCTCGACGAGTGCGACCTGCTGTCGAATGGCCGTGGCAAGCTTTGTCAGAAAGGTGTGATAACTATGGTAAGTGCTGGCAGCACGAATGGACTGGCTATGGTCGCGCATCTGCGACATGTAGTCCTGTTCGTAGGCTTCGAGATCCTTGAACTGTTGGGTCGCTTCGCTGAGCGCCTGCTGAGCCTGCGCAAGGGCTTCACGAGCGGAGGCCTCCTCTCGCTGGGACTGGTCGAGCACGGGCTCCATCCGCTTTGAACGCTGCATCGGCTAGCCTCAGCGCGGCTTGGGCATGGTCGCCGGCTTGCGTGCCGGCAGTTTGGCCTGCGCTCCCGAAGTCTGCAGGTCGGGTGGTACCAGCTTGATCAGGTCGCTGACACATTCCTCCACCGGCCGTCCCTCATCGAGGGACTGCTGCAGGAACTGGATAAGCTGGGGATATTTCGCAATCGCCAGATCGATGCCTGGATCGGACCCTGGCTTGTAGGCGCCGACTGCAATCAGATCGCGCGTCTGTTGATATCGCGCATACAGCTGCTTGAACACTTGCGCGCTCTTGAGATGTTCCTTGCTGACGACGTGAGGCATGACCCGGCTAATCGATTGCTCGATATCAATCGCTGGATAATGGCCCTCCTCGGCCAGGCGACGGTTGAGCACGATGTGGCCATCAAGGATTGCACGCGAAGCGTCAGCGATGGGATCCTGCTGATCGTCACCTTCGGTCAACACGGTATAGAAAGCTGTAATCGAACCGCCACCTACCGGACCGTTACCAGTCCGTTCAACGAGCGCCGGCAGCTTGGAAAAGACGGAAGGTGGATAGCCTTTGGTCGCTGGGGGCTCGCCAATCGACAGGGCAATTTCACGCTGTGCCTGGGCGTAGCGGGTGAGACTATCCATCAGCATGAGGACCTGCTGGCCTGTGTCTCTGAAATATTCTGCCAGCCGGGTGGTCAGCTCGGCCGCTCGCAATCGCATGAGTGGCGAATCATCCGCAGGCGAGGCGACTACGACCGCACGTTTGAGACCTTCGGGACCGAGGATGTCTTCAATAAATTCCTTGACCTCCCTGCCCCGTTCGCCGATCAGACCAACGACGACCACATCGGCCGTCGTGAAGCGGGTCATCATGCCCAGCAGCATTGATTTGCCAACGCCACTACCAGCAAAGAGACCAAGTCGCTGTCCCACGCCCACAGTCAGGAGGGAGTTGATGGCAGCAATACCGACATCCTGCTTGGCACGAATGGGCGCTCTGGCAAGCGGATTAATCGTTTCGCCATGAAAGGGGATGAGTTTGGCGCAGTCGAGTGGGCCCTTTCCATCCAGAGGTACACCGGCGCCGTTGAGCACGCGGCCCAATAGCCCGGGCCCAACGCGGATGCCTTGCGATGCAGTCATCGGCCGAACGATGGCACCAGGCTGTAGACCTTCAACGGTGTTGATTGGCATCAGGAAAGTGACACGGTCGTCAAAGCCGACGACTTCTGCTTCGGCGGTGCGACCATTGGCCAGTTCGATAACGCAACGGGCGCCGAGTGTCATTGGGCAACCGGCAGCTTCCAGCGTGAGACCAACCACGCGGGTGAGGCGGCCACAGACTTGAGGCTGCACCTGAGATGGCAGGAATTTTCGGTAAGCTTTCAGCCTGCCAGGCAGCGTATTGAAAGTCTCGAGCGCCGACTGCTTAGTCATCGGTCTCACCGTCACGAGCCTCGACTGACCGCAATCCATCGCTATCTGCATCATCGGGATCGGCAGCGTCGCTTTCAGCGTCATCCTCGTCTGCTGATTCAGCAGCAGGATTCCGGTTCAGCATGTCCGAGATCACCTGCGCGAATCGCTTGTCGGTACTGAAATCTACCAGGGTAGTTCGATTGTCGAGGCGACAGCCACCGGGTGCCAGTGCGGGGTCGGCAACACACTGAGCGAGCCACTCGGGCTGCGGACGGGCATGTTCCTGAAGAAAGGCGAGGTCATCAGGATTTACAAATATTCTGAGCGGCTTGTCCGATTCTGGTAACTGAGTCAATGCGTAACGGACAATGTCAGCCACATGGCTGGCATCCAGTGTCAGCTCTCGAGCGACTACGCTGCGGCTAATGGCGAGAACGAGCGAGAGACTCGCCGCTTCTAGCTCATCACTGAGAGCATCAACTGGACTGGCGAGCACCTGTACGACCTGATCGAGCCTCGACACACCGCTATCAATCTGGCTTCGCAGTTCGGCCATGATTTCGGTACGACCACTGGCCATGCCATCAGTTCGACCCTGTGTCTTGCCCTTTTCATAGCCACTCTTGAACCCTGATTCGTAGCCTTTCTTGCGGCCTTCCTCAAGACCCTGTGCCAATCCATCCTGATAGGCCGCTTCACGAATGGCTTCAAGATCGGCTGCGGTTGGGGGTTTGATGGGGGCGGGCGGCTCGCGGCGCTTCGCCATCTGCCCGGCTTCGCTGATTGCAGGCATTTCCCAGCGCTCATAAGCAGTGAGGCTCTCGGCGGGAATGCGCTCGACCGGCATGCGTTCGCCCGCTGAGTCCCGAGGCTCATGACTCGCAGTCGCGGCGGGTTTGTACGGTCCGTTGCTCATGTCTACAGCATTTCTTCGCCGCTACCACCGAGCATGATTTCTCCTGCATCGGCCATGCGGCGTGCAATGGTCAGAATCTCTTTCTGTGCCGCTTCGACTTCGCTGAGTCGAACCGGACCCCGCGCCTCGAGATCGTCTTTCAGCAACTCACCGGCTCGTTTCGACATGTTACCAAAGATCTTCTCCTGCAATTCGTTGTCCGCTCCCTTGAGCGCAAGGATGAGCGTGTCGCTGGCGACCTCACGCAGGAGTGATTGAATGCCCTTGTCGTCGACATCCTTGAGGTTGTCGAATACGAACATGAGATCCTCGATCTGTGTGCCGAGATCGTTGTCGGAGTTCTTGATCTTCTCCATCAGCACCGCTTCGATGGAGCTTTCCATGAAGTTCATGATGTCGGCAGCACGTTTCACACCGCCAATCTTGCTGGTCTGGCCCTGGGCACCCCCGGAGAACTGCTTCTCTAGAATGGTGTTCAGTTCCTGAAGCGCCTGGGGCTGTATGGTTTCGAGAGAGGCCACTCGCATCATGATTTCGAGACGCACGTTTTCGTCGAAATTGCTGAGCACTTCTGCAGCCTGATCAGGATCGAGATACGACAGCACGATGGCCTGAATCTGAGGATGCTCGAAACGAACGATATCGGAGACCGCACGCGGCTCCATCCACTTCAGCGTATCGAGACCAGTGGTATTGCCACCGATCAAAATCCGGTCGACCAGGCTTGCCGCCTTATCCGCACCCAGAGCCTGCGTCAGCATGGAACGAATGTATTCATCCGCGCCGATGCCCAGACCGGTCTGACCACCTACGGCCTCGAGAAACTCGCTGGTCGCGTCCTCGACAATCTCCTGCGTGACGTTCTGCAGGGTCGCCATGGCCGCACCTACACGCTGAACCTCCTTGGGGCCCATGTGCTTCAGAATCTGCGCCGCATCCGCCTCGCCAAGCGACATCAGCAGGATAGCCGCCTTTTCGAGACGGGACACCTTGGCGCCAGCTCTGGCCTTGTCATCACTCATCCGCTAGAACCCATGTTCTTACAACCTGTGCAACCCGACCAGGATCTTCAGCGATCAGGCCCTTGAGGGCGTTGACCTGTTTTTCATAACTGTCGGATGCACCCGGCAAAAGGAAATCTCCAGAGGCACTGAGACCTACGGAAGACTGAGAATCTGGCATGTCGCCGAGACGTTCGAGCTCGGCCAGGCCATCATCGTCACCAGCCAGGGCAAGGCTCTTGGCGTCGGAACCACCACTGGCCAGTCCCTTAATAGTAGGCCGGACTACGAAGAAAACCAGTATGAGCACGATAAGCAGCGCAGCAACCCACTTGATGGCATTGCCGAACCAATCCTGTTCCCACAACGGTACTTCCAAAGCTTCGAAGACTTCCTGTTCCGCCATGAAAGGCGTGTTGATCACGTTGACGCTGTCACCTCTGGCGGCAGAGTAACCAACGGCATCGCGAACCAGCAGGGTCAGGCGCTCCAGGTCTTCTGCGGGCCAGGCTTCGAAGGTAGCAGCCCCCTCTGGGCCGACCCGACGAATATCGTCGACTACCACAGCTACAGACAGGCGCTCGAGCCGGCCAAGCTGTGAGCGGGTATAACTGACAGTTCTGTCCACTTCATAGTTGCGCACGCTCTGTGTCCGAACATCGGTAGCAACATCGGCTTCACCGGCTGCGCCATTGCCTGCGTTGGCCACTTCAGGGGCAATGCCTGCGCCAGGAGGCTGATTGGCCAGCGCACCAGGCACACCATCTACCGCGCCTGCGATGCGCCGCTCACCAGACTGTTGTTCGCTGCGCAGTGCAGTCAGATCAGGATTGAAGGTTTCTGCAGCCTGCTCGCTGGTACTGAAATCCACATCGGCAGAGACTTCTGCGCGAAACTTTTCAGCACCGAGCACAGGCTCGAGAATGCTGTAGATACGACGTGACAGTACTTCTTCCAGCTTGCGGGCATAAGCGAATTCGCGTGAAGTGCGCTTGTCTTCATCGCTGAGGTTGTTCTGCGACAACAGGTTGCCTTTCTGGTCGACCACGGTGACGCCACTGCTCTCGAGCTCCGGCACACTGCTCGCCACCAGATTGACGATGGCTTCCACTTGAGCCTGATTCAGGTTACCGGACCCTGTGAGCTCGAGAAATACTGAAGCTGAAGGCTTGCGCGGATCACGAATGAACACGCTCTGCTTCGGGATGGCCAGGTGGACCCGTGCGCCTTTGACGTTGCGAATACTGCTGATGGTGCGAACCAGTTCGCCTTCGAGACCACGTCTGTAGCGCGTGGTCTCCATGAACTGACTCGTGCCGAGACCGGTTTCCTGGTCCAGCAGTTCAAAACCAATGGTCTTGTCCTGGGTGATACCCATGGAAGCCAGCTTTAGACGGGCGCGATGGATGTCTTCGGCAGCAATCAGCAGTGCACCACTGTTGGGTTCGATTTTGTAGGCGACATTGTCCTGCTGCAGCACGGCTGCGACCTCGGTGGGGTCGTAACTACTCATGTCATTGAACAAGGGACGATAACTTGGCTCGCTTGCCCACATGATGATCGCGATGCCGAGCGCAATACTCGCTGCCACCCCAACCATGAGGATGAGCTGGCGAATGACCGACAACCGATTGAGACCGAGCAGCGTATCGTTCTTCTCCTCGATCATCGAGTCATCATCATTGCGGCCACGTGGCAGTTCGGCGGGTACTGTAGACATATCTGATTCCTGGCTCTGTTACTGCGCTAGCCTTAGACCGGCATATTCATGATGTCTTCATAGGCCTGAACGACCCGGTTACGCACCTGAGTCAAAGCCTGAAAACCGACTGATGCTTTTTGTGAGGCAATCATGACTTCGGTGAGGTCGACATTGGGATCGCCCTGCTGCCATCTGGTCTGCATGGATGAGCTGGTCTGCTGCATGTCATTGACGCCATCGATGGCCTGCTTGAACATCTGACCAAAACCGGCGCCTTCGACCTTGCCTGTAGGATTGACGCTGGTCGTGTCAGGCCGAATCTCGCGAACCTGGTTTGCAGCCATCGTTGCAGGATTCTGCATCTGTGCCCGCAGGTTCCTGATATCGGCTAGAACATTGCTGACATCGATTCGATTATTCATAGACTCGCCCACCAAAACTCAATTGCGTGTGTATTGCCTTTCTGATCTTCAGCCAGCTGCCAGGCAGGCATCGATATCGATACCTGACTCGCGCATCTTCGCGATCTTGTAGCGCAGGGTGCGGGGTGAAATACCCAGCTTCTCGGCTACACGATTGCGGCGTCCAGATTCATTGCGCAGGGTTTCGAGAATGACCTGATATTCGCGCTGCCGGACTTCCTGACCGAGATCCGGACCTTCGCCGCGTGTTTCATCGAAATTGTCTTCATAGCCTGCGTTATCATCCAGTTCGGCAACAGTATGGTCATCACTGACGAAGCTGCTGGTCATGCTGTCGAGGCAGAGGTCAGCTGAACTGATCAGACCGTTCTGTTGCATGATAAGGGCGCGCTGGATGATGTTATCCATTTCGCGAATGTTGCCTGGCCAGTTGTAAGCCTGCAGCGCGCTGCGAGCAGCTTCACTGAACTGAACGCCGTTGAGCTTCATCTTGCTGCTGTGCATGCCAAGCAGGTGCTTCGCCAGTGGCAGGATATCGCCACGACGCTCACGCAAAGGCAGCCAATGCACTGGAAATACCGAGAGGCGGTAAAACAGATCTTCCCGGAAGCTACCGGCGGCTACCGACTTCTTGAGGTCCCGGTTCGTGGTCGCAACGACGCGAACGTCCAGCTTGATGGTCTTGCGGCTGCCGAGACGCTCGACTTCACGCTCCTGCAGCACGCGCAGTAACTTGGACTGCAGACCAAGGTCCATTTCAGTAATTTCGTCCAGCAGCAGAGTGCCGCCTTCTGCCTGCTCGAATTTACCAGGCATGCTGTTCATGGCGCCCGTAAAAGCGCCCTTCTCGTAGCCGAAGAGAATGGCTTCGAGCATGTTCTCAGGAATCGCCGCGCAGTTGATGGCTACGAAAGGACCGGACTTGCGTGGTGACTGTTCATGGATGTATCGCGCCAGCACTTCCTTGCCAGTACCGCTCTCACCGGAGATAAGTACAGTTGAATCTGTCTTCGCTACGCGGGCAGCCAGTTCGAAAGTACGCTTGCTGGCGGCATCAGCAGCAATCGGCCCGTTCACGACTGCAGGTGTCGATTTGTTGGTATAGCGGCCGATGGCTTCGATGAAATGCGTGGCGTTGAAAGGCTTGACCAGGTAGTCGGCAGCACCATTCTGTAAAGCCGAGACCGCCTGACTGATCTGGCCATAAGCCGTCATCAGCATGACTGGCAGGCCCGGATGCTGCTTGCGTACAGCAGCGAGAAACTGAAAGCCATCCATGTTAGGCATATTGATATCACTAACGACCAGATCGACCGGTACTCGCTCGAGTATGGTCAGGGCTTCAGCCGCGCTGTCGAATGCGATGTAATCAATACCTTCGACATCGAGCGTTGCAGTCAGCGCTTCGAGCAAATCGAGATCGTCTTCTACCAGGCAAATTTTAGCTTTCATGAAGAAGTACCTCTGAACAGGCGAACATTAGTGTCTGCAGCAAGCGTGTCGGCTTCCTGTGGTAGCTGGCCTGCTGGTGCAGGATTGAGCGGCAGTGAGATAAAGGCGGAGGCGCCCTTGTCTACGCCGGCCGAGGCTAGCGCGAACTGGCCGCTGTGTGCCTGGATGACCTGCCGAACCACCGCCAGACCCAGGCCTGTACCGTGAGACTTGGTGCTGACGAAGGCTTCCTGGATGCTCTCACCGCGAGCCGCCGTAAAACCCTGGCCGTTATCGACGACCAGTACTTCAAGGCGCTTCGTTCCTGCAGCTTTACCAGCAGCAGCGACCTCTCTCACTCGCAGCGTAACGCTCACGAGTGGGTCTGCCACCTTATGACAGGCTTCGACAGCGTTATTGACCAGGTTGTAGATGGCACCGAGCAGCGTGTCCTTGTTGCACACGAGCAGCGCGCTATCTTCAACCTGGTTATCGAATTCGATCCGAACCGGCGTCTTGTTGTTGCCTGGCCGCTGAATCAGCGCTGGCAGTGAAGCGATACCGCTGACCAGCTCATCCCCAAACCGTACCGCCGTGATGCGCTCGGCAGCGGGTCTGTCACCGCGGGCAAACACCAGCATGTCCCTGACCTGCTGCTCGAGCGAATTCAGTCTATCGGCCAGCTTGCCGGCGCATGACACTCGCAGCTCGTCGTTCAGTTCAGGGCGTTGCAGATGCCCTGCGTACAACATTGCTGCAGTGAGCGGGGTTCTGATCTGATGAGCCAGAGCTGCGACCATACGGCCCATGGAGGCCAGGCGCTCGTCACGTGAAATGGTAGCCTGCAGGCGACGGGTCTCAGTCATGTCTGTCAGCAGAATAAGCTGACCCACCTGCTGTGAGAGAGAACGGGTTTCAACACTGACTCTGCGCCCATCACGAAGCGACACTTCGTGGCCATCGTCGGCACGCGGCGCAAAGCTTCTATCGATGATGCTGCTCCAGCGTTGACCTACGAGCGGCTCACCGAGGAACTCGATCGCTACAGGGTTGGCTTCCTGTATGATGCCGCGTGAGTCCAGGATGACCACGCCAGCGGGCAGGATTTCAAGCAAGGCCGAAAAGCTGGCGTGCTGCTGAAAATGTGGTGCTGAATCTGCGCCTGCCTGTCTTGCTGCGAGTTGAAGTGCCATTTGCCGCTCCACTGAACGTTAATACCGAAGTCCGTGTTGTGGCAGTCAGTGATATTGACGCTGGCTGCCGGATACGGGAGGTACTGCACAGAGGGGGCCCAATTGGCGATTCTGAACGAAAATCAGCCATTTGCATTAGACTGGCGGTAGGGGCATAACTATTTTTTGACGCCCCCAACACTGTGGAGGCGGGAAAGACTATTCGTTGGCGCTGAGTTCGTACTTGCGCATCTTCTCGACCAGTGTGGTGCGACGGACCTGTAGCTTTTCAGCTGCACGCGCCACCACGCCATCGGTATCGTCCAGCGCCTGCTTGATCAGATTCCGCTCTATGGTGGCGAGATATTCTTTCAGATCAAGCCCATTGGTCGGCAGTATCGCCGGCGAATCCATCATCCCGCCGGATGGCATGTCTTCGCCTGGTTCAACGAAGCGCTCTTCGGTGTCATCGACATGACGAAACTTCGGAGGCAGCTCATGAACGCCTATCACACCGTAAGGGTGCATGATCGCGATTCGCTCCACCAGGTTGGCCAGTTCACGAACGTTGCCAGCCCATTCATGGCGACACAGGCTAAGTATGGCGGCAGAATTGAAACGTAATGAGCCCCGCTTCTCTTTCTCCATCCGTGAGATCAGTTCATTGATGAGCAGGGGCACATCCTCAGAGCGCTCCCGTAGGGGCGGCATCTCGATGGGAAACACGTTCAGGCGATAATACAGATCCTCACGGAACTCGCCCTGCTCGATCATGGTTTCAAGATTCTTGTGAGTCGCCGCGATCACACGAACATCAGCCTGATTGGTCTTGTTACTGCCCACGCGCTCGTAGGTCTTCTCCTGCAGCACGCGAAGGATCTTCACCTGCATGCTCAGAGGCATATCGCCGATTTCATCAAGGAACAGCGTTCCGCCCTGTGCCAGCTCGAATCGGCCAACCCGGGTAGTAATTGCTCCGGTGAAAGCGCCTTTTTCGTGACCGAAGAGTTCACTTTCCAGAAGTTCGCCAGGTATGGCGCCGCAATTGACTGGGACAAAGGGGCCGGTTCGTCGATGGCTGTTGTAGTGAAGATTACGCGCCACGACCTCTTTTCCAGTGCCCGACTCTCCAGTGATGAGCACACTCACCTCCTTGTCAGCCACCTGCCCCATGAGTTCCCTCACTTGCTGAATCTTGCGGCTAGTGCCGACAAGGCTACGAAACAGCTGAACATCACGCTGCTGCCCCCGCCCTGCGGAGGCCGCGAACTGCTCCCTATACACCTGGGCGCGATAGAGATTGTCCATCAGATCGTTGTAGCGCAGAGGTAAGTCGAAGCTCATGATGATCTTCTTGCGCAGTTCTTCATCAAGCTTTTCAAAAGTGGACCGGCCCAGCGTCAATACTGGCAAGCCAGGATCAAAGGCGTGCAGCTCGCTGAGAAAGGCGTCCGTCACCAGCTCCGATTGGACCAGCGCGGCCTGTATGTCCGATGTATTGGCATACTGCTCATTCAGCGCCCGTCGCCACGGGCTCACAGCAAGTTTGCCATCGGGCTCGCCCGATCCGGATGCCGGAACCCTGGGCATGTCCACCAGTGAAAAGGACTCATTCAGGAACGTAAGGACCACCGACAGGACGTCTGCAAGCTGCTTATCGTTACTGACTACAATGATGGAACCCGCATCCGTCATAACTGCTTTTTCGTTGCTAAAGATGGGAGCAATTAAAGTAGTGTTTAGCGGGCTGGTCAAATTAATGACGCCGAAGTGAGGTGCGTGAACAGCCGCCAGAAAACCGTTTACGGCACTCTGGCAGACTGTTCCCGAGGATTACCAATACGATAAGTCCAGCCTCAGCTTCTTCGGCTATTGCTGACGATGGCATCGATCAGGGCTTCCCTGTCGTCGTTATTGGCTAGTTGAATATTCAATGACTTCACATGAGCCTTCAGTTCCTCGTCGGTCCAGCTCTGAAGTTCGGGCTTGGAATAGCCGCCTCTGCCGGGTGCCTGGGTTGAAGGTTGCTCGCGGGCAGTAAACTCGCTGTTGAAATTCTTGCCTTTCTCCAGCTTGGTCTGCTGATCACCTGACTTGATGAAATCCTGCTTCACAGTCTTCGTCGCCATGGATGTTCTCCTGCTAGTGCTGAATTAAGCGGACTCTGACTTGGCTCGCCAAATGCCCACCTCCACTTAGCCTGCACAATATGAGCCAGCGGTCAGCTTCACACATCCTCCGGGTGCTTATATTCCCCGGAATTGACCCGTTGCCCTTCGCACGGTATTTGCTTGTCATTCGCACTGCACCCTGTTTGCGCGAGAGAAGCGCTGCGAACTGTCCACGAAATGGAGGATCATGTGAGCGAACCAGAGCTTATAGACAGCAGTGAAACAAGAATTGCCACGAGGCATGTAGAGATACCTGCAATCGGCTTTGGCACTTGGCAGCTAGAGGGTTCTGCAGCAGAGAGAGCCGTCACCACAGCGCTGGAGGCTGGTTATACCCATATCGATACTGCCCAGATTTACGACAACGAAAAGCAGGTCGGTGACGCTATCGCGAAATCCGGATTGAACCGATCAAGTATATTTCTCACCACAAAAATATGGATCGAGAATTTCAGTCCTTCCAGCTTTCAGGATTCCCTTCAGCAAAGCTTGGAAAAATTACAAACTGACTACGTCGATTTGTTATTACTGCATTGGCCGAACGAAGATGCAGACATGGAATTAACCTTTCGGGAGCTGAATCAGGTTCATAACGAAGGGCTGACGAAGCACATCGGCGTCAGCAATTTTACCAAGGCCTGGCTACGCGATGCGATTGCTGCGCTCGACGCGCCTGTCGTCAACAACCAGATCGAATGCCACCCTTTTCTGGACCAATCTGTCATGGTGAAGGAGTGCAGGGCAAGCGACGTCGTGGTAACAGCTTATTCGCCACTCGCCAGGGGCAAGGTGTTCGAAAACGAAACAATCAACGCTATAGCAAAGAAACACGGAAAGTCGGCTGTGCAGGTGTCATTGCGGTGGCTGAATCAGAACGGCATCGTGGCTATTCCGAAGGGGTCGAGTGAAGAGCATATCAAGGCCAATCTTGATATTTTCGATTTCAGACTCGAAGAGGAGGACATGGCCGCTATCAACCGCCTCGGCAGTCGTGGAGGGCGCCTTATCGACCCTGATTTCGCACCCGAATGGGACTGAACGCCTAGTCGCTATTCCTTGATGCCTGTCGTATGACAGGCATGATCCTTCAATAGTATCCGGAAGAGTCCAGGTAGCGCTGGGCGGCATTATGACGCTTTCTGGCCGTACCAGCTGATTTGGCAGCTTCCTGCTGTTGACCCTGTACCGCAGCCAGAAGAATGGAAAACTGCTTTGCCAGCTCGCTGAGAGCCTCGTAAGCATCCTGATAGATTGCGGTATCTCTGACATGTCCTGATGGCTGATGAGCCTCCTGCACCGACACCACCGCTGCAAAACGCGCAACCGCAGTATTGATGGACTCATCGAGGTCGCCAACCAATTGTATCAGCTGATCACTATCGTTAGACGGGGTCTCGCTGGTTTTATCAAAGGCCGATCCTTGCGACCGGCCAATGAGTTGCAGACTTTGCTCGATTCTCTGAGTCAGCGCTCGGAACTGCTCAGACAGATCGTTGATAGCTGACTCAAAGTTCGACATTGTCACCTCATCCCAGGAATTTGATCATGATACCGGCTGCAACGGCCGATCCAATCACGCCCGCGACGTTGGGCCCCATGGCATGCATCAGGAGAAAGTTCTGCGGGTTGGCTTCAAGCCCGACCTTGTTCGAAACGCGAGCGGCCATTGGCACGGCGGACACCCCAGCTGAACCAATAAGCGGATTAATCGGCTCCTTGGTAAAGCGGTTGAGCACCTTCGCCATCAGAACACCGGACGCTGTACCAACACAGAAGGCAGCCATACCGAGAATCATGATACCCAAGGTCTGCAGGTCGAGAAACTTGTCGGCAGACAGCTTGCTGCCCACCGCCAAACCCAGCACGATCGTCACGATGTTGATGAGCGCATTTTGTGCAGTGTCGTTCAGACGCTCAACTACCCCACACTCGCGGAATAGGTTACCCAGACAGAACATACCCAGAAGTGGGGCCGCATCCGGAAGAAAGAGTGCAACGAGTACAAGCAGCATGATCGGGAAGATGATCTTCTCCTGCTGCGACACTGGACGCAGCTGCTCCATCTTGATCTTGCGCTCTTCTGGCGTTGTCAGCCATTTCATGATCGGCGGCTGAATCAGTGGCACCAGCGCCATGTAAGAGTATGCTGCCACCGCAATGGCTCCCAGAAGATGTGGCGCCAGCATAGTAGCTACATAGATGGATGTCGGACCATCCGCACCGCCTATGATGCCTATGGCTGCGGCCTCCTTCATCGTGAAGTCCATAGTCCCGGTCATCGTCAACACAACCGCGCCAAGCACGGTTCCGAAGATACCGAACTGGGCAGCAGCACCGAGCAGCAGCGTCTTGGGATTCGCCAGCAGTGGACCGAAGTCGGTCATTGCTCCGACCCCAAGGAAGATCAGCAGAGGCGCTACACCCGTTTCAATGGCAACCTTGAAGAACATGTTGAGAATACCGCTCGTATATCCCATCTCTGCAGCGAGCGAACTCAAGGCCTGATAGGTCGTATAGTCAGCGGTCTTGTAGCCTTCGTACAGCGCATCGCGCACTGTATCTATGGGCACGGCTGCACCATCGCCCAGCATCAGCAGATTAATACCGAGTACATCGGCCACCCGCTCCAACTGGAGCATGGAGCCAAGATGGATCGCATTTTCGACCGCCGACAGCGCCATTCCAGCTTCGGGAATGTTGGCCATGAGACCGCCGAAGCCAATTGGCACGAGCAGCAGAGGCTCAAAGCCTTTCCGAATGGCGAGGAATAGCAACAACAGACAGATGCCTATCATCACCACCTGGCCGAATTCCAGATTATAGAAACCGCTTCCGTAGAAGAGTTTGGAAATTCCATCCATTTAAAGCGTACTCCTAAGCCAGGTTCAGAAGAGTCTGACCAACGACGACAGCGTCGCCTGGTTTGACTTCGAAGTTCACTACCGTACCGGCTTTGAACGCTCTGACTTCCGTTTCCATCTTCATGGCTTCGAGAATCAGCAGCAGATCACCTTCCTGTACCTGGTCGCCGGGCTTGGCAACCATCCGAACGATGGTCCCACCCAGGGGTGACCCGATCGGCTCGCCACCGCTCACAGGTGCTGGCGCTGGTGCACTGGCCGAAGCCTGACCTGAGGCCTGTTGTCCGCCTGCCGCAGCCAGTTTCTCGATATCACCACCATCGGTCACCTGCACGACATAGGACTGACCATTAACCTCGACGGTATAGACATTGGGGGTGTCGGACGTTTCAGCAGCTGCGGATGTTTCAGAACCATCCGGTGCAGGTTCGAAGGCGCTAGCGTCGCCACGATTTTCGAGGAACTTCAGACCAACCTGAGGAAAGAGTGCGTAAGTCAGCACGTCATCAACCTGGTCGTCGGCCAGCTTGATATTCTTTTCACTCGCGAGCTGCGTAAGCTCCTGCGTGAGTTTGTCCATCTCATCATCAATATTGTCAGCTGGTCGACAGGTGATGGGCTGGGCACCTTCAAGAACTCTCTTCTGCAATTCGGCATTGAACGGGGCAGGCGCAGCGCCGTATTCACCCTTCAGCACACCGGCGGTTTCCTTGGAGATGGACTTGTATCGTTCACCAGTGAGGATGTTCAGCACTGCCTGGGTACCAACGATTTGTGAAGTCGGGGTCACCAGAGGGATAAAACCGAGGTCTTCACGCACCCGTGGAATTTCAGCGAGTACCTGATCAAATTTGTCCAGGGCGCCCTGCTCTTTCAGCTGGCCTTCCATATTTGTCAACATGCCACCTGGCACTTGAGCCACAAGAATTCTTGAGTCTACACCGCGAAGTGAACCTTCGAACTTGGCGTATTTCTTTCGAACTTCGCGGAAGTAGCCAGCGATTTCTTCCAGTAGCTTGATGTCCAGACCAGTATCGCGATCAGTACCCTCGAGAATCGCTACCACAGCTTCAGTTGGCGAATGACCATAGGTCATACTCATTGAGGAGATGGCCGTATCGACGTTGTCGATGCCCGCTTCAGCTGCCTTCAGGGCTGTGGCTGTGGACATGCCAGTCGTCGCATGACACTGCATGTGAATAGGCACTTTGAGTGTCTTTTTCAGCTTGGTGACGAGCTCGAATGCATCGTAGGGCTTGAGCAGGCCGGCCATGTCCTTTATTGCGATGGATTCGGCACCCATTGATTCGACTGTTTTTGCGAGATCAACCCAGGTATCGATTGTGTGGACGGGGCTCACGGTATAGGCAATCGTGCCCTGTGCGTGCTTGCCAACTTCCAGTACTGCCTTGATGGCAGTTTCCAGGTTGCGCGGATCGTTCATCGCATCGAATATGCGGAAAACGTCAATACCGTTGGTAGCCGCTCGCTCCACAAATTTGCGAACGACATCGTCGGCATAGTGTCTGTAACCCAACAGGTTCTGACCACGCAGCAGCATCTGCTGAGGAGTTTTCGGCATCGCTTTCTTCAGTTCGCGAATACGGTGCCAGGGATCTTCTCCAAGATAGCGGATACAACTATCGAAAGTCGCTCCGCCCCAGGATTCAAGCGACCAGAAGCCGACTTCATCCAGCTTTTTGGCAATGGGCAGCATGTCGTCGAGCCGCATTCTGGTCGCCAGCAGCGACTGATGAGCGTCGCGAAGTACGACATCTGTTATCCCCAGGGGTTTCTTGGTTTGAGCCATGGTTGAGTCCTGCGTTTCCATTTCAAATTGTGTTGAGCTGGTTAGTCCCTGATCGGACCGCTGTTAGCGGACCGACGACACGTCAAGACCTGCGTCGGGCCCTGTGCTGTTTGATCGCGGCAGATATGGCTGCCTTCAGTTGCGGATCAGTATTCTGCGCCTGACCTGCGGGCTGTTGAGCCGCTGATAACTTCGGCGTCGAGGCTACTACTGGCGGCTGATAATGCATGACAATTTTCGACATCAGGCCGGTGAGCACCACGAGTAGTGCAAGGAACGAGAACACGAAGCCCATGCCGATCAACATGAGGTTGAGGGCTTGCATCAATAAATCCCACATAGCTAGGCGTCCTTAAAACTGTAATAGTTTGGTGTAACGATAGCCCGATTGAAATGCACGGCGAATGGTTACCGTCCACGCAAAACCCGGCGAAAAAAATCGCGTCAATGTACCCAAATTTGGGTTGGGGTGCAATCTGGCGTTACCTTCCTTACCCACAAGACTCTCCATTCATTCAGGATGTATGAGCTCGAAAACGCTGAGGCCAGCGCAGGCAGGATCGACATTAACCAAGACAGCCGCGCCAGAATAGCCGCAGCAGGGGAACTAAAAAGAAGTGGCGCGCTCGGGAGGATTCGAACCTCCGACCGCCTGGTTCGTAGCCAGGTACTCTATCCAGCTGAGCTACGAGCGCGCATAAAAATTGACTCAGTTCCTAACTTTTCAACTTCACCAGAACTGACGTCACAATGGCGGAGAGGGAGGGATTCGAACCCTCGATAAGGTTTCCCCTATACGCCCTTAGCAGGGGCGCGCCTTCAGCCACTCGGCCACCTCTCCAGAAGGCGCGTATGTTACCACAATGATTTGAAAAGGCTAGGCCAATTGAACCAAGAATTTACAAAAGAGTGCGAGAAAACGAAGTGGAGCCAATCCTGATACTTTGTGCATCAGGCAGAGGCGCTTCAATCCGATCAGGAATTGCCAAATTCAGGCGCATCGTCTGCGGCCGACTTCTCCTGCTGAATCCGCTGATAGATTTCCTCACGATGCACAGCCACTTCCTTGGGCGCGTTAACGCCGATCCGGACCTGATTGCCCTTGACCCCGAGCACTGTCACCGTGACTTCATCTCCAACCATTAAAGTTTCGCCCACTCTCCGGGTCAAAATAAGCATACATACTCTCCTTATATCCGTCTCTTACGATCCATAGATCCAGCACTGCCAAGTGCCTTCATTTTTTATGCTTGTTTTAAAAACCACGTTACGGATTGCAATGGCGGTTTTTACTGCACACGAATGCTAACTTACGGCGAAATTGTCGCAAGCGACTTTCCTACTTTTTCTATACTACTTTAAATCAAGCATACGCGCGCGGGCGCATCAGGGAGCTTCAGAAAGCTCGAATGCACTGTGTAGCGCACGTACGGCCAATTCGAGATACTTTTCATCCACTACGACTGACACCTTGATTTCGGATGTCGAAATCATCTGTATGTTGATGCCCTCTTTATAAAGCGCCTCGAACATCTTGCTGGCTACGCCGGCATGCGAGCGCATACCTACGCCCACGATAGAGACTTTCGCGATCTTCTTGTTACCGCGAACGGCCTTAGCTTCCAGAGAACCTTTGAGGCCTTCGAGAATGCCGAGTGCCTTTTCATAGTCGTTACGATGCACTGTGAAGGTAAAGTCGGTCTTCTGATCGTCGCCTACGTTCTGCACGATCATATCGACTTCGACATTGGCTTCGCTGATCGGCGTCAGAATGCGCGCAGCCACACCAGGAATGTCCGGCACCCCTGTCAACGTCAACTTGGCTTCGTCGCGGTTGAATGCTATGCCGGATACGACTGGCTGTTCCATGCTTTCTCCATCTTTTCGAATTTTCTTTTCTACAGGGCCATCAGTAGTGATCAGAGTCCCCGGGCCTTCCTCAAAGCTTGAGAGTACTCTGAGCGGCACATTGTACTTACCAGCAAACTCCACTGCACGAATCTGCAGCACCTTTGAGCCCAGGCTCGCCATTTCCAGCATTTCCTCGAAGGTAATGCTGGTCAGACGACGGGCTGAGTCGACGACCCGTGGGTCGGTGGTGTATACACCGTCGACATCGGTATAGATATGACACTCGTCGGCATCCAGGGCTGCTGCCAGTGCAACGCCAGTCGTGTCGCTGCCACCACGGCCGAGGGTTGTAATATTGCCCTGCTCGTCTACGCCCTGAAAACCAGCAACGATGACGACATTGCCGCGCGCCAGATCTGCACGAATGGCAGCATCATCAATGGAGAGAATCCGCGCCTTGCTATAGGCGTTGTCAGTCAGAATCCTGACCTGCGACCCTGTATAGGACCGGGCATTGACCCCGATCTTCTGCAGCGCAATGGCCAAGAGGGCTATCGTCACCTGTTCGCCGGTAGACAGCAGAACGTCAAGCTCACGCTCGGAAGGCCTGTCGTTCAATTCCTGAGACAGTCCTATGAGCCGATTGGTTTCGCCCGACATGGCAGAGACCACGACAACCAGGTCATGGCCCTCCTCTCGGCATCGCTTGATCTTGTCGGCCACCTTGGCGATCCGCTCCACGGTGCCGACCGAGGTCCCACCGTATTTATGTACATATAAACCCATTACTGATGATTACCTGAGCTGATGGTGAATGAAAATAGTTCCAAGCCGCGCCCAATGCCAGATCTTATTCAGAAATCTGCTGCTTCAACCAGGCTTCCACTGCTGCGAAAGCTTCGTCCAATTTGGCGGAGTCGCCGCCTCCGCCCTGGGCCATGTCCGGCCGGCCGCCGCCCTTTCCGCCCATGACAGCAGTCATCTGTTTGATGACATCACCGGCTTTGACCGTCGCGCTGAGTGCCTTGGTCACACCAGCTACCAGCGCCATGGCTCCATCGTCTTCCGAAGCCAGAACAACCACGCCCTGCCCCAGCTTGTTCTTCAACTGATCGGCCGTTTCCATGAGCGTCTTGCGATCCGCGCCATCGATTGAGGCCATAAGATAGCTGATGTCGCCATGCTTTTTCGCCTGGGCCAGCAAGTCGTCTCCCGCCTGCGAAGCCGCCTGGGACTTCAGCTGGCCAAGCTGCTTTTCCAACGCTTTCTGGCGATCCATAACGGTGGACAGCTGCTCACAGACCTTGTCAGGACTTGTCTTCAGAAGTCCAGCAGCAGCTCTGAGACTCGCAAGCGCTTCGGCTGCATGACGATCTGCACCAGCGCCGGTGACAGCCTCCACGCGTCTAACGCCGGAGGCAATGGCTGACTCACTGGTGATAATCAGATGACCAATATCACCGGTGCGACGCACATGGGTACCGCCACAAAGCTCGATACTGAAGGGCGCACCTCTTTCATCTGTTTCCCCCATTTCCAGCACGCGCACCTGCTCGCCGTATTTTTCACCAAACAGCGCCATTGCGCCCCTGCTTCGTGCAGCGGCAATCGACATCTCTTCGGTGTGAACAGGGGTATTCGCCCTGATCTGCGAGTTGACCATATGATTCACGGCTGTCAGTTCTTCGTCGCTGATGGACTCGAAATGGGTAAAGTCGAAACGCAGGCGCTCGGAGTTTACCAGTGAGCCCTTCTGTTGCACATGCTCGCCGAGCACTTTGCGCAGTGCGGCATGTAGCAGGTGAGTCGCCGAATGATTGGCCGCTGTGGCGCTGCGCAAACTCCCGTCGACTCGCGCCGTGACGACCGAATCCACGCGAAAGGCGCCTTTCAGCACAACGCCCAGATGCAGCACACTGTCCTGCAGCCTACGGGTATCACGGACTTCAAACAGGGAGCCATCGTTGCTTTCCATGAAACCACAGTCGCCGATCTGGCCGCCTGACTCACTATAAAACGGCGTCTGGTCCAGAATGATCTGAAGATCGCAGTCGGTATCTGCATCCGCAACGGAGATACGTTCGCCATCACAGATGATGGCCTTGATGCTGGCTTGCGTATGGAGTGACTCATAACCTACGAAGCTGGTCGCCTCACCCTCTGCAGCGGCAGAGTAATCGGTATTGAAAGAGCTGGCTGCACGGGCTCGTTGCCGCTGCACTTCCATTTCTTCTTCGAAGCCGGTCTTGTCCAGCTCCAGGCCCCTCTCCCTTGCGATATCATTAGTCAGATCCAAGGGAAAACCATAGGTGTCGTAAAGCGTGAAAACAGTCTTGCCTGGAATGAGACTGGAATCCAGGCGCTCGATTTCGGCCTCGAGCAGTCGCAAGCCCTTATCGAGCGTACGGCTGAATTGTGCTTCCTCATTGGCCAGGATCCGACTGATCATTTCCTCGCCACGTTGCAGCTCCGGGTAGGCTGTGCCCATTTCGAGTACAAGTGGTTTGACGAGGCGGGAGAAGAAGCCTTCGGAAAAGCCGAGCTTGTGCCCATGCCTCACCGCTCGGCGAATGATTCTTCGAAGAACGAAACCGCGGTTTTCGTTGGATGGCGTGATGCCATCAGCTATCAGGAAGGCGCAGGACCGAATGTGATCCGCTATGACCCGCATCGAAGCCTGACCGACGAGTTCATCGACCTCGGCAGTAATCGAATTGTTTTCCTGCTTGAGCAGCCTGGCAGCAGCCGTGAGCAGGTTGACGAACAGATCGATCTCATAGTTAGAGTGTACGTCCTGCAGCACCGCAGCTACCCGTTCCAGCCCCATACCTGTATCTACAGAAGGCTTGGGTAATGGCTCCATCGTCCCGTCCGCCTGGCGATTGAACTGCATGAATACGACGTTCCAGATTTCGATGAAACGATCGCCATCTTCTTCTGGACTCCCCGGCGGCCCGCCAGGAATATCAGCACCATGGTCATAGAAAACTTCAGTACAGGGTCCACAGGGGCCGGTATCGCCCATTTGCCAGAAGTTGTCCGACTCGTAGCGTTCGCCCTTGTCACCGATGCGAATGATGCGCGCCTCCGGAACACCGATCTTGTCACGCCAGATTGCAAAGGACTCGTCATCTTCGGAATAGACAGTGACTGTCAAACGATCTGCGGACAGACCCAGCCATTCCTTTGACGTCAGAAACTCCCAGGCGAACGCAATGGCGTCTTCCTTGAAATAGTCACCGAAGCTGAAGTTACCAAGCATTTCGAAAAAGGTGTGGTGGCGTGCGGTATAGCCGACATTGTCCAGGTCGTTATGCTTGCCGCCAGCCCGGACACACTTCTGAGCACTGGCCGCGCGATTATAAGACCGCTTTTCCCTGCCCAGGAACAGATCCTTGAACTGGTTCATGCCGGCATTGGTAAACAGCAGAGTGGGATCCTCTGCAGGAACGAGCGAGCTGCTGCTGACGACTTCATGTTGTCTCGCAGCGAAATAATCGAGGAACGACTGACGGAGTTCGGTAGTTTTCATGGCCAGGTCTTTGGTTGAAATGCTTGCATATGAAAGCGCCCGACACACAGGCCGGGCAGCCAATTAATGTAGCATAGTCAAACCTGCGTCACTAGACCCTAGCCAAGTCACCAGAATCTAGCCAGCAGTGAGCTTTTCACCAGTCGAGCGCATGAAACTCAGGAAATCTGCAAAGGCGTCAGGCTCTGGAGCCTGGCCTGACAACGGGGCAGCGCCATCTTCTCCAGCTGGGGCTGCGACGGGCACGGAGATCGCACCCTGTTCATACAAGGCTTTGGCCGATGCTTCCACAAAATCAAGCAGGCCAGCGCCATCGTTGAGCGCCTCCGCCGACTCCAGTGCAGACCGGAGGTTCTCGATAAAGCGAGCCAGTGGCGAAAAGTCATTGGCCGGCAGCGCAGGCTCGGCTGCTGACTGTCCTTTAACGGGCTGCGCGCTGGCGCCGCTTTCGTAGGCCTGGCTGATCGAAGAGTACGAGACCGACGAGAGGTTGACGGCAAAGGAGGCGATCTCGCCCATATCGACGTCGAGCGAGAGCGCTTTGTCAAAAGCTGCCTGCATATCGCCGGCGAAAAAGTCATTGGCCACTGAGTCGATCTGTTTGAGGAATCCACCGATTGCCTCGAGCTCGCCCTCGTCGAGTTGTCCTTCGACGTCCAGCATGAACTGCTTGCCAGAGACGCCCTGCAGGACTTCCTGAAGACTACCGCCATTAGCCTTGATTTCCGCTGAAGCCGCGGCAACCTGGCTCAATGACAGCTTCACAGTGTCTCCATCACGAGTCTTCAACTGGATGACTGAACTTTCAGCGCGCAAAAAGTCCGAGCGTTCAGTAACAGCACCACCGACAGAACGGGGCGCAGCGAGTGAAGCAGTCTCGGCAATGTCACGCGTCTGCGGCAGCCGACCAGCAATGTTATCGGCCACCTGGGCGAAACCCTTTTGCACTGCGGCATAGCCAGCGTCGATGGCCTTTTCCAGCTGACCGTCGTCGCTCGGCAGAAAACCTCTGGCCTTCAATTCCTCACGGGCTTCACCATAGCCCTGCTCCACGCCGGCTCTGGCCTGCTGCAACATCGCGTCCAGACGCTCCGGGCTTGCGCCGTCAGCTTTGGCGAGCGCAATGCGCTTTTCGACGAAACCCAGAATCGTACCTGCGACCTTGTCAGGCGATGGGATATTATCTGACTCCCCAGCTTTGCCGTAGCCGCCCGGACTGACGCTGGCTCCCATTCGCGGAAGGCTCGGCTCCGCCACAGTAGCGCCACCCATGGCTCGGTCGACCCTGCGTACGATGAGTTCAGCTGCAAATGCACCCGGTCTGCGTCCTTCACTCAGTGCCGCGTAGCCCTTTTCCAGTGCCGCAGTCATATCCCCGCCGGACAGCGCAGGCTTTGCACTGCCTGCCGGGCTCTCTGCTGGATTGACGGGAGAAGCCTGCCCATTGACCCTGACGCTGGGCATTTGACGCAGACCATCTGAAAACAGGCGATCGAATGACGAATTGAAAAGTTGATTGTTCATCTGCCGGGCCATCCTGAATGATGCTCGCACGGGAAAGGACACCGTACTCATAGAAAATATGCTAATAAAGGTATCGGCGGCACGATTCAAAACTTTAGCGAAAGCCCCCAAAACATTGTTAACATGCTGCAATACACGATCGGCAGTATGGAACGGGCTGAGTTGATACCGCCTGCCGCTGCTGGCGAATCTGACTCAAGGTGAAGCTCCTGTATCATGCCTGCACCAACTGTTGAAGCGACGCGCAAGGCGCCGCTCCCCCGCCGTTTCGCGGCCATGTTTTACGACTTCCTTCTGTGTCTGGCGCTGGCGCTGGCCACTACTGCCTTTTATGTGGCGGTCAAGGGATGGTGGATTGGTCGCGAAGCACTCGATGCACAAGTTGAAGCGGGAACGCTGAGTCAGGGGCCTGTACTGACAATACTGCTGTTACTGGTGGTGACCCTCTTTTTCTGCTATTTCTGGACCCGAACAGGCCAGACGCTCGGCATGCAGGCCTGGAAGGTTCAGATTCTCACCCGGGATGGACGATTGCCTACCCTCGCCCAGTCACTTATGCGACTGGCCGGGGCGACCCTGTCGTTTGCCGTGTTCGGCGCTGGATATTTCTGGATGCTGTTCGATCGTGAACAACTCACCTGGCACGAGCGAATCTCCGGCACCCATACCGTTTTTCGCGATCATAAAAAAGAGCAGTCCAGCGCCTGGAGGCAAGTGAATTGACCAGTGACTCATCATTGAAGCTCGATGTACGTGATGTCCATAAACGGTTTGGCAATCTCGAGGTCCTCAAGGGCATCTCTCTCACCGCCAGCAGCGGCGATGTGATTTCCATGATCGGTTCATCCGGATCGGGCAAGAGCACCTTCCTTCGCTGCATCAACCTCTTGGAAATACCCACCTCTGGCGAGCTCTATCTCAGCGGTGAACAGGTCCAATTCACGGCAGCCTCCGGCAGTTCCGAACGCAAGCCCAAGGACAGCAAGCAGGTCACCAGGCTTCGCGCAAAACTCTCCATGGTTTTCCAGTCTTTCAACCTCTGGTCACATATGACCGTGATGGAAAATATCTGTGCCGCACCGGTTCATGTGCTTGGTCTATCGAAGAAGGAAGCCAGAACCCGTGCCGAACATTACCTGCAACAGGTAGGCATCTGGGAGCGGCGGGATTACTACCCCAACCACATGAGCGGTGGTCAGCAACAGCGCGCAGCCATCGCCCGAGCCCTGGCAATGGAGCCAGAAGTCATGCTCTTCGACGAACCTACCTCAGCCCTCGACCCAGAACTGGTTGGCGAGGTTCTGAAAGTCATGCGGAATCTGGCTGAGGAAGGTCGGACCATGATCGTGGTCACCCATGAGATGGCGTTCGCAAAAGATGTATCGAACAAGGTCCTGTTTCTCCACGAGGGACTGATCGAAGAAGAAGGCCACCCCTCGAAGGTACTGGTGAACCCGGATTCCGAGCGGGTAAAAGGCTTTCTGAGTCGAACGTATTGACACTGCCCCAGCCTGCCCTGACGAACAATCGGACAGCAAATATTTACAAGGCCGTATAGATAAGCGTATTTTTGAACGCGTGCGAACTTCAACCGGTCTAGAAGAAAGGAACTACTCATGAATAGTAAAAAATTCCTCGCAGGCGCTCTGTTGGCCACCTCACTCGTGTCCGGGCCAATCATGGCCAAAGAGTGGAAGGAAGTCCGAATCGCGGTCGATGTGCCTTACGAACCATTCGAATTCAAGAAGCCTGACGGCACCTTGACTGGCTTCGAAGTGGACCTGGGTAATGCCGTTTGCGCTGATCTCGAGTGGAAATGCGAGTGGGTCATTCAGGCCTGGGATGGGATGATTCCAGGACTGATGACGCGCAAGTTCGACGCCATCATGTCATCAATGTCAATCACTGAAGAGCGGGCCAAGCAGGTTGCTTTCAGCGAGCCATACTACAATACGCCAAGCGCGTGGTTCGGCAAGCAGTCTGACAGCAAGATGGACGTGACATCCAAGGACGCGCTGAAGGGCAAGACCCTAGGCGCCCAGCGCGGTACGATTCAAGACGATTACATCACTGAAGAGTTCGGCGATGTTGCCGAGATAAAGCGATACAGCACTGCCGACGATCTGGTACTTGATCTCAAGGGCGGACGTCTCGATCTCGTGTTTCTTGACTACCCGGTTGGTGATGAAACGGTCACTACCGACAAGAATTACGCTCAGATTGGTGAGCAGATCAAACTGGGCGACGGTATTGGCGTAGCCATGAGAAAGCGCGACACGGATCTTGCTGAGGCATTCAACAAATCCCTGGCCAAGCTCAAGGAAAATGGCACCTACGACGAAATCATGAAGAAGTACTTCGATTACGATATCAAGATGTAAGTAGCTCCGGCCGGTAACATGGCGTTGCCGGCCGGCTCCCACCTGAAGCGAGCGTCATGTTTGAATATCTCTTTGACTTCAAGGGCTATGGTCCAGAGCTGTTACGTGGCGCCTTCCTTACTGCCCAACTTGCCGGCCTCTCCCTCTTGCTTGCGCTCGTACTTGGCCTGGCTGGTGCTGCTGCAAAACTCTCTTCCAGCAGAGCTGCACGAGGCATAGCCCTTACTTATACCACCCTGATTCGCGGCGTGCCCGATCTCGTCATGATGATGCTGATCTTTTATGGCGGTCAGGCGCTTCTCAATATGCTGTCTGACTTCGTATACAACGAGTGGGACATCGACTTCTTCATCAATGTCGACCAGTTCATTGCTGGTGTACTGTCCATTGGCTTCATCTTCGGTGCCTACATGGCCGAAACCTTCCGGGGCGCCTTCCTGGCCGTGCCTGATGGGCAGCTGGAAGCGGGCCGAGCTTATGGCATGAGTGAATGGCAGGTATTCCGGCGTATCATGGTACCTCAGATGATCCGGCATGCCATTCCTGGTGTAGGCAACAATTGGCTCGTCATGCTGAAGACCACGGCACTGGTGTCGATTATCGGCCTGACCGACATTGTTCGTGTGGCCAGTGAAGCCTCCAAGTCGCTCCACCTGCCCTTCAAGTTTTTTATCCCCGTCGTCCTGTTTTATCTGCTGATGACGCTGGTATCCGAACTCTTCCTCAAGTATCTGTCTCGACGTTATAGCGTCGGCGTGCGTGAGGTGGCCTGATGGAATGGTTAGAAGGTCTGCTGGCCGGCAACGACATCTTCACGATGCAAACGCTGTCTGAATACGGCACAGGGCTGATCAACACCCTTCAGCTTGTCGTATTGTCTATCATACTGGGACTTCTGCTTGCACTTCCGCTGGCACTGATGCGCGCCTCGAAACGCTTCTGGGTCAGCCAGCCGGTGCAGGTCTTTACCTATATCTTTCGCGGCACACCGCTGCTGGTGCAGTTGTACATCATCTATTACGGTTCCAGCTTCGTCCTGATCGACACGCCGCTCTGGTTCATGTTCAAAGACGCCTTCATTCCTGCCCTGCTGGCCTTTACCCTGAACACAGCCGCCTATACCACCGAGATCATCCGTGGCGCCATCGTGGCCACTCCGGCGGGAGAACTGGAAGCAGCAAAAGCTTATGGCATGAACTACTGGACGAGAACGCGTTGTGTTGTCTTGCCGAGCGCTTTCAGGCGCGCGCTTCCAGCCTATACCAACGAAGTGATCTTCATGCTTCACGCCAGCGCAGTGGCCTTCACTGTCACCATTCTCGACTTGACGGGCGCAGCGTATCTTATCTATTCGCGCTTTTACGCGCCCTTCTCTGCTTTTATATTCGTTGCCTGTATCTATCTCTGCCTGACATTCTCCATCATCATGCTGTTCCGAAAAATTGAGTTCCGAATGCTGGCGCATTTGCGTCCGCGAACGGAGGCCTGAACCATGCCTGCGTTTCTGAGTGCTGCGTTGAAGCCTTTCGCGAGCTCTTTTCGCTGGCAGGGCCACGGCATCCTGGAGTGGACGCCACCAGAATCCTTGACCGCTACTCAAGAGATTTTTGTGATCAGCGCTGGCATTCACGGCAACGAAACGGCGCCCGTCGAGCTGCTCGACCAGCTCGTTGACGAGTTCGTACAGTCAGAAAAAGCGGCCGCGCCCTGTCTTTTCCTGCTCGGCAATCTGGAAGCCATGCAAACTCAGCAACGCTTTATAGGCACCAATCTCAACCGATTGTTCGGGCCGGACAGTGAGTCTGCGCCAATCGCCACCGGGAACACCGCAGCGGCACGTGAGCAGCATCGGGCGAGAACCCTGCAACTCGCAGTGCGCTGTTTTCAGGCTCGGCACTCCGACAGACTCATGATCCATCTGGATCTGCACACAGCGATCCGGCGCTCAGAGTTCACCCGGTTTGCCATTCTGCCACCAGAGAACGATCCATCTGAACGCTTACCTGATACAGCATTGCTGAATCCATTGCTGGTGGCTGCGGGTATGCAGGCCTGTGTCCGACATCAGGAGTCAGGATCCACTTTCAGTGGCTGGACTGCGAGAGAGTTCAGAGCTGTCTCAGCCACTCTGGAATTGGGACAGGTACAGGCATTTGGAGAAAATGATCTCAGCGTGCTGGATGAGATCAGGCAGACCATGAGCCTGTGTTGCAGTGCAGAGGCCAGACAGGGCCGCTCACTCGAGGAAGCCCTCGGAGAACACCCTGTGAGCGGTGAGATGATCAGTTTTGCAGTTCACCATGAGATCGTGAGACAGACCAGCGGATTTACACTGCACCTGGCCGATGATGTGGCCAATTTTCAACGCTTACCGGAGGGTATGCGCTTATACAGTGACGCCGACCAGCACTACGAAGTCGACCACCCTGAAGCCAGGATTCTGTTTCCGAATGCCAAAGTGGAAATAGGTCATCGCGCCGGACTGATTGTCATACCGGCAGATTCGGTTACTCGGCCAACACAGGCAAACTGAACCAGAACAGACTGCCGGACTCCGCATCAGAATTGTGCAGTTTCGCAGGCTGATAGCCAATTCGCCCCCCATGGGCCTGAACGATGTTCTGACACAATGTCAGGCCAATTCCCATCCCTGTCTTCTTGGTTGTGAAGAACGGGTTGAACAGGAATGGCTGGTTCTCTTCAGTGACGCCTGTACCACGGTCTTCTATCTCGAAATGGACGTGATTGTCGCCAGCCTTGTTGTGATAAACCCTGAAGAAGACACTATCCGATGCTGTGCTCAGGCTCGCTTCCATGGCGTTGCGCAAGAGGTTCAATGCCACCTGTTGTATCTGAATAGCCTCTACCCGCAGCTCAGGAAGCTTCGATTCGATATCTGTATTGAGGGTCATCGAATGCTGTTTGGCTTCAATGCCAGTGAGCTGAATGATGGCCTCTGCCAACTCAGTGGCCGATAAACGGGTCTTGCCTTCGGTCGGCTTGCGCACGAAATCCCTGATGTGTTGAATAACGTCGCTTGCCCGCAGGCTCTGCTGCTCTATTTTTTCCAGCGTTTCCGCAGCCGCCTCGAGCTCCTTGGTCGCCATCACCCGGTTCTTGAGCGATACCAATTGACGACTGGCCAACCTGGCGTAGTTCACAATTGCCGTTAGTGGCTGGTTCACTTCATGCGCAATACCCGCAGCCATCTCCCCCATGGTACTCAGGCGCGACACGTGAGTCAGCTGAGCCCGCTGCGCTTCCAGCTTCAAGCGGGCCTGCTCGAGTTCACGCTCCTGCGCCAGCTTGTCGGAGATATCACGGAACACGACAACCGCATGAGTTGAGCTGGCCGAGTCTGGAACGATGGTCAACTGAAAGGAGGCTGGGAAAAAACCACCAGCCGGCCGAAAAAACAGGGCTTGTTCGACTCGAATAGATTCATCGTCAGCCATCGCCTGTTCCACATGCCGGATCATCCGCTCATGGTCAAACTCGGTAGCGGCTCCGCTACTTTGTCCAGGCACAGCGCCTCGACCAGAAAACTGAAGCTCGACGAAACGCTGTCCCAGCAAGGTATCCACTTCGCATTGATTAGCCCGACAGGCTGCAGGATTGGCAAAGATGATCTGCCCACCCTTATCAAGGCCGTAAATACCCTCGCCCATTGCCCGAAGAATCGAGCTGTTGTCGATCAGCAGTTCCTTGTTTTGCTGTCCGAGCGCCTTTTCCAGGAGACGCAGTCGGAGGTGCGTATCGACGCGGGCGATAACCTCCTTGACCTGAAAGGGCTTGGATATATAGTCGACGCCGCCCAACTCAAAGCCGAGCACCTTGGCGTCGGTATCATCGAGGGCGGAAAGGAAAACCACCGAGACTGACTCGGTAAGTCCATTTTGCTGCAGACGCCGACAGACTTCGTAGCCATCCATTCCCGGCATCATGATGTCGAGCAGGATGAGCTCCGGCTGCATCTTCTGGGCAATGCTCAGGGCTTTGGCACCTGAATCGGCGACCAGCAGCTTGTAACCTCTGCCGTTCAGGGTTTCGTAGAGTATCTTGAGGTTGGCCGGGTTATCGTCGACCAGTAGTACCAGACCTCTGGTGGTGTCAGTCTTCACGTGCAGTCATGACCATCTGCACGAGCTGCGCCAGTGAATGTGTGCCCATTTTCTGCATCACGCGTGATCGGTGAATTTCCACTGTACGCTGGCTGATATTGAGGTCGATGGCGATGACCTTGTTGGCATTGCCGGCAATCATGAGGTCCATGATTTCTGTTTCGCGAGGGGTAAGCGATGCGATCTTTTTCTGCAGAAGGGTTTTTTCCTCGTTCTTGCCATGACCAGCCTGCTCGAGCCGGATTGCTTCCCTCACCTTGCTCAAAAGCTCTTCTTCCTGGTAAGGCTTCTGGATGAAGTCCAGCGCACCAGACTTGATGGCCTCAACGGCGAGAGGCACATCACCGTGACCGGTAACAAAGATGACCGGGAGGCGGCATTGGCGCTTGATGAGCTCACCATGAAGCTCCATACCGGACATGCCTGGCATTCTGATATCGAGAATGGCACAGCCTCGCAGTTGCTCCACCTTGAGCTTCAGAAAGTCGCTGGGGCTTGCGTAGGGGTCGGTGTCGTAGCCTTCAGCGCGTAGCAACAGGACCAGAGAATCACGAACTGCATCGTCATCTTCTACTACATACACTCTGACGGGTTCACCGCTCAGTCCCGGCCCGTTTGGACGTGATCCGCTCGGACTTCCACCATTCACACTGTCCTGTGCATTCGTGGCCATGTCATTTACTCTCCAGTAAGGTCTGCATATCGGGCACCAGCAACTGTGGATCTACCCGCGCTTTTTTCCAGTTCATTCGCCAATCGAGATGGGGACCTGTGACTCGGCCAGTCGCCCCAACCTCGGCGATAGGATCCCCCTGCTCGACTTGCTGCCCAACTTCGACCAGCACCTTGCTCAGATGCAGAAAGCTCGATGTAACGTCGTAGCCATGATTCATGATGACAGTGCCACCCGAATAGTAGAGATCAGGACTGGCAAGTACCACGACACCTGCGGCCGGCGCCTTCACGATAGTGCCAGTCGGTACGGCGACATCCACACCGAAATGCGGGCGGCTCGGGTTACCATTATACCAGCGCTGACTGCCGTAGACGCCACTGATGGGGCCAATAGTAGGCCATTCAAATTCGCTGAACACAGCGTCGTGCGATATGGCTATCAGTCGGGCATTGGCAACGAGGGTCACCTCCTGCCGAATGCGTTTGAGAACTTCTGGAGCAGGCGCCACGTACTTGTGTGCAATACCTTCGACCCGTTGCTCAGCATATGTTCTATCCGGCAATGAGAAACTGTATGAGCTCGTCTTGCCAGTCAGTTCGGTCAGCTCGAGGGTTTGCTTGCCGGGCGCGTCCCGATCAAAACCGAAGACGAAATGACCTGAGTCGCTGACCTTGAGCGCTGTTTCATTCAGTCTGACCTGGGCACCGGGGCTCACCTTTCCACGCACGAGGGCGCCTTGACGCAGCTGATCTCGAAGGCCGAAAACAGCGCGGACTTCCGAGTGAGCCGCCGCGGCGTCCAGATCTTTCGCCGTCGCCCGGCCGTTAGTAGCGGTCATTGCGAGTAGCGCGAGCGCCCCGATGGCCAGAAAGACGGTTCGAATGGGCATCAGATTCAGAAGAGATATAGGCATAATGGCTTGGAAAAGTGACTTCCTGTTGGGAAATAACGAGCTACAGCATATTGCATTGTCCGGCGGTGATGTTCAACTCTACACGGATGTTCTGGCCACCGCCGCAGCCGAGGCGGTGTATAGTCATTTGCGGGATGAACTGCATTGGCGTCAGGATCAAATCAGAATTCATGGCCGTGTTCTGAATATTCCCAGGCTCCAGGCCTGGTACGGCGAACCTCACTGCGTCTACACCTACTCTGGTACTACGCTCGCCCCACGCCCGATGCCGCACATGCTCCAGCAACTGGCTGCACTGAGTTCGGCGCTCAGCGGCAGTGACTTCAACTGCGTGCTCTGCAATCTGTACCGGGACGGAGAGGACAGCATGGGTTGGCATGCCGACAACGAGCCAGAACTTGGACCTGAACCTGTTATTGCCTCATGGTCCTTTGGCGCGATCAGGCGCTTTCACCTGAAACCGCTTCTACGCGCTGGCCGTTCCGCCCTGGCGCCACTGGATCCAGACGCTCGGGTTAGAATCGACCTCCCCCACAACTCGCTGCTGCTGATGCAGGGCGCGACGCAGCAGAACTGGCAACATCGTGTGTCGAAGTCCCGCCAGGTCGATACGCCACGCCTCAATCTGACATTTCGCTATATCGCTGAAGCAGACGCCGGTTCCGCATGAGTCTTTTCAATCTCGCGCATTTTAGCGATGCGATTGCGAACACGTTCATACACCTCCTCGTAACCCGGCACTGAGGTATCGCTAAGCAGTAACTCCAGCACATGCTCTACCCGGTCCACGGCATACACATGGAACTTGCCTTCCTTGCATGCGGCCAGTACTTCGTCGGCGAGCATCAGGTTACGCGCATTCTGTCGTGGAATAATGACGCCCTGCGAACCGGTGAGCCCCTGTAGCCGACAGGTATCGAAGAAGCCTTCGATCTTTTCGTTCACGCCGCCAATCGGCTGAGCATCACCGAACTGGTTCATGGAGCCGGTGATGGCCAGATCCTGTCTCACAGGCATGCCAGACATCGCGCTGATAAGTGCACAAAACTCAGCCATCGACGCACTGTCGCCGTCGACCTCATGATAGGACTGCTCGAAAGTGAGACTCGTCGACAGCGGTATCGGCCCGTCCTGGGCGAACAGCGTCGACAGGTAAGCCTTCAGTATCATCATGCCCTTGGAGTGGATGGCACCGGCCAGCTTGACGTCACGTTCGATGTCGACAATGCTGCCGTCGCCGAAATAGGTAGTCGCCGTCAGGCGTGAGGTCACACCAAATTCCTGGTCGCCAGTGGTCAATACCGAGAGTGCGTTCACCTGCCCCACGGTAGCGCCACGCGTGCTGAGCATGGTCGCCCCGTCGCGAATCCCCTCGAAAACCTGATCCCGGATTCGACCGGCGCGGTACTTTGCATTGATCAGCGCCTGCTTGACGTCCTCCAGGCCAATGACCTTGTGGCTCGCCCTCTGGGCGCAGTAATTCGCCTCGCGCAGTAAATTTGCCACGTCTGCGGCATGAAGGCTCAGCTTGTGCTGATGCGCAGCATCCCGGGCGCTCTGTTCAATGATTTTCATCACGGCTGGTCGATCGCAGTTGAGCAGACCTTTTTCTTTTATCAGCCCGGCGATGAAGCGGGCATATTGAAGTTGTGTTTCTTCGGTGCGGTCGATCTCGGTTTCGAAATCCGCCACGACCTTGAACAATTCGATGAAATCCGGATCGTAGCGCTGCAGCAGAAGATAGGTATCGCGATCGCCAAACAGGATGATTTTCAGGTCGGCAGGAATGGATTCGGGCTCAAGTGAAATGGTGCCAGAAATGGATATTTCCTTTTCCAGCGCATGAATACCGATTTTGCCGGAACGCATCAGACGCTTCAGTGCCTCCCAGACAAAAGGCTGCTCCAGCAGCTTGACTGCATCGATGAGCAGATAGCCACCGTTAGCCCGGTGAACGGAACCTGGCCGGATCAGTGTAAAATCGGTAAAGACCGTGCCCTTGAAAGTGATATTTTCTACCGCTCCGAAGAGGTTATGGTAGTTGGGATTGTCTTCTACCAGAATCGGCACGCTTTCATTCTTGTCATGATGGACGAAAGCATTAATTTGATAGCGTCTCGGCAGCTTGTTATCCATGGTGGCCGCGGCCAGGGCATTGGCCTCTTCCGAGTCGTCGAGAAACAGGTCGATATTTTTCAGGATGTCCTTTTGGATCGCATCGAGATGATCCACCACATCTTTTTGTTCGCGATAGGTCTCCTTCACGCTGTCAATGAGGTGCTGACTGACATTGAGGGCGACTTCTTCGTTGAGTTGTTGCTGGCGCTCTGCGTAGTCCTGCTCACGCGAAGCGAGTTGACGCAGCGTCTTTCTGAGCCGTTTTTCAAGTTTCACGATTTTCGCTTCAATCGCCAGCTGCGCCTCTTCCGACAGGGCTGAAAACACATCAGCAGACATCGGCTCGTCTCCGTCGGCAGCAACCAGCCGATAGCCGCCCGGCGTCGCGATTGTCAGCGATACCCCCTGACGTCGGGCTGAGCGTCCAATCGTCGATAGCGCTTTCTCCTGGCGCTGTGCCAACTCGTTCTTGAGCTTTTCGGATCGCTCAAAGTAAGACTCGTTCTCAAAGGCCTGGGGAATGTTCTTGTACAGACGATTCAATAACTGCTCGACATCGTTTTTCAGCTTCTGCCCCATGCCGACGGGCAATCTAAGTACACGCGGAACACGGGGATCTTCGAAACTGTTGACATAACACCAGTCACTCAGTTTCCCAGAACCTGCAGAGTGCTCAGCCAGATATCGCTCGATCATGGTTCGCTTGCCAAGACCACTACTGCCAACCGCGAAGATGTTATAGCCCGATTCCGCCATCGCGATGGCAAAAGAGAGCGCATCCTTTGCCCTGTCCTGCCCCAGAATGCCGTTCAGGCTGGCGAGTGACGCAGTCGTCTTGAAACGCAGCGATTTCGGATCGCAGGGCCTATACAAATCAGAGTGATCGAGGGATTTCGTATGCATATCTATCGGATGTACCACCAGAAAGAGAGATCATCGACGCAGGCTGAGCGCGGGCCTACCGGAATGCAAGGAAAATAGCAGCCATCAGACGGAGCCACAACCAGCCACTACTAAAGTATTTCGTTTTCATGCCGATATATATAATGAAACACCTGAAACCGCACCGCTCGCATTCTGCGTCGGTCTGACTGATACCGTGACAATAGGGGGTAGCCATGTTTCCAATAGATTCCCGCAACAAGCCCTCAGCGGCACCAGCGCCGACGCCAGATGCCTACAGAGTAAACAGGACGAAGCAGCCGCAGGAAGTCATACCTGTGGATACAGACGAGCCTGCTGAAGAAGAGCGTCGACGTCGCCCGGAGCGTCGATTCAATACGCGTCGCTATGAAGGCAAGGAGAGACGTCGGCGGGTTGATAGAAGACGCCCTGAACTACTGGACGCTCGCTATGGACGCCCGGAACGGCTGAATGACCGTCGGGGTGCCGAAATCGACGTGACTGTGTAATTTCACCCGCTCTGTCGGGAATCTTCGCATTCCTTTGTATTTTTTTGTAAACTCCATCCATCTTAAAGGCAGACGCTGGGGCGGCTTCAAACTTACATAATGCACGAATTCAATTTCAGGCAGCAGCTCGAACGACGCATCAAACGACGTCACGACACAGACGAATTACGGGTTATTGCTGCGCCGAAAGGGTTTTTCGGATTTTCGAAGCAGGCTCGTGAGGTCGACTGTTTTGACTTCAATCGTTATGGCATGGCAATTGGCTTTCCAGGAAAGCTGAAGGTCGGCGATCGTCTCAGTTTCAGTTTTACTGCCAAATATGTGAATGAAAAAGCGATTACTGGCAGAGTTGCAAATGTCGACAGCGACGCGGTGACCACGCATGGCGTCACGCGAGTCGGCATCACTTTTGACTGCTGGGCTTCTGAGAAGAATTATGATCGTGCTGTCGATAATGCATTGGCCCGTATCGAGCGTATCTTCAGCGAGAACAGTCAACAGACTGCGAAAACAGACATCTAGAAGGGCATTGCTCAGTCTTTGGCAGCCCAGCGTGCTGCGGCAAGCCCATCACTGTCTTTGGAAGCGACCCAACTCTGTCCGCTGGCGCTGATTTCTTTTTTCCAGAAAGGCGCTTCGGTTTTCAGACGGTCCATGATGTAGGCGCAGGCTTCAAAAGCAGCGTGTCGATGGGACGACGCCACCGAGACCACCACAACCACCTCACCCAGCTCAATTCGGCCGACGCGGTGGACAATGGCTATTGCCAGCAGTTGCCAACGCTCTGCAGCGTGTTCAGCAATCTCACGAAGCGAGCGCTCCGTCATTCCCGGATAATGTTCCAGTTCGAGCGCGATGACATTTCTGTCATCGCCGTACTCTCTCACCAGACCCTCAAAACTGCATATCGCGCCAAGCGAACTCGAGCCCTGATTCAAACCAGCCCTGAAGGACCTAGCCAGGGTAAGGTTATCAATAGGCGCGGGACCGAGTTCGACGCGAATATGCACGGCTTAACTCATTAACCAGCAGCTTCGGCTTCTACTTCGGGCACAGCTTTTGGACCAATGGGCTTCGGCAGCAACTTATCGCGAATCTTGCCTTCAATCTCAGCAAGCATTGTCGAATTTTCCTCAAGGAACTTGGCGGCATTGGCTTTGCCCTGACCAATCTTGTCGCCATTGTAGCTGTACCAGGCGCCTGCCTTGTCTACAAAACCTTCCTTCACGCCGAGATCAACCACCTCACCGGTGCGATAAATGCCACGGCCGTAAAGAATCTGGAACTCGGTCTGACGGAAAGGCGGGCTCACCTTGTTCTTGACGACCTTCACTCGCGTTTCGTTACCAACCACCTCATCGCCTTCCTTGACCGCGCCGATACGACGGATGTCCAGTCGAACGGAAGCGTAGAACTTCAGGGCATTGCCGCCTGTAGTCGTTTCAGGCGAACCAAACATCACACCGATCTTCATTCTGATCTGATTGATGAACACCATCAGCACGTTAGCCTGCTTGACGTTACCGGTCAGCTTTCGAAGGGCCTGGGACATCAGTCTGGCTTGCAGCCCGACGTGCGAGTCACCCATTTCACCTTCGATTTCAGCCTTGGGCGTGAGTGCCGCCACGGAGTCGATGACGATAACGTCTACGGCACCGGAGCGAACCAGCATATCGGCGATCTCGAGTGCCTGCTCGCCGGTGTCCGGCTGGGAGACCAGCAGATCATCGATATTGACATCCAGCTTCTCGGCATAAATTGGGTCGAGTGCATGCTCTGCATCGATGAAAGCGCAGGTCTTCCCTTTCTTCTGCGCTTCTGCAATCACCTGGAGCGTCAGCGTCGTCTTGCCTGAACTTTCAGGACCATAGACTTCAACAATACGTCCATAAGGCAGCCCACCTATACCGAGTGCAATATCGAGCCCGAGTGAGCCGGTAGACACTGCAGGCATCGCTTCCCTGGGCTTTTCACCCATACGCATGACCGCGCCTTTACCGTACTGTCGTTCGATCTGACTCAGCGCTGCGGTGAGCGCCTTCTTGCGATTATCATCCATTCTTGATTTCACCTTTGATTAATTGAGGTCGGTCAGCAGTGGGAGTTCAGTGCCCTCTGCAGACCAGACAGTAGCTGGCCGGTATGCCAACCATTCTGCGTCCATGCAGTTTGTCGCCTAAGCAATACTGTATAAAACAACAGCAGTATGTCACAAGATAAATCTGCCGTGCAAGCCTGCTGTATGGCTTTTGACCAAATTTTACTGATGCCTGGCAGTCACAATCCCGGCTCCAGATTCTGCAGCAGTCCATACAGCTTTGCCAGGCTGTAGGCGATGGTCTGCTCACGTACGGCCGCACGGTCGCCACTGAAGTGTCGCCGCTCAGTGACGGTATCACCCGGCAGATGCCACCCGAAGCAGACCGTACCAACCGGTTTATCCGCGCTGCCACCACCTGGACCAGCAATACCGCTCACTGCCAGGGCAATTTGTGCTCCAGCACACCTCGCGGCACCCAATGCCATGGCTCCCGCCACCGGCTCACTGACCGCCCCATGATCGAGTAGCAACTGCGCCGGCACCTCGAGCATGCGCTCTTTCGCTGCGTTGCTGTAAACAATGAAGCCCTGCTCGAACCAGGCAGAGCTGCCAGCAATGCTCGTCAGCGCATAGCCTATGCCGCCCGCTGTGCAGGACTCTGCGACGGTGACCTGCCACTGCAGCTTTTGCAAGCTCGCTCCGATCGAAACTAGCAACTCCAGTTCGGGAAGCTTTATACTCAGCCGCTGGGCAGCATCAGACAAATCGTTCTCCATGTATGCGGTCCTTCAGGAAGGTTCAGTGGCAAATGCCGTCACTTTTGGACATTCTGCCCTCGGCGTCCGCGCCGGTCAAAACACGCTCAGCCATATCCCGGACATTAATGACAACGACCACTCAGACAGTCTCGCACCATGAGTCAGACAGCTCATCAATGACAACGACCACTCAGACAGTCTCGCACCATGAGTCAGACAGCTCATCAATGACAACGACCACTCAGACAGTCTCGCACCATGAGTCAGACAGCTCATCGACGAATACAGCACATGGATCGGCCCTGTCGCAGCACACCCCGATGATGCAGCAATTTCTGCGCATAAAGGCAGAGCACCCCGATCAGTTCCTGTTCTACCGCATGGGTGATTTCTACGAACTCTTCTTCGATGATGCGTTGCAGGTATCAGCGCTGCTGGACATCACGCTTACGCACCGCGGGCAGTCAGCTGGCAAGCCAATCCCCATGGCTGGGGTTCCCTATCACGCCGCCGAGGCTTATCTGGCCAAGCTCGTGAAACTCGGGCACAGCGTTGTTATCTGTGAACAGGTCGGTACGCCCGGTGAAAGCAAGGGGCCGGTGGAGCGCAAGGTCGCACGAACGGTCACGCCAGGCACCTTGACGGATGATGCCTTTCTCGATGAGCGCAGCGATAACATCATCGTCGCAGTACACGCTGGTCCTGCTGCAAAAGGCAAGGAAGGACAGGCCGCCAGCCTCGTCTATGGTATCGCCATGCTTGATGTGAGCACTGCTCGCTTCAGCCTGCAGGAAGTCGACTCGCTGGTAGCGGTGGCCGATGAACTCGGTAGACTTCGACCCTCGGAACTTCTATTGAACGAAAGTGGAGCATTGGCTGAAGCTGGCGGTAGTCTGCTCCGACAACAGATTCTTCGAAGCACGGTGCGAAAGCTGCCTGAGTGGCACTTCGACAAAGCCACCTGCGAGCGTATTCTCTGTGAGCAGCTGGGCGTTCTCCACCTTGACGGCTACGGCTGCAGCGACAAACCGGCAGCTGTATCGGCTGCTGGCGCCCTTTTGCATTATGTTCGTGAAACGCAGCAGAACGCCCTGCCCCACATCTGCACACTGGTGACCGAGCGTCATGACGACGCCATCCTCATTGATGCCGCGACGCGGCGAAATCTCGAGATAGATCAGACCAGCGGCGGCGAGTTCCGTCACTCCCTGTGCTGGGCGCTCGATACGACCGCCGGCGTCATGGGCGCGAGGTTGCTGAAGCGGCTGCTGAACAGGCCGCTTCGTGATCCGGTAGCCATCGGCGAACGGCATGATGCTGTAGCGGCATTGATTGAACGCCTGCGCTTCGAGGCAGTTCGAGAGGTCCTGAAAGGCATCGGTGATATGGAGCGAGTGCTGACGCGAATTGCGCTTGGCTCAGCCAGGCCGAGAGACCTCGTCAGACTGCGTGATGCACTGGGCAGAATACCGGCCTTGCATGCCGCGCTCAGCTGGGCCGCGCTGCATGAGGGCGAGACTCCGTCGCTTCTGACAAGCCTCAAGGAAGCCGCAAGACCGCTACCCGATATGTGCGCACTGCTCGAGGCCGCCATAGAAGAAAACCCGCCAGTAGTCATTCGAGACGGTGGGGTTCTTCGTGACAGCTATGACGCAGAACTGGCCGAACTACGGGCTCTCGGCAATAACGCCAGCGATCAGCTACTGGCCATTGAGACGCGTGAACGTGAACGGACGAAACTGTCCAGCCTGAAAGTCGGTTATAACCGGGTTCATGGCTATTATATCGAGATGAGCCGATCACAAGCCGATCAAGCCCCCACTGATTATGTCCGCCGCCAGACGCTGAAGAATACCGAGCGTTTCATTACGCCCGAGCTCAAGCTCTTCGAAGACAAGGCTCTTGGGGCCAAGAGTAAGGCGCTCAGCCGGGAGAAAATGCTCTACGAATCGCTCATAGCAGAAGTGGCTACCCAGCTGCAGGTCCTGCAATCATGTGCTGCCGCGATTGCGATGATCGATGTGTTGGCTTGCTTCGCCGAGCGCGCGCATCAGCTGAATCTGGTCCGGCCCGGCTTCAGCGATACACAGCAGATCAACATTGATGCGGGCAGGCACCTGGTGGTAGAAGCGGTGTCGTCCGAAGCCTTTGTGCCAAACGGTATATCGCTGGATGCAGAGCGTTCGATGTGCATCATCACTGGCCCAAACATGGGCGGTAAATCGACATTTATGCGGCAGACCGCCCTGGTGGTCCTGCTCGCATGCTGTGGCTGTTTCGTACCAGCCCGCTCCGCCACGCTGGGCCCCATTGACCGTATATTTACCCGAATGGGCGCCTCTGACGATACCGCGTCCGGACGCTCGACTTTCATGGTCGAAATGACGGAGACCGCCAACATTCTCAATACGGCGACGACACAAAGCCTCGTGCTGCTCGATGAGATTGGGCGAGGCACGAGCACCTATGATGGTCTGGCCCTGGCCTGGGCCGTTATCGAGCATCTGCATGACAAGGTAGGCTGCCTGACGCTGTTCGCTACGCATTATTTCGAGCTCACAAAACTTGACCAGGCGCACAAGGGTATCCATAACCTGCATCTGGCTGCTGTCGAATATCGCGAGGATATCGTGTTTCAGCACAAGGTGCTCGAGGGCCCGGCCAGTCGCAGCTATGGCATTCAGGTGGCCAAGCTCGCCGGCGTGCCACCCGATGTGCTGGCCTTCGCACGAACCCGCCTCAAGGCGCTTGAAGAGCAGGGCCACCACAACTCCGCCGGTCCTGATGTCTGGCAGCACGAGCTCTTTCCCTCGTCAGATTCGGACAAATTGGCTTCGGTCGAGATGGAGCCGAATGAGGATTCCGGACATGTCGAAGCCGAATCGCATCGAGTAGCGCTAGAAGCGATGCTCGATGCCACCGATCCTGATGAACTATCGCCCAAAGAGGCGCTCGCCCTCGTCTATGCCATGAAAAGCCTGAAGAGCGACTGCCTTGAGCGTCCAAATCATCTACAATAGCCGCAATTCCGTTTTTGAAACTTAAGTCTCTTTACTGAGGGCTCTACCAATGACATTTGTTGTGACCGAAAACTGCATCAAGTGCAAATATACAGACTGCGTTGAGGTCTGCCCTGTCGACTGCTTCTACGAGGGCCCGAATTTTCTGGTCATCGATCCTGATGAGTGCATCGACTGTGCACTGTGCGAGCCTGAGTGTCCGGCCAACGCTATCTTTTCCGAAGATGAAGTGCCCGATGACCAGAAGGAGTTTCTCGAGATTAACGCCGAGCTCGCGTCCAAGTGGGATAACATTACCGAAAAGAAGGATCCCCTGCCCGATGCTGAAGAGTGGGACGGCAAGCCGAACAAGAAGCCACTACTCGAACGTTAGAGGAGACACAAATGTTTAGAGCCATAGTCATCGAAAAGCACGACGATTCGACCTCGGCCTCAGTCGCCTCGGTGGACGAGAAAGATCTACCGGCTGGAGAAGTGGTCGTCGATATTGACTATTCGACTCTGAACTACAAGGACGCGCTGGCCATTACCGGTCAGGCGCCCGTCGTCAGGCACTTCCCGATGGTGGCCGGTATTGACTTTGCCGGGACCGTGGCGGCGAGCGACTCTGATCGCTTCAAGCCTGGGGCCAAGGTCGTGCTCAACGGTTGGGGCGTGGGTGAGTCGCACTGGGGAGGACTGGCCCAGAAGGCCCGCGTCAAGGCCGACTGGCTTATCCCGCTCCCTGATGCGCTGAGCACATTCGATGCCATGGCCTGCGGCACTGCGGGCTATACTGCCATGCTGTGCGTTCAGGCGCTGGAAGCACAGGGTGTGACACCGGACGACGGCGAAATTGTCGTTACCGGAGCCTCTGGTGGCGTCGGCAGCGTGGCGGTATTTCTGTTGGCCAACCGTGGCTATCGTGTCGTAGCCGTAACTGGGCGCATGCAGGAGGCCGACTACCTGCGGTCGCTTGGCGCTACGGAAGTCCTGGACCGTTCCGCATTTTCTGAGAAGGGCCGGCCTTTAGCCCGCGAGCGCTGGGCGGGCGCGGTAGATGTAGCCGGCAGCCACACCCTCGCCAACGTCTGCGCCTCAACGAAATACCTGGGTACGGTCACCTGTTGTGGACTTGCTCAAGGTATGGATTTCCCGGCATCGGTCGCTCCGTTCATACTGCGGGGCGTCAAATTGATCGGCATCGATAGTGTCAACTGTCCGGCTGCTATCCGAGAGAAAGCCTGGGCCGCCCTGGCCAGCGAATGGACACCGGATCTGCTGAAATCGGTAACCAATACCACGACCCTTGATGAGACAGTCGAGGCAGCCGAACGCTTGCTGAATGGCGAAATCAGAGGCCGCCTCGTCATCGATGTCAACGACGGCTAAGGGACCGCTCAGGCCACTACTGAGACATTGAGCAACTTTCTGATTGGCGCAAATGAGCGCCGATGCAGTGGGCATATCCCATGTTGCGTCAGCGCTTTCATATGTTGCGCTGTGGGATATCCCATGTGTCTTTCGAAGCCGTACTGCGGATACTCCAGAGCTGCTCTGCACATCTGATCGTCCCTGTGCACCTTGGCCAGTATTGAAGCTGCTCCGATGGCCTGAATACTATCATCGCCGCCCACTACCGCGGTCGCTGGAAGCGTGAGCTTCGGTAGTCGATTGCCGTCTACGAAGGCATGCTCGATACTGCCTAGCAGGTCTGGCGGTAAGGCCGCCAGCGCTCGTTCCATGGCCAGCATACTGGCGTAAAGAATGTTTATTCGATCTATTTCTTCAATATTGGCCTCGCCTATCGCAAAGCCGACGGCGCTCATTCGGATATCACTGCAGAGCAGCACGCGGTTCTTTGCACTGAGCTTCTTGGAGTCACGCACGCCAACGATGTGCTGCGATTCGTACATGACCACGGCTGCTGCCACGACAGAGCCTGCTAGCGGCCCGCGACCAACCTCATCGAGTCCTACTATCAATCTACCCATCAGCCCGTTCGTCCCTGACCTTGTCCAATATCTGAGCCCTTATGGCCTTTGCAGCGCGCTCACTGGCGTTGCGGTGAATTAACTCATGCAGACCTGCGAAGCGCTGCGTAAGGGCCGCCGCTCGAGCCGGTTCGGTTTCCTTCAGCAGCGCTTCAGCGATTCGCTCGGGTGTTACATCATCCTGAATAAGCTCAGGCACGAGCGCTTCATCCGCCAGCAGGTTCGGCAAGGCAATGTATTTCGACTTCATCAGCCGCTTCATGATCCAGTAGGTGGGCCTCGCCAGACGATAGGCGACCACCATGGGGCGACCGACCAACATAGCCTCGAGACTTGCCGTGCCCGAAGCGAGGATCACACCGTCGGCTGCCTGCATGGCCATTCTGGCCTGTCCCTGGAGTACACGAACGGAATTGTCCGCTGTCAGATCAGGACAGTCGGTGAGCAGGTGGTTCAGCTGTGCTTCACGCAGTTCGCTGGATGCTGGCACCAGAAATACGGCGCCTGGCTGCTGTTGCTTGAGAAGTCGGGCTGCCTGGAAAAACAACTTCCCTAGACGACTCACTTCGCTGCCCCGGGAGCCAGGCAAGATCGCATACACCGGCGCTGAGTGATCTTTTGCAAGCCCGAGGTGCCCACGCGCGGGCGCCTTATCAAGCCCTAGTGGTATCTCGTCAGCCAGCGGATGTCCGACGAACGCGACGGGCACCCGCCAATGTTCATAGAAATCGGCTTCGAACGGCAGCAGCGTCAGCATGAGATCGACAGAGCGTTTTATGCCGTGAATTCGACCCTGACGCCATGCCCAGACGGATGGACTGACGTAGTGCACCGTGGGGATCCCCGCCATTTTCAACTTGCTCGCCAGTCTGAGATTGAAGTCCGGGGCATCGATACCGATGAAAACGTCGGCTTTCCAGCCCACGAAATAGGCAAGCAACCTGGCCCTGAGCTCAAAGAGCTGGGGCAAGCTATCAAGCACTTCGACCAGCCCCATGATCGACAGATGCTCCATGGGAAACAAGGATTCGCAACCTGCCCCCTGCATGAGCGGCCCACCCATGCCACCAAACTCCGCATCCGGATATTGCGCACGCAAGGCATGAATCAAACCCGCACCGAGAAGATCTCCGGAAGCCTCACCGGCGACTATGGCGACTCTCACAAAGACCCCTTCATGGTCAGATCACCCGTCTAGCGAACGATGCCGCGTGTGGCGCGCTTCAGACTTGAAATGAATACCTTTAGTTCCGCAGACTCGTTGTCTGCATCGAGTTGATCAATCTCTTCGATCGCCTGCTCGAATGTAAGTCCAGCTCGGTAGAGCGTCTTGTAGGCCTTGCGTAAAAGCGCAACGGATTCGGCACTGACATCGCGCCGACGCAGGCCTTCGGTATTAAGCCCGTGAGCCGTAGCAGACTGCCCTCCAGCCATGACGTAGGCCGGCACATCCTTGAGTACGATACTTCCACCAGCGCACATGCTTTGAGTACCAATATGACAGAACTGATGCACCAGTGTACCGCCACCCAGAATCGCAAAATCGTCGACGCGTACGTGCCCGGCTATCGTGGCAAGATTGGCGAGGATGGTGCCGTTACCTACGATACAGTCATGAGCGACATGGGATGAGGCCATGAAAAGATTGCCATTGCCAATCGTGGTTTCGCCCCGATCCTGGACAGTACCGCGATGAATGCTGCAGTTTTCGCGGACGATGTTGTCGTCGCCCATGACCAGACGGGTCGGTTCGCCATTGTATTTCTTATCCTGGCAGTCCTCACCTACGCTGGCGAACTGATAAATATGATTATTACGGCCGATGACAGAGGGGCCACGAATAACGACATGAGAGGCAACAACTGTTCCGGCACCAATTTCAACATCGGGTCCGATAACGGTAAAGGGCCCAACACTGACACTCGGATGAATCCGGGCAGATGGGCTGACAATTGCCTGCTCATGTATTGTCATGTCAGTTTTCTCTCCGCTGTCAGTATTTCAGCACTACACACCAGGACACCACCGACGTCAGAGGTGCAGTGAAACTTCCATATGCCGCGACGATCCGTGACGTAGCTGGCGTGCAGGTTCAATTGGTCGCCTGGCACTACCGGCTTCTTGAAGCGAACCTTGTCGGTACCGGCCAGGTAATAGGTTACCCCGTCAGCAGGCTTCTGGTTGGTCGTCAGAAACCCAAGAATTCCAGCCACCTGCGCCATCGCCTCAACGATGAGGACACCAGGCATGATGGCGTAATCAGGAAAATGTCCCTGAAAATACGGCTCATTATGGGTAACGTTCTTGAGGCCCGAAATCGTTTTACCGAGTTCATAGCTCGTGACTCTGTCCACGAGCAAAAACGGGTAGCGATGCGGAAGGTACTCGCGGATATCAACATTTTCCATGTCAGTTACTCTGCCTTTGCGTCACGGTCCGCTATCGCTGCTCAATGCGCTCACGAAGGTCACGGACTTCTTTCTCGAGATTGATCAGCGTTCTGATGTAGCCGTCCAGTTGACGGAAGCGAGCCACATTTCGTCGCCAGTTGGAATTGGGCTCGACAGCGGTTCCGGAAGAATAAACACCCGGGCTGCTGATGTCCTTGGTCACCAGCGTCATGCCGGTGATGTTGACCTGATCACAAATCGTCAGATGGCCGGCTATGCCTACGCCGCCGCCGATCATGCAGTGTTTACCCACTCGCGTGCTGCCAGCTATTCCAACGCAGGCTGCAAGAACGGTGTGGTCACCAATTTCGACGTTATGGGCAATCTGGATCTGATTGTCCAGTTTTACACCATCGCCAATAACGGTATCATCCAGGGCGCCCCGGTCAATCGTGGTACCGGCACCTATCTCGACATCGGAACCAATCCTGACGCCACCAAGCTGCTCGATCTTGATGAATCCATCCCGGTGCGGCGCGAAGCCGAAGCCATCGGAGCCGACGGTGCAATGACTATGAATAATGCTCCTGTCGCCGATAATGACATCGTGATAAATGCTCGCCTGGGGATAAATCAGCACATTCCTGCCGATACGACTGCGCGAACCCACTGACGTACCGGCTGCAATGCGTGCACCGTCACCTATCTGCACGCCGCTACCAATCACGACATTCGGCCCGATACAGACGCCCTGCCCAAGCCGGGCATCGCTGGCTATATGTGCGCTAGGGTGGATGTTCTGAATGAACGCATCAGCACCCTCCCCTGAAGCCTTCGCCGTCTGGTCGCCGAACAATAGTTCGGTTTTATCGTGACTGAACAGATGGGTCAGTTTTGCGTAGGCTGAATAGGGGTCCGGGGTAATGAAACATGGCACTGGACTATCTTCGGCGTGCTGTGGCTTCAGGATCACCGCGATGGCGCCAGTAGCCCTGAGTTGTGCAAGGTACTGATCGCTGGCGAGAAATGCGACCTGTTGTGAGCCGGCTCTGGCCAATGTAGCCAGACCCGTCACAGGACTCGACAGTAATGCAGGCGCTGTATCGTCTCCCTCGGCGCCTGATACTGAAGCAGGCGTAAGGGTGATTCCAAGATGATCAGCAACGTCAGACAAGGTAACCGTCATACGCAATGAACCGCTAGTCAGTCTGACAGGCTAAAGCCTGCGAATGCATATGAGCCTACTGCTTGTTGAGTTCTTCGATCAACTTGTCAGTGATATCCAGTGCAGGCGCCGAAAAGACAGCAACAGTTTTCGGGAGAACCAGGTCCAGATCATTATCTGCAGCCAATTTCTTGATCGCTGCATCGACCTTGGGCTTCGACTGATTGACGAACAGCTCTTCACGCTTGGCGACAGAATTCTGGAACTTGTTTTTCAGGAAATTGAACTCCTGAACCTTCTCTTCAAGCTCAGCTTGCGCCTTTTCCTTTTCGCTCTCGCTCATGATTGCGCCGTCTTTTTGCAGCCGCTGCTGCAGCTTCTGCGCCTCTTCGCCCACCTTGCGAATACGGGCATCATCATCGGCGAAATCCTTCTCCATCTGGGTAGAAAAGGATTTTGCTGACTCCGAACCCAGCAGGGCCGCCCTCAGGTCAATGATGCCGATCTGCATTTCTGCAGTGGCGAACCCTGCAACGGACAATAATGAGCAGGTGAGAACAAGTCTTTTTAAAAACATACAGCTACCTTCTTTGAATATGAAGTTGTCACTGACTGATAATGGCAGAAAGTGTACCCCTTTCCCAAGCGCGGGGCTATGTCCTGTGAAATCAAACTCATAGAGTCTGGCCAAGCAGGAACTGGAAGAACTGCGGTCGATCACCGTCCTGGTCGTTGATCGCCCGAGCAACACTGAAACTGAGGGGCCCGATCGGCGTTATCCACGACAGCGAAAGACCTGCAGCGAATCTTAACTCATCAAATTCTGGGTCGAAGCTACGATCCGTATCAAACACATTCCCGCCGTCCAGAAAGATCGCTGACCTGACCTGCGAGCGATCTTCGAGAAATATGAAAGGGACGATGAGTTCAAGCGACCCTTCGATTTGAAGATTGCCGCCAAATGGATCCGCACGGCCAATAGCGCCCTCAGGTGGTGTGCTCTTCGCGCCAAGAGAGTTCGGCCTGTACCCCCGCACCGACCCGATGCCGCCGCCGTAATAGTGTTCGAAGAAAGGCAGGTCATCTACATCGCCAAAACCTGCGCCGTAGCGAACGTCACCCCTGGTTCTGAACACCCATTCGTGATCGTCGCTGAGCGGAAAATAGGCATTGGTGCCGTAGCCAGTCTTATAGAAGGTAAAGTCGCTTACTTCTGGCAGGATCACGCGGAGACTCACACGTTGTGACGTACCTGAGGTCGGGAAGAGCCCCCTGTTCAGGGTCGATCTTCGCCATTGAGCAGTCACGTCGAAGAAGTCGTAGCTGTCACCGAACTCCTCGAGGAAGCTCGCAATCTCGATGACAGGGCGATCAACCTGGATTCTGGTATGGGTATACCCAACGCCGAAATTCAGCCGCGAATAACGATCTATCGGGTAACCGAAGTTGACTCCGCCGCCAACACTGTCTTCGATGTAGGACGTGAGCTCCGTATTGCTGCCACTGAGATCGGTCTCCCGGTAAAAGAGGTTGAAACCACGGCTGACACCATCAACGGTATAGTAGGGATTGGTGTAGTTGAAATTGGCGCTGCGGACGGTATCGCTTCGGTTCACGCCAAAAGATACCTGCCGACCGGTACCGAGGAAATTATTCTCGGACACGCTGGCACCGAGCACCAGGCCACTGGTGCTATAGCCCAGACTTGCCGAAAGGCTGCCGGTTGACTGTTCTTCGACTGAGTAATTGACGTCGATCTGATCATCAGTACCGGGCACCAGAGGCGTTTCGACAGAGACTGTCTTGAAAAAGCCGAGACGTTCGAGACGGGATTTCGAGGATTCTATGAGGTCAGTCGAGGCCGCTGCTGCTTCCATCTGCATCATTTCCTGGCGCAGGACTTCATCGCTCGTGGTGATGTTGCCACGGAAGTTGATCCGCCTGACATAGGTCCGTCGCCCAGGCTCCACGAAGAAGGTAACCGAGGCTGTATTGTCATCGTGAGGCTCCGGTATGGCGTTGACATCGGCAAAGGTGTAGCCGTCGTTGCCGAGCCTCTTGGCAATAATGTCCGAGGTATAAGTCAACAATTGTCTGGAGAATACATCACCCTCCTTGATCACAATCAGCTTACGCAGTTCCTCTTCGTCAATCTTGAGATCGCCGCGAAGCGCAATATCCTTTATGGTAAATCGCTCACCCTCGTCAACGTTGACGGTGATGTACACATTTTCCCGGTCTCTGGACACCGATACCTGCGTACTTTCAATGCTGAACTTGATGAAACCACGGTCAAGATAATAAGACGTGATTTTTTCGATATCGCCGTTGAGCTTCTGCTTGCTGTACTTATCACTGCCAAAGATAGACGCCCAGAAACCAGTGGTTTCAAGTTCCATCAACGCTCGCAAAGTGTCGTCATCATAGGTCTTGTTACCGACGAAATTGATGTGGGCAATCGACGACACGGGCCCTTCCTTGATCTTGATATCGATGCGGACACGGTTCCGTTCCTGGTCCGTGATACCGGCATCGACCGAGGCGTTGTAGCGTCCCTGTGCAATATAGCTCTGAAGAATCTCCAGCTCGATTCGCTCAAGCGTGGAGCGCTGAAGCACTTCGCCTTCGGCAAGGCCGTTGGACTTCAACCCTTCGAGCAGATCTTCAGAAGGCAGATTCTGGTTACCTTCAATTTCAATCTTGCTAATCGAAGGCCGCTCTTCAACCTTCAGAACGAGAACATCGGTATCCCGAAACACCTTGATATCAGTGAAGAGGCCCGTGGCGAAAAGACTCCGAGTGGCGTCAGCGAGCTGTTCAGGCGTGAACTCACGTCCAACCTGCAAGGGAAAGGCACTGAAGACACTGCCAGCGGAAACCCGCTGTAGTCCCTCAACCCTGACGTCCTTGACAACGAAGGTCTCGATAGCGGCGACAGAAGTTGCTGCGAGAACCAGCGCACAAAAAGATAGAAAACGAAAAAATCTCATGAATAGAGGCTTACATTGTTTTGAGGGTCGGGACAGATTCTCAACACAGGTCGATAGTCGTCCTGCGGATCGGTCGCTTGAGCGCCTATCAATCGGTTTAACAATTAATCATAGACGGGCGAAGTCATTGAATATCGCCAGCAGCATGACACCGCCGAGCAACATCATGCCAAGGCGGATACCCGCCATCTGGATACTTTCCGGCAGTGGTTTTCCACGAACGAGCTCTGCAAAATAATACAACAGGTGTCCGCCATCAAGTACCGGCACCGGTAACAGATTAAGCACACCCAGCATTATACTCAGGTGCGCCAGAAAGCTGATAAAAGCTTCCGAGCCGAATCCAGCGGACTGACCAGCAGCCTTGGCTATGGTAATCGGTCCGCCGAGGTTGTCTGGAGAAATTGCACCGACCACCAACTTCTTCAAGGAAGTCAAAATCATCGCAGCCATGTCGCCGGTTTTGACGACCGACTCCCAGAGCGCTTCGACGGGCCCGTAGCTGATCTCCATCAACTTGTCGGCAGGCCATTCAGGTACATCGACGCTGGCGCCGATGAAGCCCTGACTTGCACCGTTAACGGCGCGGGACTCCGGAACCAGCGTTGCCTGAATGGTTTCAGCGCTGTCCAGTCGGCGATACTCGATGTCCAGCGGCTTCTCGGGCGAAGCCTGTATAAACTCCACCAACGCATCCCAGGTTTGCACCTCGACGCCGTTCACGCCAGTGATCAGATCGCCAGCTGCCAGACCAGCCTGCTCGGCCCGCCCACCTTCAACTACGGTCTCAATTCTTGGCGTGATAGCGGGACGCCAGGGCGAGATGCCAAGTGCCTGCATTGGGTTTGGATCACGCTGCCCACTCAGCCAGTTGGTAATGGGCAGATTGAACTCTCGTGCCGTTCCATCCTCATCGAGCGTCGCCAGCCTGATGCTACCGCTGTCGCCAAGGCGATCGATGAGCTGAAGATTCACTTCAGTCCAGTCGGAGGTCGCATTGCCGTCGACGCCTACGATGGTGAGTTCGGGAGTCACGCCGCTTTCTGCGGCAACGGAGTCTTCCGCGATCTGGCCAGTCAGCGGCTTGACCGCCTGAACACCGACAACGAACACCACCCAGTACACGAGAATGGCGAAGAGAAAATTGGCAAGAGGACCCGCCGCGGCTATGGCAATACGCTGCTGTACCGGCTTGCGATTGAAGCTCTGCTCGAGTTCATCCTCATCGACTGGCCCTTCCCGTTCATCAAGCATCTTGACGTAACCGCCAAGTGGAATGGCTGCGATAACGTATTCAGTGCCAGTTGCGCCGATCCGTTTCCAGATAGGTCGACCGAAGCCAACGGAAAAACGAAGCACCTTCACGCCACAGCGTCTGGCCACCCAGAAATGGCCGAACTCGTGGATGGTCACAAGGATTCCCAGTGTGACAATCAGTGCAAGTGCGTTCTGAATGAAGGGCATACGTTGGAGAACCTGAATCCTGCTTGCTAAGAGAATCTACGCACGAGTTCTTCTGCGCAGACACGACTCCTGGCGTCGGCCTCGACGATAGCCTCCAGAGTCGAAGCTTCATGGATGATACATGAATCAAGACTCGCCTGTATTACTTTTGAGATATCCAGGAAGCCGATCTGCCCGTCAATAAAGGCCTGGACAGCCACTTCGTTGGCGGCATTCAACACAGCCGGAGCGGCACCGCCGGCCTCGAAGGCCTCCCCTGCCAGACGCAGGCAGGGAAAGGCCACAAGATCCGGCGCTTCGAAATGCAGGCCATTCAGAGCGAACAGGTCCAGTCTGGCGGACCGGCTTCCGATTCGTCTGGGCCACCCGAGCGCAGAGGCGATGGGCGTCTTCATATCCGGCGCGCCAAGTTGTGCCAGCACTGAACCGTCGATGAACTCCACCATCGAATGAATGATCGATTCGGGATGGATGACAACATTGATCTGCTTCGGTCTGAGATCGAAAAGCCAGCAGGCTTCGATAAGCTCCAGTCCCTTGTTCATGAGGCTTGCCGAATCTATCGATATCTTCTGCCCCATCTGCCAATTGGGATGCTTGCAGGCCTCCTCTGGCGTCACCTTCGATAGACTGTCCCTCGACCGCCCCCTGAACGGGCCACCAGAGGCGGTGAGATGTACGCGAGAGATGCCGTCCCACAAAGTGTCGGCGGCAGCTGCGTCTGGTAAATGCTGAAGGGCTGACTTGCAGGCTACAGCCTGCTGCAGGCGATCTGGCAAACATTGGAAGATGGCATTGTGTTCACTGTCGATCGGCAGCAGGGTGGCGCCATGCCTCAGGACGGTGTCCATGAGCACGGCGCCACTCATGACCAAGGCTTCCTTGTTCGCCAGAAGAATGCGCTTGCCATGTCGGGCCGCTGCGAAAACGGATGCCAGCCCTGCAGCACCAACGATCCCGGCCACCACCACGTCGACTTCAGCCATGGACACCAGCTGATCGAGAGCGTCGGCACCCTGAATGATGTCCGTGCCAGCCTCATCGGCGACTCGCCTGAGCGCTTCGAATGCCTCTGCATCCATCGCTTCCCGATTGTTATCACTTACAACTGCGATTCGGGGCCTGAACTCGCTGATAATCCCTGCAAGAACCTGAAGGTTCTTATGCGCCGTGACCGCAAAAAGAACGAAAGACTCGGGATTTTCTCGAATGACGTCGAGTGTGCTACAACCTATTGAGCCACTGGCACCGAGTAGTGCCACACGCTTCCGCTGACTCATTGGGCACCACCAGTCATGTCTGTGCCGCCAGCCAGCCGCTCAACAACATGACACACATGAACACAGGCGCTGCCGCCGTCACACTATCGATACGGTCCATGATGCCGCCATGTCCAGGCAATAGCTTGCCACTGTCCTTGACGCCAGCCACCCGCTTGAGCAGGCTTTCAGTAAGATCTCCAACAACAGAAAGCGCTGCCGCGAACAGTGTCACGAGCGTGAGCCATATAAACGCTGACGGTCCTGCCCCGCTATACAATGCCACGCCTACCGGGAGCACAAGTACCGCCAGCAGCCCGCCAATCAGGCCCTCGATGGACTTGCCTGGGCTCACTCGAGGGGCAAGCTTGCGCTTGCCGAAACGCTTGCCGGAAAAATAGGCGCCTATATCTGCTATCCAGACGATGACGAAAATATAGAAAATGAGCCAGGCACCCGACACGCTCGGCATGCCCTCGATCGAACTCACGCGAGCCTGCATGAGCGCCGCCCAGGCCGGGACCAGGATCAGAACACCAGCGAGCATGCGTAGCCCTGGTCTGTTCCATAAGCCCACGCCCGACGGATACATCTTGACGAGCACTGTGCAGGCGAGCCACCAGAGCAGACCCGCCGCCAGTACCAGGGAGATGGGCACGAATCGCAGACAGTAGATGAGTGCGAGCACCAGCAACACATACAGCGCCTTATGCAAAGGCTGACTGAGCCCGGACATAGCCCCCAGCTCCCAGGCGCCCAGCGCAAAAATAAGCGCCAGAAAAAGTGCAAACTGGCCAGGCGTGGTCGCAAAGAGACCCAGACCGAATACGGTCACCAGCACCAAGGCGGTGATGACCCGCTGTTTCAACATCGCTATGCTCCCTGCAGGCGGTTCAGAAATCGATCCGCCGCGCTATTTGATCGTCGGTTTGGCCAAAACGGCGAACGCGCTGACTATAGGCGGTCAACGCAGCACGCATCTGCTCTGTCTTGAAGTCTGGCCAGAAGACCGTACTGAAATAAAATTCGGAGTAGGCCATCTGCCATAACATGAAATTGCTAATTCGCTGCTCATTCGCCGTTCTTATACAGAGATCAGGCGGTGGCACCTCACCAAGATACAAATGCTGCTGAATAAGATCTTCAGTGATATCCCGAGGCTCCAGATTGCCATCCCTGACCTGCTGCGCAATTTGGCGAACGCTGTGAGCAATGTCCGCACGGCCGCCATAATTGGCTGCTATGATCAGCGTCATCGCAGTATTGTCAGCCGTCAACTCTTCAGCTTCAGCCATGCTGGCCTGAAGTACTGTCGAGAATGCTGAGCGGTCGCCCATGATGCGCAGCCTGATCTTGTTGCGGTGAAGCTTGCGCACTTCGCGCTTCAAGGCAATTAGAAAAAGACGCATCAGGGCATTCACCTCGTCTTCCGGTCGGCGCCAGTTCTCGCTACTGAAAGCAAAGAGCGTGAGATAGCGGACGCCAGCCTGGGCGCAGGTCTGGACGCAGGCGCGAACTGACTCTACACCGGCTTTATGACCAGCGATTCCAGGAAGCTTCCGGGCTTTGGCCCATCGATTATTGCCATCCATAATAATGGCGACGTGCTCTGGCGGCCCACCAGAGTTGAGGGGTATTCCAGCTGATCCCATAATTCACTTCAGTCAGGGCCCGAGGATACGCGCCGCAATAGTGCGGGCGCCAGGACCGAAATTGATTTCATCGCCCCGAGAGAGCTCCGGGGCAGACAGACTCAGACTTCCATCAAGTCCTTTTCTTTATCAGCAAGCTGCTCGTCGACGCGGGCGACATATTTGTCGGTCATCTTCTGAACATCGTCGAGTGCCTTCTTCTCCTCATCCTCGCTGATCATCTTTTCCTTCAGCGCTTCCTTGATTTCGGAATTGGCATCGCGGCGCGCATTGCGAACAGACACCCGGGCATTTTCTGCCTCGGCCTTGGCCTGTTTGACATAATTGCGTCTCGTTTCTTCCGTGAGTGCAGGCATTGGCACGCGAATCACCCCGCCAGAAGTCGATGGATTCAGACCAAGGTCCGACTTCATTATAGCCTTCTCGACTTCAGGGACCATATTCTTCTCCCAAGGCGTCACCATGAGAGTTCTGGCATCCTCGACAGTGATGTTGGCCATCTGCGGCAGCGGCGTGTTACTACCATAGTAGGACACCATGACCGAAGACAGGATATTTGGACTGGCCCGGCCCGTTCTGATGCGGCCGAAGGCGTGACCAAGTGCTTCTATGGCCTTTTGCATACTGGCTTCAGCGGTTTTCTTGATATCATTTAGCATTGCTCGTACCTCGTTCTATCAGCGTTCCTTCGTCCTCTCCGAGCACGATTTTAGTCAGTGCACCCGCTTTGTTCATATTGAACACGCGGACCGGCATACCATGGTCCCGACACAGGCATATCGCCGTAAGATCCATGACGCCGAGCTTCTTGTCGAGCACTTCGTCGTAGGTCAGTCTGTCGTATTTCTTTGCATCTGGATACTGCATCGGGTCAGCGGAGAATACGCCGTCCACCTTGGTGGCCTTCAGAACGCAGTCAGCGTCTACTTCTATACCCCGAAGACAGGCTGCAGAGTCAGTTGTAAAAAACGGATTGCCTGTACCGGCACAGAAGATGACCACATCGCCTTCTCGCAGATCTCGAATGGCTCGTCGTCTGTCATAGTGCTCGACAATACCACTCATGGGAATGGCGGACATGATGCGAGTGGTGATATTCGACCGCTCCAGCGCATCACGCATGGCCAGCGAGTTCATCACAGTCGCCAGCATACCCATATGGTCACCGGTCACCCGATCCATGCCGGCAGCTTGCAGGGAGGCTCCACGGAAAAGGTTTCCGCCTCCTACCACCAAACCTACCTGAACCCCGATGCCAACCAGCTGCCCAATCTCGAGCGCCATACGATTCAGCACTTTCGGATCAATGCCGAAATTGCCATCGCCCATGAGCGCCTCACCGGAAAGCTTGAGCAGAACCCTGCGATATTTTGACTGAGTAAGACTCTCTTGCGGCATACAGATGGATCCTTGGACTTTGGAAAGTAAAAACTATGTCATCGCCTGCCTGGGCGCTACACAAAAAAAAGGCGGTCACAGAATAGCTGCGCCCGCCGATTTTCTGAAGCGATTCCTCAGCCTTTGAGCTGCGCTGCCACTTCTGCAGCGAAATCGACTTCTTCTTTCTCAATACCTTCGCCAACTTCAACCCGTGCCATCGCAGTCACAGAAGCACCATGCTTCTTGGCCAGTGCGCCGACCTTGATATCAGGATCCTTGACGAATGCCTGCTCGAGCAGGCTGATTTCAGCCAGGTACTTGCTGATACGACCCTCAACCATCTTTGCGATGATTTCAGCAGGCTTGCCGCTCTGTTCGGCCTGGGCAGAATAGATTTCGCGCTCCTGATTGATCAGTTCTTCGCTGACGTCTTCCTTGCTGATGACCATCGGGTTGACGGCAGCAACGTGCATGGCGATATCTCTGGCCAGGTCGGCATCGCCGCCCTTGAGACCGATCAGTGTCGCAATACGGTTGTTGCTGTGGACGTAAGCGCCAACAACTTCGGCCTCAACGGTCACTACCCGACGAACATTGATGTTCTCACCGATCTTCTGAACCAGCGCTTCGCGCTTGCTTTCGAGATCGCCTTGCATCAGCGCAGCGACATCGGTCTGCCTGTCGGCAAAGGCCTTGTCTGCCACTTCATTACAGAAGTTGAGAAAATTCTCGTCACGAGCGACGAAGTCAGTTTCGCTATTGATTTCAATAATGAGACCGAAACCACCGTTGTCTGCAACGCGGGCAACCACAACGCCGTCGGCTGAAACACGACCGGCCTTCTTGGCAGCCTTGAGGCCACTGCTCTTGCGGAGATTTTCGATTGCGAGCTCGATGTCGCCATCAGCTTCAACGAGTGCTTTCTTGCACTCCATCATGCCGAGACTGGTGCGCTCTCTCAGCTCTTTGACCATAGATGCGGATATCGCAGCCATCTATAAGTTCCTCGTAAACTTGTCGAAAATAAGACAGACAGCGCGCCGAAACGCGACTGTCTCTGAATTAGTAGCCAGGTGAAACACGCAAGAACGCGTCACCTGGTGGTACTTGGCAGGGCTCAGGCGCCTTCGGAAGTAGCCTGATCGCCAGCTGCATCAGCTTTCTTGCCCGCATCCATCGCATCGTTGACTTCGATGAACTCGTCTGCACTACCGGCGCCTTCAGCCTGGGCTTCGAGACAGGCGTCAGCGATGGCACCGATGTAGATCTGGAGCGCTCTGATCGCGTCGTCGTTACCCGGGATAACAAAATCGACACCGTCAGGATCGCTGTTGGTATCGACGATACCAACAACTGGGATACCAAGCTTGTTGGCTTCCTTGATGGCAATACGCTCGTGATCGACGTCGATGACGAACAGCGCATCAGGCAGACTACCCATCTCCTTGATACCACCGATGCTGCGCTCGAGCTTTTCTCTCTCACGAGTCAGCATGAGCGTTTCTTTCTTGGTCAGCTTCTCGAACGTACCGTCGGTCTGCTGGCCTTCAAGTTCACGCAGTCGCTTGATTGACTGGCGAATGGTCTTGTAGTTGGTCAGCATGCCGCCGAGCCAGCGGTGGTTGACGTAAGGCATGTTGCAGCGCTCAGCCTGCTCCTTGACGATCTTGCTGGCGGCACGTTTGGTGCCGACGAACAGGATCTTGTTCTTGCGCTCGGCCAGATTATGCACGAACTGCAGCGCTTCGTTCAGCGCAGGCACAGTCTGCTCGAGGTTGATGATATGAATCTTGTTGCGTGCACCAAAGATATAGTGACGCATTTTCGGGTTCCAGAAACGGGTCTGGTGACCGAAGTGTGCACCTGCCTTCAGCAGGTCTCGCATTGAAACAGCAGCCATAACGATTGTACTCTCTAGTTCGGGTTTGACTTCCATGCTTCCCGGACATCAACCATCCAGGGACGGCACCCAATGTTCGTGTCGAAGCATGTGCGTATTTTCTCGGTGAGGAGGCTTTGAGGCCGAAACTCAGACGGGAATTTTAGGGCGCGTTTTATACCATAGTCCGCGAGGATACGCCAGTTTCTTGGGCGTCGCGATGTTGGCAACGGGCGCTTTCTCAATCCGACCCACCCAGCCCTGCGACCCCAGCGACATGTGAAGCGCGTAGAACTGGCGGTCGGAACCAGCTAACATAGTCATATTACAGAGACGAGGCGGATCCAGCACTCACGATGAAGGTCACTATCAAGAACCAGGAAGAAATCGAAGCCATGCGCGTTGCCGGCCGGCTGGCGGGCGAAGTGCTCGAAATGATTGGCGAGCATGTCGTGGCAGGCGCAACGACTGAAGATCTCGACCGTATCTGTCACGATTATATCGTCAACGAGCAGAAAGCCATTCCTGCTCCGCTCAATTATAAAGGCTTTCCGAAATCGATCTGCACCTCTGTAAACCATGTTGTCTGTCATGGCATTCCGAGCGACAAGAAGGTCCTGAAGAATGGTGACATCATTAATATCGATGTCACTGTCATCAAGAACGGCTTTCATGGCGATACCAGCAAGATGTTCGTTATTGGTCCGCCCGAGCCTTCGACCGAACGCCTCATCCAGGTGACCCATGAGTGCATGTTCAAGGGTATCGAGATGGTGAAGCCCGGCGTCCGCCTCGGCGATATCGGCCATGTGATTCAGACTCACGCCGAAAGTCATCATTACTCAGTGGTGCGGGAATATTGCGGTCATGGCATCGGTCGCGTGTTTCATGAGGAGCCCCAGGTCATGCATTACGGGCGGCCCGGCACTGGCATGGCCCTGGTCGAAGGCATGACCTTCACCATAGAACCAATGATCAATCAGGGACGCCGTGAAACCAAGCTGCTGCCCGATAAATGGACCGTCGTCACCAAGGATCGAAAGCTTTCCGCGCAGTTCGAGCACACCATTCTGGTCACCAGCGACGGCTATGAGATACTGACGCTGCGTGACGAAGAGCGCGCTCAGCGCTAGCGCTGCCGACAATATGCCAAGCGCGCACGATACGGTTACGCTGTCCCTTCAGGGCAACTCCCTGCCCAATGCGCCTGACCTGACCACCACATTTGTTCTCCCTACCAGTATCGAAGCTGTCATCGAGCAGCTTCGCAGTACTGATGCTGATGGCAGTGCCATTCCAGAGCTACGCAAGCTTCTGCAGAACGGCAATGAGCTGCTTTTCAGTTCATTCGACTCCGGACTCGATGTACGCGCTCTGGTCGCTGCTCGCAGTGTGCTGGTCGATTCCGCCCTGCAGACCGTCTGGAAAACGCTGCCACCCGCTGTGGGCGCGCAGTTATGCCTGATAGCGGTTGGTGGCTACGGTCGTGGAGAGCTGTTTCCCTATTCTGATGTCGACCTGCTGATTCTTTTACCTGAACGCGGCACGACCGATCTCGAGGAATCGCTACTGGAGCAGAGTCTGAGCCAGCTCATCGCCTCATTCTGGGATATGGGCCTTGATATTGGGCATAGCGTCAGGACGCCCGATGAGTGTATCGAGCAGGCCTCTGCGGATATCACCATAGCTACGAACCTGCTGGAGACACGCCTGCTGGCCGGCAGTACCGATCTCTATTCGGGTCTGGTGATCAGGGCCTTCAGCGATGAAAGCTGGACCAGCCGGGATTTCTATATTGCGAAACGATCGGAGCAGGCACAGCGGCACGAAAAGTATGAGGACACCGAGTACAACCTCGAGCCAAACCTGAAAACCTCACCTGGTGGCCTGCGAGATGTGCAGACCATAGGCTGGATCAGCAAGCGCTACTACGGCGGCATCGGCGGTTCGAGCCACGCCCGGGGCGAGAATGAGCCGCCAAGAGACATGGTGGTGGACAACGAGATCCACGAGGGCGAAATGCCCGACAATGTCGCCGGCACCATGCAGGATTCTGCGGATATAGGCCACTACAGCTTCCTGAATAGCGGCGAATTTCGCGCCCTCAAGGAAGCAGAGAACGTGCTGTGGTGGCTGCGCTTCGGTCTGCACCGCATATGCAGGCGTAGTGAAAACAGGCTGTTGTTCGATCATCAGCGCACCCTCGCCCTGATGACCCAGGATTCCGACACCGTCGCAGTCGAGGCGGTAGAAGCCATGATGCGGGAGTTTTACCTGCATAGTCAGAGCATTCAGGTGCTCAACGACGTGATGCTGCAGCACTTCGACGAGGTGCACCGTAATTTCCACGACACCGGCAGCGAGAATATCAAGGCGCTGAACCGCCGGTTTCAGGTTCGCAATCATTATATAGAGGCCGTATCGCCGGATATATTCCAACAGCAACCCTTCGCGCTGATCGAGGTCTTTCTCCTGCTGGCCCAATATGAGAATGTCCTCGGCATCAGCGCCGACACCATTCGGGCCATCCGGGAAAATCTTCATCTCATCACCGAGCGGTTCTCGAGGGACCTGATTAACACCTCGCTTTTCATGGAAATTCTCAAGACGCCACACGAGCTATACAAAACCTTGGGGGCCATGAAACGCTACGGTGTGCTAGGACGATATCTACCTGCGTTTGGTCGAATTGAAGGTCAGATGCAGCACGACTTATTTCACGTCTACACTGTCGACGTCCATACCCTGCATTTCATAGAGAATATCGATAGCCTGTTTCAGGATAGTGGCAAGACACGCTTTCCGAACGCCCATGATCTGGCAGCCAAGCTGCCTAAACGGGAACTGCTGTACATCGCAGGCCTGTTCCACGACATTGCCAAAGGCCGGGGTGGCGACCATTCGGAGCTTGGCGCAGAGGAAGTTCGCGAGTTTGCCAGGCGACATCAGCTGAGCCAGCGCGACACTTCGCTACTCGCCTGGCTGGTGGAAAATCACCTGATGATGTCCACGACGGCGCAGCGACGCGATATCAGCGACCCGGTCGTCATTCATGAATTTGCTCAGCGTTTCGACAGTAACATTCACCTCGATTATCTCTACACCATGACTGTCTGCGACATCGCCGCCACCAGCCCGAATCTGTGGAACTCGTGGCGTGCGGTATTGCTGCAGAATCTGTATACCGAGACCCGTGCAGCGCTGGCTCGTGGCAAGGGCAAGGCCATCAATCGTGAGGACTGGATTGCCAGCACCCGCTCGGAGGTTCTGGAAATACTGCTTGAAGACGAAGAGTTCACGGAGCAGCAGCTGACGGCGCTGTGGAACCGGCTTGACGACGAGTATTTCCAGCAGGACTCCACTCGCGATATCGCCAGTCAGACGGCCACAATTCTGCGTCACGGTGATAGCACCCGTCCACTCGTGAGCATTGAGCAGGCGCGTGGCGGGACAGCCGCGGGCTATCTCGAAGTACTGGTGTATATGGAGGACAAGGAAAAGCTGTTTGCAGGTATCGTCTCCACCTTCGACAAACTGGATCTCGGCGTTCTGGAGGCGCGGATTTTTCAGGGCGAAGGCAATCTCAGTCTGAGCCTGTTCATCGTCAGCGAAACGGACAGTCGTGACATGCTCATTCCGCGTCAGCATATTCTGAAGAACCTCATGGAAGTGCTCGACGCCATCCAGAATAATCGGCCCTTTCCACCACCAAGGCAAAATCGGCGCACCTCGAGGCAGTTGCAGTACTTCAGTTTTCCCACTGAGGTGGTACTGAGCAATAATGCTGATACCATGCGCACCATACTGTCAGTCGTGACACCGGACCGCTCCGGCGTACTGGCCCGCATCGCTTCCGTATTCGTGACCATGAACGTGCAGATTCTGAGAGCACGGATCGCCACGCTGGGTGAGCGGGTCGAGGATAGTTTCGAAATCTGTGAGCCCGATGATTCGCCGCTGTCCAACCCAGAACGTTGTAACGAACTGCAGGAAATGCTCTGCGAAGTGCTCGATCGGGCCAATGAAAATGCTGCCTGACTAGCCGCAGCGCGCTGATAGATGCGGCGCGCTGAGTCTTTAAACTACTCAACAGGATCTCTCATGCTTTTATTCGGAATCGGTATCGCTGCACGCAACAATGCCGGCGATCTTCTCGATACCCTGTATCCCCTGCCCCTCACCTTCGATGCCTCGCTCGAAAGCGAATTAGCCTCACTGGCCATGAAGCATTTCAACCTGACGCCCAATTCCAGCTACAGCGAGATTACACTGGCGCAGGCAGATGCCTTCTCTGAAGCCTTGCAGCAGGCCCATGGGAGCGAAGCAGCGGCAGTCAGAACATCCGTGGAAGCTTTGAGAGAAAGTGCTCCCACAAACAGCATCGTTGTCGCAACGCTGGTAGATGCTTCTAAAGCGGTGACCAGTACGCCCGACGCTTATCTCAGGCTGCAGGCGCTCTCGCACCGTCTGCTCAAGCCACACAGCATCAGTCTTGAAGCTGTATTTGGTCAGCTTCCAAATGTTGCCTGGACCAGCGAAGGGCCGGTCGATCTCCGTGAGCTACCGGCACGACGCCTGGCCGCCCGCAGCAAGGGGCAGTGGCTGGGCGTAAAATCTGTAGACAAATTTCCCCCGATGGCTGACTACGTGGTGCCGGCAGGCGTTCGTATTGCCGATACCGCCCGGGTTCGTCTTGGTGCCTATATCGGCGAAGGCACGACCATCATGCACGAGGGCTTCGTCAACTTTAACGCCGGTACCGAGGGCACCTCGATGATCGAGGGTCGAATTTCAGCGGGCGTCATGGTTGGAGAGGGTTCTGACCTCGGTGGTGGCTGCTCCACCATGGGCACCCTGTCGGGTGGCGGCAAGATGATCATATCGGTCGGTAAGCAATGCCTGATCGGCGCGAATGCTGGTATTGGCATCCCTCTGGGCGATCGTTGTATCGTCGAGGCTGGCCTGTATCTGACGGCTGGGGCGAAAGTTACCTTGATCGACAATGAAGGCCAGGCCATGGAGGCTGTGAAAGCTCGGGAGCTGGCGGGGCAAAGTGATCTGCAGTTCCGCCGCAACTCGCTCAATGGCCGGATAGAGGCGGTCAGTAACAGGACGGTCGTCGAGCTCAATAGCATGCTTCACAAGCACAACTAGACGGAAGGCCTCATGACTAGCCCGGATTACGCATCGGATCCTACACTCGCTCTGGCTCAGGCCCTGATTCGCCAGGCCTCAGTGACGCCAGACGATGCTGGGTGCCAGGCCATGCTGGCAGCGCGCCTGAAACCCCTAGGCTTCAACTGTCAACGATTACCCTTTGGCGATGTCGAGAACCTGTGGGCTACCCGGGGAGACGCCGCGCCGCGTTTCGTGTTTGCCGGCCATACCGATGTGGTTCCAACCGGACCCGCCGCACAGTGGACGCACCCGCCTTTCGGTGGGTTGATCATCGACGGTATGTTGCATGGTCGGGGCGCTGCCGACATGAAGGGCAGTATTGCCGCGTTCATCACCGCTTGCGAACGCTTTCTCGCAAGATACCCTGAGTTACAGGGCTCACTCGGCCTGCTGATCACCAGCGACGAGGAAGGTCGTGCAATTCACGGCACTGTAAAAGTCATCGAGCACCTCGAAGCTGCTGGGCAGAAATTCAGATACTGCCTGGTAGGAGAGCCCAGCAGCACCCGGCAGATAGGCGACATCATCAAGAATGGCCGTCGTGGCTCCCTGGGTGCCGTGCTGACGGTAAAAGGCATACAGGGGCATGTGGCCTACCCGCATCTGGCAAAAAACCCGATACACCTGTCCATGGCAGCGCTGCACGATCTCTCCCATCAGGAGTGGGATGCTGGCAACGACAGCTTTCCACCGACCACACTGCAGATTTCCAACATCAATTCCGGCACTGGCGCCACCAATGTGATTCCAGGGGAGCTCGAAGCGGTATTCAATTTGCGCTTCTCGACCGAGCTGGATGTGGAGACCATACAGTTGAGGGTCGCCGCTATTCTGGCCAGACACGAGCTCGATTACGACATCGAATGGACAGTGAATGGTTTACCGTTTCTTACAGAGGAAGGTGATCTGGTGGCTGCTGCACAGGCAGCCGTGCAGGAGATCTGTGGATATCCTGCAGAGCTATCGACCTCGGGGGGCACTTCGGATGGCCGCTTCATTGCGCCTACGGGTGCACAGGTGATTGAACTGGGCCCCTTGAATGCCACCATCCATCGCATCGATGAGCAGGTGAGTACTGAGGACCTGATCACGCTGTCCAAAGTCTATGAGCGCATCATGGAGCGATTGCTGGTGACCGGGCAGAGCTAGTCAGCAGATGTCGCGCGGCGGGCCCATGAGTCGAGGGAAATCCTGGCTGGAAGAGAAAGGCATCGATCAGCGGACGTGCTTCACGAGTTTTCTGGCTGCGGTCATCACGGCCCTGTCCTGCCTTGGGACGGTCTTTCTGATCAAAGGGCAGCTCGCCACCGCTTTCGACGAGCTGCTCATACTGCTGGCACTGGTCATGCTCGTGCCAGCTTTGGTGATCGCGCTCTCAACCTATGTCGCCCTGATCGTTCTACGACTAGGCTGACAGCTGACCCTAGCCTTCACTGACGACTGAAACGTCTTCGGCCTGGGGTCCCTTCTCACCTTCCACAATATTGAAACGGACTTCCTGCCCTGGCTTGAGGTGACGATGGCCTGCGCCCTTGATGGAACGGAAGTGCACAAAGATCTCCTCGCCATCATCAAGCGTTATGAAGCCAAAACCTTTTTTCACATTGAACCACTTGACCGTACCGTACTCTTCTCCAAGTACGCCATCGTCTTCCGCAAAATCCTGTTCAGGTGCTGTTGTTGCTTCGTGCTGGCGTGGCGCAGGCTGATTTCTCGGCTGAGGCGCGGTATTTGCCCGGGGCGCGGCGTTCGTCTTTGGCGCTGCGGCAGATGGTCTTGCAGCTGGCTCCGCACGCTTGCGGAACAGATGAACGATGTTCGACAGGTAGCCCGCTATAAAGAACAGTGCAGCCATCAGGAGGTAGAACATGAAGCCTTTGGCACTTATCAGGAAAATGAACGGAGATTCTGGGTCAGCGGAAATGGTAGCACCGTCGCCAGCCACGAGGCTGATGATGGACACGCCGGATAGCGCCAGGAAGGCCAGACACAAGAGCGGCGCCACGAGGGCATAGATCAGTATAGGCAGTAGATTGGATGAGCCTGTGTTTTTCATAAATGTTGATTACCTTTGCTGTTAGCTGAATTAGAGATGGAGTCAGCTTGGTTGGCTTGTAGAGCTGGAAATAGCATTGACAGCGCGTGACTAAAGCTGCCGCCAGATACTTCAGACGACTGTGTCACGCGAGGGACTATTGTAACGTGCAGGTAACCTGACGCAATGGGTATCTAATCTGTGCAGAATGGCAGTGGCAGAACTCTGACGCTATAGCGGCACGGTGGTGGCTCTCAGCGTCTGCATGGACTGCCGAATGGCGGCTTCGAGCTCGCCATGGACTTCATCGACCGTTCGGCCGGCTGTCTGGATTGGTGCGCCGATCTTCACGCGAATCTGGCCGGGATACTTCCTGATCATCCCTGCAGGCCAGCAGCTACCGGCGTTATGGGCTACCGGTAGTATCGGCACCCCACTGCGAATTGCCAGCATGGCGCCGCCCTTGTTGAAGCGGCCGGTCATCATGGGCCGAACCCGAGTGCCCTCTGGATAGATCACCACCCAGCAACCCTCCTGAATGGCCGCAGTACCTTCACGCAGCACCAGCTTCAATGCGGCAGTCGGTTTGTTGCGGTCGAGCGGTATGGGCCGGAGCATGCGCAGCCCCCATCCAAAGAGTGGAATATTGAGCAACTCTTTCTTCAGCACGGTGGCCTGAGGCCTGAACATCCAGCCAAGAAAGAACGTTTCCCAGGCGCTTTCGTGATTCGACACCACCACACAGGGCGTCGCAGGTATGTTTTCCTGGCCTTCACAACGGAAGCGCATACCGCAGACAAGGCGTGCCCAGTAGATGATCGCGATACTGAACTGGGAGAGCACGCGATAGCGCATTGGAAATCGACAGACTGGTACGGCCAGCAACACAGCGACACCGGACAAAGCCATGGCACTGCCATAGCCAACATAGAAAATCAGGCCGCGCAGGAGCGCGAGACTTTCACGCACTGAGCGAGCAGAGGTTTTTCCTGAAGTGTGAGTCATGCCAGATCCAGTTGTCCAATTTCACCCGATGGGGCAGGCAGATCGGCCGATATCAGCATTCGATTCCACCCAGTTGTCATAGCAGTCTTCGACGAGTCCGGGTAGAAATCGTTTCCAGGAAAGTTGCTTGATGCCAAAAGTATTTCGTAGTTTGAGACAGTTCAGGGTCCCGTTCATGGGCAGCAGCGTGGAGCGTATGAGCTGAGACTCACTTGCTTGCTCAATGACCGGGTTCACCTGCTGATACCCACTTAATATATCGAGAATGGTATCAACGAGCTCAGCGTAGCTGACAGTATCGAGCCCACTGTAATGATAAACGCCCCAGACGTCGATGCCGCAGGTCAGCTGCTTGAGCACCGCGAGCATCACCCGGCTGAGGTCGTCAGTGGCAGTGGGCGCCAGCTGAACCTCGTCCGAGACCGCTATGGGCTGTCCTTCCAGCGCCCTGGTCACGATGCTCTGGAGCCAGCCTGCGGGATCGTTCTCGAGCAACCAGCCACTGCGAAGGATGATGTGCTTCGGCATCCGCTCGCGCAATAACTCCTCAGAGGCCCATTTGGTCTTGCCGAATTCAGTGACGGGCTTGGTCGGATGACTGGGAAGGTATGGCTTGTCTCGTCGGCCATCGAATACAAGATTGCTTGACGAAAGAATAACGGGAATATTGAAGGACTCGGCATACTTGCTCACGGCCGAAATGGAATCGACGTTGTGCCGCCATGCGGCCGCAGGGTTCGATTCAGTCTGATCGAGATGATGCAGGTCATGGCAATGGATGATCAGATCAGGCTGCCTGAACTGCCGAAGACGTTCCTCCGAGGCCTCGGATGATCGGGTGAAGATCCCGCCTTCGATGCCGATAGACTGAATTCCCACCTGGTTTTTGAGGAGCGAAAGAAGAGATCTTCCCTGCGGACTCTCACTGCCAATGACATAGACTGTAGTCAAACGTGTTCCCATAGCGTGCGCGTCAACAATTCTTCGCGCCTTGATTCACTGGATTCAGACTATCAATATAGCGTCTCGGCACCCGTCGCGTCACCCCTGTCAGCAGATGATAGCTGATTGTGGAAGCCCAGCCGGCCACAAGATCGACTGGCAGGTGCTTGCCCCACAATTCGACACTGTCCCCGGCCCGGTAGTCACAATCAGCCGTCGGGCCAAGGTCGACTGTCAGCATATCCATCGAACAACGACCGACGAGGCGGCAGGGCTGCCCTTTCACCAGGACGTAAGGCTCGGTTCCAGCCGATTCTGTCCGGGTCGACACCTGCCGGGGATAGCCGTCGCCATAGCCAGCCGCTACGATGCCGACGCAGTGGTCTTCTGTAGCCACGTAGTCACCGCCATATCCGACCCGGTCACCTGCCCAAACCTGCTGCACGGCGACCAACCTGGTCTGCAGCGTCATCACCGGGCTCAGGCCGTGAGTCTGATGCAGCGTCGAGTCTAGCGCGCCATACAATGCAATGCCTGGCCTGACCTGATCGAAGGCATACTGGGGAAACTGTAACAGGCCGGCGGAATTGAGCAGGCTTCGACGCAGTCGACCCGCCTCACAGATGTTGTCGTATCCTGAGTTCACAAGGATCGCATGACATTTCGCAAAGCAGTCGAACTGTTGCTGATTGAGACCAGCTTCTGGAGTGTCTGCACAGGCCAGGTGGGAGGCAATACCAAGAACGATCACTGTCGACAGCTGTGCAAGCCGACGGAATACCTGCGGCACATCAGTGGGAGGAAATCCAAGGCGATTCATACCAGTATTGATCTTGATCCACACCCTGATTCCGGCGGTCGACTGCATTGGGCTGGACTCCAGCAGCTCGAGTTGCCAGTGACTATGAATCACCCACTCAACGCAGAATCCAAGCTGGCGAATGCGCTCGGGCTCATACAGATCGAAGAAACCTTCCAATATCAGGATCGATCGACCAGACAACAATTCAGAGTCCAGTCTGTCGAGTTCATTCGCAGTGGCCACGGCGAACTGTCCGACTTCTGGCAACGCTTCAATCACCCCCTGCAACCCGTGGCCGTAACCATCCGATTTGACCACGGCAACACAGTTGGCGCCTTGGCCCCTTTCGTTGAGCAGACTGAAGTTGCGCTTGAGTGCGCCAACATCGATCACGGCTTCCAGTGGCCGACCCGAACCGTGATGGGTCTTGCTACTCCTCGTCATAACTGGTGTCGTACCCAGGTGCCAGATTTTCGAACTTGGTATATCGACCAATAAATGCCAGGCGAACAGTACCTATGGGACCATTTCTCTGCTTGCCGATGATGATCTCGGCCGTGCCCTTGTCAGGACTCTCCTCGTTATAGACCTCATCACGGTAGATGAAGATGATAAGGTCGGCATCCTGCTCGATCGCACCTGACTCTCGCAGGTCCGAGTTGACCGGCCGCTTGTTCGGTCGCTGCTCCAGGCTGCGGTTCAGCTGAGACAGCGCGATGACCGGACAGTCCAACTCTTTAGCCAGGGCCTTCAGGCCTCGTGAGATTTCCGAAATTTCGGCGGTTCGCCCTTCCGTCGCGCCTGCTACCCGCATCAACTGCAGGTAATCGACCATGATGAGGCCCATCTTGCCGTTGTGCTCACGGGCAATCCTTCGCGCGCGGGCACGTACTTCAGTCGGACTCAGGGCTGGCGTATCGTCTATATATAGCGGCTTGTCCCGCAGCATATTGATTGCGGAGGTGACCCGAGGCCAATCGTCGCTATCGAGCTGACCAGTACGGATGCGGCTCTGATCGATGCTCCCTAGCGAAGACAACATACGCATGACCAGCGCATCTGCAGGCATTTCCATGGAAAAGACCACCATGGGAAGATCCGAGCTCATCAGGGCATTCTCTACCAGGTTCATGGCAAATGTCGTTTTGCCCATCGAAGGTCGGCCTGCAATGATAATCAGATCGGAGTTCTGCATTCCCGCGGTTCGTTTGTCGAGATTGTCGAAGCCTGTGGTGATACCGGTGATAGCGTTATCAGCCTCTACCAGCGCCTCGATTTTCTTCAGCGTCCGGGCGATGACCGGCTTGATGCCCACCGGTCCTGTCTGATTCGGTCGGTCTTCAGCAATCTGGAAAATTCTTCTTTCTGCCTCATCCAGTATTTCGTCGGAGGCCCTGCCCTCGGGTTGGTAAGCCATCTCGGCAATATCGGTACTGACGCCGATAAGATTCCGTAGCACCGCTCGCTCACGAACAATGGTGGCATACGCCCTGATATTGGCGGCACTTGGCGTATTCCTGACGAGCTCACTCAGGTAGGCGAGGCTGCCGGCAGAGTCGTCGTGATCCTGACCACGAGCAGCATCGATGCGTTCTGACAGTGTTACCGGATCGAAGGGTTCGTTGAGATCTGCCAGCGCATTAATGGCGCGGAAGATGGCCCTATGCTCAGCACGATAGAAGTCCGAATCGTTCAACAGACCCGCCATCTTTTCCCAGCCGGCGTTATCAAGCATGAGACCACCGATCACAGCCCTTTCGGCCTCAAGAGAAAACGGTGGCTTGCGCAGATTTTCGAGCACGGCATCGCCATTGCGCAGGTTATTCCCGGCGGCTAGCGCTCTCAACTTATCTTCAGCCTGGGAACTTGGCAGTTGGCTGGACTTGGGTTCCGTCATGGATACTCTTCGATGCTCTCATCAATGAATGTAGTGGGAGGATCACCCAGGGGCTGGCCCGTAGGAAACAATCTTAACGGATGAAGTGAAAATTACGAGGAATAAAAAAAACCGGGCTGAATAAACGAATACTCAGACCGGTTCTTTGGGGACACTTGAGTCACTGCAGCCGCAGCACCGACCTCAGGCATCCCCCTTGATAGCTGACGCTTACTGCGCGACGACGTTGACCGTAATAGTGGCCATCACATCGGAGTGCAGCTGTACATCGATTTCATACTGACCCAGGTTACGAATCGCACCCTCAGGCAGCTTGACTTCAGTGCGGGAAATGTTCGCATCCAGCTCAGTCAGAGCGTCCGCAATTTCGCGAGTGCTGACAGAACCGAAGAGCTTGCCTTCGTCACCAGACTTGGCAGTGATAGTCACAGTCTGTCCGTCAAGCTTCTGCTTTCTGCTTTCTGCTTCCGACTGACGCTCTTCTGCCTGCTTCTCGAGCTCGGCGCGACGCTTTTCAAACGCTTCGATATTCGAGCCGGTCGCTGGAACAGCTTTACCGTAAGGCACAAGGAAATTGCGTCCGTAGCCGGACTTTACCTTAACCTTGTCGCCGAGGTTGCCCAGATTGGCAACCTTCTCTAACAATATGACTTCCATTGAAGAATCCTCTATTAGCCGTTAAGCCGGCCAGTTCTCACAGATCGTGGCTGTCGGTGTAAGGCAGCAGTGCGATGAAACGTGCATGCTTGATCGCAGTGGACAGCTGACGCTGATACTTCGCCTTGGTGCCAGTGATCCGGCTTGGTACGATCTTGCCAGTTTCAGTGACGTAACCTTTCAGCAGCTCAAGATCCTTGTAATCGATCTGTTTGATGCCTTCCGCAGTAAAGCGGCAATACTTTCTTCTTCTGAAAAATCGAGCCATAGTGCTTATCCTCTTCTAAACCTGTTCGTGTTGAGCAGCTGTGAGCTACTCGTCATCGCCCTGATTGTCGTCATCCGAATCGGAGTCGCTGTCATTGTCGTTGTCAGAACGGCCACGCGAGCTGTCTGAAGCGTCAGAACGGCTACTGCTGCCGGTATCACGACGTGGCGGACGGCTATCCCGTGACTCACCAGCCTTGATAGGTGACATCTCGGTAACAGCTTCCTTGCGACGCAGGATGAGGTCACGAATGATCGCATCGTTGAAGCGGAAGTTATGAGCAAGCTCATCAAGCACTTCTTCTGTGCATTCGATGTTCAGAAGAATGTAATGGGCCTTGTGGATCTTTTCGATTGGGTAAGCCAGCTGGCGGCGGCCCCAGTCTTCATGACGGTGGATACTTCCACCGCTGCCTGTAACCATGGCGGAATACCGCTCGACCATGGCAGGAACCTGTTCGCTCTGATCAGGGTGAACCATGATCACGATTTCGTAGTGACGCATAAATGCTCCTTACGGGTTAGCAGCTTCCAGTTGATGGCCTTGGCCAATACGGACCGGAAGCAAGGAGATCGAACCTGCGGAGGACTGAAAAGCTCAGAACATGCAGGTTCGGGAGGCGCGAGATGATACTTGCTCAGGGCCTGATTGGCAAGCTCTGCCTGACGCTTTCAAACAGTGTGACGCCACAGGCAACAGAAACGTTCAGGCTCTCTATGGCGCCTGGCATGGGGATACTGAAGAGCTGGTCGCAACTTTCACGGGTCAGCCGTCGCATTCCTCGTCCTTCGGAGCCCAGAACAAAAGCCACACGATCAGGCAGTTTTAGCTGGAATATTGAATTCTCGGCCTCGCCATCGGCGCCGGCAATCCAGACGCCATACTGCTGAATAAGGCCAAGTGTTCGCGCGAGGTTGGTCACACGAATGACCGGTACCAGTTCAGCGGCGCCCACGGCTACCTTCCGCGCAACCGCAGTCAGAGAGGCGGAGCGGTCCTTCGGCATGATGACCGCAGCCACGCCAGCGGCACAGGCGCTGCGGAGACAGGCGCCCAGGTTATGCGGATCGGTGACGCCGTCGAGCACGAGCAGGCGCAGCGGGCTGGCTGAGTCGTTCCAGCGGTCCAGCAGCTCATCGAGAGCGCTTTCACCCTGTTCCTGCAAGGGCCTGACCTCAGCGACCACGCCCTGATGCACACCCGGCACCATGTCATCCAGCACAGGCCCATCTACCCGGGACACCTGCAGCTGACCGTTAGACGCCTTCACTGCCTCATCGATCTGTCCAAGCAGCTCAGCCAGCTTCTGCGATGGTTTATCGTTACGCACGCAAAGCCTGAGAATGGCCTCCGGACGGTGTGACAACAGGCTGGCTACGGCGTGTATACCGTAGACATAGGCGGCTGAATCACCGCCCGCATCAGCCTTTATCGCCCCCGCCTGACGCTTTCGCCCCCGCGGCCCCTGACGATTTGCGTCCGCCTGACCGGCTTCGTTTTCTGCCTGGCGAGGCCGGTTTCGCTGCTGTCTTGCCACTCGATTTTCCTTTCTTTGCGGCCGCGTCACCGCCGCCCTCTACTGAAGATGCCGACTTAGGCTTTCGCTTACGGCCGCCCTTGCCAGGCGCTTTTGCACCGGCCTTGGGATCACTTTTGTACTCCTGCTCCCACTTGGCCAGGATTTCCTTGCGCTTGCTGCCGGTCTTGGCCGGCACCACCGTCTCGCCAGCCTTCGTCTTGCCTGAAGACTTGTTTCTCGAGCTCTTTCGGCCCGTCTTCGCTCGACCCTTCAGCACAAGGTCGACCTTGCGCTCATCCAGGTTCACCTGAGCAACCTGAACAAGGAGCTGGTCGCCAAGCGTGAAAGAGCTGCCAGTGCGCTCACCAAGCAATCGCTGCTTGGCGGGTTCGAACTTGTAATAATCCGAATCGAGCGAGGACACGTGAATAAGGCCCTCCACGTAGAGATCCTTAAGCTCGACGAACAGGCCGAAGGCCGTTACGGCACTGATGGAGCCTTCGAACTCCTCACCGACATGATCAAGCAGATATTCGCACTTCAACCAGGCCATGACGTCGCGTGTGGCGTCGTCTGCACGCCGCTCGGTCATGCTGCAGTGCTCACCGAGGACCAGCAGGCTCGCCATGTCATGCTGATAGCGCTCTGCATCCTTGACTGCTGCAGTCGCTTCGGTGCGGATGACGTTCTGGTTTGGCTTGCCACTGCGAATCGCATCGCGAATGGCTCGATGAACCAGCAGATCAGGATAGCGCCTGATTGGCGAAGTGAAGTGTGTGTAGGCCTCGAAACCAAGACCGAAGTGGCCGTGGTTCTCCGGATGATAGATGGCCTGACTCATAGATCTGAGCAGTACCGTCTGCAGCACGTTGAAGTCCGGACGTTCACCAATTTCGGCGAGGAAAGCCTGGTAATCTGCCGGTGCCGGCTTGAGACCACCACCCAGATTGAGGCCGAGTTCGCCGAAGAAGCTGCGGGCATTGACGAGACGTTCAGCCTTCGGACCTTCGTGCACCCTGAATAGCGTTGGAATCTTGTACTTTTCCAGAAAGCGCGCAGTCGCAACGTTCGCGCAGAGCATGCACTCTTCGATGAGCTTGTGGGCATCGTTGCGCTCGACCGGCACGATGGTGTCTATCTTGCGATCAGCATTGAAGACGATGCGGGTTTCGGTCGTCTGAAAATCGATGGCACCACGAGCTCGACGCGCAGCCGATAGCGCCTGGTAGAGTTCATACAGGTTATTGAGCCCCGGCAGAATGTTCGAATAACGCTCGATGACTGCCTCTCCGGCAGGCGACTCCGGAGTCTCCAGATACGCGGCCACCTTGTTATAAGTCAGCCGCGCCTGCGAGCGCATCACGGCCTCGTAGAAACGGTAGCCACTCAGACGTCCCTGCTGGCTCACAGTCATTTCGCAGACCATACACAGGCGGTCGACATCGGGGTTCAGCGAACAGAGACCATTCGAGAGCACTTCCGGCAACATTGGCACGACACGGCTAGGGAAATAGACTGACGTACCGCGATTGACAGCTTCCTTGTCGAGGGGCGTGCCCGGACGAACATAGTGCGACACGTCGGCTATCGCGACATACAGACGCCAGCCACCACCCTTCTTGCGCTCACAATAGACAGCGTCATCGAAGTCACGGGCATCTTCCCCGTCGATGGTAATTAAAGGCACTTTACGAAGATCGATTCGACCAGCCAGATCTTCTTCAGTTAGTGGCTTATCCAGCGCATCTGCCGTCTGCAGTACGTCGTCCGGCCACTGGAATGGAATGTTATGCGAGCGCAGGGCCACTTCGACTTCCATGCCGGGCGCCATATGGTCACCCAGAATTTCGACCACGTGGCCCATGGGTGCTGACTTTAACTCAGGCTGACGCTTGATTTCGACAGAGACATATTGCCCGTCTTTCGCGCCAAGCAGTGCATGCTCCGGCACAAGGATATCCTGGGTGATGCGAATGCTTTCCGGTACGACGAAGGCTGAACCCTGATCTCGGTGCATGCGACCAACGATGTGCGTGGTCTTGCGCTCGACGACCTGAACGATCACCCCTTCCTTCTTGCCTTTGAAGCCGCGACCTTCTTCCCTGGCCAGAACGATATCGCCGTCAAACACCTGTTTCATCTGGCGAGCATTCAGGAATAGGTCGTCACTGCCATCTTCAGGTATGAAGAAGCCAAAGCCGTCACGGTGGCCGGATACCCGGCCCTTGATGAGGCTCATCTTGGCGGGGAGACCGTAAGTGCCGCTTCTGTTCTGCAGCAACTGACCATCACGAACCATGGCGATGAGACGACGCCTGAGACCCTCGAGTGCGTCCTCGTCTTCATCTTTATATTCGAGTATGTCGGCTATTGCATCCATTGTCAGCGGCCGTTCCTGCTCCTCTATCAGGCTCAGGATAAATTCGCGGCTGGCCACGGGATTTTCGTAGTTTGCCGCCTCACGTCCTGCATGTGGATCGTCTGGCATTTTTGGCATAAGCATCGTTACCGAAAAAAAATGTGTGTCATTGTTACGCAGTTGGGCGCTGTGAGCAACGTCAACCACCCGACAGTGCACTGAGCGGGTGGGACCCCGGCGCAGTCAGCTGGTAAAAGGGCCGCTGGATTCCGATAAATAATTTACAACATGGCGATTGACATTAACGCGGTTCCTTATTAATCTGCCGCCCTGCTTCCAGTCAGGCAACCAGTCGTTTCAAGCGCCGAGGTCCGGACTGAGCCATCTGCCCAGGTGGTGAAATTGGTAGACACGCCAGCTTCAGGTGCTGGTCCTCGCAAGGGGGTGGAGGTTCAAGTCCTCTCCTGGGCACCATTTATACCGATTTATCAATAGCTCATCTCTCGAGCGACACCCCTCAAGGTTCACCAGCAAACTCTGGCATTGCACGGCTAATCGCTTTTGCATGCGTCGAGGCCAGGCCATTCCTGCTGATATCTTCTATTAGCCACTCCATCTCCCTGATCTCCTTGCGCTGGCTAGTCATTATCCTGTCTGCCAGGGTGCGCACCCGTACATCTTCGATAGCAGCGCGCTCGCTGGTCAAGAGTGCGATCGAATGGTGCGGAATCATCGCTTTCATGTAAAGATCATCGCCTACTGTGCTCTGCGATCTCACCAGCCAGAGGGCGATGAGAAAGGTGAGACCGCTGCCGATAATGATGACGCTATTGATCAGTCGGTTGGTATACATGTGCAACATGAACAGCAGCATCACAATCGCCATTGTGGCGCCCATGATGATAGTCATGTAAAGCCGGGTCTCGCTAAAACGAACATGGCCGAATTCATAGGTATTCAAATACATAAGGCCGTACATGATGACGGTCGCTGTCGCCACCATGGCGGCAAAACGCCAATAGTGTCCAAAGCTTTCATCCATCACCTGGTCCCCCTCCTCTTCAGCCTACAGTTGCTACGACCATCGGCTCGCAACCGATTGAAGTGTCTCGGACTCAACGCGAATGCCTCCGATTTCGGCAAGCTCGTATCTCCTGACCTATACTTGTTTCCTAGCGGTCACGGGAGACCGCTCGCGACCGGCAAATGGCCTGAAACCCATAGGAACCGAGACTTGAAGCTTTCGTCTACACCAACTCACCTGAACATACTTGTGGTCAGCACCTCGCCCGACCTGGATCAGCTACAGGCGCAACTGCATTCCACGACCGTACAGGTAGCACTGAAGTCTGCTCACAGCTTCGCTGGCGCCCTGGCGGAAATCAGCAGCGGCCAAAGCCATCATGCCGTACTGCTCGATCAGCACCTCGCAGAGGGCAGCGGTCTTACCCTCCTGCAACATATTCGCGGAATTTCGGGACAGCAGATTGTGATCATCCTCAGCGACGCGGACGATCTGGAGGCTGGTCTGGCAAGCCTGGAGGCCGGTGCACAGGATTTCATACCACGCGCCGAGCTCAGCGTGGAGCGCCTGACGAGGTCCATACTGAAGTCGCAATTGCATGCGAGCCTTGATCAGAAACTTCAGCAGAGCCTCGCCAATGCCCAGAACCTGTCTGAGCGGGATTCGCTCACCGGTCTGGCCAATCGTTATCTGTTTGATGAAACGCTCAAGGTCTGTCTGACGAACAATCGTGGCAAGACGACCAAGTTGGCCTTGTTCCTGTTCGACCTGGATCGCTTCAAATTCATCAATGACTCCTACGGCCACGTGGTGGGAGATCGCCTGCTGCAGCAGTTCGCCTCACGGATGTCGACATTGCTGCGGCCGGATGAAATGTTCGCCCGCCTAGGGGGGGACGAATTTGCCCTGCTGGTGACGAATCTGCGAAGTGACAAGCCGGTCAGTAATATAGCCAATCGCATACTGCGCTCACTGTCAGATCCATTTGAAATCGAGCGGCATGTGCTGCCGGTGACCACGAGCATCGGCATCGTGGTGTCGCCCGAGAACGGTCTCAGTTCTGAAGACCTGCTGAAGAACGCTGACATTGCGATGTATCGCGCAAAGAAAAGTGGCAGAAACACCTTCTGCTTCTTTTCCGATGACATGCAGCATCATTACCATCAGCAGCAAACCACCGAACTCAAACTTCGCCAGTCCATCGAACGCAATCAGTTCATGCTCCACTATCAGCCGATCGTCAAGTGTGGCGAGGGTAGCGATCAATCGATCATCGGTGCGGAAGCCTTGTTGCGCTGGTGTGAAGATGGCACCACGATGCGCATGCCAGACAAATTTCTGAAGGTGGCCGAAGAAACGGGCCTCATGGGCGCCATCGGTGAATGGGTCATCCGTGAAGCCTGCGCAAGACTCGCTGACATTCGTGCGGCGCTGGATGGGCAGCAGCGCGACGAATTTTGCATGTCGATCAATGTGTCGCCGACGCAGCTGACCGATGGCAGTGTCGTTCTGGCAATCGAAGAAATGATCAGTACTTACCAGCTGCCGCCACAGAGCCTTGAACTCGAATTGACGGAAACGGCCTTCGTCGAGGATGCGGGCATGATCGAAAAAAGTATCAATGCCATTGCCGCTCTCGGCTGCAGGATTGCCCTGGATGATTTCGGCACCGGGTATTCGTCGATCCAGCACCTCCAGCGCTTCCCGATCTCCACAGTCAAGATTGATCGTTGCCTGATGCCGGACCCCACACAAACGGGCCTTGCCGGAGAGCCTGGAGCTGCCATGCTCAGTAACTCGGGTGGGTATCTGCATACGCTGGCCCTGTTGAAGGGCTTGCTCGCGATGCTGAACTCTCTCCAACTCACTACCACGGCGGAAGGCGTGGAAACTGAAGAGCACATCAAGCTGTGCATGAAAATGGGCGCGACGAGGATGCAGGGCTGGTACTATTCCAAAGCCGTACCCTTTGAAGAGTTCATGATCATGCTTGGTAATAAAACGTGCAGCAGGGCCACCTGAAAATCTGGCAGGTCAGTGACGGCAAGCCGGGTCATGCCAAACAGGCGACAGCGCTGATAGAAGCGCTTGCAGGTTTGCGAAAGATTCAACACGCCGTCCTGCCCCCCTGGCCTCTCACGAAAGTGTTGACCACCCTACTTCGCCCCAGGGGCAGCGGCTCGCAACAGCAGTCCGGATTGGTGATTGGCGTTGGCCATGGCACACATCCGACGGTACTTGCGCTGCAACGACAATTGGGCGCCCGCAGCGCGATCATCATGAATCCGAGCCTTCCGGCCAGGCTGTTCGATGTTGTGATTACGCCTTTTCATGATGGCTTCCAGCCGGGCGGCAACCGGCTGGTGACGCCGCTCTCGCTGGCACCAGTGCCTAAGTTCTCGAACCCGGACTATCGCCGCGGGCTGATCCTGCTGGGCGGCAAAAGTAGGCATTTTGAATGGGATAATGAAGACGTTCTTCAACAGATGAGCACACTGGCCGAACGCTATCCGGCCGTGCAGTGGCAGGCCACGACCTCAAGACGTACTCCGGCTGCGCTTGTAGCGGCCGCAGATGTCCTGCCTGCTTCCATCAAACTGCTCGACTGGACAGCGCTGCCAAGCGACTGGCTGCAGCACAGCCTGCCTGAAGCCGGACATATATGGATCACTGAAGACTCGGCGTCGATGCTTGCCGAGGCCATGAATACCCAAGCCTGTGTGGGACTCATCAAGCTCACTGATACGCAGAAGAAGAACAAGCTTCGTCGCGGCACAGGTGCACTGGAGGCGAAAGGCCAGCTTGCCACGCTGGAGCGTCCTTATGCAATGTCAGAAGATGTAGAAGCCGTACCGGCTGACCGCGCTTGCGGTCAGCGTGAAAATCCCAACATCGTGTGCGCACAGTCGCTGTTGGCCATGCTCGACCTTTAAGGCTCTGCATGGCAAATTCATCCTTCGAATTGCGCTCGACACTTACAAGAATCTTCCAGAGAACAACAGGTGCAAAAACCGAATCATTCGCAATCCAGGCCCGGCAACGCCGCCGGCAGCACAGCAAGTTCTCAGCCGTCTCAGCCAGGCACGTATCATAGCGACCGGCACAGCAGGCCTCTGCACATCGTGCAAGTGCTGCCCGAGTTGCAATCAGGCGGCGTCGAGCGCGGTACGATCGAATTTTCGCGCTACCTTGTTGAACAGGGCCATCGTTCCACCGTCATCTCCAATGGTGGGCGACTGGTTCGTCAACTGGAGGCCGACGGCGGCCACCATATTTCCATTCCCATTCATCGCAAGAGCCCCGCATCGCTGAGATATGTTGCACCGCTTCGGCAAGCGCTGTTTGCGCTGCATCCAGACATCGTGCATGTCCGCTCGCGAATGCCAGCCTGGCTCACTTGGCTCGCCATGCGCAAATTTTCCGAAAGGGAGCGGCCTGTAGTGGTCAGCACCTTCCACGGTCTGTATTCGGTCAATCGCTACAGCGCGATTATGAGCCGTGCCAATGCCGTCATTGCCATATCGCGCTGCGTGCGAGACTACATCGTCGACAACTATCGACTCGAAGCGGCGTCAATCAAGGTGATTCCAAGAGGCGTCGATATTGCCCAGTTTCCGCCTCGGACTGAGGCGAGCGCTGAATGGACCGCGCGCTACCGCGATGAATTTCCACTCGGCCGCGACCGCTTTATCCTGCTGATGCCTGGTCGGCTCACCCGATGGAAAGGACAGCTCGACTTTCTCAAGCTGATTGCCAGCCTGAAGCATGAAGCACCCGGCCAGTATTACGGCGTGATCGTGGGCGAGCCTGACCAGGGGAAAACGGCCTACCTGGACGAACTCACCAAGACAGCCCAGTCACTAGGCATCATGCAGGATCTGGCTTTCGCCGGTCACCGCAGCGATATGACCGAGTGGTATGCGGCAGCGTCTGCTGTGTTCAACCTGTCAACACAGCCAGAGCCCTTCGGTCGAACGGTCGTAGAGGCGCTGGCGACGGGCACCCCTGTCATTGCCTACGACCAGGGCGGGCCGGCGGAGGTTCTGGAGGATATCTATCCAGCAGGGCTGGTCAAAACAGGTGACCTTGCCCAGCTTGCACGTCAGACGCGAGCGTTATGTGAGCATGTCGAGGCCCAGCCGCCCATCGAATTCGGCAGCCCCTATACACTGGCAGCCCAAAGCGAAGCCACGCTGGCTGTGTATCGATCCGCCCTGTCGCTGAATAACTGAGGTCTGCCCGTAGAAGCCAGCCGTACCCAATGAGACTTCACACAACCATTCAAGACAGGAGTTTCTGCCATGGCGGATCATATTCTCATCGTTGTCAGTGGACATCAGACACTCGGCGATTCAGGTGAACCGACAGGCTGGTTTTGCAGCGAGGTTAGCCACCCGCTCGAGGTCTTTCGTGAGGCGGGCTTCAACGTCACCTTTTGCAGCCCGCAGGGTGGCGCGACCCAGCCAGATCCCGGCTCACTGGATAGAAGCGACCCGCTGAACAGCAAACTGCTCGACAACAAGGCAGACATGGAATCTCTCGCCACGACCTTCAAACCCGAAGAACTTGATGGCACTGCTTATAAGGCCATCTTCTTCGCGGGAGGCCATGGCACCATGTGGGACTTCCCCGATCATGCAGGTCTTCGCAAGCTCATTCAGTCGTGCTACGACTCCGGTAACGTTGTTTCAGCGGTTTGTCATGGCCCGGCGGCTCTGGTGAACGCAAAGCTTGGAGATGGCAGCTACCTCGTGGCAGGCAAGGATGTCACCTGCTTTACCGACTCTGAAGAGGCCGCTGTGGAGAAGGATGACATTGTTCCCTTCCTGCTTGAGAGCCGCATGCGAGAACGTGGAGCGACCGTCCACACCGCACCAGACTTCGGCGTATGCGTTCAGGTGAGCGAGCGACTGGTGACAGGCCAGAACCCGGCCTCTGCACAGGCTACGGCCCAAGCTGTGGTCGATCTCGTCTTCAATAGCGACAAACGTGTGGTGGCTCACGCCTGATTGTGACCAGAGGGCTGCTCAGCGCTCGTGAGATAGCAATGCTACCTCACGATCCCCGCCCAAAGCCTTGTTGAGCAGCCTCACTTTTCGATTGATAAAGCGTCTATCCATGATGCTCTCTATCGTCGGATCACTGGTCTTGACAATGTCATCCACAAACTCCACCAGGCCATCGGTTTGGTTGTCGTCCAGATCGGCGTAAGCGACGTTGATGCATGACTCGACCAGCTTGCCCACGACAATGGCGTCCTTTCGGCCGTACTCTCTTATGGGACCAAGCGTGGTGTACAAGAGCTCGAGAAAATCCTTCGCCGTGTAGAACATTCTTGGCTCCCCATCATCGTCGCACTCGACATCGAAACCCGGATGCCGGGCAAAATCGGCAAAGAGAATCGACAGCATGTCGAGCGCACGAATGGCCGTACCGGGATCGTTGATACCCGGACTCAGCGCCTTGATGGCGATCTCCGAGATCTGATTGAAGCCGAAGGTATAATGATCATCAGCGATTTCTGCAATATAAAAGGTAAAGCAATCCAGTATCGCTTTTACGACGTCATCATCGATCTTGCTATTTACCTTGACCATTGGCCTGCCTTTGGCCACGAATTCACCCCGATGCACCAGCGTCACCAGGCAGATATCGTTGTCTGACAGTATCTTCATCAGTTCGGTGATATTCGATTTCTTGAAGTAGCCGGTATGATCGTTCTGAATATCTATCCAGTCATCAATATCTGGCATTGACTGGTCGTCCCTGGAATCCTTGAGCCGCTCCAGACGATTGGCTATTTCACCGCGGGTTCTTTCGAAGATCGAATCCATCACGAAGTCGACCTGGATCGAGCGTGTAATCGAGTGGATGAAATACACGAAGAGCGCTAGCGAAACAATTCCAAAAAGCATGGCGAAGAAAATGCCAAGACCGGGCACCTTGAATCCATCGTCCACGCTATTGATATTGGTCAGCAGCACCAGCGAGAAAATAATGGTGCCTATGTAAACCCCAAGCGTTCTCTGGTGCTGAGGCTTGGTGATGAGGCCTGGTATGATTCGCGGTGACAGTGTGGCGGAGGCCCTTGTCAGCACCACCATGACCATGGAAAAGCTGAACACCGTCAGCGAAATGATGCCGCCCACAAGCGTGCCCAATATGGTTCGCGCGTTCTCGGCGTCATCGACGAAGAGAGTCGGCCAGTTATCTTTGAGACTCTGTGTCTGCGGCTGATATTCAAGATAGATTATCAGGAAATAGAACAGGAACATGCCAACTGCGACCACCGTCGGCACGAAGGCGATACTGTTGAAGACCCGCTGCACGAGGCGGAAGATCGCATTTTTCAGTCTTCTCATGTTGTCTGCCGATAGTGTTTCAAGACGATCTGATTCGAGCCGGTTCCGGCTCACTCAGCAGCTCGAGTGTGAAGGTTTCAAAGGCATCCAGGTCACAGGAGCGCCCTGAGGCTCTGGCAAGCTCGAGTCTGTCGAACATGGCTTCGTCCTCCTGATACTGAACAAGCTTGCAGAGCACTGTCGGATGGATATAGTACTCCCGACAAATGGTAATCGTATTCCCGAGCTTGGCTGCCACCAGTTTCACCAGCTGAGTTTCAAACTTTCGCTGCGGATGTTCGCGGACCAGCTTGACCGCTGAAGTAAACTGACGGGTAGCCTCTACGGTGCCGCCCCATGTTCGAAAGCCTTTTGCTGTGAAAGGCTGACCACTGATAGCCTGAATGTACTGATTCACATCATGGCTGTCGATGGCGCGATAACTTTTCGCTTCGCGGTCGTAATAACGGAACAGCTCATAACCAGGCAGTTCGCTCACAGCTTTCAACAGCTTTTCGAGCTTCCGGTCAGCAATCTGGATTGAACGGTATTTTCCACTCTTTGCCCGGTACTGCAGAGCGAGATGTCCGTTCTCTGCGTGTACATGCTTGCGCCTGAGTGTAGTGGCGCCGTAGGTCTGATTGGTATTGGTATAAGCCTGGTTTCCGATCCGAAGATGATAGGTGTCGAGAAGCCGGACCACCAGGGCGAGAACTTTTTCGCGTGGCCAGTCACGACGACGGAGGTCAGCGTCGAGCCGCTCTCTTATCGCAGGAAGTGCTTTTGCAAAATCGATCAGACCGGAAAATTTGCTGGCCTGGCGGTGTTTGCTCCATTCATCGTGATAACGGTACTGTTTGCGGTTCCGATCATCGTAACCGGTTGCCTGAAGATGACCGTTGGGCAAACTGCAGATCCACACCCGTTGCCAGTTCGGTGGAATGACCAGGGCCCGGATGCGCTCGAGCTGGGCAGGATCGCTCAATCTGATTCCGGCTTCGTCCATGTAGGTGAAGCCACGCCCACAGCGGCGTCTCAGGAAGCCTGGAGTGCTGTCATCAACATACGTCAGGTGCCTGGGACAAGTCGGTATTGTAGGCGCTTTCAACCTGGTTCCTTCCATTCGCCTTTGCTCGGTATAGCGCCGCGTCCGCTGCTGCCAGTATATTGGAAAAGCCGTGATCCTGCGGGACGACACCAGTTTGAGCAACGTCCATCTGCAGGCCCTGGAGCTGGCTCAGACAGGCAACGCCTATGCTCATGGTAATATCGATGCCCAGAGGCCTGCTGGTCTGCACGGCCCAGCGAAAACGGTCAGCCTTGTGTACGGCGTCGACGAGGGAGCAGTTTGGCAACAACAGCACAAGCTCTTCCCCGCCAATTCTAAAGGCGTAATCTTCAGTACGGGTATGTTGACTCATCAGCTTTGCGACCGCCTGCAAAATATCATCGCCAGCCTGGTGTCCAAACCTGTCATTCACCTGCTTGAAATGATCGATGTCGCACATCAACACGCTATAATCACCGTCATGGCGCAGGGCATTGGCGTGAACACGTTGGGCAATACTCTCCAGGGCATGTCTATTGAGCAGTCCCGTGAGCTGGTCTGTCAGCGCCATCGTCTCGAGGCGACTCTGTTCCTGTTCGATTCGACGCCGTTCCTGGTAGTCAGCCCACACACCGACCACGCGGCTGTGCAACTCTTCCAGAGAGACCGGCTTTATCAATACGTCATCGGCGCCAGCAGCAAGCATCTGCATCTTCTGAGCCTGATCCTGCAGGCCGGAGACAATAAAGCATGGCAGTAAGCGCCCCTGGGCACTTCCCTTGATACTCCGGACCAGAGAGAGCCCCGTCAATGTACCTTCCACCATGACATCAGCAACAACGACGTCGTAATCTTCCTTGAGCGTGGACTTCAGGGCGTTTCGCGCACTGGTAAAATGACTGACGCGAAAGCCCTTGGCATTGAAGTACTCAATGAAAAGCGTATAAATAGATGGACTGTCCTCGACGTAGAGCATATGCAGCGGCTTGTCCGGTAACACGGCCGCCATTTGGAAATCCGACACCAGACGATCAAGCGCCGCCGAGTCACCAGACTTGATCACGTCCGTTGCGCCGGCAACCAGCAGGGCATGAAGCGTAGTCTCTTCGAGACGATCTACCACCACGATGACCGGAGTGAGCGCATTATTTTCAGTCTGACGACACTGCCGAACCAGATGCCTCACGCGCTCGAGGAGAGATTCGTAGTTCTGCGCCCGCACCTTCACGACATGGTCACTATCCACGATGCTTGGATCCAGGCCCTTCTCCGGCTCGGAGGACTCAGGGAGGTAGACAAGAATGAGATCCTGCTTCTCAGCCTCTATATGAGTCAACGCCACATCGAGATCGGCAAAATCGCTGATCTGCATGTGTGTCGAGTCCACCTGTGCCTTGCTCCATAGGCGCCGGAATTGAAACTGCTCTGTACTGTCAATCTGGCATATCATCAAAACGGTATCTTGACCCTGCTTCAGTAATGGGTTCCGCACGAATAAGGTATGCAAATCCCGAGCCGGCTGAGAGCTATCCACACAATAGACCTGATTTTACCTTATCCATGAATCGATAGGCTCTGTTAATTAAGAGGTCGGACAATCTTTCAGGACCGGACATTTCCATTAAAATTACAATCGCCTTGTATTTGATTCAACGATTGTAACCCTTAAAAACTAGTTTACGTTGGGGAACTCGGCAATAGTCATTTCTGCTCGAAATCACTATAAAGTGCAGCCTGCAAGGGTTTCGGCGCTATTTAATATTCATCTGATGACATTTGAAGGCCGCCTGGCACGATTCTCGCTAGATAATTCAGCGAGTGCCAACCACAGGCATACACTGAAGCAACAAGGAGTTGATATGAATTGGGACCAAGTAGAAGGTAACTGGAAGCAGCTCAAAGGTAAGGTCCAGCAGAAGTGGGGTAAACTCACGGATGACGATCTCGATATTGCCAAAGGCCACAAGGAAGAGTTACTCGGAAAGATCCAGGAGAAGTACGGTATCTCCCGTGATGAAGCCGAGAAGCAGCTAAATGACTTCGAAAGCAGCATCTAATAGCGCTGTCAGCCAAGAAAAAGCCCCTGCTCAGTCAGGGGCTTTTTTGTGAAAATCGCTTTTCCAGAAGACTCAGCAGAACCTTCATGGTAATAGGCTTCTCGACATAAGCATCGAATCCTGATTGTACCGCACGAGATTTCATCTCGGTCTGGGTATGTCCCGTGGTGGCTACGCAGAACAACGCTTCGTGTCTGAGCCCTTCCTCCTCCAGCGCCCTCATCACTTCGAAACCATCCATATCTGGCAGCGATATATCCAGCAACAGCGCGTCAGGTCTGAAGCGCCTTAAGCGATGGACGGCATCGAACCCGGTATTGGCGACCTCAACCTCGAAGCCGTGCGCTGTCAGGAGCGCCTGCATCGCAGAGGTCACGTCGATATGATCATCCACCACGAGTATCTTGCGTTTCGAACTGGACATTCGCTCATGCGGCAACTGAAACCCACTCTGACGAGCGCGATGAAGACGAGCCTCCCACGCCTCGCCGCCTTTATTCTGCATGAAAAATTCTATCCGCCTGAGCAAGGCGCCAATATTGATAGGTTTGGCGAGATAATCGTCGCATCCAAGCCCAATGATCATTTCACGGTCCCCTTTCATCGCCGCAGCGGTAATCGCTATGATCGGCTGCTTGCAGCCCCTTCGCCTGAGCTCATGCACCGCAGTCCTGCCATCCATACGGGGCATCTGCATGTCCATCAGCACTATATCGATCGCTGACTCGTCATGAAGTGAATCCATGAATGCTTCGACAGCTTCTTCACCGTTCTGCGCCTGCACTACCGTACCACCACAGCTTTCTATGGCGCTGGCCAGGTAGCTGCGAATATCATCATTATCGTCGGCCACAAGCGCTCGGATTGGAAGTAGCGGGCGCTGAGCATCTGCCTCCATGGTGACGGCAACCGCATCGAGCAGGCCGGCGCTCAGCGTAGCTCCGTCCGGATGAATCAGCACTGGCAGGCGAAGGCAAAATAGGCTCCCGAGCCCGGGAGTACTTTCAAAACGCAGATCGCCAGCCATCCGTTCGGCCAGGTTCTTACTGATACTCAGGCCCAGCCCCGTGCCCTTCGCTTTCCTGACTTCTTCACCGCTGCCCCTGGAGAATGGCATGAAGAGCTGCCCATGAAATTCCTCGGGGATACCGATGCCCGTATCCTTGACAGTGAATTCGAGCATTCGAAAATTGTGAGCTGAGCAGGCTTCAAGGTGGCCAAACAGATCGGCCATATCGGCAGGCACTTCCGAAATGCTGCTGACTCCAACGGTGACAGTAATGCTGCCGTCGCCGGTGAACTTGATGGCATTGCCAATAAGGTTGTCAAGAATCTGCTTGAGGCGAACGGCATCGGTATTTACCCGCCGGGGCACCTGCTCAAGGATTTCGAAGCGCAGTGCAAGATTCTTCTCATCGCTGCGTGGGGAAGCCACCGCCAGAATATCCATGATGAGGTCCATGAGTTCGAAATCTTCGGGCTCGATGACCATCTTGCCCGCCTCGACCTTTGACAGATCGAGCAGGTCGTTGAGCAGTTCTTCCAGGTAGGTGCTGTTGCGCCTGATCACATTGATTTGATCCAGCGCGCGAGGATCCGCAATTTCAAGGCGAAGCAGTTCTGCAAAGCCGGCAATGGCAGTCAGGGGCGTTCGCAGTTCGTGACTGATCTTGGCCAGGAACTCCGACTTTGCCTGATTAGCGGCTCGAGCTTCGGCGGTCATCGCCTCGAGCTGTTGCTGATGCTGTTTGCGTTCAGTGATATCCACGAAGGTAATAACGGCACCTACGACCTTGCCCTTCTCATCAGTCTGCGGGTGACACCAGAGTTCCACTGGCACGGGCTGACCATCCCGACGCCAAAGCACCTCGGCATCAGAGTCGACCATCTGCCCGCTACTCAGACTCTGCATGATCAGACTCTCGGCCTCGGACATAGGCTCGCCTTCTGCGCTGGTATGCTGAATGGCTGCGTGAACCTTACTGCCAACCAGGAGCTCGGTTGAACTGTAGCCCAGCAGATTGACGGCGCTCTGGTTGCAAAAGGTACACCGTCCGGCAGCATCCACCCCGACGATGCCCTCGGCGGTGCTGTCCAGCAACAGTCGAATTCGACGAGCCGTGGCACTGGCCTTCTGCTCGCGCTTCCTGCTGGCAGAAACATCGAACTGACAGCCTATGAAATGGGTGATTTCACCAAGCTCATTCTTGACGGGCGTAATCGAAAGATCATTCCAGAAAGCGCTGCCATCCTTCCGGTAATTCTTTAGCGTCACGCGCACCGAACGCCGGGCTTCGATCGCCTGGCGAACTTTGTGGATAGAGACAGGGTCGGTGTCTTCGCCCTGAAGAAAACGACAGTTTCGCCCGAGCGCTTCCTCCCTGGTATAACCAGTCGTGTCGTAAAATCCAGCGTTGACGTAGGTAATGAGCCCAGATCTGGCATCGGTAATGACAATGCCCGCCTGTGAGACTTCGAGCGCCCGCTCTCGCAAAAACAGTTCGAAGTTGGCTGCCAGCCTGCTGCGGAGGTCAGTTGCGAGCACAAGGATGCTATGCTCACCGTCATCGAAACGGATACGCGACATCGACACTTCTACCGGAATCGGGCCGCCGCCACTGCGATTGATGACCTGGGCCTCACAGCTGGATGATCCTTCGGCGATCGCCTGTTCAAAGGCAGCCAGTGGCTGACTCCCGTTAAAGCTGCCCAGGGTATCGCGCACATGGGACTTGCTCAGAGTCGGCAAGTCGGTGCCAGTAAAATTGAGCAAGGTGCTATTGGCGTAGCTGATGCAACCATTCAGGTCGAGAAGCAGCGTCACGTGAGGAGACCGATCGCTCAGCTGTCTGAACTTGTCGGCTTCAAACTGTGCGCGCCTGAGTGAACTGATGTCGACCAGCATCAGGACTGTACCCGTGATGCGCTGAGACTTCTGTTCGCGATAAGGAAGCAGCCGAAGCAGATAACTCGTATTTTTGTGCGAATACACGCCGAGTTCGATCTCTGTCACGCCGCTGATGACCTCGCGAATATCATCTTCGAGGTTCTCCCGCTCAAGCGGCCTGGTGATGACTTCGAGACTTCGGCCCACATCATCAGGCACCAGGTCGAATATTCGCGCAGCCTCCGGAGTGAATCGACGGATGCGCAGGTCTTCACCGATGAACAGCACCCCGATTCGGGTATTCGCCATCAGGTTGTACATATCGTCGTTGGCTTCAGTCAGCTGGTGAATCTTGTTCTGGAACTCCAAATTTACCGTGTACAGTTCCTGGTTGAGCGACTGCAGCTCTTCGTTGGTGCTCTGCAGTTCTTCATTAGAGGAGACGAGTTCTTCATTCGACGCCTGCAGTTCTTCATTTGTGGTCTCCAGCTCTTCTATGGTCGCCTGCAGATCCTCCTGGGAAGCCTGCAGCTCGGCTTCGAGGCGGACGATGTGCTGGCGCGCCATTTCATCGATATCGACCGTGACGTCATCCAGCAAATCGATAGCCGCCACAGCCGAGGGGCGAAATGAGACCGCCATCAATGTGGGCGGCTCCGAGATCGTTCCGCATGGCCGAACTACCAGCTCGAAGCGACGGGACTTCTTCTGATTATCGTCGATCCTGAAGCCTTTGTAGCGGACTTCCTTTTTCAGTTCGCGAGCGCTATTGATCGCAGTGGCCACCGTCGAGCGCACATTGCCATCAAGCATGTCGACCAGCCGACGTGATACCCGGCCGGCATGAACGATCAGAAATTGCTCACCACCACCAAAGATGTGCATCAGCTCGCCCTGCTCATCGATAATGAACGTCGGCGGCATGTGATCCTGTAAAAGGCTCTCGAACAAGGCAGTCTGAACCCGTTCGCTGTCCCGCTGATTCCGTTGGGACGGCACCTGGCTTCCGGCATGAAACATTTCGGTTCGCGCTCGCAGACTCCCTCGGTCCGGTATTCTCAAGCGCACATCACGACGCTTCCGGAATAGCCTGGCCCGCTTGTCTATAACGTCGAATTCGTCGGCCAATTCGCCCAGGGATTCACTCGAGCCAAGCATGAGGATGCCCTGGGGTTTCAAACCAAAATGAAACAGCGAGATGACCTTACGCTGGACTTCAGGCTGGAAATAAATGAGCAGATTTCGACAGCTGACAAAGTCGAGGCTGGTAAATGGCGCATCACGGATAACGTCATGAGCCGCAAACGACACCAGCTTGCGAAGCTCAGGAATGACACGAAAATGTTCACCGTCCTGAACGAAGAAGGACTGTTGTCTCGATTCGCTCAACTCGCGGACGCTGTCCAGGCCGTAAAGGCCGGCAGAGGCAAAGCGCACAGACGACTGGTGCACGTCAGAGGCGAAAACCTTGAACCGTGGCGCTTCATGCATCCGCTTGAACTGTTCGAACAGCAACATCGCCATTGAATACGGCTCTTCACCAGTCGCACAGCCAGCGCACCATAGTCTGAGCTCCACAGATGCGTCTGTATTGTGCGCAAGAAACTGCGACACCAGCCTGGGTATGATCTGCTTTTCCAGTACCTGGAAGGCGACGCTATCACGGAAGAATCGCGTGACCCCGACCAGAAGATCCTTGTATAGGAGTTCGATTTCCTCAGGGTGCTCGTTGATAAAATCCAGGTAGGCCTTACTGCCGCGCCGACCGGTCAACAACATGCGACGCTCGATTCGACGACCGACTGTGCCAGTCTTGTATAGGCCGAAGTCGATACCGAAGGCATCTTGGAGCAAGGTAAAGACCGGACGAAACTCATCAAGTGATATTTCGCTCGTTGATGCAACGAAGCGGTCTGGAGAGAGCCCACTGCGAACAAAGCGTACCAGCGCATCCGGCATGTGCTCCGGCGCCAGCGACAGTGAGCTGACGCCGGTGGCTACAGCGCTGAGCGGCATACCATCAAAAGCAGCGCTCTCCTCGGACTGTGTAATAACCAGCCCGCCGGCACGCGCGATCTCGACAACACCCCTGGAGCCATCCGAGCCCGTACCAGAGAGCACGACCGCCACCGACCTATGTCCAAGCTCTCTGGCCAGAGAGCTGAAGAATGTATCTACCGGCAACGCCGGCTGATCAGCCGGATCCCGTTCGAGCAGCATCAACCGTCCGGCGCTGATCGTCATCGATTTGCCAGGGGGGAGCAGATACACCTCGTTTGGCGCTACCTCCATCTCATGGCCAGCAGGCTGCACGTGCAACTTAGTCTTTCGCGATAGCAGCTGTTCCATCTGGCTCTTGAAATCCGGAGACAGATGCTGAATGACAACGAAGGCCATTCCGGACAGATCCGGAACCGCAGCAAAGAATTTCTCAAGTGGCTCAAGCCCCCCAGCAGACGCACCAATCGCGACAATATGGAAAGCTTCTTGACCGCCGGCCACCGGCTGTTCAGACACTGGCACTTACATTCCTTTTCTTTTATAGGCTCTCGGGCTCGACGTAATAAACAGCAGGATCACCCCCTACAGATGTACTTCTTACATGGAAACAGCTCAAGAGAGAACGATTGACAATTAACAATGCGAGCACGACGAGCAAAGCGACAAGACAAAAATAGTTACTAAACTGTTTTTAATAGTGTTTTCCAGATCAGGCACTCTTATCGCATAGAACAAAGCATTGAGGAGCAACTCAATATCAAAAAAAGCAACGCAAGGAGTGAATTATGTTGTATTGGGCCCTAGTATTTTTCATCGTAGCAATTATCGCAGGTGCCATGGGATTCGGTGGTGTCGCGGGCGCTTCGTCCAGTATCGCCCAGATCCTGTTCTTCGTATTCCTGGTAGCACTGGTCATTTCCGTCATTATGCATTTCGCAAAAGGCCGGCGCTTATAACTGGTTAAAGTAGCATCCAAAGGCCTCCTCGTGAGGCCTTTTTTATGTCCAGTCGTGACCTTTCCCGAAAAGAATGGTATGAATAGCGGCAGTTTGCCGACCGCCAGTGCCGCGGCAGCTTGTACCAATCATTTTTATTACGGATACCATGAGCTGCATCGTAGAAAAGTTTTCACATTTCATAGCCCTGACCCCTGAGGAAGTTGACACGCTCAAGCACCTTGAAAAGGAGGAGTGCGCGTATAAAAAACGTGAGGTGATCTTCTCCCAGGACAGGCAGGTGGAGAACCTCTACGTGATCAAGGAAGGGCTGGCTATCTCCTATTGCGAGCACAGTGACGGGGGCCGCATTGTCCTAAACTTTCATTTCCCCGGCGATCTTGTGAATGCCATGACGCTGGGGCTGGGTGAATCCCCGTATAGTCTGATGGCAGTCACGGACAGTGTGCTATGCCCATTTCCGAAGGCGGGATTCAGTGAGCTATTTTCACAATCGGCCAGGCTCACTTCACTGATTTATGCTTTTGGCATGCTTGATAATACCGTTTTGATTGATCGACTTCGGGCGATTGGCCGAATGTCAGCTGAAAATCGGCTGGCGCTTCTGATCCTGCAGATTCACGCCCGCCTCAATCTTTTTTCAGATCACGAGACGCTTGAATTCGATGCGCCGATCTCTCAGGAAATCATGGCAGATGCCGTGGGCCTCACACCGGTCTACGTCAATCGAATTCTTAGCAACTTTCGTGAGCAAGGGCTCCTCTCCTTTCGCTCGCGTCGCGTTGTCATCCACGACAAAGCTGCACTGCTGGCAATGAGCGAATTCAAGGATCGTTATTACAATCTTGATATTTCATGGCTACCTAGGGAAGGTGTGGCAGCGGAAGACAATATCGACAGAAAACAAAGTCATTAAACCACTTTATAACTTTCTTTAAAATCTCGGCGTAATATCAGGAAAGTCATCACGTTTTCTCGACCTCTACTCGACAGCTTTACGGAGCGGTTATGGGTGCCATCAAGAAAAAGAATAATAGGAATGACTTATATTCGGCTCTGGAAGTGGTGAATCGCCGTTCGACGACTGAACAGAGCTCATATGCTGTCGCGACGGACATGGGAGGTCCAATTCAGCGAATTCGAATGGCGACAACTGCCGCAGTGGAACAACTAGAGTCGAGCAAAGCGCCAGCAGACATCCTGGCCAGTCTGCAGAAGCTTGATGATGAGTGCGAGATCTGCCGGGCAATCCTCTTCAGAGCGTTTACAGAACTCTAAATGCCTCGGCAGCGAAGCAAAAGTTATCCGCGATTCTGATGATCCGTCTTCTCAGGCACATCGACCTGCTGCCTGAGCAGTGAGACTATAGAGCTGAATTTCTTGCACTCGTTCAGAATTCTGTTGAGATTCTCGAAAACTTCCTGATCTGACTGGGAATTCTCGATCTTGAGCTTTGCCACTTCAGTATTCATCGATATCGCGTTGACAATATTCCGCAGTTCATGCAACTGATTGGCATCGCTGCGGCACTGGTCTACCAGGGATTTGTCGAGCGAATCGTCACGGCTCATTCCTTTACTCTCTCGTATTGATTCAGTCGGTTATACAGGGTCTTCAGACTCACGCCCAACATCTCTGCAGCCTTGCGCTTGTCGCCACCCAATTCTTCCACCGTCATCAGAATGAGCTGCCGCTCAGTATCCTCGATCGTAGTACCAACCCGGAGCCCTGTCGGTGCAATTTCCTCGCTGGAAAAGGGTGAAGCCAGCTGATCCGGAAACTCGATCTCATTGGATTCCGGATCGGACATGATATAGGCCCGGTGAATAGTATGACGAAGCTCCCGAACGTTACCGGGCCAGTCATAGCCCTGAAGCTTAGCCATATCGCGTTCTGGTAATTCAAGCGTCGTGCCGCCCCGCTCATTCAATTCTTTCAGGAAGTGCCGGGCCAACAAGGGGATATCACCTCTGCGATCACGGAGAGGCGGGATCGTAATCGGGAACACGGCGAGACGGTAATAGATATCTTCTCGCAGACAGTTCTTTTCAGCAATTTCCTGTGGAGAACGATTGGTCGCAGAAATCACCCGGCATTGTACCGGCAGCTCTTTCGTACCACCAACACGCAGAACCATCCCGGTCTCAAGCGTTCGCAAGAGGGTTGGCTGCAAATCCAGAGGCATTTCCGTCACTTCGTCGAGAAACAGCGTACCTTGGTCTGCGCGTTCGAAAAGGCCACCCTTGCGCGCAATGGCACCGGTGAAAGACCCTTTTTCATGGCCGAACAATTCGCTGCCAATCAACTCTCTCGAGAAAGCGCCGCAGTTTGCTGCGACAAAAGCGCCTGTGGGCGTAGCGCAGTTGTGAATCGCGCGGGCCACCAACTCCTTGCCGACCCCGCTTTCGCCTAGCAGCATCACGTTCGCACCACTATCAGCGACACGAGCTATGGTCTTGTAGAGCTTCTTCATGACCTCTGATTCGCCAACGAGGCAGTCGAAGTGAAGACCGTCGTCGACCTGACCCTTGTCACCGGCCTTGGCGAGCAGGCTCTTGATCTGATCCAGAGAAATGGGTTTTGTCAGATAGGATATATGCGGTCCGCATAGCGTGCGAACCTGTGCCTTGACCACTGGATGACCAGTAATAATAGCCAGATGAGTGGCACGTTGACCCTTGGACATCTCGTCCAATAGTTCGAGACCACTGCCGTCAGGGAGCATAAGGTCCAGCAATCCCAGGTCGAATTGTTCGACAGCCAAGGCTTGCTTTGCTTCGGCAACACTATGAGCGAGCGTTGCGTGGTGACCCAGCATCTCAATCATCTCACTGAAGGCCTCGGAAAAGGCATGATCATCATCAACAAGCAATATATTCAACAAAACGAAGCTTCCACGTATTAGACTGGCACAGAGTGTACCCGTCTTTACGCTAAAGCTCCATTAAACAGATAAAGGACACTCCTCTGGAGCGCCCCTATACTGCTCGATCCACGGAGATCAGTGGGTCTCTTCAAGCTGCTGACGGGCCTGTCGCAATTGTTGCGCACTGGCATCCATCAACTGACCTTTCAGACGGTCGCGCTGAGCGCCCATGATCCTGTCTTCGCGACGGGTGGACGGCAGAAGCAGTCCCAGCGCAGCACCGATGCCGATACCAATGGCGACCAATGCCAGCGGGTTCTGGTCGATGGTGTCAGAAATTCGTGAACGAACCTGACTCGCCTGCTGTTTTGCCTTCCTGGCGCCAGTCCGATACTGCTCGTGCACGGCCTGACCAGCCCTGTTCGCTGAGTCCCTGGCATCCTGGGCTACGTGGCCGGCCTTGTTCTTGAAGTCCTCAGCCTTACTCTTCATATCGTTTGAACCGGAATTTGAATTACTCATCAGATCACCTGCCTTGTTCTTGAGATCTCCAGCTTTCTCCTTGAGATCATCAGCGACATCACTTGCCTTTGATCGAAGACTGGAATCGGTATTGGAGCCGGACTGAGTGTTGCTCGACCCGCTCGTATCGAGCTGAACGTTCTGATCGCCACGGTCAGGCAAGCGATCAGTGCGTTGCGAGGGATCTTCACCTGTCCAACCGTTAATGTCCGCGGCGCGTCCATCGTGTCGCTCGCCCTTGTCACCACCATGATGTCCCGCAGTCGCGGCCGAGGGAGTTGCCAACGGAGAACCGGTCGACCCTGTTTCCCAGCGGGGCTGGGTTCCGGGCGTAGCGCTATTTACATCGAGATTTGACAGCTGCTCACGATCCGCCGAAACGGTCTTCTCATCAATACCACGAGCATTTTTCCGAAGTTTTTCCGAGTTTGGCGTTTGTGACGCCGACTTTGACTGTAAATGCTTGTCCTGAATAGTCATTAATAAACTCCTTTCAGTCAATTGAACTGGAGGACTACCTGATATCGTAGCCCTTTCATTGTCTTTTAGTGTCTTGGGCGCTGTGCAGTGCCGCTACCGTGTTGGCTGGAGCTCTGCGCGAAGCGGGCGAAAAGAAATGCCGCAGCCGCAGCGCAACCGATAACCACACCTGGATATCGCCTTGTAGCATCTTCCAGCTGGCGAATGACGTCGCCTGGCTCGGCGTTCTTGATCCGATCGCCTACGCCTGAGAGTTGACGCGCGGCATCGCTCATGTAACCCGCAACGACCTCATTTTCCTCTGCCAACTCATCAGCGGCACGATCGAGGGCCGATGAGAACCCCTGGACGCGTCCTGCAGCTTCATTTTTCTTCTGGGCCGCCATATCAGCGATGGCATGCTTGCCCTCTTCCAGGATTCGATTGCCTTCCTGTTTGATGTCGGCACCGCCAGCAGACTGTCTGGCCGAATGCTGATGGTCAGCCGCATTCGCGCCGTTCGCCTGACCGGCGCCTGAACCAGCGTTCGGCGAGTCAGCACTATTCGAACGTGATTTGTTATCGGTGTTTTGAGTCGTTGTTGTCATGGCAAATCTCCAGTCTTCTAATATTGAGCTCAGCAATAGTTGAGCAATTGCGACTTTCGCTGGACGGCTAGTCCGCCAGGATCATGAATCCGACGCCTTCCCGGATTCCAGGTAAAGAAGCGTGTCGTCCGCCAGGAGTCTCGCCTTGTTACCAAGTCCAGAAAGAGCGTTATCAATTGAACCAATCAACTCGACATACTGTTCACGTTGTGAAGCTTCGGCCTGTTCACCGAACATCTGCGCCTGCAGCTCACTCGCGGCTTTCACGCTGATCTGATCGAAACCCTGGCTATGGCTTACGCCAAGGATCATGAGCGCTGCGCCGAGGGTGAGAAACGAATGTTTGAGCACCGGTGCGCCGGAAAACCTTTTGAAGCTGTGCGAAATCATTGTGAAGAGCCTGTTGGTTCATTTCATGGTGAGGCGATAACAGGTTGTGCTCCTGCTCAACCGCTGCCTCACCGTGTTCATTGAGAGCTAGCTTTGCCAGCTATGAGCCAACATCGATTAACTGCTTATGAATCATAGGCTTGTAAAATTCAGGATTTATTTGCGGGCAAAGGGAGCCTCAATGAGCCCTGCAATTGCTGTTGCAATTACACAGGCTCTGGAAAAGTTGCCAAAATTTACAATGTTGGAACAGGCTGGGCAGTGCTATTGAGGATCAGGCAAGCTCTGAGCGAGGCTACGCTGAAGTTTACGTTCTGCATCCGAGGCCTGTGGGCGGGCGCCATCCGTCTGCCAGGCCGCGAGGTATTTTCCAACCAGCTGACTCAGGGCCTCGACATGTGCTGGCTCGGCATTCAGGCAAGGGATGAAGCCGTAAGCCTTACCACCGGCCTCAATAAAGTAATGGCGGTTCTCTTCTCCAATTTCCTCGATTGTTTCGAGACAATCAGCTGCAAACCCTGGGCAAAATACCTGTACCGATGCCACGCCTTCCGCAGCGAGTGATTTCAGCGTCATATCGGTATAAGGCTTGAGCCAGGGCTCCCGCCCGAAACGGGACTGGAAAGTGGTGAGATATTCGCCTTCGGCGAGGCCAAGCTTTTGGGCGATGAGCCGTGAAGTCTTGTGGCAATGGCAGTGGTAAGGATCGCCAGCAGACAGATAGCGCGCTGGAATACCGTGATAGGAGAGCAGCAACTTGTCACTGCGACCATGCTCTGCCCAGTAAGCCTGGATTTGGCTGGCGCAGGCAGCAATGAACGGATCGAAGTCGTGATAACAGTTGATGAACTGCAGCGCGGGCAACCAGCGACGACGGGTGAAATCAGCAGCAATAGCATCGAAGGTGGAGCCACTGGTCGCCGCGCAATATTGCGGATACAGCGGCAGCACGATCAGTTGCTCGACCCCCGCTTCCTGCATGCGAGTCAACTTGCTGGTAATCGACGGATTGCCATATCGCATGGCGAAATCCACCACGAGGTCTTCGCCAAAATCGGCCTGCAGCTGCCGCTCAAGTGCCTTGCACTGATCTTCGGTATGGAAGAGCAACGGCGAGCCACGATCAGTCCAGACCGTTTTATAAGCCTTGGCCGACCGGGCAGGTCGGATATTCAAAATCACCAGGTTGAGAATGCACCACCACAGGAGTCGAGGTACTTCCACTACTCTGGGATCGCTCAGAAACTCTTTCAGATACCGCCGAAGCGCTTTTTTTTCAGGCTGATCAGGTGTTCCAAGGTTAGTGATGAGTACGCCGGTGCGACGACGCTGTCCATGCTCAAAGCTGGTCTGCGCCTTGTACTGCGGGGTATCGACCGGGTGCTCGCGCCTGCTCAATTTTTGAATTCCGGCGTCTGCTTGGTCATTCGCGACTTCATGGCCTGCTGAATGTCGTCGCTCAGGATCATGGCGGAATTCCAGGTGGCGATGTAGTTCAGCCCTTCCTCGACACTATGGTCACGTGAAAACAGAATCATTTCCTTGGTGCCACGAATGGCCAATGGTGCCTTGCTCGCGATCTCTGTAGCTAATTCCCCAACCAGCATGTCCAACGCAGGCTTATCCTTGGCAATTGAATTGACCAGACCCATCGTCCTGGCTTCCTCGGCGCCAAACTCGCGGCCGGTATAGGCCAGCTCGCGCATGATACCGTCCGGAATGATTTTCGGTAACCGCTGCAGGGTGCCGACATCAGCGGTCATGCCAATATCGATCTCGCGTATTGAAAACTTTGCATCGCAGCTGGCGTACCGCATATCGCAGCAGGTAATCATGTCGATCGCGCCACCAATAACGGCGCCATGAACGGCGGCTATGACCGGGACCCGGCAACGTTCTATCGCAGTGAAGCTATCCTGCATCGCCAGGATCTGCCGACGCAGTCGTTCACGGAAACGGCCTTCGCAATCGCGCTTGGCGGTAAATATGGCTGAAAACTCAGCGAGATCGATCCCGCCGCAGAAATGTTTGCCTTCACCGGCCAGGATGACGACCCTGATATCAGCGACCTGGTCGATCGCTTCAAAGACCTGCCCTATTTCCGCCCAGAGCTGCATATTGAGCGCGTTGGCCTTATCGGGCCGGGAGAGTGTCACTGTCGCGACATGCTGGCTGACTTCGAGCGTCAGGTGCTCGTACTGAGACGCCTCGAGCGACTCGAGGGTGAGTTCTTTCAACAGTTGCATACATGTTTCCAAATACAGATAAGCAGAATCAGGACGATTCCGTCTTGAGATATTGGTCCAGCAATGGCTTGAAGGCCGCCTGCACACCCAAGCCCTTCATGATCCAGTAGTGACCAGCGATCATCCTGTCGATGAAGAGCGTTTCCACTGGCGGTTTGAACGACGCCAAGTGCTTGAATACAGTATTGGATTTGGCGGCAACTTTCAAATGGACATCGCCAGATTTGAAATCGTAAGTCTCGTCACTGAAGGGCTGGATGATGATATCGCGCCAGAGCGCGTAGTAGGCCTCGTCGACAGCCGGCATTTCCTCCACCCGGACCCCGAGGTCGATCATGAAGCGATCCAGCGCCGCATAGTCTTCTGCCAGCGCCGCATTCACCGATTTGCGATAGGCCTCCACGATCTCGGGCTTGAGTTTTTTCACGCAGCCAAAATCATAGATGATGAGGGTGCCGTCCGGTCGGAAGGCAAAATTACCCGCGTGAGGATCACCATGTATGGCCTTGAACCTGAAGAGCTGGTCGGCCATGGTGCGAAACAGCAACTCGCCAATCTCGTTGATAATGGTCTGGTAGTAGCGCTCGGTCGTGACTTCGCTGACATGATCGCCCGCGACGTATTCCATTGTCAGCACCCGGCGGGAACTCAGTCCTGGCAACACAGCGGGTATGAGCACTTTCGGCTCATCCTTGTGAAAGCCACGAAACAGGTCGACGTTACGCGCTTCATTCTCGTAGTCGAGTTCCTCGACCAGGCGCGCACGAATCTCCGCAAATAATTGATCGACCGACTCTTTTGGCATCTTCAGCAGGCCACCCAACTTGAGGGCCAGCCTCAGTTGCTTGAGGTCGGAGTCGACCGAACCGCCTACGCCTGGATATTGAACCTTGACGATGACGTCCTGGCCTTCACGGGTAGTGGCGCGATGCACCTGGCCGATGGAGGCCGCGGCATAGGGCTCTTCATCAAACGTGGCAAAGAGGCTCTTGTGGCTGGCACCGAGTTCTTCCTCGATCTGTTTGGCAATGACGTCGAAGTCCATTGGCGGCGCTTCCTTCTGCAAGCGCTGCAAGGCTTTCGAGAATTCTTTCGGGAGGAAATCCTGCGTCTGTGAGGCCACCTGCCCCACTTTCATGACTGCGCCTTTCAACTCACCGAGCGTGTCGACGATACGAGCGGCCATCTTGTCGTAGCTTTCGGCTTTCTGCTCATCGTGGGTCTGTTCATCGGTAAACTGGCGGCGAATCTTCTGACCAGCATAATTGCCGGCGACCGAAGCGGTCATGCCTGCCAGTTTGAAAAAACGTCGAGTACGGCTGACAGGCGTCACCCTGGATTTGCGGGGCTTGCTGTCCTTGTCGTTGGTCAAGAGTACACCTGGCTATCTTTGGATGGCTATGGCTGGATGAGCTACCTACTGTATACCATCAGCCAGAGGATATGGATTGCCGTACCGTTCATATGGCGCAGGTCTACTATGGTGCGTAGTGCGTGGAGCGGTTTCGGCCGCCCTGCTTGGACTTGTACAACGCCTGGTCGGCATGCTCTACCCACTGCATCGGTTCGCTGACGGTGTCGTTGACGGGTGCAATGCCAAGCGATACAGTCCAGCGAATGGCGATGCCTTCATGGTGCACCGTGAGACCTTCGATCTTCTTCCGCAGGCGCTCGGCAAAGATCATGGCATTTTCAGCAGAGGTATCTACCAGAATGACTGTGAACTCCTCACCACCATATCGTCCCGAAATATCGGTTTCGCGCATGGTCTCCATCAGTACTGCGGCAGTCTTCTTGATGACTTCGTCGCCCGCCGGGTGGCCGTAGGTATCGTTTACCTTCTTGAAATGATCGATGTCGAACATGACCAGCGTGCTTTGCTGCCCGGTTCGCTTGTGACGCGAATATTCGGCTTTGAGCGACTCCTGCCAGGCCCCCCGATTGTTCAGTCCTGTCAGCGCATCGGTTCTGCTGAGATATCCGAGCTTCTCGTTCGCGGCCTGAAGCTGTTTCGAGTTGGTGGCAATGTCAGTGACGTCGTAGATGATCAGGCAGATATGGTCGACCTGACCGGAGGCAGATATCAGCGGTGATATCGTGATGTTCTGGAACATGTAGGGCTCGGTTCCAGTGATCGGCCGGTAATTTCTGAAACGGAATAGATAAGGCCGCTGCGTCCAGGTGGTGAAGGTCCGGTTCTGCAACAGAAACACCGACTGGGTCTTGCTGAAAAACCAGTCTTTGGGAATCTCTGGAAACAGATCGAAGATGACCTGGTCCCTGACCGTATGCGGCTTCTTGCCGCTGTGGTTTTCCATGAAGCTGTTCCAGGCCTGCACCCGATAGGTTTTGTCCAGAACTACCAGACCAACATCTATGGTCTGCAGCATATCCATCAGCCAGTGAAATTCACCGGCATCCAGGCTTTCCGGTGCGGTCATCGTCGGTATCCTTTACTGGCGCCCTGGGTGCCCATGGGCGACTTATTCAATGAGGTACGCGACTTTGTCGCGCATGACTGGCAGAGAATCTTCGGTGAACATCAGCAGCAGGTCACACTGAATATTGTGATTCTCCACCTTGTAGGCAATTTCGATGGCCAGCATGCGCTCCCAGTTCCACTGGTTGTTCTCCATCAACTGTGACACATCGACATGCTGACCGAGCACCTGTGGATGCCCCTGGCTAAAGGAGATATCCATCTGCTCGGCGATGCCCTTGGTACAGGCACCGATCAGAATGGAAGCGGTGTCCATCAGTAATTCGAGCTCGCCGAGGGTGTTGAGTTCACCCTCATATTTCATGAGGCGGGCCAGGTCCGAGAAGCTGGCGTCGTGAAACAGGAGCAGGGCCTCGCCAGCGATGCCTGAGCCGATGAAGCCCTGGCACACTGCGGAATAGCTGTCCTTGTCCTGAGTCGCCTGCAGCGCCATTCGAAGCTCGCTCTGTTCCAGGAGGTTCACCTGTGGCACTGGCAGGAGGATAAAGACATCGAGCAACCTGGCCAGCAAGTCAGCTGCCTGCCCCATCGCAACGTTGGCGATTTCCTGATAGGCATCGAGCTCGCTGGTCTTGCCACTCTTTTCGAGCATTTTTGGCGTGAGTGCGGGCGCGGCGGCGGGACGTTCTGCTTCAGGCCCCAGAATGCCAAGACGCTGCAGAATCTCGGCCAGCTCGTCCGTGCCAATGGGCTTGCGAATGAAGTCGGCGGCACCAAGCTGCATGACCCGCTTGCGGGCATCCGGCTGAATATCACCAGACACCACCACGACGATGCTTGGCAGATCTTCTTTGGAGATCACGGCCAGGGTCTCGTAGCCATCCATGACCGGCATATTGAGATCGAGGAAGAGAATGTCGCCCTTGCCCTGCTTGATGAGCTCTATCGCTTCACCACCATGCTTGGCAAAAGATATCTCGATATCCCAGTCGCGGGGGAGCGACTTCGCCATTTGCTTGCGCGCGACGCTCGAGTCGTCACAGATCAGAACAGGTGTGGTCATTGATTCACTGGTCGCTATGGCTTATACAGGGGCCTTGTTTTTACACTCAGTAAAGTGCATGGATCAGAATATTGCAATGAGCCCCGCGCCCGATTCGAGCGACAGGGGCTGGCAGGAACGCTTTGGCGGCACTAGTCGTCTGTATGGCCCTGAGGCGCTCTCGCGTTTCATCGGCGCCCGAGTAGCCGTCGTCGGTCTTGGGGGTGTCGGGTCTTGGGCCGCCGAGTCACTGGTGCGAACGGGCATCGGACGAGTCGACCTGTTCGATCTGGACGATATCTGCGTGTCCAACACCAACCGACAATTGCACGCCACTACTGCCACGATTGGGCAGATGAAATGCGAGGCGCTGGCAGTCCGATTCCGGGCGATCAATCCCCTGGCCATCATTCAGGCGCATGCCACCTTTGTGACGCGAAGCAATCTCGAGGCGACGATTGGCAGGGAGTATGATTTCGTTGTTGACGCAATCGACTCGGTGAAGCACAAGGTGGCCTTGCTGGCCTACTGCGCGCGAAACAAGATTCCGGTGGCTACGGCAGGGGCCGCTGGGGGTCTGGTGGATCCATTTCAGCTGCAGCGAAGTGACCTGAGCGTCACTTATCACGACGCCTTGTTAGCGAAAGTGCGCCGGCTATTGCGGCAGGAGTATGGCTTTCCGGTGAACCCGAAGCGACGCTTTGGGATTCCAGCTGTATTTTCAGCCGAGCAGGCAAAACTGCCAATGCAGGCTGATGCCTGTGCTGTTGAGGATGATAAGGAAACGGAACTGGGAAAGAGTGCGCAGCAGTCCATGAGGCTGGACTGCGCGACAGGTTACGGTGCAAGCATGGCCGTTACCGCCAGCTTCGGGCTTGCACTGAGTGCAATCGCCCTGGCGAAGCTGGCAGCGAAGCCTGCGCGCTAGACCGCCCCTTCAGGCGGCCCGGCTCAGGCCGTCAGGGTTCAGGCTGAAGCCTGAGCTTTGGCCTTGCGACGGTAGGCGTGCAGCAATGGCTCGGTGTAGCCGTTTGGCTGCTCAGTGCCCTTGAACACGAGATCGCAGGCGGCTTCGAAGGCCACGCTTGAGTCGAAGTCAGCAGACATAGCCTTGTAGCCAGGATCCGATGCGTTCTGCTCATCAACGATCTTGGCCATGCGCTTCATGGCTTCCATGACTTCTTCCTTCGTGTACAGACCGTGACGCAGCCAGTTGGCAATGTGCTGACTGGAAATACGTAGCGTTGCACGGTCTTCCATGAGGCCCACGTCATTGATGTCTGGCACCTTGGAGCAACCAACGCCGCTTTCGACCCAGCGAACCACGTAGCCGAGCAGGCCCTGACAGTTGTTGTCCAGCTCCTGCTTCTTGTCTTCCGCAGTCAGCGACTGCGGATCCTTCAGAACCGGCACGGTCAGGATGTCATCCAGCTTGGCGTGCTCACGTGACTTGAGCTCCTGCTGCAGTGACATGACGTCGATCTGATGGTAGTGCATCGCGTGCAGCGTGGCTGCAGTCGGTGAAGGTACCCAGGCACAGTTGGCGCCAGACTTTGGATGGCCAATCTTGGTCTCCATCATCTGAGCCATCTGATCAGGAATAGGCCACATGCCCTTACCGATCTGTGCCTTACCGTCGAGACCTGTCTCAAGCCCCACATCAACGTTCCAGTTTTCGTAGGCGGCAATCCAGGCCTGTTGCTTCATCGGCCCCTTACGGACGACCGGTGCCAGCTCCATGCTGGTGTGGATTTCATCGCCGGTTCTGTCGAGGAAGCCAGTGTTGATGAACACGACGCGGTCTTTCGCCTGACGGATACATTCCTTCAGGTTGACGGTGGTGCGACGCTCTTCATCCATGATGCCGACCTTGATGGTGTTCTGCGGCAGACCCAGGCCCTGCTCGATCTGATCAAACAGCTTCATGGTGAGTGCCACTTCTTCCGGGCCGTGCATCTTCGGCTTGACGATATAGACGCTGCCATGACGACTGTTACTGATCGTGCTGCTGCCATTGAGGTCGTGGATGGCGATCAGGGTGGTGACGAAGCCATCCATGATGCCTTCCTGAATCTCGTTGCCATCCTTGTCGATGATGGCATCGTTGGACATCAGGTGACCGACGTTCCGCACGAACATCAGGCTTCGGCCGGGCAGTTTGAAGGCGCTGCCGTCGGCTCCCGTGTATTCACGGTCTTCATTGAGCTTGCGTGTGACGGTAGAGCCGCCTTTGGCAAAGCTTTCAACCAGATCACCCTTCATCAGGCCGAGCCAATTCGCGTAGACCACAACCTTATCTTCGGCATCTACGGCTGCGACGGAGTCTTCACAATCCTGAATGGTGGTCAGCGCAGCTTCCATCAACACGTCCTTGATGTGCGCCTTATCGGTCTCGCCTACAGGATGTGAAGCATCGAACTGAATTTCGAAACGCAGACCGTTGTTCTGCAGCAGCACCGCTTCAGGCTGGTTTGCAGCACCTTGATAGCCCGCAAATTTTTCAGCGTTTTTCAGTGTAGTGTCTTCGCCAGACTCCAGCTTGACCTTCAGCTGGCCATCGACCACCGCGTAGGCAACAGCCTTGCTGTGCGAGCCCTTGGCCAGCGGAGCGGCCTGATCGAGGAATTTCTTGGCGTAGGCCACGACCTTGTCACCACGGACCGGATTGTAACCCGGGCCCTTGCTGGCGCCGCCTTCTTCAGAAATGACGTCTGTGCCGTAGAGCGCGTCGTACAGGCTGCCCCAGCGCGCGTTCGCCGCGTTGAGCGCAAAGCGCGCGTTCATAACCGGAACGACCAGCTGTGGACCTGCCATGGTGGCAATTTCGGGGTCGACATTTTCAGTCGTGATGTTGAAATCGCCGCCTTCCGGAACGATGTAGCCGATGTCCTTCAGGAACTTCTTGTAGGCGCCGAGATCCTTGATCTCACCGTTCTGCTTGCGATTGTATTCGTCCAGTTGCGCCTGGATCTCATCGCGCTTGGCGAGCAGCTGTCTGTTTTCGGGACCGAGCTCATTGACGGCCTTTTCGAGGGCCGTCCAGAACGTTTCCGGTTCGACATCCGTGCCTGGAATCGCTTGCTCGTTGATGAACTTGTAAAGTACTTCTGCGACCTGTAGACCGCCAACCTGAACTCGTTGCGTCATGCTTGTTTCCCATCCTGACGAAAATTATGTCTGAGTGCCGTGCTAATGAATTTCAGGCGGCAGAGTTTACTGGATTACTGGCGGTATTACGACCATGCAGGACAGCAAGACCATAGCCATTGGAACACCAGGCGAAGGTCAGCAGGGGCCGGGAGGTGACTGCCGTAGCGTCGGCCCCTGTGGACGCCGTATCTGGCGAATGGGCCGCAGACACGAAAACGCCTGGCATGGACACAGGTTCGCCGTCATAGCAGATCAGAGGCAGCGCATCGCGCTCCCATGGCAGCAGGCGGCGCTCTGACAGCAGTTTTTTCAGGGTTGTGGACTTGTGGCGACCCGCCACCTTGATTCGGATGGCACCCGCTCTTGGCTCGCAGCTGACGATCTGGCCAGGCTCGGGAGCGATGACGGTACTGTGCATTGGCCAAACGCAATCGCCTTCAGGAGAGCTCCCGGCGAAAATGCCGAGTGAACCGGCCGTCTGTCTGTCAGGACCCGCTATATGGATGAAGAGCGCGCGCTGATACAGCGAAAGCAGCACCGGCTGGGGCAGACGCGTTTCACCACACCTTGCCCCCGGCAAATCGTGCGGCTTTGAACTGGACTGCGATGCAGGGGATTCTGCCAGTTCGACATTCGCCTGATGGCCGCTGTCATGGGAGGATCGCTCCACCGCCCCCAGTAGTTCTGCCCAGCCACCTTCAGACAGCGACAGTGACTGTTGTTTCAGCCAGTATCTCAGTAGATTGCGTTGCCGCGGAACGGGCCACTGATACAGTTCGGACAGCGGTAGCCTGGCGAGATAGTCGGACCCGAGGACTTCGCAAGCGCCTTTCTCCACCTGTACCAGATCAAGTTCGGCGAGCGTCTCGCAAAGTTCGGCCGCCTCTGACAGATATTGTGCGCTCTGGTTCATTCGAGCCAGCGCGCTTGGCCAGCGTGACAGCAGCGGCGGCAGCAGGACATGACGCAAATAGTTGCGGTCATGGACCGTGTCGGTATTACTGGGATCATTTACAGGATGAGGCGGCATGCCACTACCAACCAGCGTGATTTCGAGCAGTTCGAGATCGCGCCGCTGTAGGCCGGCAGCCAGGAAGGGTCTGAAGAGACCACCCTGCCCCAGTACCCTACACTGCGGTATTCCGCTCAGGCCATCCAGGCCGTGGCCTAGCGCCAGCCGGTATAGCACCGTCTCGGCCTGGTCATCAAGGTGATGCCCCTGCAGCAGTACGCCCTGAGCAGGGAGATGCGCCTCAAAAACGCCATAACGCGCTAATCGAGCGGCAGCTTCGGAACTGCCTCGAGCGTGCACCTTGACTGGCACGATATCTAAGGGCACACCCAAGAGGTCGCATGCGCTCATGCACCGCTGCGCCCATTCTGATGAGGCAGCCTGAAGACCATGATCGACATGAATTGCACGAAGTGACGGGCGCTCTCGCTCAGGCAGGTCTTGCCACCAGCGCACACTCAGACAAAGCAGAAGATGTGAATCCAGCCCACCACTATAGGCAATGGAAAAGGATGAGGCCGAATCTGCAGTCAGGGCATCGAGTCGCTCGAAAACCCTGAGAATAAGCGCTTGCTCAGAAGTATTTGTCATAGGCGACGAGGCGCTCGTACCGCTCGTTCACCAGCTGATCGGTAGGCTTGTCGACTAGGCTGTCGAGGGCTTTGACCAAAGACTTTTTCAGGCGTCGCGCGATTGAGCGTGGGTCGCGGTGCGCCCCGCCGAGTGGCTCATGCACCACTTCGTCGATAAGATCGAGCGCCTTCAGCTTGGCCGCAGTGATGCTCATGGCATCAGCGGCATCCGGCGCATAGTCGGCACTCTTCCAGAGAATGGAGGCGCAACCTTCAGGCGAAATGACAGCGTAGGTGGCGTATTGCAGCATCAGCAACTTGTCGCAGACGCCGATGGCCAGCGCGCCACCAGAGCCACCCTCCCCCACCACCGTGGCGATGATGGGAGTTTCGAGCCGGGACATCACGGCAAGATTGTAGGCGATGGCCTCGCTCTGTCCCCTCTCCTCTGCCCCGATGCCCGGATACGCGCCAGGTGTATCGATAAAAGTCAGAATTGGCAGTCCGAAGCGTTCAGCCATTTCCATCAATCGAAGTGCCTTGCGATAGCCTTCCGGCTTCGGCATGCCGAAGTTACGCTTCACTTTTTCCTTGATCTCGCGACCCTTCTGATGGCCGATGACCATGACTGGACGACCATTAAGTCGCGCGGTGCCACCTACGATGGCGGCATCGTCAGCAAAGGAGCGATCGCCATGGAGCTCGTCGAAGTCTGTAAAGATGCTGTTGATATAGTCGAGGGTATACGGCCTGCGAGGGTGTCGAGACAGTCTCGATATATCCCAGGGGGTAAGGTCGGAGAAAATGCTTTCCGTCAAATTCGAACTTTTGGAACGCAGTCGTTCGATCTCTTCGCTGATATTGACATCAGTTTCTGAACCGATGAGGCGGAGTTCCTCTATCTTTTCCTCCAGCTCCGCAATGGGCTGCTCGAAGTCGAGATAGTTCAGATTCATTGCTCTGTCGGCACTGGCCATATCGGCTAAAAATCCTTCAACTTATATAAAGTGGTCAACGTCAGTTATAGACGATGGCGACGTTCTGATCGCCCAGAAGATAACGCAATCCGTGCAGCAAGTCATCCGAGAGACTGACCCGCCAGCTGTCGTCCATGGCCAGCTCCGCCTCGGCGAAGTCATGCTGGTAGCGTATGCTGACCGGGCATCCGACCCGCTCATTGCTACCATTGCCATTGGCTGGCTTGAACTGCTGCAGCAGGCTGCTGAGCTCGCCAATAAGGGAGTCATCAACACGCTCACTGCCAATCGCCAGCGTCATCTTGCTCGCCAGGGCATTCCGGGCATCAGTGATGTTGACTGCTGAATGGCCGCGCACTCGCAGGCCGCCAGAGAAGGTGTCTTCCTCGACCTCACCCTCGATGACCAGAATCTGATCCATCGCCAGCACATCGCGGACGACCTCGAGCGCCTCACCGAAGAAGGCCACCTCTATTCGTGCGGTTCGATCATCCAGCGTGACGAAGCCCATGAGGTGGCCACGCTTGGTTTTCATCGTGCGCATGGCCACGACCAGGCCGGCGATCTTTCGAGTATCCTTGGCTGGCTGCAGTTCGGAGATCGGCAGGCGGGCGAAACGACGGGCTTCAGACTCATACTCATCGAAGGGATGTCCGCTGAGATACAGGCCGAGCGTGTCCTTTTCATAGGCCAGGCGCTGTTTGTCACTCCATTCACGGATGCGTGCGGCAGAGGCAAAGGGATCCGCAGCCACAGCGACCACGTCGTCGCCGAACATGTCCATCATGCCAGCGCTTTCGTTACGGTTGTGCTGGTCAGCCTGCTTGACGGCGTCTTCGAGCACCGCCAGCATCTTGGCCCGGCCAGGTCCCAGGGCGTCGAGTGCTCCGGATTTGATGAGTGCTTCGAGCGCCCGCTTGTTCACCTTGCGTAGATCCACACGGCGGCAAAAATCGAAAAGATCCTCGAAGGCTCCGTTCTGTCGTGCTTCAGTAATGCTCTGTACGGGGCCCTCACCCAGCCCCTTCACGGCGCCAAGTCCATATACCACATCGCCGTCGTCGTTCACGGTGAAGGTGAAGCTACTGACGTTGACATCCGGCAGGCGCACAACCAGCTTCATGCGTCGACATTCTTCAATGAGTGTGACCACCTTATCGGTATTTTGCATTTCAGCTGTCAGCACCGCGGCCATAAAAGGCGCCGGGTAATTTGTCTTCAGCCAGGCAGTCTGATAGGACACCAGTGCATAAGCGGCAGAGTGCGACTTGTTGAAACCGTAACCAGCGAACTTCTCAACAAGATCGAAGATCTTCTCAGCCAGATCGCGAGATATGCCGTTATTTTCACTACCGTCGACGAAGAAGGCCTTCTGCTTGTCCATCTCCTCCTGTTTCTTCTTGCCCATCGCACGGCGCAGCAGGTCGGCGCCACCTAGACTGTAGCCAGCCATGACCTGGGCAATCTGCATGACCTGTTCCTGATACAGGATGATGCCGTAGGTCGGTTCCAGTACAGGCTTCAGGGACTCATGCTGGAAGTCAGTGTGCGGATAGGCCAGCGGCGCCCGGCCGTGCTTCCGGTTGATGAAGTCGTCGACCATGCCACTCTGCAGCGGCCCCGGCCGGAACAGAGCCACGAGGGCGATGATGTCTTCGAAGCGGTCAGGCAGAAGCCGACGAATCAACTCCTTCATGCCGCGGCTTTCCAACTGGAAGACTGCCGTGGTTTCGGCACGTTTCAGTGTGTCGAACACCGCCTTGTCTTCAAGATCGATGCGGGCAATGTCGAGCGGTGGCTCGTTGGTCTTCTCGCGCTGGGCGTTGATGATCTTGATGGCCCAGTCGACGATGGTCAGGGTCCGCAGACCCAGGAAGTCGAATTTCACGAGACCGGCCGATTCCACGTCGTCCTTGTCGTACTGGGTGACCAGACCGCCACCGTGCTCGTCGCAGTACAGCGGCGAGAAGTCGGTGAGCTCGGTGGGGGCGATGACGACACCACCAGCGTGCTTACCCACGTTTCGGGTCACACCTTCGAGCTTGACCGCCATCTCCCAGACTTCAGCGGCTTCTTCGTCGTTGGCGATATATTCACGCAGCGCCTCTTCCTGCTCCAACGCCTTGGACAGCGTCATGCCGACTTCGAAGGGGATCATCTTCGACAGGCGGTCACCAAGCGAATAGGGCTTGCCCTGCACTCGCGCGACGTCACGTACGACGGCCTTGGCCGCCATCGTACCGAAGGTGATGATCTGTGATACAGCCGTCCGGCCGTAGGTCTCGGCCACATAGTTGATGACGTCGTCGCGACCATCCATGCAGAAGTCGACGTCGAAGTCGGGCATCGACACCCGCTCGGGATTCAGGAAGCGCTCGAACAGCAGGTCGTAGGCCAGTGGATCCAGGTCGGTGATGCCCAGCACGTAGGCGACGAGCGAACCCGCACCGGAACCCCGCCCAGGCCCCACCGGAATCTTGTTCTCCCGCGCCCAGCGGATGAAGTCCATGACGATGAGGAAGTAGCCCGGGAATCCCATTTGCGTGATGATGTCGAGTTCGAAGGTGAGCCGGTCGCGGTAGGTCTGGAACCTTGCCTGCCGCTCGGCTTCGTCCGGGTAAAGGAATTCAAGCCTGGCCTGAAGGCCGTCTTCACTGACCTTCACGAAGAACTGGTCAAGCGTCATGCCTTCCGGTATCGGATAGTTCGGCAGGAAGTACTTGCCCAGCGGAATGGTCAGGCTGCAGCGCTTGGCAATCTCGACCGTGTTCTCGATGGCTTCAGGCAAGTCGGCAAAGAGCTCAACCATCTCATCCGCGCTCTTGAAATACTGCGCGTCACTGAATTCGCGGCTGCGTCGGGAGTCGTCCAGCGTGCGGCTCTGGCCAATGCAGACCCGTGCCTCATGCGCCTCGAAGTCCGTCGCGCTGAGAAAGTGAACATCATTGGTAGCCACGACCGGACAGCCGGTTGCCTGAGCGAGCATGACGCTTTCATAGACGCACTGGTCGTCCCCCGCCCGGCCGGTGCGTTGAACTTCAAGATAGAACCGATCGGCGAAAATCGAACGCCAGCTGTCCAGACGCTCCCGCGCCAAACCCTGCTTGCCGGCGAGCAGTGCCTGCCCTACGTCACCATACTGGGCGCAGGACAACGCGATGAGGCCTTCGGCGTGATCACGGATCCAGTGCCGATTGACGACGGGATCACCCTGCCGCTGCTCGTCGGTATAGGCCCTGGAAATGAGCTGGGTCAGGTGTCGATAGCCTTTCGGATTGCAGACCAGCAAACAGATGGTGGAAATCTGACCAGGCGTATCAGGATCGACCACGCGCAGATCGCAGCCGATGATGGGCTTTACACCAGCGCCCTCACAGGCCTTGTAGAATTTGATGGCACCGCAGAGATTGGTCTGGTCGGTGAGTGCCAGCGCTGGCATGTTCTGCTTCGCAGCGGCGCCGACGAGTGCCTTGACCTTTGCCAGACCGTTGGCCAGGGAGAAATCTGAATGCACGCGCAGATGTATGAATTGTGTCATGCTATGAGAATTGGACCATGATTTGCGGGCTGTGGGGATCGAAGCCTCGGTGTTGCAGCTCACCCATTCTCGGTGCTTGAAGGCGATTTCGCAACCGCCTTTCGAGCAGATTTCGGTGTTTGTCCGGTGGCACCAGCTGCCATTCCGGTCGTATCATTTCAAACCAGTTTCAAGCCTTGCAAGGATCCCATGACTTCTGCCGTACCTGGAAAAGCCCCGAGAATGTTGCTCGCCATGCAGCTCAGCTACCTGCTTCTACTCATTGCCGTCTTCGCCGACAAGTGGTTCGCAGTCAATGCCGTGAACACTCAGCTCATCGACGAACAGGCCGCAGCTGACACCATCAGCCCGTGGGTCATCAGCTTTCTGACCATCCTCCCCTTACTGCTCTTCGCCTGGCCGGTTATCGCGGTGAAGCGCAAGTTGCTCGTCGGCTTCTGCTTCGTACTGTGCATCTATTTCGCCACAGCCATTGTCGACTGGCTGACCTATAACCAGCTCATCGCCAGTGCCGTAGCCCTGCTGTGTGCAGCCCACTTCACGGCGATAGGCCTCTATCTGAAAATGAGCAGACCAGCGCCGCCGGTGGACTCGGCAGAGGAATCTGCAGCGCTCTGATATTGCTGAAATAAGCCAGGGGGCATTCAGCCCCCAGCTGTTGTCGCTGCCTGGTCGAGATGCTCCGTCAACAGCTGCGCCCCCTGCCTTTCCAGACTTTCCCACAGGTATGTCAGTTGCGAGTGCGAATTATTGCGAAGGCGATATAGCCTGACTTCGAGCGGTATCCGACTCTGCAGTTGATCGATCAAGGCCAACTGCCCGTGCTGCAAGGCTGAGTGCGCCAACCTGCCTGGTAACCAGCCCACACCGAAGCCGCCCTTCACCAGCGCCTTGACGCCGATACAATGCTTTTCTGAACAGACCACTTCCAGGCTCACACCCAGGTCGATCGATTCCATCGTTGCCTGCACCACCGGGCCGAGCAAGGCGTCGCTATCGTAGGTAATGCATGGCAAGCTGCGCCTCACCGCCGTACCCGGCACAAAGGTATGCACCGCCTCACCAGCGCCATTCGCTGCACTGCATAGCAACAGTTGCTCATGATTGACGGTAATATGCTGAAGCAGCTGTGACTGCTCAGGACTGAACAGCGCCATTTCCGGATGCCAGTAGGTCAGCATCAGATCTGTCGTTCCACTCAGTAGCGCATCAGCAAATTCGCGCGCCCCCCATTTCGAGGAATTGAGATCGTAGTCGATGGTCAGGTCAAGCCGGTCGGACAGCGGCTTCAGCCAGCTCTGGTACAGGTTGATATAGAGTGACTGCGTGGTCGCGAAATTGAGGCGTTCGGTGTCGTCGGCCTGAATACGCTGACACTGCTCGCGGGTATCTGCCAACAAGGCGGTGATGCGTTCAGCCGAGTGCAGAAACACCTCGCCGGCAGGCGTCAGTGAGAGCGGCAGCGTGTTCCGGTTGATCAGCAAGGCACCCATTTCCTCCTCCAGCAGCTTTATTCTGCGGCTGAAGGTCGGTTGAGTGACGTTTTGCTGATCAGCTGCCCGTGAAAAGTGCCTGGTATGCGCCAGAGCGATGAAGTCGTTGAGCCAGCGCAATTCCACTGGATATGACTCAGCTGGTCAGAATTGCGGTCAGTCTTTGCGCGTGCTCTGCGGCCTCGATGCCGAGATCCGTCAGATAGCCACCGTCGTTCTGGGTAACCAGGCCTTTCTGGTACAGCCGCTCGGCAGCGGCTACAGCCTCGGGTGCGGCCGAATGCTTATGCACCTTCAGACCTTCCTGCGTAGACGACAGACTGAACAGCACCAGCAGGTTGGTTTCAGCGACAAGATCGTGTGTAAGCGCCATATCCGTTTCCTTGTTATTTTGGACGATGGTGTAGTTTTATACGATCTCGCGCCAGTCTACAAAGGGACTTTGTAAAGCGGCATCGATTTGTTCACGTTCGCACGGGTTCTGCAGCCGCCGGGCTGAGGACAGCGGGCCGTGGTTTTACCAGCTTCAATACGCCCACACTGACCAGAACCACCACAATACCTGCCCACAGCAAGGGCGTCAGCGCCTCGTCCGGGAACACCGCAAGCGCCACAACGACTGTCACTACCGGCCCAAACATCGCCACCACGCCCGCTTCGACAGAGTTCGAGCGCTTGATGCCTTCGAAAAGAATGAAGAACGGCACCACTGTGGAGAAAATCACCAGCAGGGTCATCCAGCCAAAGGCTGCCGGCGTCAGCGCCAACTGCGAAAGCTCGAGCGTGGGCAGCAGAAAAATGGCCAGCGCCACCAGGGTGAAACTGTTCGTCACCTGGTTGAAGCGCACTGAGCCGATCGCGTTCATGATAGGCTGGCTCATGCGCCAGAAGATGGCGTACGACAGCGCTGCGCCCAGGCCATAGGCGAGACCGACAGCGCCCAGCTCCCCGCCATGCCAGTCTGGCAGTACAATCATACCGATTCCGGCCCAGGCACCAGCAAAGATCAACAGCTGACGCGTGGTCGGCATCTGCCGCAGCTCCAGCGCTTCGATCAGGATCAGAATCGCCGGGAACAGGTACAGCACCATACGAGAGATGCTGGCGCCGAGCGCTTCGATGGCGTGAAAGTCACACCAGGCACTGATAAAAAACAGAAAACCGGTGATCCCGCACAGATACCACTCCTTCGCCGTCAGCGGAGGCTTGTCACGACCACGCATCATCAGCACGCCGCCGAACCAGAACAGCGGTACCGCCAGAATAAATCGCCACACCAGCAGTGCGTTGACGACGACGCCCTCCTGATACACGAGTCGGGCAAAAATGCCCTTGAAGGCCATGGCGAAGGTCGCCACTGCGACCAATATCAAGCCTGAGTGAAGGATCTGCTTCCGTGTCACGTCTATCTCCCGAGTGGACGATGATTCTAGCCGAAGACAGTGTGATGGTGCGCCGATGCTTGCTATTCGCCAAGCGCAGAGCCAGAGTATCAGCTATTCATAATTCAATTAGCGGGTGTCATGGATATCAAACAGCTCCGCCTGTTCATTCAGGTGGCGGAAGTGGGGAGTCTTTCAGGTGCCTCACGGCTGACAGACCTTTCGCAGCCATCGATCGGTCGGGTTATTCGACAACTCGAGACCGAACTGAAGGTGACGCTGTTTCGGCGGACCGGTCGTGGCGTGGTACTCACCGAAGCTGGACTGCTGGTGCAACAGCATGCACGTACCCTGCTGGATGATGCCACTGCGTTGGAGCAGGCGTTGGCGGTGCAGAGCGCGAGTGTCAGTGGCAGCCTGGCCTTTGGCTTACCTCCGAGCATAGGGGTTCGGCTGACTGGTGGGCTTGTTGAGCAGTATCGTCAGGCCTATCCGAAGGTCCATCTCAGCATCTTTGAGACGCTGAGTGGCGATCTGCAGGAGCGCTTGCTGGACGGGAGTCTGAATCTTGCCATTTTGTACGGTAGCTCGATCAGCGCTAGCCTCGCAACGGTCTCTTTGGGGACCGAAGACCTGCAATTGATTTGCCGCAGCGGCCAACCAGAAGCAGAGCAGGTCTCGATCAGCTTCAGAGAAATGCTGCAGCTGCCGTTGATCCTGCCCGGCCGGCGACATGGCCTGAGAGCCCTGCTGGAACAAACCGCCTTTCGTGAGGCTCTGACCTTTACCACCGACATTGAGGTGGACTCGTTGAGGGTTCAGCTCGAACTGGTCAGCCGCGGCCTTGGCTACACCATTCTCCCTTCGCAGACCTTGAAAGCCAGCCATGCCAGGGATCTGGTTGCAGTGCCTATCGTGGCGCCGACGCCAAGGCGGCAGTGCGTGCTGGCGTGGTCACGGGATCGGGCGCTGGCACCAGCGGCTGGGGTGATGCGAGAGCTTGTAGTGAGGCTGTTTGGGCAGAACTAGGGTTTACCCTAGCTAGGGTTCGCCCTAGCTGTAGGACAGGACGCGACCGGGCACAATTGGGAAACTTGTCGTCACCATTCATGGAAGAGACCCTCATGACATCAATCACTGCCGCCCGCCCGGTGGACTCCCTCGCTCTCAGCGCAGCTAATGCACGCATGTCAAGCAGTAGCGCGCCAACTGAACTGAAAGCCTTCGAATTTACCGGGGCGATTGCACCGAGAACGCCATCGGCCCAGGAACTGGCCCAGGCTGTTGATAAGGCGAGCGCCCGGCTCGATCAGGGCGATCGTGCAGGCGCTTATCTTGAACTCTATTCAGTAACGGGAAACGAGCAACTGCTCATGCAGGCGCAAATTACCACCTATTCTGGCGCGATTGGCGGCATGGCGCTTGAGGGAAATTTCCGAGCGAAGATGGCTAAGCCGGAGCAGTACACACTGACGCTCGATCAGTTCTCGCATGAAATCGATAAGGCCGTTATTGGACTAGCCAGGAATGCCGCCGACGAAGGGCGTCCGGAACATTTCAATACCTATCAGATCATGCACACCGACCGAGCCGTCTGGGCGTCCAAGGGGATGGGAAACCATTTCCCTGGAAACGCGCAGTTCATCGGAATCCCTGGCGACGAGCATATCGCGAAATCGGAGGGTAGCCAAAACGCGATTCTGGCGCAGGATGAGGCCGAGCTCGGGCGGCGCCCATCGGAATATGCAAACGATCCTCGCTATGATATCAAGACCAGCAGGGACGGCCGCTTCGTTACTGTTGTGAATAACGAGACACAGCGTATTGAAGTGTTATTTGACAAGGCATTTGATTCCGATCATGGGTCAGCGCTTGACCGTCTACACTCGCCTGACCTGGAGCAGATCAAGGATGAGCCGCCCACCGATCGGATCGTTGCCGAGAGGGAACGGAAAATGAACTTCGTTCAGGCGGGGCTCATGGTGCCCGTGGATGAGCTCCCGGCGTTCAACCCGAGTCTTGCCAGACCAGCTGCAAACCTTGATCGGGTGTTTGAATTCGAGGGCGAGTACTATCAGGTAGATGACAGAGTTTTGTTCGAGCAAGCAGGCGTGGATTTCGAAAAGATGACTGAGGATAACTTTCCTGCGGCACTCAAATATGCCTGGGAGCTAAGCAGTATTGGCCGTGATGTAGATGCGCTTGTATCTGGTAAGAGACCTGATTCTCCAGATGCATTTCGCGAGACCTTCGATCAACTCGTCGAGACAAAAGCCGTTGTAAAACTGATCGATTCTAAGGTGGCGGCTCACCTGGCAAAGGATAAGCCGGAGATGGAGTACCACCCTATCAACGACGCCCATAGACAACTTCGATTCGATCTATTCACAGAACTCAAAGCTCAAGCGACTGAAAGCGCATGAAACAGCAGAGCCGTCGATTTTGAAGACGAATAATTTTCTCAAAAGCTGCAGCGGACTTATCGGTCTGCTGCTCTTGAGTGCTTGTGACGATCAGGCACCGAACACTTACGATACCCCCTGGACGGTGTATCTCAAGTCAGAGAAGGTCACATATACCCTGCGCGTGCCTTTCGGCGCGCTGTATCTCTACAATTTTGAGGACATCGACGAAGATAACCGCTCGGTAGTGAGAACAAGCACCGAAATGGAGTGGGACTCTGACAGCGAGAAACCGTATGCGCTCTGGAGGAAAGAACAACTTGACGCCAATCCTGATTTGGACACTGACCTCGTCGCGAAGAAATTCTGGTTTCACATTGGATTCACGGACCCTTCGACCGATTCCGGAAAACTGGCTCTAGGCGTTTATTTCGAGGGTTCGAGTAGTAAGTCATATCCTGCGGATGCACCATATTCCACCGGATTGATTTGGAACAACACCGCCGAACGATACGAACAGCATGCTTATGAGTACATCCTGATCAAGACTCGTGACAGCAACGACGCATCCATGATCGAGTGTTCGAAATCAGCCATTTACTGCAATCTCAGAGGCGCACGACTTACGCCTCACCTGAAGTTCCAAACCATCAGCATACCAAAGGACGACCTACAGAACTGGCGCAGCTATCAGGAGAAGGCGATCAGGCTGTTCAACAGCACCCTGGTGTCGAGCGAAATTCATTCTGCTGACGATCCGGCTGGTTAAGCGTCCGTCTAACATGAGGAACGCTTTCTCATTGCGTTGACGGTGGTATCCTAGCCCCTGCGAATGGAGATACGCGAACAAACCAGCCAGGAAGCCTAATGAATCGCCACAAAATATTGATTGCCCTACTCTCGACCTCGCTCTTGATTGTTTCACCGCTGGCATCCGCCAAAGAAGCGGCCGCGCCAAATGCCGATGACTTCGTTAATGCCTACATCAAGCTTTTCGTACCGATTCATATGGTGCGAGCGGTCGATAGGCGCTGTCTGATTGAGGAGCCGGAGCTTGTTCCCAGAAGTGCTATTCTGACCTGGGAGGACATCAACTCGGTAGGCAAGCTTGAAGGGGCGTCCGCCAAACTGATGACTCACTCAGCAGACTGGAAAGCCCTGCGGCCTCTGCTCGATGCCAAAATTGCCGAAACAATTGAAACTGACACGAAAAGCATGGACTGCAAAGACTTCAAAGCTACCATCGAAAAAGGTGGCTTTCAGGTACTGAAGTCTTCGCTTGATGATTATCTGGCGGTGATGAAGGGTTTCTCGGCGATGTTGAAGGAGGCCCGGGCTGCGGGGGGCTGATCGGCCCCTGGCGACTGTGGATATGCACCGCCGGGAGCACTCAAGGATCAGCGCCTGAGCCATTGGGCTATTCCACGCCAGCCGCAACAGCTGTTATCGTACAGCAGCCATCAGACGACTTTCCTGGTCGATTGATCCACGCCGACCAGGCTGATATCACGGACTTATCCAATCATGACTAATCTGGACAAGGCGATAGCCATCGCCACACGCGCCCACGCCGGGCAGACCGACAAGGGCGGCAATCCTTATATACTCCATGTGCTCAGGGTGATGATGCAGTTTGAGGACCACGATGAAATGATCGTTGCGGTGCTTCACGATGTGGTGGAAGACACAGGCCTATCGGCAGCGGATCTGGAGAAGTATGGGTTCTCGGAAGAGATCATCGCTTCAGTCGACTGTCTCTCGCGACAGCGTGGCGAGAGCTATGACAGCTTTCTCAACAGAATCGCTCAGGACGATCTCGCCAGACGGGTGAAGATCGCCGACATCAAGGACAATCTCAACCTCACCCGCCTGGATCAGCTCAGCAACCGGGACATCGCCCGGGCACGGAAGTATCACAAAGCTTTGAAGGTGCTGGCCGAGTAGATGTGAAGTCCCGCCGTCTAAGGCGTGCTAACGCCCGCTTCCAACTGCTGATCATCCGCTGGCTGGCCTCGACCGAGAATGATGTTGGCAGCGAGCGACAACGACAACATGATGAGCGCGACCGGCCAGAGCGTATCGTTGTGCAGCTGGGTCGAGAGCCCCCCGGCAAGGCCAGCGAGCAGATACTGAGTGGTGCCCAGGAAGGCCGACGCGGATCCAGTGTGATGCGAGAAGCAACTCATATACAGGGCGCTCGAATTCGGCACGATCATGCCATGGCTCCCTACTGTGAGAATAATACAGCCAGCCACTAACCAAAGTGGCGGATCAAAGGGCAGCGTACATGCGAGCGTCGCCACTGCGGCCAGCTGTATGCACAGGGCAAGGTTCAGCATCGTGGCGGGTGATCGCACGTTGAGCTGCCAGCTGTTGATCCGGTTCAGGATAGCGAGCATGACGATGTTCGCAGCGAACAGAAGGCCGAAGGTTCTTTCCGAGACGCCAAAATAGTCCTGATAGATAAACGACGCATTGGTGACGAACACGACCATCACACTGAAGGCCAGTGCCTGCGTGGCGAGGTATCGTCGAGCCCCGCGCTGACGCCAGACATGCAGATAGCGCTTCAGCACCGGTGTTGGCACCGCGACCGGATCGACGGCAGGACCCCTTCTCGGCAGCACACGCCAAATGATGATCATCATGAGCACGGCCACCACCGACAACACCGCGAAAATGCTGCGCCAGTCGGAAAACTGGAGAACCAGCGCACCCACGGACGGCGCCAGTGCAGGGACGGCGATCATGATGAGGCCCACCAGCGAGAACAGCTTGGCCGCCTCGACGCCGACTGCACGGTCACGAATCAGCGCTGGAATACAGACCGCCGTGAAGCCGCCACCAATCGCCTGTGCAAAGCGGGCCAGCTGCGCGACCCACAGCACATCAGCCATCATGATCACGAGGCTGCTCGCTGAGAACACCAGCAGTCCACTGAGGATAACGATGCGCCTGCCAAAGCGGTCCGACAGCGGACCGCCTACAAGCTGCCCAAGGGCTACGCCCAATACGAAAATACTGATCGTGGTGGCGATATCGTCCGCGCCCACACCGAAATCCAGTGCCATTGCAGGCATGGCGGGCAAATAGAGATCGAGCGCGAGCGGCACCAGCGCCATGACCATCGCGATCGGTAACGCAAATCTGAGATTATTCATCGGTTTCCTGGGTAAACTGAACGGGCATAGCCGTCAAGACAACTATCTTTCCAGAAAGAGAATACCTTGCATCTATCTTTCCGGCAAGGTAGTTTGCCGAACTTTCACAGAGCCCGGATGCCCATGAGCAACAGCCACCTGCCCTTCGACGAATTTCTCGCACTCATGCGGGAGAACTGGCCAGAAGCCCACTCACTGATGACAACCGCTGTGCCGCGTATGATTCGAGTGAACGAGGGTTTCCAGCTGGTCATTCGACAGGTAATGGAAGCTCAGGGTTTGCAGGATGCGGACTTCAGATTGCTGAGCACCTTGCGTCGAAGTGGCGAGCCGTACCGGCTGTCGCCGACCCAGCTGTATTACTACATGCTGGTAAGTTCGGGCGGTTTGACGAAGGTTCTGCATCGTCTCGAAGCGGCGGGATTGGTACGGCGGGTTGATAATGAACTGGATGGACGGAGTAAGCTGGTGGAGCTTACGGCTGCAGGCAAGACGGTGGCCGAGGACTCGATGCTTGCCATTAGTCGCAAGCACCGTGAGATGATTTCGAAGGTGTCGGATGAGGACATTGCACAATTGGATCGGCTGCTGGCTAGGGTGCTGCACTCTATGGAGTAGTGGCGGCGAGGGTCAGCTGCCAGCGGGCGTCGGCAAAACCCCTTCCACGAGAAAACAAGCTGAATCAAAACTGAACGGCTGATGGCGTCCGTCGTGACTCTCAAGCAGCAGCTGGACTTTTTCGGGGCTCGTGGTCACGATCATGTTCTGCTGCGAATGCGGCTTTGGTTTGGCAAGAGCCTGAGGGACAAATAGCGCAACATTTATGCCCGTGTAACCCTGCTCAGCGGTATAAGGCAGTTCAGACAATTCCGCCTGCAGACCTCTCGCAGATAAGAATTCAAATGCTTCGACAGAATTTTCACGCATTTCAGAGCCAAGACTTTGGGTTCTGGAATAGTCGACAGGACTAGTGAGTTCGCTGTGCAAGTCGCCCCAGCTGTCGGTCTGAAGCTGTACGCCGCGAGCGCATCGGTATTTTGCGGAGAACAGGAGATGCTGAGTTGTGAGCCCGTCTGCAAACGGGACTTTAATATCTGCCAGAAAAAGGCAGCGATAGTAAGCAATTTCGGCCAATGTCACAGCAATGTTGGAGCCACCGTAGAGCAAGCTGGGCTCGTGTGAGCGGCCGAAACGGGATCCATGGCGTAAGGGTGGATAGCGAAAGGGCGTCGCCAACAGGTAGTGCAGCTTTGCCGCAGCCGGGGGACGAGGCGGCTTACTGTCCTCCAGTAGCGCCTCAAGCGCCGCCTGCTCGTCGAGATTGTCTACGAGACCTATTGTGGCGACCTGCTCCTGTGACTCAACGACTAGATAGAGAAGGCCCTGAATAGGCTGAACTGCCGCCTCAATTCGACTGGTAAGGCTCAAATCTTGCCACGCATGGCATCGAGATATTGAGCGACCTGAACCAGGCCTTCTACTTTTTGCAATCGATCAAGAGGGCGAACATTTCCGAATGCACGATTTTCAGTCTTCACCCAGTGCTTCATGGCCTTCGAATCTCCGCCTACCAGAACAAACAGTGCCTGATAGATCCTGATGAGCAATAACGCCAGCTCTCCGGTTTTTCCCTTCGGATCGATACCGTCTCTTATGAGACCAGTTCGATTCCGGCCCAGCACATGCGCCAACTCATCTCGCGTCATACCCAAGCCTTCCGAAGCTCTCACAAGCGCCTTGGTTAACACAGCTCGATCATCAACCGCCGACGCTGTGGGGTGTAATGAGCTTATTTCATCTCTCCGACTCGACGATGCATATTCAACAAATAGCAGATTATTGATGAATATAATACATGCAAGGTCATCAGCGCCATGTCGATGGGTCTGATCACGTTGAAGTGGAATAGCTACTGCAGTTTTTCCAGCGAGGACTGAACCGTTTCCGGGCGCACATCGCGGTAATTATCCAACACTTCCTTCAATCCGCCGGACAGGCGCAGAAAGTCCAGGGCTTCCTGAAATCGCCCGATGACCGCATCCGGCACCTTGGGATTAAAAGCCAGGTATTGCGAGGATTCCTCCAACATGAAGGTCTCCTCGTAATCGTTAAGATCAACGCCTTCCTGAGTAAGATACCAGTGAGCGGGCTCTTTGCCATAGGCCCATACATCGACCCGGCCCCTCTTCAACATGGCAGCGCAGGCTTTAGGGCTATTCACGTAAAACAAGGCGCTGGCGGGAACACCTCTCTGCAACAATAGCTGCTCGCCAACATCTTCCCGAATAACGCAGATTCGCACGGCTTCGAGCTTTTCGGGTGGTGTCCCGGCAAAACCACGGTCCTTCCTGGCGGTCAATACAATATTTGAGCGGACAAGCGGTCCCACCCACTTGAAAAGCCTCTCTCGCTGGGGCGTTCTGGTGATCGCAAACAACACCGAATTGCGGCTGCGTTGTGCTTCTCTATAAGCACGGGCCCAGGGGAATACGTTGTTGACACTGGGCTGATTACGGGCACCGATAATGCCTGCGAGTTGGCTGAAAACGTCAACCGCCATACCCTTCAACTGCCCTTCACTATCCAGGTAATTGAAAGGCGCATATTCTTCTGTGTACACCTTCATGCGCTCGACAGCTAAAACAATCTTGATATCCTGCAGCGTCTTTTCATACAAACCGGAGGATTTTATTGCCCGTAATCCGCGATTGAATAGCTGGATAATTTTGTCTGCTTCCGGGTGATCGCGCGAGACGATCAGATGTACTGGTTCCTGTAAGAGAGGATTTTCATCGTAGACTAACGAGTCCGCATCCAGCGGAAAAAGGGTTTCCAGCAAGTGCTCGCCCACCAACGCATCGACCGGAAACAGATCGATCTCTCCTTTGATAAGCCGCTCGATATTCGCTGCGTCGGTAGGTGCGGAAGAGACCTTCAGCAAGTTTTTACGAACGGCTTCGTCAAAATCGGCGCCGTAGGCATATCCGGAGGTCACACCAACCCTTAGCGAGGAAAGGTCGGACAGCGTCTCCCAGCTGACATCAAGGTCTTTGTGGTGATAGAAGACGTTGGTGGTGTAGGCGATCGAGTCAGAGTAAAGCATCTGGCTTGCTCTCTCTTCTGAATGTAGCCAGCCAACGGAGGCGTCGACCTTGCCGGATGTGGCTGTCTCAAACGCATGCGGCCAGTCGGTCTGATAGAAACTGACCGCGTAGCCCTCACTGGCGAAGGCCGCTTTGGTCAGTGACGAAAGGATGCCGCCACTATTAATTTCAATATCGCTGAAAGGCGCCCATTGGCCAAAGGCAATCCTGAATTCGTGTGCCACTTTCGGGTTCGTTAGCGCCGACACCGGGTGACGATTATTCGATGACTCTGCAACGAGTGCGACGCGAGCAGAATTTTCCAGCGCGGACAGTGTTTCAGCCTTGAGAGCAGGAGATGTTACTGCAGTCACCAGTGTAAGGGTGACCAAGTAGCGAACGACACATATCATCTGGCTCAGTCCGGTGGGGAATCAATATCCATTAATAGCCCGGAAAGAGTCGTTGTCAACGCTTAGTCTGGCGGTGTTGCGGTCGATGGAATGGCGAACCCATCGATGAAGATGCGAATCCGGCTCTAAGTCGCACCGGATGTCGCGTTGTGATACGCGCCGATCGGCGCGTGGGGATAGGCGCACAGTCGAACCGTGCGCCTATCGCGTCAGCTAAGCAGCAACCGACGCACGCCTGAAGATTACTGACTTACAAAAGGACGGTCCAGATTGAGCGAATTAGTTCGGGAGCCGTTCTCGAGCTTGCCGCCTAGATAGAGGCTACCGCCACCAACGGCTAGAATATCCGTTCTTTCGAAACTGTATGGCTGGCCGTTAAGTTCCGAAAATTCGAAACCTATTTCAGTGGCCTGCATACCTTCCGTCGTAGTGACTGTCGACCCGAGTGTGTAAAGGCCATTAACGGTAGTCCTGATGGCGGTGGGCTCTCCGACACAGTCTGCATTGTCATAGGCATAAGTGAGATACTCGACGCCGCTTTCAGTGAAATTATACGCGCCGGCATAGTATGCCGCGCCACGCCTCGTCGAGTTCTCGGTGCATTGTCCCTTCCACTGGCCGATGAGGGCCTGAGCAACTGCGCTGTTATCTTCAGGTATGCCTGGATCCATACCATCTGTACCACTGACTGGCACATCACCTGCACCACCCTGAAGCGTGAAGACTCGGTCCAGATCGAGCGTCGTTGTTCGGCTTTCAGGTGTCGCGGCAAATTCATTACCAAAGTAGAGCCCGGCCGAATCAACATAGAAAATATCGTACTGGGTCGACGGCGGTGCATCTTCGGGTACAGGATCTACCTGCATGTCGAGCGCGCTGGCCTGGAGCCCATCGGTAGTGGCAACGGCTGTGCCGATGGCAAAGGTGCCACCCATTCGTTGTACTTCAGTAGTGGTGGAGGGTGTCGCGCAGTCTGGGTCGTCGTAAAAGTTCACGACCATTTCAAAGCGGTTCTTGTCGAATATCCTGCTCTGGCGACTGGAGCCCTCATCAGTCTCGCCACCCTGTCCAGGGGTACACTCAGCGATCCACGTACCCTCGAGCAACGTGGCTTCACCTGACCCGCCAAGCTCGGAGCCACCCTCACTCGAACTGTCCGTGACCGGTGGCGTCTGCACATCATCATCACCGCTCTTGCCATCGCTGCCACAACCAGCGAGCAAAACCAAGCAGAGTGCGAAACATTGTTTACGTTCGAACATAAGACATCCTTGTGTGATTTGATTATTTTGTGATTCCTGAGTCAGGCCTCGGCAGGCTGCATGATAGGGAGAGCTTTGGACAGAGGCAATCGTCCTTTGGGTTGGTTTCTGGGGAGGTACGGTCGAGGCGTAGGCCCACTAAGCCCCACGCCTCGGGTCCAGCGGTCGGCCGAAATGGCTGGGTCAGAATTTGGGACAACGAACATCTTCACGGGGGCAAGAACGATGTCAACGTTCATGATGAACAGGAGCATCCGATCCACCTATTGGCAACAAGACTAAGCCCAAATTTTATTCAATACAATCAATGATGGCAGCGCCAGCTGACCCACAGCTGACGCTTCAAGAAATACTACTGACGCAGTAAAGGCTCTTCCAGATTCAGGGAATCTGTTCGTGAACCGGTCTCGGACTCAGTACCGAGATATAGCGTATTACCGTCGACGGTTACCAGGTCCTGATACTCGAGACCGATGGCCTCACCATCAAGCTCGGAAAACACGAAATTTATTTCCCTCGCCGCGAGGCCCTCGGCGGTCGTCACCGGGCTACCGAGCGTGTACTCACCACGCAAAGTGCTGTTGTCGCCGGCACTGAGCTGCACCGTGCAATCCGGATCTTCATAGTATTCGACTCGGAAGTCGACACCAGACTCGCTAAAGCTGTACTGGTCGACATAGTGGCTTGATCCCCCTGGCGTCGGGTTTGCAGTACAAGCCCCCTTCCATTCACCGATCAAAGCCTGCGCCAGAGCATTACCGTCATCAGTGCCACCGTCATCAGTGCCANTGTACCACCGTCATCGCTACCACCGCCGTTTCCTGGCGTTCCGGGATTCTCAGCACCACCGTCATCCGGCGTCTCGGGTTCATCAGTGCCGCTACCTGGCTCTCCCCCCGCGCCAGGCACAGCCGCGCCACCCTGCTTGGTAAGCAAACTATCAAAATCGAGTGTCGTTGGTCTGCTTTCAGGCGTGGCACCCTGCTCCGCACCGAAATACAGACCTGCCTGGTCAAGGTAGAAAATGTCGTAGAGCGTTGTCGATGTTGCGGTACCGTTGGCTGAATCGACTCTCAGATCGATCGCCTTGGCCTCGAGTCCTGAGGAGGTGGCGACAGCCGAGCCAATGGCAAAGGTCCCGGCGAAACGCTGGGACGCTGTTGTAGTCGACGGTGTTGCACAGACGCCATCGTCGAAATAATCCAACCGGGATTCAAAACGATTCTTATCGAACGTCGCCGTAATCTTATTGGAGCCATCCACCACGTCGCCCTGACCTGGCTGGCAGGACGACGCCCACACGCCTTCCAGTTCCGTTGCCGCGCCTGTACCACCAAGATCTGAGCCGTCCCCGCTCGAACTACCGCCCAGAACGGGCGTTCCCCGATTATCACCACCGCCACTGCTACCGCCACCACAGCCGGCGAGCAACACCAGACAAAGTGCTAAACAAAGCTTTCGTTCGAACATGGGATTTCCTTGTGCGAGTTGATTTTATTATTCAGGGCCTGAGACAGGCTCTGCAGAGTGCATAGTATGAACGCCTTTTGAGTGGATCAATCATCTATTGGGTTAAGTTCCTGCAATTTGGGATCAGTGATTGTGCGCACTAGCTATCCAAGAAGATGCGAGAGCCTTATGGTCTCCGTCCGATTCAGGGCCCAATCCGGATACATGAGCTGTGGCGATCAAGTCAGATTGCAGCGCCATGAATTCGAGCAGTTCGATCAACGAAGGGAAGCACCTACGACTCATTGCAAGCCAATAATCCTTATCACATGGCTGATCAGCGCCCTCATGCTCAGTGCATGCGGCGACGACAAGAAAGTCCAAGGGATGTGGTGAAAAGCCCGCGACAGGCCCGCAAGTACCTACTTCCCACAGCAACATCTACCACTGCAAATCAAGTACAATCGCTACTCTCGCGAGGAGAGGCTTCGCGATAACTCTTCAGAGGAAAAGGATGAACCTCTTTACGATACCGGTGTTCGCCAAAGGCTATTTCCCACACGTAGACGGTCTGCGGGCGATAGCCGTGCTAGCTGTTGTTCTGTTTCACGCGGATTTCTGGTCTTCAAAGGCGGCTTCGTCGGCGTCGATGTTTTCTTCGTGATCAGCGGTTTTCTCATAACACGCTTGATCTATGCGGAAATCGAGCGTACTGGCACCTTCCGCTTCGACAAATTCTATCTCCGCCGGGTCAAACGGCTCTTGCCTGCGCTCCTGGTCGTGCTGCTGGCCACGACACTGGTAGCGACTGTCATTCTCTCTCCGCTGCATCTGGAACGCTTCGGCTCATCACTGGCTGCTGCTGTACTCAGTATTTCCAACTTCTTTTTCCTGGCGGAAGCCGACTATTTCGACAGCGCCACCCGGCTCAAGCCGCTCCTGCATACCTGGAGCCTGAGCGTGGAAGAGCAGTTTTATCTCATCTGGCCGCTCACCCTGCTCTTGCTGCTCAGGTATATCAAGGTTCGCTGGATTCCCTGGCTCCTGGTGGGCGCAGGCGGCGTGAGCCTGTATCTCAACTTCAAGTTCGCCGATGGCAATGTCAGTCTCCTATCCACGCATGCGCCGTGGCTTGCAAACTATCTTGCCAATGGCAAGGGCACGATCTTCTATCTCCTCCCATTCAGAGTATTCGAATTTATCATCGGTGCTCTGACGGTCTGGTTCATGCACGTGCAGCCCAAACGCCAGCTGGTCAGCGATGTGCTGATGCTCGTTGGCCTCGGCTTGATCGGCTACTCGATCTTCTTTTTCCATGAAGACATCCTGTTTCCCGCGCATAGCGCGCTTCTGCCCTGCCTGGGCACGGCATTGGTGATCCATTCTGGCGGCAACAGTCGACTCGTCGGCATGTTGCAGAACCCCCTCATGGTCTGGATTGGCCTGATCAGTTATTCGCTCTACCTGGTTCACTGGCCGGTCACGGTGTTCTGGCGATATCTCATGATCAGCGGTGAGTTCAGCCTGATCGATCAGTTCGGCATCGTGGCGCTGTCGTTTGCTCTGGCCTACGCGACTTATCGTTGGGTGGAAACGCCGGCCAGAAACGGGAAACTGGCGCTGACGGCTCCGCGCTGGGTGGTCGCTACGGTCGCCATCACCGGCTTCAATGTAGCGCTCGGCATGCATATGCAGGTCACGGAGGGCTGGAACTGGCGCGTCGATAATCCGGTAGCGGTTGTCATAGAAGGCGACGGCAGTGATTTCAGTCGGGAACACTATGGCGGCTATGGCTTTCCCTACTACGGCGCCGTTGCGGAAGCAGAACAGGACCCTGAGGGTGCTGATATTGTTCTGATTGGAGACAGTCACGGGCGTCACTACGCAGAAGGCATCTATAGAGAGCTGGCAGAGCCTTTTGGCCGCTCTATGTTCATCGCTTCGGGAACGAGTTGCCTGCATTTGCCGGGGTTCACCCGCAACTCTGTGGGGCAGGACTGGAATCGCTTGTGCCCATCGGCGTTCAAAAAGGCCATGAGCTACATCAATTCGGCAGAAAAGCCACCTCTGGTTATCGTTTCGCATGCCTGGCTGTATCAACTGGAGATGGCTGACAAGCTGGATCAATATGGCAAGCCCCTGCATCAGCGTATCGATGGTGAAACGCTGTTCCAGGGCATCCTTGAGCTAAAGGCGCAGATAGCGCCATCGCAACTGGTGGTCATCGGCAACGTGCCGAGTACAAACGGTGTTGATCTGTTCGATGTGCTGTTCAGGCCCAACCTGCCAGCGCTGACAGGGCGCGACTATGACAGCTTCACCAGAACGGGGATCGATCAGGGCGAGCTGAAAAAGAATCGCGTCTTCAACAGGCAGTTGCGACAGCTGGCGGAGGATTCAGGCGCCTTCGTGTTCGTCGATCCCTTTGATGCGCTGTGCCAGAAGCAGGCCTGCGAAAACCTGGACCCTGAGCGCCACCTCATCTACTCCGACCAGGCGCACCTCAGTCAGGATGGCTCTCGTCATGTCATCTCGCGTCTGCGATCGTCCTTTCTCAGGCAACCACCGCTGGCCTGAGGGCTGGTGGTGTCAGGCGCTGGGCCGAAGAGGTCCGCGAAGAAAACGCCACCGTGCGCTTTGGAATGGATTAGGCGTCAGCTTTTTCAGGGCAAAAAAAAGCGGGCAAATATGCCCGCTCGAAAGACCTTCAGTCAGTTCTACTTACCGTGCTTCTTCTCGTCGTGCTTCTTACCGTCGTGCTTTGATTTCTTGTCATCATGCTTTGGCTTCTTGTCGTCGTGCTTCGACTTTTTATCGTCGTGCTTCGACTTCTTGTCGTCATGCTTTTTCTTGTCATCATGCTTTTTATTGTCGTCATGCTTCTTGCCGTGCTTCGGCTTGTGGCCGTGCTTTCCGCCCTCTCCCCGCACGAAAGTTCGCAGTATCAGGCTACCGAAACGATCACCAACATTCAGTGCCTTCGAGCAGCTCAGGTGCATTGAAAGATCCTGCACTGTCTTGCCGCCCTGGATGATGCTGAAGTCAGTCTGGGCGTCGAACTTGCCATTCGCCGTCACCGTCACGAAACCACCTACGCCGATCAGTTCACCGCTCGGTGACGAGTTGGCGGACTCTGCAACGATCCGGACTGGCTTACTGGCATCAGGCTGTCCTGAACAGCTGAACTTGCCATCCTGATCATTCGCTGGCGAAGCCTCACAGGCCTGGCCGGTGTATTCGAACACCAGTTCCACCGGCTTGCCATCTTCACAGGAGCGCACTGGCGGCTCATCACGAGTGACAGTGACCGCATCGCTTGCCGCACAACTCACAGCTGAGTTACTGGCCACCGTACCAGTCGCCACGGCCGTATTGGTCACAGTGCTCTTGATGAACACAGGCGAACTTCTCACAATCGTCGTCTCGCCTGCAGCCAGGGTAGACGCTGAAGACAACATTTCGCCGAGCTTGTCGTCGAGCACGGATGACAGATCGACTGCTGTCGAGCCCAGGTTACGAACCTTGTATCGGAAGACCACTTCTGCGCCGCTGTGCGGGACCGAACAGCTGTCTGCAGCATTGCCGTTTTGAGGCGTCTCAACCATGACGACGTCATCTTTCTGGCGGAAATTGACCACTTCCCAGTTTGGTGACGGATCACCTTTCTCGCTGTTGGCAGGGCGCGGCGTATTGCCATCCAGAGGTGCTGGCTGGCCAGCCACGTATACCGCGGAACAACTGGTGTGGATGATTTCCTCCTGTCCGTTGATGGTTATCGTCGTCTTTGAGCCGAGCTTTTCGCCAACACCGGCGTCAATCGTGAAGCCGTTTTCTGAAGGCATGGTCAGCAGCGAGACCTTACTCTCCAGATTGATGTTCGAGTACACGGCATCGCCGCCATCTTTTCCGCTAAAGCTCACGGTCGCATTGGATACCGACGGCCCGATATACCGCAGAGTCGTCGCTGAAATGGCAGCTGTACACAGCTTGTCATCAGTCTGTTCGGTTTTCACGACACAGGTCTTGTCGATCGATAAGGCGCAGCTTACCGGAGCCTCGCAGTTGATGTAGGCTGGATCATCATCACTGACAGTCACACCAGTCACCGCTCCGTTGCCGCTGACCGCAGCGACGTTCAGCTTGGCACCAACAGCATCGCAGCGACCCGATGACTTCAGACGAGCCAGACCGCTGTCCAATGCTGTAAGGGCCAGCTCAGAACCTGCTGGCAGATCGCTCACAGCCACATTGCTGATGTTTAGCGCAGGATCATTGATGACGAGATCAGTGAGGTCTTCATCACCGACGTTGCGCAGCAGCAGGCGGTAGTGAGCGTCTGCACCGAGCTCGGCTACAGGAGCGGCCTCTGCCGTATCGGCATCGAACCATGGCTCGGATCCGTTCAGACTGACCTGCTTGAGCAGGAGAATCGCCGGACCGGTGATGCAGCGGACGTTGGCAGGATTTTCATCACTGACAGCGGCGCCGGTCACGGTGCCCTGAGCGTCTACTCTGGCCACGTTCGCCTTGTTACCTGGCTGACCTTCACAACGACCAGGCTGAAACAGGCTGCCGAAGCCGGCATCGCCTGCTTCCAGTATCCGGGTTTCGCCGCTGGCCAGATCCTCGATCACCACGTCGATGCCGAGTGCCTCGTCACGAATTCTTACCGAGCCCAGAAGCTCTGATCCAATGTTCTTTACGATAAAGCGGTAGTGAGCATCGGTGAGGCCAACAATACCTACTGGTACATCAGCGTCGCTGGCAGCATCGGCATCGAAGAAATTGATACCGTCGAGGCTGACCTGCTTGAGCAGTTCAATCTGTGGCTGCTCACAGCTGATATAAGCAGGATCTTCAGCTTCCACCGGTGTCGCACTCAGCTCACCAGTCGCGGTCACTTTCGCAGTATTGAGATGAACACCAATCGTGTTGCAGCGTCCGGCAGCATACAGCGCCGAATACCCGCTGATGGTCCTGTCGAGCACTACCGATGCGCCAGGCGCGAGGGTAGCCACGCCAACAGTGACGTCTGACAGTCCGAGGGCCGCATCGGTAATACGCGGATTCACGAGTGTTTCAGTGCCATCGTTGCGAACAGTAAAGCGATATTCTGCATCTGCACCGAGCTGGCCGGCAGGACCTGCCTCAGGCGTATTCGCATCGACGAACTGCCCTCCGGTCAGTCTAACTTCCTTGATGATGCTGATGTGTGGTTCTGTGACGCAGCGAACCATGGCAGGATCGTCATCGCTGACCGACAGGCCGCTGGTCTCGCCACGCCCTTTCACGCTAGCCATCTTGTTGACGTCGCCACCGAATGGACACACATCAGGCTGATTCAGGCCAAGATAGGCGCCGCTCGGGTCATCTACTGAAATCACGCAGCTCTCACCTGGATCCAGTGAACCGCAGCTGGCAGGGATGGCCACATTGGCAAGATTGAAATCTGTCGAATCGAGCACGATGTCGACGAGTCGCTCGGAGCCTGTATTGTGGACCACGAGCTGATAGGTGCCGTCGACGGCGCCCGCGATGCCAACCGGCACAGCCTGGGAAAAGCGATCACAGACATCGCTGGCAATACTGTCGGCGTCGGAAAATCCGCTGATCATGTCTGGCGCAAGGGTGACCAGCGTACAGAGTTCAATCACTGGCTGCGGCGGTGGATCAAGCGTCAATATGGCCGCATTCCAGGCCAATGATGCCGGATTGCCACCTACGTCGAGACGGTCTTCAGAAAACAGCTGGGCTGTCAGACTGGTCGCACCGGCCGGTACAATGACCGGGAGCACCAGCGTGTCCCACTCCTGCCCATCCACGCTGTCGAGTACGTTATCGAAAGTGGTGGTGGCACCAGCCACTGTGAGGTCGATGGCGCTCGGACGGAACTCGCCAGTCGACACCGTGCCGGAGATCGAAGAGACCGCCATTGTCATGGAGCCAGTGCGCTCGATGGCAGCGGGGGCGAAGGTATAAGTCTGGGGCACAGTGCTGCTGAGTGAGCCGGACCAGTATTTATAGGCGACGTCATTGCCGTCGCGCAGATCGATGCCGGTCTTTTGCCCGCCATCATCGACAATGACGAGCACGCCGGCGCCGTTGGCGATCCTGGAAAACGCGAGCCCATCGATTATCAGAGTATTTTCACCTGGCCCGATTAAGCCCAGCGCGGTGATGTCTGCACGGTAGGTCGTGCTGAAACCGGTGCCGCCCCATTTGGTTGGACCACCGATCCGTGTCCCCTCGACGTTCAGGCCGTTGACCAGAGCGCTCGAATCACCTGCAGCTTTATCCATGCCTTCCCAGTACAACAGCACCTGCTCGATCGTGGCGCCAGACGGGATGCTGAGATTGATTTCACCTGGCTGGGTGCCAAGTCCGGTACCGGCCATGAGGACCCCGGTTCCCTGGGCGATGGCAATACCTGGAGGACCGAGCGTTTCATTGCCATCGGCAAGAAGCTGGGTTGACGATGCCAGTAAAGCAAGCCCCATCGCCATCGAGCATTGCCGCTGAAAAGCGGCCAATGATGTTCTGATCATGTGTTCTGTCCTGTAGTGAGCGCTGAAACCGGTATTTTTTTTAGTTTCGCGGACCTTACAGGAGCGTCAATCAGTGCTCATGAACTAACTGATGATGCTACGGGAACTGTGATGCAGTGCATCCAATTAATTAAAAAAGTTGAATCAAAATGGACTGCGGACTGTGGTTTGAATCAGAGATGTGTCCGTCTTATCAGACAGATGTCACACACCATGCGATGATCGCGACTACAAAAGGAGTTTGGCGAAATGAATATTCACGGTGGTCCCCAGCAGCGCTATTCCTGGGTCCTCGCAACACTGATTCTCATCGTTCTGTTCATCGGCCATACACGGGCTTCGGGTAGCGAAGGCTTTGATGGCGCAGGCCCAACTCCCCTGACAGAGTCTAGATCCGGCGTTCCTGAACAGCGTGACAGGCTACCAGGTGTTCAGCGCTGATTCTGGCACCCTTCGGCTGATCAGGGCTCACCTGCCCCGGCAAGGCTTCGAGCCTTGGCACTTCCCGGCGACAGCGTTCGTTAGCATACGGGCAACGCTGATGAAACACGCAACCTGAAGGTAGATGTACCGGCGTAGGCACCTCGCCTTCGAGTCTGATGAAGGCTGGCCGTTCGTCGCGCAACCTTGGAATCGCACTCAACAGGGCACGGGTATACGGATGTTGCGGGCTGGCAAACAGAGCTCTTGCCGGCGCCAGCTCGCAGAGCGTACCGAGGTACATCACCGCCACCCTGCTGGCGAAATGCTCCACCACTGCCAGATCGTGGGTGATGAAGAGATAGGTGAGTGACCGTTCCTCCTGAGCGCTCGACATCAGATTGAGCACCTGTGCCTGTATCGATACATCGAGAGCGGAAATCGGCTCATCGGCCACAATGAATTCAGGGTCGACCACCAGTGCTCGGGCAATACTGATACGCTGGCGCTGACCGCCGGAGAACTCATGCGGGTAGCGGCTTCCCCACGATGCATCGATACCAACTGAGGCCATCACTTCTGCAATTTTGGCCATGTATTCATTGCGCGAGAGCTCTGGTTGATGCCAGCGTAGCGGCTCTTCCAGAGTCTGGGTAATCGTCATGCGCGGGTTCAGTGAAGCATAGGGATTCTGGAAGATCATCTGCATGCGACGGTGATAGGGTTTCCGCTCTGCGCCGGTCATGTCGTCGATACGCTCGCCGTCGTAAATCACCTTGCCGCTGCTAGGCCGCAGTAGACCGATGACCAGACGGGCCAGCGTGGATTTACCACAGCCGGACTCCCCCACGACGCACAGCGCTTCGCCCTTTCTGACTGTCAGCGACACGTCATTGACTGCATGCACATACTCGCGCTTGCGTCGGAGTCGTCCGTCCTCAAAGGTCAGCTGATCAAGCAGGTCACCATGGATGGCGAAGCGCTTGCTGATGTTATGGATTTCGACCAGATCGCTCATTGCCCGCGCTCCGTCTCGATCAGCACTGCGCCAGGATCCTTCACCAGATCTTCCACCATATGACAGGCAGCGAGTGATTCTCCTGCTTGCGTAAAGCCCGGCACCACGGAGTCACAGCGTGCCCGAACATAGGCACAGCGTGGATGGAAGGCGCAACCAGACGGCAGGTGTTCGAGCGTCGGCATGCTGCCGGGAATCTGGTTCAGCCGCTCCCCGGGCAGTGTCTGCTGTGGTAGTGCCCTGATGAGGCCCTGTGTATAAGGGTGCTGAGGATCGTTGATGATACCCTTGGTCGGCCCCTGCTCGATGATTCGGCCAGCGTACATAACCAGTGTTCGGTCGGTAATCTGAGAGACCACGCCGAGATCATGAGTGATGAGTATCAGCGCCAGGTGTTGCTGTGAACACAGATCCAGCAAGAGCTGCATGATTTCAGCCTGTATGGTGACGTCTAGCGCGGTGGTCGGCTCATCAGCAATGATCAGCTCCGGATCAAGCAGGAGCGCGATCGCGATAATGATGCGCTGCTTCATACCGCCGGACAACTCATGGGGATACTGATCGAGCCGCTTCTCAGGTGACGGCATCTGCACCAGCCGAAGCTTTTCCAGCGCGATGTCTCTGGCGGCACTGGTCGAGATCCTGCGGTGGGCCTTCAGGCATTCGATCATCTGCACGCCGATGCTCAGCACGGGATTCAGGGTCATCATCGGATCCTGAAATATCATGCTGATACGCTGCCCTCTCACCTGACGCAGCGCTTCACTATTGAGGGCACGCAAATCCTGACCGTCGAAACGAATATGACCAGCGGCTACGAAACCCGGCTCGCTAAGCAGATCGAGAATCGAAAAGGCGGCCACCGACTTGCCGGCACCCGACTCACCCACGATGCCCAGGCGCTCGCCGCGCTCCACTGAGAAACTGATGCCCCTGATGGCGGTGACCGCGCCATGCCGGTGGCCGAACTTCACGACCAGGTTGTCAACCTCGAGTAATGCCATGCTCAGCCTTTATAAAGTCGTGGGTTGAGCACATCTCGCAACCAGTCGCCCAGCAGGTTCATGACCAGCACGAGGACGACGAGTGCGATGCCAGGAATGATGGTGATCCACCACGATCCCGAGAAGATATAGTCGAAGCCGCTGGATATGAGCGAGCCGAGCGATGGCTGCGAAACAGGCATGCCCAGGCCGAGGAAGGACAACGAGGCTTCAGCGATGATGGCGTTGGCCACCTGCACGGTGGAGATGACCAGTATCGGCGACAGGGTATTGGGTAGAATGTGGCGAAACATGATACGCCTGGAACTCAGGCCGATAACCTGGGCCGCCTCGACATACTCCTTGTTTTTCTCCGCCAGCACCGAGGCGCGGATGGTGCGGGCATACTGCGGCCACTCGGCGATACCGATGACGACGATGAGCATGATGAGCGCCAGTTGCTGATACAGCTCTGCACCAAAGGCCGCCTGAAAAACGGCGAGTACGATGATGGCGACCATGAGCGTGGAAAACGAAAGCTGTACATCGGCAAAGCGCATCAGGAGGGAATCCAGCCGACCACCGTAATAGCCGGCCAGCAGCCCGATCACAATGCCGATGATGGCCTGCAGCAGCACGGCGAAAAGCCCGATTGTGAGCGAAATCCGCATGCCATAGAGAATGGTACTGAAAAGGTCGCGGCCCTGCGCATCTGTCCCCAGCAGGAAGCGTCCGTCGTTGTCATCGTTCTCGATCCACACTGGCGGCAGTTCGGAATCGAGAATATCGATCTGTGAGAGATCGTAGGGATCATAGGGGGCAAACAGCCCTGCCCCGACACTCAGGATGATGAGCACCAGCAGCATCGTGAAACTGACGATCGCGACCTTGTCCTGTCTGAATCGATGCCAGAAATGCGACTCCCTGAACTGCTTCAGTTTCGAGGCCTTGTCAGGCAGCACCATTGGCACGATGTTGGGTGTGTCGGTCATGCCGGCGCCCCCTGCGTCAGCCGAACCGTGGGGTTCACCAATCCATACACCAGGTCGACCAGGGTATTGGTGACCACGAAAATCAGCCCGACGACGATCAGGTAGGCCACGATAAGGGGCGTATCAACGCGGTTGACGGCTTCGAGAAACATGAAGCCCATTCCCGGCCACTGGAACACACGTTCGGTGAGTATGGTATAGGCCACCATCGTACCGATCTGCACCCCGCCCACCGTAATGACTGGCAGCATGGTGTTCTTGAGGGCGTGTAGAAAGTAGATACGGCTGAGCCTCAGGCCCTTCGCGCGGGCGAAGCGAACATAGTCCGCACTCAGCACTTCGAGCATTTCGGCCCGGATGAGGCGAATGAACAGCGGCATCATGATCGATGAGAGCGCAATCGAGGGCAGCACCAGATGCAGCAGTCCATCACTTGTAAGAAAGCCGGTATCCCAGTAGCCGAACACATGCACCAACTCGCCGCGCCCATACGATGGCATGAGACCCAGCTGTATTGCGAAAATGTACACTAGCAGAATGGCTGTGAGGAAGACCGGCACCGAGATGCCCACGATACTCACACCCATGACGATTCTGGTCAGCAGACTGCGGGGCTTTATTGCTGAATAGACGCCCAGCGGCACCGAGAATATAACGATTAATAAAGTGGCTCCAGCAACGAGCTCCAGTGTCGCTGGCAGCTTCTTCAGGATAACCGTCAGTGCCGGCTCCTTGAAAAAGTAGGAGGTGCCAAGATCGCCCTGCACCGCCTTGCCGAGAAAGCGGCTGTACTGCATGAGGAAGGGATCATTCAGCCCCAGCTCTTCACGCAGCGCATCGCGTTCTACCTCGGAGACCGACTGCCCGACGAGTTCGCGCAGTGGGTCTCCGAGATTATCCTGAATCGAGAAACTGATCAGGCTGATGACGAACATCACCACCAGTCCCTGGAACAGACGCCTGATCAGAAATGCCAGCATGCTAGTTGATCTTCAGGTCGCCGAAGTATGGGAAGTCCATGACGTTCAGGATAGGTTCGGCATCCACGTTTGGCTTGGCCGCCCAGGCTAGATCCTGCCAATGCAGTGGAACGAAGGCAGCATCGTCATACAGCATCTTTTCGATCTCCTGCATGAGCTTCGCCCGCTTGTCCATGTCGGTCATGGTACTGGCCTGCATGATCTTTTCATCGACAGCCTTGTTGCAGTATTGGCCGCTATTGTACTGGCCGAGACCGGTCTTCTTGTCCGGGCAGGCGACGAGGAATTCGAAGAAGTTGTTCGAATCTTCGGTGTCCGCATGCCAGCCAATCATCTGGATATCAGCCGTGCGCTCATCATAGGCAGGCCAGTACTGGGCTTTCGGCATGGTTTTCAGATCGACATCGATGTTGATCTTGGCGAGCATGGTCGCGACTGCCTGGGCGATCTTCTCATCATTTACATAGCGGTTGTTGGGCGCAATCATCGACACCTTGAAGCCTTTCTCGTAGCCAGCCTCTTTCATCAGCTGCTTGGCTTTTTCGATATCGAAGCGCGGCTTCAAAGACTCATTGTGGCCATCGTAGGAGTCCGGGCTGAGCTGCTCCGCGGGCGTGGCGAAATCCTTCATGATCTTCTTGACGATGCCTTCCTGATTCACTGCATAGGTGACGGCCTGGCGAACCCGTGGATCAGCAAAGGCCTTTACCCGTTCCTGATTGAGTTGGAACAGGATGATGCGGGTGCCACTGAGGGTGTACAGCTTTGCATTGTCACTCTGCCTGATTCGCTCCAGATCGTTGGGCGGCACTGGTGATATGAAGTCAACATCGCCAGACAGCAGCGCAGCTACGCGAGTGGGATCTTCGGCAATGGGTGTCAGCACGATGCTGTCGATGTTGCCTGGAGAATCCTCGTCCCAGTAATCCTTGTTGCGCTCGAACACGGTCTTCACGCCCTGTTCGCGTGAAGCCACCATAAAGGGGCCCGTGCCAGAAACATTGCGGGCGGCGAAGGCGTCACCATGCTTGGCCGTAGCACTCTTGTCACGGCCCTCCTCGTCCTGGCCGGTGTAGAACTTGCTGTCCATCGGGAAAATATAGGTCGCCGTATTCAGCGTGAGGGGAAAAGCTGCTTTCGCAACCAGGTCGACCGTATGGTCATCGATGACCTTGGCCTCTGCGATCTGCTCAAAGATGGCCTTGAAGTCGGCTGATGCCTTGAGCCGGTTCAGCGTCCATTTGACATCTTCGGCGGTGAAGGGATTGCCTGAGTGAAATGTCACGCCCTTGCGGAGTTTGAAGCGCATGGTCTTGTCGTCGACCTGCTCGAATGACTCTGCCAGTCTGGGCTCGAACGCCATTGATTTATCGAAACGAATGAGCGGATCGAACACCATGTGCGATAGCTGCAAGGTGGCACCGGACAGCTGCTCATGCGGGTCCAGGGAGACGGGATCCGCATCCCAGGCAAGTTTGAGCGTCTTGGCTTCGGCGATGGCTGGCACTGCGAGCGCCATGGTCAGCGCGGTCACAGCCGCAAGGATGTTACGCCGGAAGGGTTTCAGAGCTGGCTTTTCAGCCCTGCTCAATCTGGTGGTGAGCTTGTTCATGACAGCATCCTGTGTGTTATTTGCGGTTGCACTTCATTCGCCGTTTGCAGCTTCTTCGAGCCTGGGACTCCAACAAGCTAAAACTTTCGTTTCGTTTAGGCCAATCGAAAAAATGGATGCGGCTATACATTTTCTGTATCACCTATACTGAAGCCATATTCCTGACTGAGCTTCGATATGACCGCATTCAGATTTCCTGCAGCCCCCCTCGATGACCGCAGCCTGGTGATGGCCCTCGTTGACGATGGCGTGCTGGCGCAGGATGTGGCTGAACGCTACCTGACCCAGCCAAAGGCGAGCCGGACCGCACGCACGCACAGCAGTACCGGAGCAACAGCACTACCCCACCCATTGGAAAGCCTGGCCCAGGCGGAACTGACTGATCTCAAGTCACAGCGAGTGCTGACGCTGGACCGTCTGACGGCCTGGCTGGCCGAGCGTGCCGGACTGCCGCTGTTTCATATTGATCCACTGAAGATCAATGCCGGAGATGTATCGGAAGTGATGTCGTTTCCATTTGCACAACGTCACAGCATCCTGGCAGTGGAAGTCAGCGATAGCGAAGTCACCATCGCCACGCATGAACCCTTCGTGGAGAGCTGGAAGGACAATCTGCGCCATGTGCTGCGCAAGGATATTCGCGTAGTGGTCGCCAGCCCCGCTGACATCAAGCGTTTTACCATCGAGTTCTACAAGCTGGCGAGTTCTGTACAGGCCTTTTCAAGGACGCGTAACAAGACCGGTGCCGCGGTGTCCACTGGCAATCTGGAACAGCTGCTGGAAGTTGGCAGCCTGGCGTCGGCCGATGCCAACGATCAGCATATCGTCAGCATTGTCGACTGGCTGTTGCAATATGCCTTCGAACAGCGTGCGAGCGATATTCACATCGAGCCACGCCGCAAGCTCGGGCACGTGCGCTTCCGCATCGACGGGGTCTTGCATCCGGTGTATGAGATGCCAATACAGGTGAATGTGGCCGTGGTAAGCCGACTGAAAATTCTCGGTCGGCTGAATGTCGCCGAGAAGCGCAAGCCGCAAGATGGCCGCATCAAGACCAAGAATCCGGGTGGCAAGGAAATTGAACTCCGTCTATCGACACTGCCAACGGCCTTTGGCGAAAAGCTGGTCATGCGGATTTTCGATCCGGACGTATTGCTGCGCTCCTTCAGTGAGCTGGGACTGTCACAGGATGAATTGCAGCGCTGGCGACAGATGATCGCACAGCCCAACGGCATCATTCTGGTAACGGGGCCCACTGGCAGCGGCAAGACCACCACGCTGTACTCCTCGCTGAAGTCACTGGCCACCGAAGAGGTCAATGTCTGCACCATCGAGGATCCAATAGAGATGGTCGAACCGGCCTTCAACCAGATTCAGGTACAGGCACAGGTCGATCTCGATTTCGCGACCGGGGTCAAAGCCCTGCTGCGGCAGGATCCGGACATCATCATGATTGGTGAGATTCGTGATCTTGAGACGGCCGAAATGGCCATTCAGGCTGCGCTGACTGGCCATCTCGTGCTCTCCACCCTGCACACCAATGATGCGCCAGGCACTATCACGCGACTACTCGAGCTTGGTATCGCGCCTTACCTGGTGAAAGCCACTGTTCTAGGCGTTATGGCTCAGCGACTGGTTCGCACCCTGTGTCCAGAGTGCAAGCGCCCGGCAACACTTGACCCTGCCGACTGGAAGGCCCTGGTGAGCCCGTGGAAGGCAGATATGCCCACGAAGACTTTCGAGGCCGAAGGCTGTCTCGAATGTCGATTTACCGGCTTTCGCGGCCGAGCAGGCGTGTATGAGCTCATGCTGATGAGCGAGGGCGTGCGCAATCACATCAAGGATCACACTGACATCGATGCGCTGCGCCTGCAGGCCATGCGCGAGGGCATGAAAACCCTCCGTCTGAGTGGGGCCAACAAGATTGCACAGGGGCTCACAACGCCCGGTGAGGTTCTGCGGGTGACACCTTCGACCGGTGTTTGCTAGTATCCGCAGCCTACCTCACTGCTGTACGGAATAATTATAATGGTAACCAAATCTGCGACCCAGCCGAATATGAAGACCCACACGCGCCTGTTAGTGGCAGCCCTGACGTCGGCAATGTCTTTACCAGCCATGGCTGCCTTCTCGCTCGAAGGCAAGTCCGACGCCGAGAAAGGTCTGGCGGTTGCCCAGGAAGCCGAGCGCCGTGATGAAGGCTGGAGCGATTCCAGCGCCGACATGATCATGGTGCTGAAGAACAAGGGCGGGCGCGAGAGCCGACGCGAACTTCGTATCCTGTCACTGGAAGTCCCGGAAGATGGCGACAAGAGTCTGACCATTTTCGATTCTCCGCGCGATGTGGCCGGCACAGCACTGCTGACGCATTCGCACAAGGTCGACGCTGATGATCAGTGGCTTTACTTGCCGGCCCTCAAGCGCGTCAAGCGTATTGCCTCCAACAACAAGTCCGGACCTTTCGTTGGCAGCGAGTTTGCCTTCGAGGATCTCAGCAGCCAGGAAGTTGAAAAGTACAGCTACCTGTATCTGCGCAAGGAGCCCTGCCCCAGCGCAGAATCACTCGAATGCCATGTGGTCGAGCGTGATCCCGTGGATGAGAACAGCGGCTACACCAGGCAGGTCGCCTGGATAGATGCTGACGAGTTCCGCGTGCACAAGGTCGACTTCTACGACAGGAAGGAAAAGCTGCTAAAGACTCTGTCTGTGAGTGATTTCAAACAGTATCTGGACCAGTACTGGCGCGGCTTGAGCAGTGTCATGCAGAACCATCAGACTGGCAAGAGCACGAGCCTCGAGCTACAAAACCTCGAGTTCAAGACTGGCCTGACCGAGCAGGACTTTACCGAGAACAGCCTGAAACGGGCTCGATAGTCGCAGCGACGGCTTCAGCATTTCCGCTGGGTGGAACCGGGGCTCGTACCCGGGTCCAGAGCTGGGCATGGCGTTGACTGGCCGCCTGGAAGGCCGCCCACACGCCAGCTTCCGGATCGAGATAGCGAGCTGCAAATGCCTGAAAGTCCGGTGGCTTGTTGCTGATCCTGATGGCGTTGGACAGTTCCGCCAGTGGACCAATCCAGGCATGGCCTGCCTTCTGCAACTCGGCCAGATAGGGCTGTATCCGGCCTACGTAAACCAGTTCCAGAACATTCATCGCGATCTTCGTAGTCTCGTCGTCGAGGCGTTCGGGCCGACAGGGCGTACCATCCGAGTGCGTCAGCAGCGTCTCGAGTGTATCTGCAATACTCTGCAATTCTGCCGTCATTGCTTCAACCGACAATAGCACTCGTCCAGGATATGGATTCGCAATCAGGGTGGCATTGATCGCTTCGAGATCATCGAGCGCTGCGGTGTCCTCTCCCTGAACATAGCCCACCAGGCGTTCCAGCGCGCGGCCGAGCTGCTGAGATCGCGCGGCCGCGAAATCACGCTGCAGCAGACCATCTCCTGTAGAGAAAAGAGCCTGGAATTCGACGCTCGCAAAGGTGGCATTCCATTGAGCTATACCAAGCTCCTGGCGCTTGACGTCACGCACCTCAGCCAGGGCTGTCATCAGCTGGGTAACTTCGGACACATCCTCGCCTAGCAAGCGCAGACAGTCATCTACCGATGCGAGGAAGGCCTGTTCATAACGCCAGATCGCACTGGCTGACGCTACTTTTCCAAGCGCACTGTTGCGTTGGGCCACCAGCTGACCAACCGTGCAGGCGTCGAGGGTAAAGATATCGAGGATGCCCAGCGAGAACTCACTGGCCTGGCGTTGCAGATCACGGCGCTGAGGGTAACGGGGCTTGAGCACCTCGGGCGGCTCTGGCGCCTCAAATGACACTTCAAGAACGCGCTCCAGTCGTTGCCGATAGTCATCGAAGTCGGCTTCCGGATTTCCGAGAAGCTCAGATGAGCAGCCACCCGAGATCGACGCAGCGACCAGTATCGCGCCGAACACACTGGTTCGCCAGTCATGGAGCGCAGGCATCTGCAAGACGAGCCTGACCTTTCCTCAGGCCTGCTCGCCAAAGTCGATGGCGTGAAAATCCTCGACCACATCGATATCACTATCAGCGAAGTTGTCCCGCTCCGGCTCCACTGTGGCTGGTGCATCAGTCGGACGACGCAGCAACACGACCATGAAATCGGCAGCTTCGGCGGCTTCGGCCTCTTCGATGATATCGGTCAGGAACAGGATTTGGTCAGGTGGCTGGCCAACCTGCTCTGCAATGCGTCGGTAAGAGGATGCCTCCCGCTTGCCGCCAATCGTGGTATCGAAATAGCCGGTAAACAAGGGCGTCAGGTCGCCAAACTGGGAGTAGCCGAACATCAGCTTCTGCGCGGCAATCGAACCTGAAGAATAGACGTAAAGCTCTATACCATCAGCGTGCCAGGCTTTCAGCTGCTTCACCGCATCCGGGTACATATGGCCGCGCAGTTCGCCGGTTTCGTAGCCCTGACGCCAGATCAGTCCCTGTAGGGTTTTCAGCGGTGTAATTTTGACATCCGCCTCCATCCAGCCATGCAGCGCTTCAAGGCAATCTTCAATGAGTTCGGTGATCGCCTGCTTGCGTGGCAGACCGGCCTTGATGCGAACATCGTCGAGCAGGTCGAGCACATCAGGCTCATCGAGATTGGCCATAATGTAATCATCGATGGCCGCTTCAGCAAACGGAAACAGTGTTTCATGCACGAAAGCGATACTGCTGGTGGTACCCTCGATGTCGGTCACGATAGCTGCGGGCCGGGTTATTCTGGCGACTGGTCGTTCTCCAGAGACACTCATTGCATCAGCGCTTCATAACGGGGAATACGGGTGGCGATTGGATCACCAGTGAAGTCAGCGACCCAGCCTTCGGTATTGGTAAACAGGCGCAGCGCCATGAACTCGGGCTCCGGCCCCATATCGAACCAGTGCGTAGTCCCATGCGGCACGCTGATGAGGTCATTGCGTTCACAGAGAATGGCGTAGACCCGGTCGGCATGACGAATATAGAACAGGCCATGACCGCGCAGGAAAAACCGGATTTCGTCTTCGCTGTGCTTGTGCTCGTCGAGAAACTTCTTTCGCATCTCGGTCTTCTGCGGATGCTCCGGCGTCAGGGCAATGACATCGGCCGTCGTGAAGCCCTTTTGCGCCTTGAAGCGCTCGATATCGTCATGATAGATCGCCAGTACATCGTCCGGCGTCGCGCCTTGGGGCAGATCGCGGGCTTCCCAGCGGGTAAACGCAATGCCGATGTCAGCCAGCTGGCTGGCGATATCACTACCATCGCTGGTTTCCACCGAGGCAGAGGTGACTGCCGTGTCCTCATCGCGCACCTCGAAGATCCAAAGCTTGCTCATTCAGGTGTCCTCACTCTTGTTTTCTAAAAAGTTTCATCAGTTCGAGCTCGCAACTGCAGATGAACTCGAGCGCCTCGATGTGGCGCAGGCAGGTGCGCATATCGCTGGCCCAGGTATACAGCCCATGACCGGCTATGAGATAAGCAACGCAGTCAGGATGAACGTTCAGCCAGCCGTCGACGTCTTCGGCTAGCGCATCGATGTCCTGGGTGTTCGGAAAGATCGGAATCGCTAATTCGGTCTCGTGGGTGTGGCGGCCCGTGAGCGCTTTCTGCATTTCATAGTCCTCTACCACGAGCACGCCATCTTTCTGCAGGAACTTCGACAGTATGGTCGCTGCCGGCGAATGCGTATGCAGCACAGCGCCAATGTCTGGGTAGCGGCGGTACAGGCCCGTATGCAAGGCGGTTTCTGCCGAGCTTTTCTCATCAGGATTGAATGCAGTGCCCTCCACTTCAAGCAATTTGCCCTGAAGATCGATAGCGAGAATGTCCGCCTTCATGAGCTGACCCTTGTGGCGCCCGGATGCAGTAATGGCTGCGGTGTCAGCGCCGAGGCGCACTGAATAGTTGCTGCTGGTGGCTGGCGACCAGCCCTGGCCGTAGAGAAAGCGGCCTGCCTGCATGAGCTGTTCGGCGGCGGGTCCGAACGTGGAGTCTTTTATCATCATGGTCTCTGTGCTGCCTGCCTCTGGCCCGGTATGATTGGCCTATGATTCCAGAATTGCCCGACATTATCACCTTTCAGTTGGCCCTGCACAAAATGGCTCGGCGCGGACGATCCAGCTCTGTACGAATGCCATGACAGATACTGCTGAGGCGCGCCCCCGACATCGACAACTTCGCTGGCTGTGCGCCGATGCCTCAGGTTCGCAGCGACTGCTCGAGCAGCTCCACGAGCGCCTGGCAGACTCGGCTGTGCGAGCACTCATTGTCGATGACCGCTTCAAGCGCCGGTATCAGGATTATCTGGGGCAGGAGTATGACCTGCTGCTGGTCTCGGCCTGGTCAGGTTTTTCGCCAAATGTCCTTGCAGCGCTCTCAGCCACAGTACGAGGCGGTGGCCTGATAATACTGTTGACCCCAGCGCCTGCGCAGTGGTTGACCTACGATGATCCTGAGTACGCACGGCTCCTGGCTCACCCCTGGACAGCCTTAGACAGTCCTGCCTACTTTCTGCGTTACTTTATCGGCGCCCTGACAGCGTCTACAGGCGCGCCCCGAAGGTTTGAGTCAGGCGCGATAGAAGACATGGTCGACGAGTTCCTGGGGTGCATTCAGGCTGATTCGCCGTCAGCTGCCACCACGGCTATCTCCGGTCCCACCGACGAACAGGCCAGCGTGCTGGCGAATTTAGAAGCAGCCAGCGGCCGGGTCGATATCATCAGTGCAGAACGTGGCCGCGGGAAATCGACCCTACTGGGATATCTGGCTGGAAGTCTGGCCGCCGCTGAGCCAATCAGTGGCATCACGGCGCTGCATCCCTGGCAATGTAGTGTAGCCTTGCGGCAGGCTGCGGGCAGCCTCAATTTCCGCGCACCTGACGAGATACTGCAGTCGGGGCAGCGCCCGGCACTGCTGTTCATTGATGAAGCAGCGGCACTGCCCTTGCCCATGTTACTGGCCCTGATCGATTGCGCCGATCAGGTCGTGCTGGCGTCGACCAGCCACGGCTATGAAGGCAGCGGCCAGGGCTTCCGCCTCAGACTGGCCGGGCATCTGCAGGCGCGGGGTCGAGAGGTCCATTGGCATGCACTGGAGCAGCCCGTTCGCTGGGATGCGCAGGATCCTGTCGAAGCCTTTGTCGCCAGGATCCTGCTGTTTCAGAACACCTCGGGCATCCAGCCACCACCTTCTAAGGCAATCGGCTCTCCCGAGGTGATCGATAAGACGATTCTGGCAGACGATCCTGCCGCGCTGGCTGCCATCATGCGGCTGCTGATGGAGAGCCATTATCAAACCAGCGCAGACGATGCGCGGGTAATCCTCGACAGCCCCGGCATCCAGCTGTCAGGTATCTTCGTGGCTGACAGTTCGGAGCCTGTCGCCATATTGATGACTGACACCGAGGAGCCCTTCGAAGATGCACTTCGGGAGGCTATCTGGCAAGGCAGGCGGCGTCCACGCGGTCATCTCACGCAGCAGGTGCTGGCGCAGCAGCTTGGCGTGGAAGCAGCGCTCGAATCGACAATTGTACGCATCGTTCGCGTGGCGGTGGCGAGCGCCTATCGCCGCCAGGGTCTTGCGAGCAGCTTGCTGGCGCATCTCGAGGCGTTCGAAGACAAAGCGGAAGCAGGATCAGCGCTTCATGCAGCCAGCTTTGGCAACGATCCGGTGAGCCTGGCCTTCTGGCTCAGCCAGGGCTATACGCTGGTAAGACAGGGCCAGCGGCAATCGGGCAGCCACGGCGGCGAAGCTTTACTGGTGATAAAACCCATGGAAGAGTCTGGCGAGCAGCTCACGCGGGACGCGCTGTTGGCTCGGGGCCGAGCCCTGGCCACTGAACCCGCAGAACCAGCCAGCGATAGCCACTGCTTATGGCCTCAGCCTGCCCTGGAGCCATGGGAGCGTGAACTCATCGGTCTGTTCTGCGATGGCGCCCGGCCGATCGAAGCTGTTCTGCCCCTGTTATTGATCGACCGCTGCCAGAGCTCCGCCGAACTGGAAGCGCCCTGGCAGTCGGCGCTGCGTGATCTCGCAGGTGGTGGCGATTGGGCGGCGATCGGCCGGCTGACCGGATTGTCTGGTAAAAAAGCCATTGTGGCCGGACTGCGACTGGCGGTCGCCCGGATTATTTGACCTGATTCACCCTGAAACCCTGTTTTCTGAGCAGATCCGCGACGCCGCCAGGCCCCACCATATGACCGGCACCGACGGCCAGCATGCAGCGCAGATTTTCACTCAGGCACTGCTTGAACCCGGTGGTCATTGACTCGTTTCGATCGAAGAACAGCATCTTGTAGAAAGGCTCGAGCTCTGGTGACTCGCGCATGGGTTCGGCGATCGCGGCCTGATAAAGGGCGCCACCATTGCCTGTTTTCCAGGCCTCGCCCATATCGCGGTACATTTCAGGCGCCTCATAGAATTCTTCGAGGTAGCCCAGCACCGCCTTTTCATCAGCGGGCAACTTGTCGAGCAGCTTCATTTGCCCTTCGAAGGTTTCGAGACCCTTGACCCTTATCTCCGGCCGCTTGCGTGCCTGGTTGGTGAGATACAGATCGATGCCGTACTCGGGCGACAGACCCTCGCGCATGGCCTGTAGCACACTCAGCGTGACCACGGTATAGACCGGCTTCTGTGCACGAATACTGTCGGCCGGCACGCCAACGCTTTCCACCGCCTGTTCCAGCTTCTTCACTGTGGACGGGCTGTAGAGATCAGCAATGGTCTGCCCCTTGGGGAGCGAGGCAAAGGAGCTGAACAGCTTCATATTCTCTGTCTGATCGCCCTCTGCCTCATCCAGTTCCACCAGCAGCACATCAGTGCTATCCAGCGCATCCATGATCGGCTTGGCCAGCGGGTAGTAGCTTGAGTCGGCGATATGCACTGTACCGATGAGGTAACCGGGCGCGAATTTTTCCTTGGCGTCTGCTGGCGGTTCGACCTTCCAGAACAGTCCGCTAACGCCGGATTCAGTGCCGCTACCAGTGCGCGTGGGTGCTTCGCTTGCTGGATCGAGCGCCTGTGCGGCAAGCGGTGTAAACAGCGCCAGCGCCAGCAGGAGATGACGAGGCCGCGGAAATTTTGCCAGATTGAGGCTGGTCATAGATTGTTCGTGCCTTGTTGAGTTGAAGTTGAGGGCTGATCTGCCACCACAGGCGGATCCTGAAACAGACGATGCATCAGCCCCCTGAATTTGTCCATCCCGATACTGGCTGATGCCGGCGGCAATTCGATGCCTGGCCTGAAATTGTTTATGGCTAGAAAGGCTGCGACCAGCGCCCTGTCTCGGCTGATGACGTGCACCGGCACATCAAGCGATGCGCCGTCGCCGGTGATGATTGGTGCCGCCTGGTGATCACCGAGAACGATAAGCAGGGAGTCCCCGAGATATGACCGGGCATAGCTGCCAATGACGCCCAACGAGTAGTCGACCGCTCGAGCATATTGTGCCCTCACCCGCTCCGGATCCTGCCACAGCGACTCCGGTGTCTCCGCATTTTCGATGAGGCGATGGAAGTTCATGCCATTGCCAATAGCATCCCAGTCATCCAGCACAGGCAGCACCGGTGTCCAGGGCGCATGACTGCTGATCAGCGCGATTTCGGCAAACACCGGCTGGTCAGCGGAGGCCGCCAAGGTGTCGCGCAGCCATGACAGTGTGTACTGATCCGGCATGGTGACCCAGTTGAGTGCGGGGCCAGCATAGCCAAGACCCGCGTTATCGGCGATCTGATCGTAGCCAAGCCGCTCGCCATCGGGCCATGCTGCCGTAATAGCGGGCATCACCGCCAGGGTGTCATGACCCGTCAGCGAAAAATCATCTACCAGCGTGGTCGCATCGCTGCGGACCAGCTCGTCGTAGCGGAACTGGTCATCGATCCACAAACCACTCAGGACCGTCGCGTGAGCGAGCCAGGATTGCCCACCCTGGACTGGTGAGCGCAACCGCCCAGTCGCCATATGAATACCACGCAGCTCGAGGTCAGCCTGAATAGCCTTCAGCCGTGGCCGCAATACCGCCTTGTAAGGCGCATCGAGCAAGGCAGAGACGCCGTAGGATTCGACGAAAGTCAGCAGGGTGTGCTGCTGCCCGAGCCGCTCCATCGCCATGGCGGGCGTGGGTGAGTCTTGCATCTGCCGACGCAGCTCGCTGGTCGAGTCCAGGGATCGGCGATAGGTATCCATCTGCTGCAAGGCCAGATCCAGGACTGCAGACTTTGGTAGCACGCCGTGCTTGTAGAAGCCGTAGCCGCCATAAAGTGCAGCGCCGATGAGTAATGCGAGTGAAGTGCGAAGCCGCAGTGACGGCATGCCGGCGCTTCCGGACGAGCCCTCGATCGCCAGGGCCGAAGCGTTGAGGCGAATGAGGCTGGCCGTACACAGATAGCCAAGCAGGCCTATGAATAAAATAGCTATTGCGGTCCCGATCATCGCCCACAGAGTCCCGACGCTGCCGGAGAACACGTCAAAACCGGCCAGCAGCAGCTGAGCATCGAGCATCAGGTTGAAGGGTCGGTTCAGGCTATAGGCCATCGCCAGCGCAGAGAGCACGATCAGCAGCATCAGCGCGTAGAGCACCCCCGAAAGGCTGGCGAGCGCGAGCGCTGCCGAAGCTGGCAACAAAATGATCAGGCCCAGCAACACTAGAGCGTCCAGCGGAAGCCACTGCGTAATGAACGGCGGATGCAGCTGCACCGTCAGCAGTGCCAGCATGAGCACGACGATCACAGCCTGCACCAGCGAACTCACTCGCCAGCTGCAGACCCGATCAGCAGTGTCAAGCTTCGGCAAAACGGAAGGTATGCTGCTGCACGCTGGCGAGGGGTGCTGCAGCGTCGTCCACACCCTCAGCCGCGAGCCCGAGGCTGACCTCGAGCACGGCGCCAGGCATCAACGCACCGACGCCAGCCGGCGTACCAGTGAGCACGAGATCACCCGGATTCAGCGTGAAGTGGCGGCTGATATGGCTGAGCAGCTCGATACAGCCGGTCAGCATCTGGCTGGCACGGCCTTGCTGACGCAGTTCACCGTTAAAGCGCATGTCGAAACCGAGCGCCGTCCACAGCGCGTTCGGCTCCAGCTGAGACTTGTCGATAAAGCGGCCTGGCGAGACAAAACTGCCAACGGGGCAACTGCCGTCGAAAGCCTTGGACAGCTCCCAGGGGTGGCCCTGTTTCTTCAACACTGACTGCAGCTCGCGTTTGGTGAGATCGAGGGCGACGCCAATGCCGGCCACACTGTCCACCAGCCTGCGATGATCCCCCGCCACATCCGGACCGATCTGCTCACCTATGAGCAGCGCAATTTCGGTCTCGTAGTGCAGCGACTCATCGTGCTGACTGCCCGCGTCGTGCAGCGGGCAAGAGGTGAGGCCTTCTGCATCGGGCATCACCAGCGAACTGGCCGGTTTGATGAAGAGGATCGGTTCTTCAGGCACCGGATTGTTCAGTTCAGCGGCGTGCGCGGCATAGTTTCGGCCGACACAGACGATCTTGCCTGGTCGCAGCGCTGAGATTTGCTGGTCGAGCACGAAGGTGTCCGAACCAGAGGAAGAGACCTGTGTCATCACACAGCCTCTCCTGCCGCCAGTAATTTACCCGGGTTCATCACATTGTTCGGATCGAAAGCCGCCTTGATGGCCCGCATGTAGGCGATTTCTTCAGCACTTCTGGAATACGGCAGATAAGGCTGCTTCAGCAGACCTACCCCATGTTCGGCCGAAATAGTGCCGCCACAGTCTTTGACGATGTCGAAGACCATGGTATTGACCCGCTCGCAGCGGCTGAAGAAAGTGTCCTTGTCGAGATCGACTGGCTTGAGGATGTTCAGGTGCAGGTTGCCGTCGCCGATATGGCCAAACCAGATGATCTCGAAGTCCGGATATTCAGCACTCACCACTTCGTCGATCCGCTTCAGGAATTCCGGCACGCGGCTCGGCCTCACAGCGATATCATTCTTGTAAGGGGTGTGCGGCGCGATACTTTCCGAGATGCCTTCACGCAGGCGCCAGAGGCTGGCTGCCTGTGCTTCGCTCTGACTGACGACACCGTCGACGACCCAGCCAGCCTCGACCGCCTGTTCAAACTGCGCCATGGCCTCTTCTTCCACGGCCTCGCTCACCACTTCATATTCGAGCAGCGCATAGTAGGGCGCGTCTTCAGCGAAGGGCGCCGCCACACCGCCATGCGCCAGCACGTGGCTCATGGCCTGGTGTGAGAAGAATTCGAAAGCGGTGATCTCGATGGTCTTGCTGAAAGTCTTCAGCACATCCATGACGTTATCGAAATGGCTGAGCCCCAGCACCATGACCTGCAGGTTCTTCGGCTTTCTGGTCAGTCGCATGGTCGCTTCGGTGATGAAACCGAGCGTGCCCTCGCCCGCAATGAAGAGCTGCTTGAGATCGTAACCGGTGTTGTTCTTCACCAGGCCGCGATTGAGCTCGAGAATATCGCCCTTGCCCGTGACGACCGTGAGGCCCGAGACCCAGTCGCGGCTCATGCCCCAGCGGATGACCTTGATGCCACCAGCATTGGTCGAGAGATTACCGCCAATCTGGCTGCTACCGGCTGAAGCGAAGTCGACCGGATAATAGAGGTCATTGTCTTCGGCGAAGCGTTGCAGCTGCTCGGTGATGACGCCAGCCTGGCACTGTACAAGGCGATCACCAGCATCGAAGTCGATAATATTGTTCATCTTGTCGAAGGCGACGACGATTTCGCCATTGGCCGCCACGGCACCACCGCTCAAGCCTGTGCGGCCACCAGAGGGCACCAGCGCCAGTTTCTGCTCATTGGCATAACGCACCAGCGCCTGCACTTCCTCGGTCGTTTTCGGAAATACGATAGCTGTTGGCGCTGGGGTATATTTCTTCGTCCAGTCTTTGCCGTAGTGTTCGAGCGAGTCCTGATCGGTCAGAACGCGCTCACCAAACTGGCTCGTGAGCCACTCGATTACAACATTACTCATAGCTTGGCTCTTTATGCTTCCAAAGATTCGGGGCATATATGTTACCATAGCCCGCTATTTTTCTGCTTGGATCTGTACCCATGACTCGCACGTCCCTTGATAAAAGCAAAATCAAAATCTTACTGCTCGAAGGCATCCATCAGTCAGCCATCGATACCTTGCATGCTGCGGGTTATGACAACATCGAGCATCACGCCAAGGCGCTCAATGATGAGGACCTCAAGACTGCTATCGCCGATGCGCATTTCGTGGGCATCCGTTCACGCACCCAGCTGACCGAAGAAGTCCTGGAAGTGGCGAGCAAGCTGATCGGGATCGGCTGTTTCTGCATTGGTACCAATCAGGTAGACCTGATGGCAGCCATGGAACGCGGCATTGCCGTATTCAACGCGCCCTATTCCAATACGCGCAGCGTAGCCGAACTGGTTCTGGCAGAAGCCATCCTCCTGCTGCGTGGCGTGCCCGAGAAAAACGCATCCTGTCACCGTGGCGGCTGGTTGAAGACAGCGAAAGACAGCTACGAAATTCGCGGCAAGACCATGGGCATCGTGGGTTACGGCTCCATCGGCACCCAGCTGAGCATCCTCGCCGAGAACCTCGGCATGCGTGTCATCTATCATGACATCGTGACCAAACTGTCACTTGGCAATGCGAGCCAGGTCGAATCGCTCGAAGAGCTGCTGGCGATGAGCGACATCGTCACCCTGCATGTGCCAGAGACGGCGGCGACCAGAAACATGTTCGCGGCAGAGCAGTTTGCACAGATGAAGGACAAGAGCATCTTCATCAACGCTTCACGTGGCACCGTTGTGGATATCGAGGCGCTGGCCGATGTGCTGCGAAGCGGCAAGTTGCTTGGTGCTGCAGTCGACGTGTTCCCCGTTGAACCGCGCGGCAATGATGATGAGTTCGTCTCGCCACTGCGTGAATTCGACAACGTGATACTGACCCCGCACGTTGGCGGCAGCACGATGGAAGCCCAGGAAAACATTGGTCGTGAAGTCGGCGAGAAGCTGGCGCGCTACAGCGATACCGGCATGACCGTGACCTCTGTCAACTTCCCTGAAGTGTCGCTGCCTGCGCATCCTAACAACCACAGACTGCTGCACATTCACCACAACGTGCCCGGCGTGATGTCCGAGATCAACGCCGTCTTCTCCGAAAACGACATCAACATCTGTGCGCAATATCTGCAGACCAATGAGCGGCTTGGCTACGTAGTCATTGATGTCGACAAGGCCTATTCCGATCTCGCCATGCAGAAGCTGAAATCGGTCAAGGGCACCATCAAGAGCCGGGTGCTGTTCTAGCCGGACAGCGGTATCACCCCACCAGTCCAGGAGGTCTTCTGAGTCCCGAGAAACAGCAAAAGTTCAGATTCTGGGGCAATGCAGGCCTCTTTGAGCTGCTCTGGCCGGCGGCCGTCGTGGGCGCCTACTATGGCAGCAACGCCTGGGCCGTCGCGGTGCTGATCGCCATGTTCGTATGGAGCAAGGCCTTTGGTGGCTCGCTGGCACAGGACCTGCGCATGGCCTTCGTCGGCCTGCTCGTGGCGTTTACCTTCGAGCCCATCTGGATGGGCGCGGACCTGTTGCTGTACTCATTACAACCCCCGTACATCTATCCACCGGTCTGGATAGTCTGTCTCTGGATTGGCTTTGCCATGAGCTTCAACCACTGCCTGTACTGGTTGCGGGGTCGCTACGGCCTGGCCGCTGTGTTCGGTGCAATAGGCAGCGTACTGTCGATTACAGCAGCGGAGCGAATCGGTGCGGTGACCATGCCTTCAGGTTGGTGGCCAGCCGCCATCAGCTATGCCCTCCCCTGGGCCTTCATCACGCCTGCCTTTGCCTGGTTTACCGATGTTCTCAAGCGCCGGGCCGAAGGCGACAGCGGCATGAGTCAGGATAAAAGCCGGGCGGCCGTGAACGCTGATCCCGACAAGCCGGCACCGCCACCCCGATGAGCAGGGCTGTGCAGCCAGATCTTTCATACATAGGGTAAAAGCGAGAGCGCGAGAGCTTGGGCTACCTAATGAGGTGCTAAGCTGTCCCTGGACGAGCCCAGGGCGGACCTGGACCTGATTCAGCTGCCAGGTGTGGGATCTGTTGAGCGAGTTTCTGAGCAACAGCGCTCGGAACGACCGTGGGCAGCTCTTCGCAGATACTGATTATTTTGTTGATCGTGGCAGGCGCCGCGGTGGGCGCCTGGCTGGCGACCAGATTGACTATCTGGCGCCTCTTCTATGAACGCGACCGGCTTCGCTAGCCTGCGTCTGCAGTGGGCACGAGCTTCAATTCCACGCGGCGGTTCGCGGCGCGACCTGACGATGAGTCATTGCTGGCAATGGGGTCGCGCTGACCATAGCCTTTGGTCTGGACCCGGCCACCGGCTACGCCCTGGGAAGTGAGATAAGAACCCACGCTTTCCGCCCGACGCTGGCTCAGGGCCTGGTTGTACTCGGCTGCGCCTGTGGAGTCGGTGTGCCCGGCGACCATGATATTTGTTTCATCGAATTCCTCGAGTACGATGGCTACAGATTTGAGCGTTTCGTAGAAGGAAGACTTCACGGCATCACGGTCAGTATCGAAAGTGATATTGCCAGGCATGACCAGTGTAATCAGGTTCCCGGTACGTTCGACTCTTACACCACTGCCTTCCAGCTGACGACGCAGCTCTGATTCCTGGCGGTCCATGTAGTAGCCGATACCACCACCGGCTGCGCCACCAGCGGCAGCACCAATCAGTGCACCCTTCTTGCGGTCGCCGTGATTCGCCGCGGCACCGGCGGCGGCACCACCTATGGCGCCAATCACGGCACCTTTAGTGGCATTGGAAGTCTTTTCTTCCCCTGTATATGGGTCGTAAGTCATGCAACCGCCGGTAGCGAGCAGACCAGCTGTCAGGCCGGTCGCCACGAGCGATCGCTTGAAACGGGGTATCAATGTCATCATTCAGTTAGTTCCTCTATACACGCTACGTCGACAGATAGGCTCGACGGTACTGTTCTGAGTGTAGCAGGCCTGCGCCAGCTGCCACCTCGTCCAGTCAGATGAAAGTATAAAAACGGATACTGTTGCGCCCAATGGGTGGATCAGCGGAGCTCGCAGTGGATCTCCTCGCCAGTGTCCGCAGGGAGACTGGCGTTTTTCCGCGCAATGCTCCGACCTGCAGCAGCCTGTCGACTTCGCAGGCCAAGCGCGACCAGCGGCGCCACGATCATCATTGAGCCCGCCAGGAACCAGAGATCCGGCACTTCACTGAACCCTACCCAGCCAATCAGTACCGCCCATATCAAACCGGTGTACTCGGCGCTGGTGACCTGATTGGCTGCGACGTGACGGTAGGCCAGCAGAACCGCAAAGTTATAGCCAAGAATGAAAAACGAAGAGGCGCCGGCGCTGGCCATCAGGCTCCAGCTCCACTCGCGGCCCTCTATCAAAGCCAAAACGCCAGCCACCGGCAGACAGAGCAGATAATTCAGGGCGACTGAATGTACCATGGTCTGGTGCCTGGGGAGCTTGCGCACCAGCAGGGCATTGAAAGCGAGGGAAAACGCGGTAATGAGCGCGCCAAGAGCGCCCCATCCGAACTCTACAGGACGCAGGATGACCAGTATGCCAAGGAAGCCACTGATCACCGCGATCACGCTGAGCAAGGTGAGTTGTTCACGAAAGATCACGACTGAGAGCACCACTACGATGAGCGGCGCAGCGTAGAACACCGCATTGGCCGTCGCCAGCGGCAGCGTCGCCAGCGCCATGACCATGGCCGCAATGCCGACGATACCGATATGCGCGCGCAGCGCATGGTAGCCCAGGCCAGCGAATAGGGCCTGTCGATCGATCATTTTATAGAAGGGCAGCAGCATCAGCACGGTACACAGGCAGCGTAGGAATACGAACTGCAATACTGGTACATCTTCACCAAGTAATTTGATGACCACATCGCTAATGAGTGCCAGCGCATTGCCGATGACTAAAAGCACGATGGCACTGTTGACTGTCTTTCCCGGCATACTCGAATCCAGTTGAAGGCCTGACGAAGATTGCCGAGACTAGAGCCTTATGCCTGTCGCTTCAACTGCAGCCGCCCAAGGTCTCAGCTGGCCCCCGATTCAGCCTGGCGTGTTCTCGCTTTTCTTCCGCATCACTGGTCGTGCGGAACGCTTCACATCGCTGATGAGAAAACCTTCAGGCGGTTGGGCGGGCATTCTGGAAAGATCGATCGCAAGATCCTGCTCAGGCACCTTGTACGCCATCTCGCCGACCAACATCCGCACGGCCTGCTTCAGCATTTCGATGGTAAGCCACTCTCCCGCACAGCGATGATTGATGTCGAACGTGCCGCCACCCTGAGGGATCAGGTTGAACGGTGTAATGTCCGCCTCGAGGAAGCGGGCAGCATTGAATTGATCGGCGTTCTTCCAGATGGCTTCATCCCGGTTGGTCCCATAGAGATCCAGCAGGACGAGATCGCCCTTCCGGAATTCATGGCTCCGCCACTTGAACGGCTCCCGGACGAGACCACCTGCAAAGGGGAAGAAGGGATAGTAGCGGCGAACCTCCTGCACGAACGATGTCAGATAGTCATCGTCTTCGAGCAGGCGCTTTCGGTCCGGCTCATGAACGTGAAGCGCGTGGCCCGCGAACATCACATAGCGACCGATGGCCACGGTAGGACGCAGAATATTCAGCAACTCCACTGCGGCCACTTCTTCACTCAGCTGATCGCCCTGGGCATCTTCATGAAAAGCGATGATGCTCAGCGGTCTGTTCGGCGCCACCTCGACGCCCCCGCGTCGCACCTGACGGATGAGCGCCCTGGCCCATTTTTCCGTTCGCCGGCGTAACCAGAGGCCCCGCCAGTTCCGCGGGCCTGCAGTGCCGGCACCGTCGATCATGGCAGCAAGCTCGCTGGTGCGCTTGTCCAGTTCGTTCTCGCTCAGGTTCACGCCACTCCAGGTACAGACCGCCTTGCAGATCACCCTGTTGATGCTACCCAGCAGCGACACCGGTTTATCGCCAGACCAGCCAGGTATGGCCTCACGCCAGGCGTCGGTAAATAGTTCTGACAGTCCACCGATCGAACCCGGGGTCATCATAGACATGAACATCTGCTTGCGCCGATGATGCTCGGCGGCATCAAGTACCGCGACACTTCCTTCGTCCTGCAGGGACCAGAGGATGGGCTTCGGCAGAGCGCCCTTGCGGGTGAATCTTTCGGGCTTATAGAACACTTCCGCAGCCTCTTCTCCGCCAATACAGACAGTAGGTTTGAGCATCAGACGGATCCTGAATATATCGCTCTCATAGCGGCGTCGACGCTTCTGAATAAATTCATAACCATCGCTCAGAATGGCGAGTGTGCTATCCAGTGCACTGTCTTTGGGTATATCAGACATCGGGACCTCCAGTGTCTTCGGGTTGTCGAGGATGCAATTAAGATTTGCACGATTTGTATTGCTTCTCAGACGTACGGGCGACCGTCATGAGAGGTTGACGGGTGTTTGAAAATTCAGTGGCACGCGCTCTGCATCCCATTCGTCAGACAAGGAGAATTCCAGACAAGAACCGAAGGAGGCATTTGTTATGGCTATTTTTGCACAGGATTCACAGAAACTGGCGGAACGGCGGAACAGCATGGTCGATCGACAGATAGCTGCCCGAGGTGTGCGGTCCAAAAACGTTCTGCAGGCGATGCGGACTGTTCCGCGAGAGAAATTCCTGCCGCAGAGTTCGGTTGATCGTGCCTATGATGACTCTCCGCTACCGATAGCCGCAGGTCAGACGATCTCACAGCCTTACATCGTGGCCCTGATGACTGAAGCACTCCAGCTCGAGGGGGGCGAACGGGTACTGGAAGTCGGCGCTGGTTCCGGCTATGCCGCTGCCGTACTGGCCGAGATCGCCAGCGAAGTCTACACCATCGAGCGTCATGCCTCACTGGCTGAAAAAGCAAAGCGCACACTTGCTCGTGTCGGCTACGAAAACGTCAAGGTCATTTGTGGTGACGGTACGCTCGGCTGGCCGGATGGCGCGCCCTATGATGCGATCACCGTCGCGGCAGGGGCACCAGTCGTGCCGGAAACACTCAGGCAGCAGCTGAAAACCGGTGGCAGACTGGTCATTCCCGTCGGCGACAGAAATTCGCATCAGGCGCTGCTAAGGATCACACGGCTCGGTAAGAATGAATTCCGGGAGGAGCATCTTTCCGATGTGCGATTCGTACCGCTGATCGGCGAGGCCGGGTGGCGTGAGAAAACAGGCAGGGGAGATCAGCAAGGTACCCAGCGGACGTCACAGCAGGCTCTCGAAAAGCTCCCGGAGGAGGCCCGCCTGATCGCTGAAGCGGCCGAACCCTTCGAGTCTATCGACAGTGCAAAGCTCGATGCCTTGCTCGAGCGCATAGGCGATTCGAAAGTGGTACTGATCGGCGAGGCCTCACATGGCACCTCCGAGTTCTACACGATGCGTGCACGTATTACCCAGGCCCTGATCGAGAAGAAAGGGTTCAACATCGTGGCCGCCGAGGCTGACTGGCCTGACGCCTCGCGGATCAATCAATACGTGAGACATCTGGAGAGTCCCGAAGCAAGGTGGCAGACCTTCGCCCGGTTCCCGACGTGGATGTGGCGCAATCGAGAGGTACAGGCTTTCGTGGATTGGTTGCATGAGCACAACGGCAATGTGGCCGAGCAGGAACGCGCGGGCTTTTACGGCCTCGACCTCTATAGCCTGTATACCTCGATAGAAGCGGTTCTCGAATATCTGGACAAGAAAGACCCTGAGGCAGCTGAACTCGCGCGCGAGCAATATGGCTGTCTGCTGCCATGGGAGCCCGATCCGGCCGCCTACGGCAGGGCTGCGGCCAGCAGCCGATACAAGGACTGCGAAGGCGAAGTCACTGCTGCACTGCAGGATTTGCTGAAGCAGCGGATCGAGCAGGCTAACGGCTCGAAGACGGATCGAGCCGAGTTTTATCTGGATGCTGTTCAGAACGCCCGCCTGGTGGCGAATGCTGAAGAGTACTATCGCACCATGTACAGTGGTTACAGCGATTCATGGAACCTTCGCGACAGCCATATGTTCGAGACACTGGAAGCCTTGCTGGCGCATCATGGCCCGGATGCCAAGGCCGTCGTGTGGGAGCATAATTCACATGTCGGCAATGCCAAGGGTACTGATATGCCGGCACGGGGACAGCTCAACGTGGGTCAACTGTGCCGCGAACGCTTCGGCACTGACGTCTATATCATCGGGTTTGGTACCCACACAGGCACAGTCGCTGCAGCAGATGATTGGGGCGACGACATGCAGATAAAGACCGTGCGCCCCTCTCTTGAGCGAAGCTGGGAACGGCTGTGTCATGACACGCAGATACCGCGATTCATGCTACCGCTGCGGGATCCTGCGTCGCAGGACCTGGCTCGCCTCCTCAGCAAGGAACGGCTCGAACGGGCCATCGGCGTGATCTATCGACCCCAGACCGAGCGGGCCAGCCACTACTTCGGCGCACGGCTTGGCAAGCAGTTCGATGAATATATCTGGTTCGACGAGAGCAGAGCCGTAGAGCCGCTTGAAACAACTGAGGTAGACAATTTCCCTGACACCTACCCCTTTGCAATCTGATTCCAGGTCCAGCCATCCTGAAGGATGAGTGCCTTGAGGAGCTTGCGGCGACGTGATAGCGCCTCAGGCTCCCGCTCGGAGCCCACTTTCTTCGCTGTACCCTTGCGGAGACGCTGCGGCAGAATCTGAGGCGGTTCCTCATCAGCCGGATGAATGAAGGCCTTGTTCAGGGTGTTGAGAAAGGTGGAAATGGCATTGGAGCACATGTGTTCCGCAACCCGCAGGGCCGGATTCACCTCGTAGGCCTCCGCAGGCAACGCCAGTATTGCCTCGTCCAGCGCAGCCAGCTTCAGGGGCAGCGCCGTGTCCGGTTCCGGACTGTGGAAGAAATGCAGAATGGGATAGGCCAGATGTTTCTGTGAAATATCCAGGATCTGAGGTGTCAAGTCGGAGAAGTAGGTGTCCACTCCCTGATAATGCCCGGCCTCGGCCCATTGAGCTGCGAGGGCCTCTGCAGATTCTCCCATCACCGCTATTTGCCTGGCGACCGTCCGTTTGGCTGCCGCCGCCTGTACGACCGGTATGGCATAGGTAATGGATAGCGTAATCAAAGCTATACCGTTAAAAGCGGTGATGACCGTCATCGCCTGCCAGAACCCGTCGGCGGGTACGTAGTCGCCCGTGCCTAGCGTAGTCAGCGTAAAGCCTACGAAGTAGATCGTGGAAGAAATATCGGCCGGTAGCAGTGTGGTTCCGTTCAGCACAGGCGCCTCAGCACCAAGATAGATGAGTGACCAGCCCAACCAGACGACAGATACCCACATGTTGATCAGCACAATGATGATGAGCGGCCCCACGCACGCAAGGAGAGCATGCGATTTGAAGGGCTTGTTGATGAATAAAAACACCCGCCAGACGCCATAGGCGACTCGCCTCGAAACCGGCCCACTTTGGGAAGCGGTCAATGCCGTTGCCACGAAGTCGAACCACACCAGGAGCACGAGGAAAGCGCCTGCTATTGTCATCAGTATACTCATGCGCTGCGGAGCCCTCCTGCAGTCAAAACCTCGGATCACGCAAACATCGTGCCTGCCACGGGGCGGTTTACGTCTGCAGAAAGGCGCTGTTCCTGCCCAAAAAAAAGCACCACATATACTTTTTTACAAAATAAAAGCAAGCCTTACACTGGCACGACCACCTTAACGCCATATTTAGCGGCATAAATACATATTTGCTGCATCTGGATGAGCATTCTCAATATGGTCGGTGCTTTGCATGAGTCGTGCTGTTCAGGTTTACCATTTTTCAACCTGCCAGGGAGGCATGCCTATGAGCAATCCCGTCTACGTCATAGATGGTGCAAGAACACCATTCCTCAAGGCCCACGGAAGACCGGGTCCATTTTCACCTGTCGACCTTGCGGTGCAGTGCGGCCGACCGCTCCTGCTACGCCAGAACTTTTCGCCTGATCTTTTCGACCAGGTCATCCTGGGCTGTGTGAATGTTCTGCCTGATGAAATGAATCCTGCCAGAATCGCTGCCCTGCGACTGGGAATGGGTGATGACATGAAAGCCTTCACGGTGCAGATAAACTGCGGCTCAGGCATGCAGTCCATCGATACGGCCTATCGCTATATACAGGACGGCTCGGCGGATCTCATTCTCGCCGGCGGCACTGAAGCCCTCAGTCAGGCGCCCATGGTACTCAAGCCTGAAGCCGTGGAGTGGTTTGCCAGTCTTCGCCAGCAAAGCTCACCGGCGGCTTACGTGAAACAGCTTCGGGAGTTCGACAGCGCATTCCTGATACCCGAGATTTCGCTGAAGAGCGGGCTGACAGACCCGATCGTCGGCTTGAGTATGGGGCAGACAGCCGAAGTGGTCGCGCAACTCTTCAACATCACGCGGGAGCAGGCTGACGAGTATGCAGTACGCAGCCATCATCGACTCGCTAAAGCACAGGACGAAGGCTGGCTTGATGACGAAGTGGTGACCATCATCTCACGCGACGGCGAATGCTTCGATAGGGACGATGGTGTTCGACCGGACACCACGGTAGAGCAGCTGGCAAGCCTGAAGCCGGTATTCGAGCCACCATATGGTCAGGTGACGGCGGGAAACAGTTCCCAGGTCACCGACGGCGCCTGCTGGACGATTCTGGCCTCTGAAAAAATGGTCGAGAAGCTCAAGCTGACGCCGAAGGCGCAGATTGTCGACTCACAATGGTCTGCGCTTGATCCCAAGATCATGGGGCTGGCACCGGTGATCGCCGTGACCGAGATGCTCAAGCGTCAGAACCGGCAGCTGCAGGACATAGATCTCTGGGAGCTCAACGAGGCCTTTGCGGCGCAGGTTCTTGGCTGTCTCAGGGCCTGGGACGACGACGCTTTCATGCAAGCGGCAACGACCCAGGGCTCCTCGCTGGGCCGGATAGATGAATCCCGCCTCAATATCGACGGTGGTGCTGTCAGCCTCGGTCATCCGGTGGGGGCGAGCGGCAACCGGATCGTTCTGCACCTCGCCAATGCAATGCAACGCAAGCAGGTGAAGCAGGGCGTCGCCAGCGAGTGCATCGGCGGTGGGCAGTCCGGCGCAATGCTCCTGCAGGCCGTTTAATCCACGATTTCATGGAGGACAGATGATGACTGGACAAATACTGCAGTCGTTACAGAACAAGAAACGCGAGATGGAGACAGGGCCACTGAATGGAACCGGCACCGCCAAGGCTTCAAAGGCCTTCAGCCACTGGACACTGGCACGCCAGGATGACGTAGCCTGGCTGTTTCTGGACAAAGCAGACAGCAGCGCAAATACGCTGTCTCAGGCAGTGATCCAGGAGCTGGGCGCCGTTCTCGAACAGCTGGACCAGACACCCCCAAAAGGGCTCATCATCCGTTCACTGAAGGCAAATGGCTTCTGCATGGGTGCGGATATCCATGAATTTGCTGATATCGAGAACGAAGCCATTGTCAGGGATCGCCTCACTGAAGCACATCAGATTGTGGATCGGCTCGCCGCGCTGCCCTACCCTACGGTTGCAGTCATCCATGGACAGTGCCTCGGCGGCGGGCTCGAGCTTGCGCTCTGCTGCAAATATCGCCTGGCTGCTCCAGGCGCCAAAATGGGTTTTCCGGAAGTTCAGCTGGGGCTGCACCCAGGCCTCGGCGGGACGGCCCGCCTCACTCATCTCATCGATCCGATGCAGGCAATGACGATGATGCTGACTGGCAAGACGCTGGATGCCGGTCGGGCGAAGTCAGCAGGTCTTGTGGACGATGTGGTGGAAGAACGCCATATCGCCGCAGCCGCACAAGCCGCCATCAAGGGCAGGGTCGAAGCGAATGATACCTCGTTCAAGGAACGCGTTCTCACCTCGACGATAGCACGCAAGTTCGAAGCTCGACAGATGCGCAGCAAGGCGGCCGAGAAAGCGCCGCCGGAACACTACCCCGCCCCGGGTGCCCTGATCGATCTGTGGGAAAACTACGGCAATGACGCAGAAGCCATGCGACAGAAGGAGATTGCTTCCTTCGCCACGCTGCTCACGAGCCCTGCGTCAAAGAACCTCGTCAGGGTGTTCTTCCTAAGGGAGGAGATGAAATCCCTTACTCGCAAGGATGCCGATAAAATTCGCCATGTACACGTGATCGGTGCAGGCGCCATGGGCGGTGATATCGCCGGCTGGTGTGCCTTTAAGGGTCTGAAAGCCAGCCTCTACGATATGGAAGGCGAAGCAATCGTGAAAGCGGTGCGGGATGCGCGAAAGCTGTGTCAGAAGAAGCACCTCTCTGACCGGGAAGAACGAGCAGTTATGGATAGGCTCATACCCGACTTCGCCAACGATGGTGTTCGCCAGGCCGACCTGGTCATAGAGGCTGTACCCGAGAAAGCCGATATCAAGCTGAAGGTCTACCAGGATGCCGAACCACGGATGAAGGCAGGCGCACTACTCGCGACCAATACCTCCAGTATTCCACTCGACGAACTCGCTGGCTCACTGAAGCGGCCGGAGCGTTTCGTCGGTCTGCATTTCTTCAATCCAGTGGCAAAGATGCAGCTCGTGGAAATCGTGAAACACGAGGGTGTCAGTGAGGAGACGCTGGACCGGGCACATCGATTTGTAGGTCAGATTGACCGCCTGCCAGCCCCGGTCCGCAGTTCCCCCGGATTCCTGGTCAACCGGGCCCTCATGCCCTACCTGCTCGAAGCAGTACTCATGGTGGACGAGGGTGTGGATCCGAAGGCCATTGATAAGGTCGCCGAAGACTTTGGCATGCCGATGGGACCGGTCGAACTCGCCGATCAGGTCGGCCTGGATATCTGCCTGTCGGTAGGCGAAATGCTGGGTGAGAAACTAGATGTTCCGATACCCGAGTTTCCAGGGTGGTTCAGGGAAAAGGTCGACGATGGCAAGCTCGGCAAGAAAACGGGCGAAGGCTTCTATAAATGGAAGGACGGCGAAGCACAGAAGAAAAGCAGCGGTTCGAAAGCGCCAGACGATACGCTGGACCGGCTCATTCTGCCGATGCTGAACGCCTGCATGACCTGCCTGACCGATGAGGTCATAGACAGCGCCGACGTGCTCGATGGCGCCATGATATTCGGCACTGGCTTCGCGCCTTTCCGCGGCGGCCCAATGCACTACGCCAGATCTCGCGGCTACGACAATATCAGGACGCGGCTGCAGACACTGAAGGAGACGGCTGGCCCACGGTTCCAGCCTGACGACGGCTGGCACGCCTCCAGTACCGTTCAAGAAAGGCCATGAAGGATGTCCTGGGCTTCCATGAACGCAATAAATAAACCATCGACTTCAAACAGTGAGGAACACGATATGAACGACTTTGGTATCAAATCTGTTTTTACGGCAACTGTACTGACCATGAGCGTAAGTACGGCCCTTGCCGATACGAAACCACTCCCGACCTTCCAGGAAGGTGACCGGGCGGTACTGACCGTGGAGAGCAACGGCAAGACGATGACCATCGATACGGCGGACATGATGTATAACCCGCTGGACAAGCAGTATGGCGAGCCAATCGAGAAAGGCGATAGTGTCTATGTCTACGGTGAAGTGGATGACGAGTTCTTCTCAAAGCGGGAGATCTCGGCAAACTCCGTAGTGAAGTTGAGGGACGCCAGCGAGCAGTCCTGACGAACCCGTCAAGCCGGCAGCCACGGGCTGCCGGCTTTTCCATCAGTCCAGAAACAGATCCTTCATCAGCTGACCATCAAAGCTTTCGTCATAACGATAGCCCTCGAAATCGTCCACGCCTTCCGTTTTCAGAAAGGGTTCATCAACCAGCCACTGTCCTGTGAGACTGCAGTGCGGCACGCTGAGGATGGCATACGCCGCATCAGCCATGATCGCCGGCTTCCTTCCCTTCTGCAGTGCAGCTTCACCGCCCGCTTCAAACTCCACGGCGGCGGTCGAAATCAGCGTTTGCGGCCACAGCGAGTTAACTGCAATGCCATAACGCTTGAGTTCAGCCGCGAGACTCATCGTGAGCATGGACATACCATATTTGGTAATCGTATAGGGCCCAAAATTCTCGAACCATTTCGGGTTCAGATTGACCGGTGGGGAGAGATTGAGAATGTGGCCGCAATGGGACTTCTTCAGATGCGGCAGACAGGCCTGGGTGCAGGCCAGCACGGCTCTGGTGTTGATCTGGTACATCAGGTCGAAGCGCTTGAGGGGTAAGGACTCGGCAGTAGCCAGTTTGATGGCGCCTGCATTGTTGATCAGCCCATCGATACCGCCAAAGGTGTCGACGGCTTCTTCGACCATGTCCCGGATCTGCTGCTCGTCGCGAACGTCGACCTGCACCGCAAGGGCCTGACCACCTGCCTCACGAACCTCATCTGCAACGGAATGTATGGTGCCCGGCAACTTGGGATGCGGCTCGGCTGACTTCGCGGCTATGACGATATTGGCGCCGTCGGCAGCGAACCTGAGCGCCATCTCGCGACCAATGCCGCGGCTTCCGCCGGTTATGACGATCGTCCTGTCCTTCAAGGATTCTGAAACGTTATTCATGGTGTTGTTGATTCCTTATTGTTGTGGGCGTTGGTCGGGATGTCAGAATTTCTGAGGGTTGGCTATGATGTCCGCCGCCCGCCTTTTGATCTTGTCCAGCTCATCCCCAGATTTTTCATCCAGCATTTTCAACATCATCGTCATCCTCCTGTTGTGCTTGAAAAACTCACGCTTCTCATCCAGGAAATTCCAGTACAGGCTATTGAACGGACAGGAAAGTTCGCCAGTCTTGTCCTTCACCTTGTAAGTGCATTCCTTACAATAGTTGCTCATCTTGTTGATATACGACCCACTGGAGACATAGGGCTTCGTAGCCACAATACCGCCATCGGCAAACTGGCTCATGCCACGCGTGTTGGTGATTTCCACCCATTCCAGCGCGTCGATATAAATACCCAGATACCAGGCATCCACTTCATCGGGGTGAGTCTGGGTCAGTAGCGCGTAATTGCCTGTAATCATCAGCCGCTGGATATGATGTGCATAGGCATTGTTCAGACTTTGCCTGATGCTGTGCTTCAGGCAATTCATTTTTGTATCGCCACTCCAGTAGAAGGCAGGCAACTCGTTCTGGTTGTCCAGCTTGTTGCTGCGCTTGTACCCCGGCATTTCTTTCCAGTAAATGCCCCGCATGTATTCGCGCCAGCCCAGAATCTGCCTCACAAAACCTTCCACCTGGGAGATATCAATCTCGTCCTTATGCGCTCTCCAGTAGTCGACAACAGCCTGTATTACCTCTTTCGGGCTGAGCATCTTGGTATTCAAGGCAAAGGATAAGCGGGAATGAAACAGATAGGCCTGCTCGGTATGCAGGGCATCCTGGAAGTCGCCAAAATGCACGAGCAGGTGCTTGCAGAAGTAATTCAGTACCGACAGTGAATCTTCCCGGCTTGTTGGCCAGTGAAAACTGGTCTCCTCAATTTGCCCAAAGCTCTTGATCCCGGCCTGTCTTATCTCATTGAGAATACCTGAAACGTCCTTTCTGAAGCCTCGCTCGTGGGGAATTTCAGGTTTGCCGGACCATTTTCTGCGGTTGGCGGCGTCGAAATTCCATTGTCCGCCTTCGGGGTCGGCGTCATTGACCATGAGCACGTCATATTTCCTGCGCATGTCGCGGTAGAAATACTCCATGGTCATCTGCTGCTTCCCTTCGTAGAACCTGGCGAGATCATCTCTGGAGGTGAGGAAATGTTCGGTATCGAAAGCCTCAGAGTCTATGGATAATGTTTTGCAGAAATCCCTGAGCTGAACATCGAGCCGGTATTCATCGGGCAGCTGGTATTCAAATTTCCCGATCTCGTATTCTGACAGCAACCCGTTCAGGTTCTCGGGCAAGGTCTGCTTGTTCTTCCTGTCGTTGATGCCGAGATAGATGACCTGGTGTTCGCGTTCTTTCAGGTATTGAGCAAAATTCTGCATTGCACAGAAGAAACCCACGACCTTCTGGATATGGTGAAGCACATAGTCGGTTTCCTGCCGCATCTCCATGAACACATACAGCACCTCACCCGGGTCATCCCTGAACCAGCTATGGTGGTGATTGAGTTGATCACCCAGAATAAGCCTCAAGGTCTTCATGCGCCCAGCCATACGTCCTGCCTTTGGTGTTACAGCGCTATGCCGCCCGCTCTTCGGCCGCAGCCACCAGCCAGGGCGCGGGACAGTCTAGCCTAGCAGCGATGACCATCGCAGATTGCACACCGCTTTCCTGCAGGGGTATGCCGGGTACCGCGTAGGAGCCGCAGTACCAGATGCGACGCCCCGGCTGCTGATGCAGTTGTGCCAGCGACTTCAGGGCAGCGAGGCTCTCAAGCGTCACCACTGGCCGCTCGAACATGGCGCGTCCAAGCACGTAATCTTCATCAGGCTGCACCAGCGGATTCCAGGTCTGGAAGATCGGTCGCGCCTTTTTCAGCTGCGGATAGAGATGATTCAACTGGATACTGGCCATCGGCTTGTCGGCCAGCGGGTCGAGCAGAAACTGCAGCGGTGCCGTCGAACGACCTCGTGCCGGAGCGAATTTCGGATCGCTATGCACCACGAGCTCACTGGCCTGATAGTCGATCTTGCTGAGAAGTGCGCTGGCCTCGGCTTCCTCATGAGCGACCAGCTCACGCGCCTGATTGGCCTGGCTGGCGATGACCACGTGATCGAACTGCGCTGAGCCGCCATCGAAGTCGACCTGCACGCCGCTGCCATCTTCCGAACTCTCTACGCGGGTGACACTGGTGTTACAGCGGATGTCCCGACTGTTGGCCAGCATACGGTCGATGGCATCATCTGCACCGTGTTGGGCCCGCCAGATATTGTTGAACAGTAGGCCACCGGCATAGAACTTTATCACCAGCGCGGCCGGATAGGCCGCTGCTGCTTCGTAAGTGCAGGTACCAATGGCTGCCAGCGTTGGCAACATGAGCCTGTCGATGAACACCCGTGAATAACCAGCGGTTTCAAGATAGTCCAGCACTGTCATATCATCTGCCCGGCCTGCTGCAAGGTCTCTCGGCGCGACAAGCTGAAACACCGCCATGTCCTTGGCAATCAATAGTGACGACAGACCGAGACTGCGCAAATTATCCATCATGGGGAATGCAGATTTTCGCCACCCAAGATAGCGATAGCTGAGAAAATCGCTGGTAGCACCTTTCATGCTGAAGCCGGCCGAATGATCCGCATGGCTGGTCTCGACACCGATCATGGCGTAAAGCGCCGTCAGGTTTTCGTAGTAGCCATCGTTGAAGGCGCGCAGTGGAACATCTATTGTCGCGTCGATGCCAGCTTCGCTGTACTGTAAATTGAAGGCGCCCATGCCTGGACGAGCGTGGCGCTCGAACAAGGTGACTTCGTGAGTTCGCCCCAGTAGCCACGCGGCACTCAGCCCCGCTATACCACTGCCTATGATCCCTATTTTCATCAACTCCCTGCCTTGAATAATCGATGACGCCAGTAAACGGGGTTTGCCGACAGGCTGCAAGCCCTGCTCTCGTGACAACTCATGCTTTATCTCGCAACACGGCTGGTATACTGTTGAATGGCGCAGGTTTGCTGCACCGTATCAACAATAATAAGGCACGGACTCTCATGAACCCTATCCCGTTTTCAGCACCCGCACTGTCGGGCACACTCGCTCGCAAAATCGCACAGATGACCTGCATTTCAATGTTTGGTCTCCTGCTGGCTTGCAACGACAAGAGCACCGAGTCAGCATCATCTTCCGACGCCGCTGCAGTTCAGAATACAAACGGCGAGAAGTTCGAACTCAAGCTCGCCGAAACCTGGCAACCAAACTTCCCGATCTTTGGCGACACGCCACAACGGCTCGCCGAAAATGTCGAAAAGATGTCGGGCGGTAGGCTGACCATCAAGATCGATTCCGCGAACAAGCACAAATCGCCCTTCGGCGTATTCGACATGGTGAAGTCTGGTCAGTACGACATGGGCCACTCCGCGTCTTACTACTGGAAAGGCAAGATTCCGACGTCGATGTATTTCACCACCATGCCCTTCGGCATGATCGCGCCTGAACAGTACGCCTGGTTCTATTATGGCGATGGCATGAAGCTCATGCAGGAAGTCTACGACGAGCACGGCGTGCTGTCGTTTCCCGGCGGCAATACCAGCAATCAAATGGGTGGCTGGTTCCAGAAGGAGATCAATTCGGTCGAAGACCTCAAGGGCCTGAAGATGCGCATCCCCGGTTTCGCTGGCGAAGTGCTGGCCAAGCTCGGTGTGAGCGTGACCAATATTGCCCCCGGCGAACTCTATACCTCGCTGGAACGTGGCACCATTGATGCACTTGAATGGGTTGGCCCAGCCCTTGATCTGCGTATGGGCTTCCAGAAGATTGCGCCCTACTACTATACCGGCTGGCATGAGCCTGCGACAGAGCTGCAGTTCCTCATCAACAAGCAGGCGATGGACAAGCTGCCGGAAGACCTGCAGGCCATCCTGAAGATCGCCATGCGCGAGGCAGCCTACAACATGTACGTGCACTCCTATGCCGAGAGCGCCGAAAGCTGGGCCAGCATCCAGGAAGAATACCCGGAGGTGAAGATCAAGACCTTCCCACCTGAAGTCATGGAGGCCATGCGCCAGGCCAACCAGGAACTGCTGGAAGAAGAAGCCAAAAACAACCCGATGGCCAAGAAGATCCAGGAATCCCAGGCAGAATTTCTGCGAAAGGCGCGAGGCTGGACAGAAATATCTGACTTCGCCTATCTGAAGAGCCAGGAAGAAGCCAAAGCCGAGTAAGGATACCGAAACAGATGCTCGAAAAAGTGGATCGCGGCCTCGCGGCCATTAGTAACTTATGCGGCGTTCTCGCCGCAGTACTCTTCATCGCCATGCTGCTCAACGTCACCTACGATGTGAGCGCCCGTTACGCCTTCGACTCGGTGTCCGTAGGCATGCAGGAGCTCGAGTGGCATCTGCTTTCGGCAGCCTTCCTGTTGGCTATTCCCTACGCGGTGCAGACAGATGGTCACGTGCGCGTCGATGTATTCTATGAACGCGCCAGTGATCGAAGCAAAGCCATTATCAATCTGTTTGGCGCCATCGTTTTCCTGTTGCCCTTCGCCATACTCATACTCTGGTATGGTGTGGGCTTCACCGAAAATGCCTGGTCCATCGGTGAAACCAGTGGAGACCCGGGCGGCCTCACCCATCGCTGGATCATCAAGAGTCTCATTCCCATCTCCGCTGGCCTGCTGGCCCTGTCCGGCGTGGGCATGATCACGCACGCGATACTTGTGCTGGCAGGGCGCGCGCATTACTCCGAACCAACGGCCGCGCAGAGCGCCTCACCGAAAAAAGGAGCGCTGCTGTAATGGTCGGCCTGATCATGTTCGTCGTCGCGCTATTTTTACTGCTGCTTGGCTTTCCAGTAGCCTTTACCTTCGGCGGCGTTGCGCTGCTGTTTGGTGTGTTTTCGGAAGGTGTCGAGCTGTTCGCCTTCATGCCCTATCGCATACAGAGCATCATGCAGAACACCCTGCTGATGGCCATTCCCCTCTTTATTTTCATGGGCCTCGTCCTGCAGAAAACGAAGCTGGCAGAACAGCTGCTCGAAGCCATGGGCAAACTGTTCGGTGGTGTACGTGGTGGGCTGGCCATCGCGACCATCCTGGTCGGCGCCCTGCTGGCCGCCTCGACGGGTGTAGTCGGGGCCAGCGTGGTGGCCATGGGACTCATCTCCCTGCCGGTGATGCTCAAGTACGGCTACGACAAGGGCCTGGCCACCGGCGTCATCTGCGCCTCCGGCACCATGGGTCAGATCGTCCCACCGTCGATCATTCTCATCATACTTGGTGACGTGCTCGGCATTCCGGTGGGCGATCTCTTCCAGGCCGCCATACTGCCGAGTGCCATTCTCGTCGGCTGCTATATCGCCTATGTGCTCTTCATCAGCTGGCGTAATCCGGATGACGCCCCGGCCATTCAGGACCTCGATTCGACCGAGACCAAAACCCAGCAGTATCTGAGCGCCCTCATGGCCATCCTGCCACCGCTGGCCCTGATTCTCGTAGTGCTCGGCTCCATCTTCACCGGCATCGCCACGCCGACTGAATCGGCTGCGCTGGGTGGCATTGGCGCCATTGTTCTATCGCTGGTCTACCAGCAGTTTTCATTCCGCATGATCTGGGAAAGCTCGAAGGAGACCATGAGCATCACCGCCATGATCTTCGCCATACTGCTCGGGGCCACTGCGTTCTCCATGGCCTTCACCTACACTGGCGGCGATACGATCGTGGAAGAATGGATGCTGAGCCTGCCTGGCGAGAAATGGGGCTTCCTGCTCGTCAGTATGCTGATCATCCTGGTACTCGGCTTCTTCGTCGATTTCGTCGAGATCTCCTTCATCGTCGTGCCCATACTGGCGCCTGTCGCTGAAGCGCTGGGCATCAGCATGGTCTGGTTTGCGATGTTGATCGCCATGAACCTGCAGACCAGCTTCCTCACACCACCCTTCGGTTTCGCGCTCTTCTATCTCAAGGGCGTAGCACCGACTTCAGTACGGACGACCGACATCTACCGTGGCGTCATGCCCTTCATACTCATCCAGATGTTCGTCGTTCTGCTGCTGCTCTTTTCACCAGAACTGTTTGGACTGTAGGCTGACTGACCATGGATGATCTACCCTGCTCGGAGGCGAGCGAGCGAAACAAACGCCCCATACTCCAGGTGCTGGCCGGCCTGTTGCACGAAGGCCCCGTATATGCCTTTGAAATCGGCTCGGGCACCGGCCAGCATGCCACTTTTTTCGCCGCTGCCCACCCGCAATGGCGCTGGCAGCCGACCGAGCTACCAGAGAATCTTGGCATACTGGAACAGCGTTGCGAACGCAGCGGACTTGAGAATATTCTGCCCCCCATGGGATTCGAAGTGGGTGAGTCAGACGTCCCTGACTCGCTTCAGAATGGCTGCGACCTGGTATTTACCGCCAACACGCTACATATCATGCTGTCCGAGCGACTCCCCTTCTTTTTCCATAGCGCCGGCCGACTACTCAAACCGCAGGGTTTACTCGTCTGCTACGGCCCATTTATGGAAAATGCCGAACACAACAGTGCGAGCAATCATGAGTTCGATGTCGCACTCAGAGCCCAAGGCTGCGGTGGCATACCGGATATCAGGCAGCTCGAATTATTGGCCGACGCCAATGATCTGCGATTTCAGGAGCAGATTCACTTGCCGGCCAACAATCGCGTACTCGTATTCCAGAAACTGGCGACTTTTGATTAGTGCCTTGATGGACTTTATAAAGTTCGTTTTAAGATGATTATTTCCTTTTCGCCTGCTGATAACATTCACTTATCCAAGAGAGGAGTGAACGATCATGATCCAGCTCATCAGCTATGACACGCTTGGCCACGCCAACCACGGCTGGCTCAACGCGCGACACCACTTCAGTTTCGCCAATTATTACGACCCAGAGCGTATGGGCTTTGGCACCCTGCGCGTGGTGAACGACGATGTGATCGCAGCCGGCACCGGCTTCGGCACGCATCCTCATAACAATATGGAAATCATCACCTACGTGCGCCAGGGCGGCATTACCCATCGCGATAGTCTCGGTAACGAAGGCCGCACTGGTGCGGGAGATGTTCAGGTCATGAGTGCGGGCACCGGAGTCGCGCATTCGGAATACAACAGGGGAAGCGAGGCGACCAATCTGTATCAGATCTGGATCGAGCCAGCGAAGCGCAATGTAGCGCCGCGTTGGGAAGCGAGGGTCTTTCCTGAGGCACAGGTCGAAGATAAGCTGGTGCCCCTGGCATCAGGGCGCGAGGCAGATCTCGAACAGGGTGCCCTGCTCATCCATCAGGATGCGACGATATCAGGCGGTCGCCTGGCCGAGGGACGGTCGATAGAACACGAGCTGAAATATCTCGGTTACCTGCTCGTGTCGCACGGTAGCGTGGACGTGAACGGACAGAAGGCGAGCAAGGGGGATGCACTAGCTATCAGTGATGTCAGCCGCCTGACCATCACCGCCGATAGCGACAGTGAAGTCCTGCTTATTGACGTACCGGCTGCTGTTCAGCCTGCCTGAGTGAAGCCTCCAGGGCTTCTTCCATCAGGTTGAAGACGCGGTCCCTGTAGAGCACAGACTCGTTAACCAGGTGGTGACGGGCGTCGGGAATCACGATGCTCCTCGCCCAGGGAAACAGTGTCTCGATCACCGGCAGGTTGTGCTCCCACTCCACCGTCGCATCATCGCTGCCCTGCAGAATGGTAATACCCGGCAGGTTCTGCCGGGCTCTTTCCAGCGCACCGGGTCGTGCCGCTTCAGTTCGCGGGATCCAGTCTATCAAAGCCTCCACCCAACGCGCGTTGACCTGCCTCGGCTGAAGAGGATCACAGTTCTTGATGAAGTTGTGAAAACTCTCATCATGACTGTTGAGATTCCACTGCCTCGGCCAGTAATCGCGATAGCGTCCTATCAGACTGAACAGTAGCTTCGCCTTCTCCCAGGCCCGGGGCCGCACCAGCGGTGCCAGGAGGACGCAATGCTGAAACGGTGTCCTCGACAGGCTGGTGAGCAGATGTTCGAGCAGAATGGCGCCGCCAGTGCTCTGTCCGACTGCAAACTGCGGCAGGGCCGCCACTGCCGGGAACAGTTGGCGACAGTGCTCGATCACGCTATCGAACACCAGACGATACTCATCGAAGCTGCGCACAGCCGCCCTCGCCCCACTCGACAAGCCATGCCCTGGCAGGTCAAAAGCCACGACATTGAAGCCGAAGCTCAGCAAGCGAGTGATGACATGGCGATACAGGCCAACATGATCGAAATAGCCATGCAGCACTGTCACTGTGGCTCTGGCGGAGGCCACCTGAAACACCTGTACGGCGACACTATAGCCGGTCGTTTCCAGAATGCCGCAGTGATAGGCCGAGGTCAGCTCGATGCACTTGTCGAGCTTGTAGAGCTCGATGTAGTCCCCCAGCCCACCTGACTGGCCTTCGATGACCGTCGGAGCCTGCGCCGCCTCCGCCAGAGACGGAAGACTATGGCGCAGGTATGCGGCGTCGAAGCTCATGAGCGGCTCATCGGTCTAGCGCTCAAGCGATCAGTTGATCTTCGCAGCGAGTTCGCCCTTTTCATACCGGCTGGCCATGGCGTCGAGTGACATAGGCTTGATCTTGCTGGCCTGGCCTGCTGTGCCAAAGGCTTCGTAGCGCGCCTTGACGATTTCTGACATCGCCAGAGTCGCCTTGGCGAGATACTTCCGTGGGTCGAATTCAGCCGGGTGCTCAGTGAAATAACGACGGATCGCGCCAGTGGACGCCAGTCTCAGGTCAGTATCGATATTGACCTTGCGCACGCCGTGCTTGATGCCTTCCTGGATCTCTTCAACCGGCACGCCGTAGGTCTCGCTGATATTGCCGCCGTGCTCGTTGATGATCTTCAGCCACTCCTGCGGCACCGATGACGAGCCGTGCATGACCAGGTGCGTATTCGGGATGCGCTTGTGGATGGCTTTGATCTGGCCAATCGCGAGCGTGTCGCCTGTTGGCGGACGGGTGAACTTGTAGGCGCCGTGGCTGGTGCCGATGGCAATGGCCAGAGCATCGACCTGCGTGCGCTTCACGAAGTCTGCAGCTTCATCAGGATCGGTCAGCATCTGTTCATGGCTCAGTGTGCCTTCTGCACCCACGCCATCTTCCTCACCGGCCTGACCTGTTTCGAGCGAACCCAGGCAGCCGAGCTCGCCTTCAACCGATACACCACAGGCGTGAGCCATGGCGACGACCTGACGGGTGACTTCGACGTTGTAGTCGTAGTCAGCAGGTGTCTTGCCGTCTTCCTTGAGTGAGCCATCCATCATGACCGAGGAAAAGCCCAATTGAATGGAGCGCTGGCAAATGGCTGGCGAGGTGCCATGGTCCTGGTGCATGACCACCGGGATATGCGGAAACTCTTCGACGGCCGCCAGGATCAGGTGGCGCAGGAACGGCGCACCTGCGTACTTGCGGGCGCCAGCCGAAGCCTGCACGATCACCGGGCTGTTGGTGGCATCGGCTGCCTCCATGATCGCCCGCATCTGCTCGAGGTTGTTGACGTTAAATGCTGGTACGCCATAACCGTTTTCGGCGGCATGGTCGAGGAGCTGTCTCATGCTGATCAGCGCCATAATCTGTCTCCCTAAACTGGAACTGTTGAATGTGTTGAGCCGGTATTAATCTTTCTGCGCCGCGCGTTCTTCGAGAATTGCCACTGCCGGCAGTACTTTGCCTTCAACAAACTCGAGGAAGGCACCGCCGCCCGTCGAGATATAACTGACGCCATCAGCCACGCCATACTTGTCGATCGCCGCCAGTGTATCGCCACCACCTGCGATCGAGAAACCTTCCGAGGCCTCGATTGCCTTGGCAATTGCAGCAGTACCCTGACCAAACTGATCGAATTCGAAGACGCCCACCGGGCCGTTCCACAGTATGGTCTTGGCATCACGAATGATGTTGGACAGCTGCGAGCGGGTATGTGGTCCGATATCGAAAATCATGTCGTCGGTGGTGACATCTTCGATGATCTTTGTTTCAGCCTTGGCCGACTCGCTGAATTCCTTGCCACAGACGACGTCTTTTGGCAAAGGTACCTTTGTCTTACGAGCAATCTCCGCTGCTGTATCCAGCAACTCGTGCTCACAGAGGCTCTTGCCGACTTCATACCCTGCCGCAGCCAGGAATGTGTTGGCAATACCACCGCCCACGATGAGCTGGTCGCAGATGTCGGCCAGCTTGGTCAGTACGTCGAGTTTGGTCGAGACCTTGGAGCCGGCCACGATGGCAATCATCGGACGCGCGGGTCGGTCAAGCGCCTTTTCGAGGGCCTCGAGCTCCGCGGCCAGCAGTGGGCCTGCACAGGCTACCGGGGCGAATTTGGCCACGCCATGAGTCGACGCCTGAGCCCGGTGGGCCGTGCCGAAGGCATCCATGACGAATATATCGCCCAAGGCGGCATATTTGCGTGACAGGGCTTCATCGTCCTTGCCCTCGCCGGCATTGAAGCGCACGTTTTCGCAGAGCACGACTTCGCCGTCTTCGAGCTCGGGGCGGTTCTCGAGATAATCCTTCAGCAGACGGACCGGTTTGCCGAGGTCCCTGCTGAGATATCGTGCGACTGGCGCCAGGCTGTACTGTTCCTCAGGCTCACCTTCAGTCGGGCGGCCGAGATGCGAGAGCAGAATGACTTTGGCACCCTGGCTGACTGCAGACTTTATCGTCGGCAGTGCTGCGCGGATTCGGGCATCAGACTGAACTTCACCATCCTTGAGCGGCACGTTCAGGTCCTCACGGATGACGAGCGTCTTACCCTTCAGATCCAGATCTTCCATTTTGATCACATTCATTGCACCCGGCCCTCCACATCAGCCTTGTCTGTTTCAGTGTGTTCATCAAGCTTCTTTACTTCAATCTGCGCCCGGAAGGCGTCGTCCAGCCAGTAGCGGGCGACGTCGAGCATCCGGTTCGCAAATCCCCATTCATTATCAAACCAGATCATGACCTTGCAATGATGCCCATCGCTGACGCAGGTCTGGCTACCGTCGATGATGGCACTGTGCGGGTCGTGATTGAAGTCAGTCGAGATCAGTGGGGCCTCGGTGTAACTGAGCACCCTACAATACCCCTGAGTAGCCGTAGCCAGCACTTCATTCACTGCCGCAGCATCGGCTGCCGCGTCCAGTTGAACCGTCAGATCGATCAGCGATCCATTCATGACCGGCACCCGAATGGCGTTGGCGACGAAACGCCCTGCCATCAATGGTAGAAGACGTTCAATACCTTTCGCCAGTTCTGTCGCGACCGGAACAATAGACGCCATGCCGCTTCTGGTCTTGCGAAGATCGCCCGGTTGCCAGGCATCGATCAGCGGCTGATCGTTCATGGCCGCGTGAACCGTGGTCACACTGCCGCGAACAACGCCGAAGGCCTTGTCCAGGGCATCGATGACCGGCACCACACAGTTCGTGGTGCAGGACGCGTTGGACACGATGCTGTGACTGCGATCGAGCTGACTTTCGTTGACGCCATAGACGATGGTGGCATCGACCGAGGCTTCGGCCGGATTCGAGATCAGCACAGCGCCAGCGCCCTGCTGCAGATGCTGTTCAGCGCCAGCTCGTGTACGAATCACGCCAGTGCACTCCAGCACCAGGTCAACTTCGAGGTCTGCCCAGGGTAGCTGCTGCACGTCGGCAGTCTCGAACAGCTGGATCATATCGCCATTGACGATGAGCGCAGGCTGACCATCGGCAAATCGGGTCGAGCGGACTTCGCCGGGGAAAGGGCCGTGGGTGGTATCGTATTCGGTGAGATAGGCGATAGCGTCGGTGGCGGCGAGATCATTGATCGCCACCACCTGCATGGCCTCGCGGTGCCCCGATTCATACAGGGCCCGCAGCACGCACTGCCCGATTCGACCATAGCCATTGATGGCCAGGCGAAGATCCTTCACGGGCATATGCGGGGACGCCTGAAGCTGCCGGGCGCCTTTCAGCGCTGGCTGCCCAGCAGATCCTCGGCGGCTTCGACGATGGCAGCGCTGGTGATGCCGAAATGCTCGAACAGCTGTTCAGCAGGGGCTGACTCACCGAAGGTGCGCATACCGATGATGCGACCATCCAGGCCAGTAAATTTGTGCCAGTAGTCGACATGACCCGCTTCGACCGCAATTCGCTTGCGACACTCGGCTGGCAGCACGCTTTCCTGGTAGGCATGATCCTGCTCCATGAAGGCCTCGGCACAGGGCATGGAGACGACACGCACATAAGGCGCCCCCGGACCATGCGCCAGCTTGTTAGCCGCTTCCATGGCAATACCGACTTCAGAACCAGTGGCGATGATGATGACATCAGGGATGCCCTGCCCCGGCTTGGCCGAGTCGAAGAGCACATAGGCGCCGGCTGCGATATTCGCCAGCTGGCCATCGTCACGATCCTGGTGCGGCAGGTTCTGACGGGTGAAGATCAGCGCGGATGGACCGCTGTTTCGGACCAGCGCCTGCTTCCAGCACACGGCGCTTTCGACCGCGTCGGCCGGGCGCCAGGTGTGCAGGTTCGGCGTGGTACGCAGGTTGGTCAGCTGCTCGATGCCCTGGTGGGTCGGGCCGTCTTCGCCCAGACCGATGGAGTCGTGTGAATAGACGAAGATGACACGCTGCTTCATCAGTGCCGCCATGCGAACCGCGTTACGCGCGTATTCCATGAACACGAGGAAGGTGGCGCCGTAGGGAATGAAGCCGCCGTGCAGGGTGATGCCATTCATGATCGCGGACATACCGAACTCGCGCACGCCGTAGTGCACATAGTTGCCGTCGGCCTCTTTCTCTATCGAGTGATACTTCGCCCAGATGGTGTTGTTCGAGCCGGCAAGGTCGGCGGAGCCGCCGAGCAATTCCGGCAGCAGCACGCCGTAGGCGTTGAGGGCATTCTGAGAGGCCTTGCGGCTGGCAATGGTCTCACCCTTGCTCTGGCACTGCTGAATGTAAGCGTCGGCCTGGGCTTCGAAATCCAGCGGCAGGTCGCCCTGCAGACGGCGCATCAGCTCTTCAGCCAGCTCCGAATGCTCATTGCGATAGGCAATGTAGTCGCTCTTCCAGGTATCGCTCAGGCGCTGGCCCTTGCCCTTGGTGTCCCATTCGCGACGGATATCGTCTGGAATGACGAAAGGATCAGCCGACCAGCCAAGCGCCTTGCGGGTCGCCATGATTTCGTCATCACCCAGCGGGCTGCCGTGGCTTGATTCCTTGCCTTCCTTATTAGGCGAGCCGAAACCGATCTTGGTCTTGCAGATGATGATGCTCGGGCGGTCGCCCTCTGCCTGCGCGGCTTTAATGGCTGAAGCGATCTGCTCGCCGTCATGGCCATCGACAGCCGGTACGACATGCCAGCCGTAGGCTTCGAAACGCTTCGGCGTATCGTCAGTAAACCAGCCTTCGACTTCGCCATCGATAGAAATGCCGTTGTCGTCATAGAAGCAGATCAGCTTGCCGAGCTTGAGCGTGCCAGCCAGCGAACAGACTTCATGCGAGATACCTTCCATGAGGCAGCCATCACCCATGAAGACATAGGTGTGGTGGTTGACGATGTCGTGGCCCGGGCGGTTGAACTGCGCAGCCAGCGTCTTTTCAGCGATCGCCATACCCACGCCATTGGCAAGGCCCTGACCCAGCGGGCCAGTGGTGGTCTCGACGCCAGGCGTGTAGCCAAGCTCGGGGTGACCCGGGGTCTTGGAGTGGAGCTGACGGAAGTTCTTGATGTCTTCGATGCTGACATCGTAGCCGCTGAGGTGCAGCAGTGAGTACAGCAGCATCGAACCGTGGCCATTGGAGAGCACGAAACGGTCACGATTGACCCAGGTGGGGTCGCAGGGATTGTGCCGGAGGAAGTCGTTCCAGAGCACCTCGGCGATGTCGGCCATGCCCATCGGCGCGCCTGGATGTCCTGAGTTGGCCCTTTGAACGGCATCCATACTCAGAGCTCGAATTGCGTTGGCGCGATCACGACGTGAAGGCATGCGGCAGATCTCCTGAAAATTTGAAGGCGCGTATTTTCAACTATTCAGAGGGCGGCGGCAAATCTGATCGCTGTAACAAACAATATCAATTTTCTTTGATATTGTTCTTGAACCCTCCGCAAGCGCCTGTTAACCTCCATCGAATATTTTCAATATAGTTTTGAGATTGATGGCGATACCCCTTCCACAGCACCCAGAACAGCCCTCCGGCAGCGCCCTCAGCGTCGCCGAAAGCGCGCAGCTGTTCAAGGCCTGTGGGGACGAGATACGGCTTCAGGTGCTGCGACTGTTGCAGCAGGACACCTTCGGTGTGCTCGAGCTCAGCGCCCTGCTCGGTATCAAGCAGTCAGCCATGAGCCACCATCTGAAGGTGCTGAGCACCGCCGGGCTGGTGGAATCGCAGCGCGAAGGCAACACTATTTTCTATCGCCGCCCACTGCTCACCCCATCGGATGCCGGTCTGGATGAGTCAGTACTGAGCCGTGTATTCGATCTGGTGGATGAGCTGAGCATTAGCGACGAAGTCAAAACGAACCTCAGCCAGATCCGCACACAGCGCGCCGAACAGAGCCAGGCCTTCTTCGCCCGACACGCCGACGACATGCAGCTGCTGCAGGAGCGTGTGGCGGAATATGGTCTTTACGCCGAACCCGTCCTGAGACTGATCGATCAGCTCAGGGATCCGGACTGGCAGCACGCCATAGAAGTCGGCCCCGGTGAAGGCCACTTTCTTGTAGAACTCGCGCAGCGTTTCGAGCAGGTCACCGCCGTAGACAACTCAGCCGCCATGCTGGAAAAAGCCCGACAGCACTGCGAACAGGCCGCTGTCGCGTCAATCGATTTCAGGCATCTGGATACCGCAGAAGCCAAGGTCTCGGGTCTCGAAGCCGACCTGATCGTCATGAACATGGTGCTTCACCACGTCGCCTCGCCACAGTGTGTGATCGAAGACTGCAGCGCCATGCTCAAGCCCGGTGGCTGCCTGATCGTCTGCGATCTCAGCCACCATGATCAACGCTGGACCCGGGACGCCTGTGGCGATCTCTGGCTCGGCTTCGAAGCGGCCGAACTGCGCAAGTGGGCAGAGGCCAGCGGGCTCGAAGTCGGCGAATGCCTGTATATAGGTGTCCGCAACGGTTTCCAGGTCCAGGTACACGAATTCAGACGGCCGGCCCTTGCAGGGACAAACCGTCTTTCAATGCAGAGCCATAATTCTGCGCCCTACACCGTCGTCAGCTCGTCCTAAGTGATGACTCAGCCAATGCAATGCACGCAGGTACAAGGAACCAGTCAATGAGCGAATACTCAATCTTTACGTCCGAATCAGTCTCCGAAGGCCACCCGGATAAAATGGCCGACCAGATATCGGACGCCGTTCTCGACGCGATCCTCAAAGATGATCCGCACGCCCGTGTTGCCGTCGAAACGATGGTCAAGACCGGCATGGCCATCATTGCTGGTGAAGTCAGAACCAACACCTACGTCGAACTCGAAGAGATCGTGCGTAACGTCATCCTCGACATCGGCTACAACAGCTCTGACGTTGGCTTCGACGGCGCGTCTTGCGCGGTTCTGAACGCCATCGGCAAGCAGTCCAGCGACATCGCCATGGGCGTTGACGAAGCAGATGCGAAAGAACTCGGCGCTGGCGACCAGGGCCTGATGTTCGGCTACGCCACCGATGAGACCGACGTGCTCATGCCTGCGCCGATCTTCTACGCGCACCGCATGGTCGAGCGTCAGGCAGAACTGCGCAAGAACGGCGAGCTGAACTGGCTGCGTCCGGATGCGAAGAGCCAGATCACCCTGCGCTACGAAAACGGCAAGCCAGTCGCGGTTGATGCGGTTGTACTGTCTACCCAGCACAGCCCTGACGTGAGCCAGGCGAGCATTCGTGAAGCTGTCATGGAACTGATCGTCAAGAAGGTCATTCCTGCCGAGTGGCTGCACAAGGACACGCTGTACCACATCAACCCGACCGGCCAGTTCATCATTGGTGGCCCTGTTGGTGACTGTGGCCTGACTGGTCGCAAGATCATCGTCGACACCTACGGCGGCATGGCCCGTCACGGTGGTGGCGCGTTCTCTGGCAAGGATCCTTCAAAGGTAGACCGTAGCGCCGCTTATGCTGGCCGTTATGTTGCCAAGAACATCGTGGCGTCTGGTCTGGCGGCTCGCTGTGAAATTCAGGTGTCTTACGCCATCGGCGTGGTCGAGCCAACGTCTATTTCGGTCAACACTTTTGGCACTGGTATCGTGCCTGATGACCGTATCGCCGAGCTGGTCCGCAAACACTTTGACCTGCGCCCTGCTGGCCTGATCAAGATGCTGGATTTGAAGCGTCCTATTTATCGTCCGACTGCGGCCTATGGTCACTTCGGTCGCACCGGTGACAACTTCACCTGGGAAAAGACTGACAAGGCAGAAGCACTGAGAGCAGAAGCTTAAGCACTGCTGAAGACCAACGCATTCCACGAATTATTGAGGTAACAGTTATGGGACAGGTTGAGCCAATCACGACCCCCACGAATTTTTCAGATTACAAAGTCGCCGACATCAAGTTGTCGGGCTACGGCCGCAAGGAAATCAACATTGCGGAAAGTGAAATGCCAGCGCTGATCAAGCTGCGTGAGCGCTATCGTGCAGAGCAGCCGCTGAAGGATGCAAAAATCCTCGGCTGTATTCACATGACCATTCAGACTGCTGTACTGATCGAAACCCTGACTGCACTGGGTGCCGAAGTACGCTGGTCTTCATGCAACATCTTCTCTACGCAGGATCATGCGGCAGCTGCGATTGCGGCGGCTGGCATTCCGGTGTTCGCGTGGAAGGGTGAGACTGAAGAAGAATACGAGTGGTGCCTGCGTCAGACCGTCCTCAAGGATGGCCAGCCATGGGATGCCAATATGATTCTCGACGACGGCGGCGATCTGACGAACTTGCTGCACGATGAATTCCCTGAGATGCTCAATAAGGTCCACGGTATTTCAGAAGAGACGACCACTGGTGTACACCGTCTGCTCGAGCGTCTGCTGAAAGGCACGCTGCGGGTTCCGGCCATCAACGTCAACGACTCAGTCACCAAGAGCAAGAACGACAACAAGTACGGCTGCAGACACTCGCTGAGTGATGCCATCAAGCGTGGTACCGACCACCTGCTGTCAGGCAAGAAGGCGCTGGTTATCGGTTATGGCGACGTGGGCAAGGGTTCAGCCGCTTCACTGCGTCAGGAAGGCATGATCGTCAAGATCACAGAGATCGATCCGATCTGTGCGATGCAGGCCTGTATGGACGGCTACGAAGTCGTCTCTGCCTACAATAACGGCGAAACTACCGGCAAGGTTGAAGACGTCAATGTCGCGCTGCTGCAGAACACCGACCTGCTGGTGACCACCACTGGTAACGTCAACGTCTGTGACTCAGCCATCCTGAAGACGCTGAAGAAAGGCGCCGTGGTCTGCAACATCGGTCACTTCGACAACGAAATCGATACGCCGTTCATGCGCAAGACCTGGGAATGGGATGAGGTGAAGCCACAGGTTCACCTGGTCTACCGTGACCGCGCTAACGACGACTACCTCATCCTGCTGTCTGAAGGCCGTCTGGTGAACCTGGGTAATGCCACTGGTCACCCGTCACGCATCATGGATGGCAGCTTTGCCAACCAGGTACTGGCGCAGATGCACCTGTACGCCGAGCGTTTCGGTGATCTTCCGGAAGACGAGAAGAAAGGCAAGCTCTACGTCAAGGTACTGCCGAAGAAGCTCGACGAGGAAGTGGCTGCAGCGATGGTTCAGGGCTTTGGTGGCGTACTCACCAAGCTGACCTCGCAGCAGGCAGACTACATTGGTGTGAAGGTCGAAGGACCGTTCAAGCCAAATGACTACAAATATTGATCGCGTAAAGTCGATCTAAGCAGAGAAGGATCCTGGTGATGCAGTCGCAACAGAAGTTCAAGCCACGTTACAGCTTCGAGTTCTTTCCTCCGAAGACGGACGAGGGCTGGAAGAAGTTGCAGAAAGAGCGCGATGAGCTTGCCAAGCGCAAGCCCGACTTTTTCTCGGTGACCTACGGTGCTGGTGGCTCCACGCGTGAGCGTACCATCGACACTGTGCTGCAGCTGCACCGCCAGGGCATCTCCACCGCCCCTCACCTGTCGTGCATTGGTTCGACAAAAGAGGCGATGGACGATCTTCTCACCCTGTACAAGAATGAAGGCATTCAGCGTATCGTCGCCCTGCGCGGCGATTTGCCTTCTGGTATGGGCTCCTCCGGAGCCTTCCGCTATGCCAGCGATCTGGTTCGCCATATCCGCGAGCATAGTGGCCAGCATTTTCTGATCGAAGTCGCAGCCTACCCTGAGTTTCATCCTCAGGCGCCATCGGCCAGCAAGGACGTCGGTTTCTTCAAGCAGAAAGTCGAGTGTGGCGCCAACAGCGCCATCACCCAGTACTTCTACAATATCGACGCCTATTTCAGTTTCATCGACGAGTGCGAGAAACAGGGCATCGATATCCCGGTGGTCCCCGGCATCATGCCGATCACCAACTATTCCAAACTCGCCCGTTTCAGCGACATGTGTGGTGCGGAGATTCCCCGCTGGATTCGCTCGAAGCTCGAGGGCTACGGCGACGATAGCGAGAGCATCATGAAGTTCGGCGAAGAGGTCGTGAGCAGTTTGTGCGAGCGGCTAATTCAGGCTGGTGCGCCTGGGCTGCATTTCTATACCCTGAACCAGGCGGCGCCTAGTTTGGCGATTTGGGATAATTTGGGGTTGAAGTCGCCGATTGAGTTTTAGGTTGTTTTGAAGGGTTCGCAGCTTGCGGCTCTTCCTCCATATTTCGGAAACGATCAACGTTGAATAACTCTTCATTGCGCCATACAAGCGGTACTGCTTCAGTTGCCGGGCTGATCGGTTGCCGTTCAGCCCGGCGGACCTGGTCGATTAGCTCAACTTGACGTTCATGGTAATTTCCGCTGTGAACACCAGTTGACCACCCTCATCAAATACTTCGACTGGAACAGTTTTTTCACCAGCAGTAGTCCAATCAACCTCCTGTCCATTCGCGACAGCACGCAAAGCCGTCTTTGCCTTAGCTAGATATTTGACCGACATAGCCTGTGGGATCCACCGTCCATCGCCAGGTATCGACGCATCTGTCATCAATCCCGCCACTAGCTCAGCGACGTTGCACATCGCGATTGCGTGTACCGTACCCAAGTGGTTGGTAATTTCCTTTCTGAACGGCACCCGTGCTTCGGCGTATTCTGGTTTTAAATCTACGAGTTCTGGCTGGATCGTGCTGAAATACGGTGCCTGTTGGCACACCATGTTACCGAAGCTCTCGGGGCCGAACGCGTTGAATGCTGCTAGGGCTTGGCTCATAGGTAAGCTCTCCATGACATTGAAGGATAATCATCTAAACAGAATTATATTCTGTAAACGAACATTATTCTGTTTATGTCACAGCTGTCAAACGATAGAATCAAAGGTAACGCTAGCCCAAACGGATGAATGACAAATTGATCAGTGAATACAACATCTTGGAATTTCGGTTTCCGGGCCGTAGGGCTGCACTGAAGAGAGAGATCTTGAAGCAAGCGCTCGATTGCTTTAATGAACTTGGAGTGGAGGCAACCACGATCGATACAATCAAGGCTCGTTGCGAAACGAGTGTTGGAGCGATTTATCATCACTTTGGGAACAAAGAAGGCATTTTGAGTGCGCTTTTTTTTGCTGCACAAGATGATCAGCGACAACACCTGGAGCAGGAGTTGGCCAAGACGGACAGTCTTCGCGACGCAGTCTATTCGATCGTATCGAGCTATTTGGACTGGGTTGTAGCCCACCCGAGTTGGGCAAGATTCCTGTTTCAGGCACGCTCTTCAGTATCAAAGGGGCCATTTCATCAGGAACTGAAAGCTCGGAACGCCAAGAATTATCAGGAACTGAAAGAGAAGTTGCTCAGTTTTGAATACAAAGATACCAAGATTGTTCAGCCGTTCGAGATTCTATCTTCTCTGATCGTAGGCCCATCGGAGAACTATTGCAGAGCGTGGCTGGCACATCGGGTCCAGACATCCCCTAGCGACTACCGGGACGAATTCGCGGAATCTGCATGGCGCTCGCTGCAGAGGTGATCCAATCGATCGCTTCAACCAAGCGGCGATCGCATAAAGTGGCGTGTGGTTCCAGGCGTCATGCCAATCACCAACTATTCCAAACTCGCGCTTCAGCGACATGTGTGGTGCGGAGATTCCGTGCTGGATTCGCTCGAAGCTCGAGGGCTATAGCGACGATAGCGATAGCAAGCTAGGATGAAGCGATAATGTTTGATCATTTTGCATGGGCGACCATTATCCTTGCGCTCACCCTGCTGACCGTAAGCCCTGGGGTGGATACCCTGCTCGTGTTGCGAAACGCGAGCAAGGGTGGGCATATCGATGGCTGGCTCACCGCATTCGGCATCTGCATGGGCCTTTTCGTCCACGCATCAATTTCAGCCGCAGGCCTGTCGGCGATACTGCTCGGCTCGGCCACACTCTTCGCTGCACTGAAGCTGGCTGGTGCAAGCTACCTGATCTGGCTGGGTATCCAGAGTCTGCGAGCTGCAAGGCGCAGTGAGTTCGATGTTCCTGACGCGCCGAGGACATCTCGAAGCGTGCCTGCCTGGACATCGTTCAGGGAAGGACTGCTCTCGAACGTCCTTAATCCCAAGCCCATTATCTTTTACATGGCCTTCATGCCGCAGTTCATAGATCCCGAACACTCTGCCGCGCTGCAGTCGCTGTTTATCGCCGGTCTGCATTTCACGATAGCCATGATCTTCCTCGGCACACTGGCCAGCGCTATCGAGTTCGCCAGAAGCTGGCTTCAACGGCCGCGAGTCCGCAGTACTATTGACGGCACCACAGGCGCTCTTCTGCTTGGCTTCGGTGCACATTTGCTGCTGACGTCCGCTGACACCGACCAGTGAATCATCTTGCTCACCTGTTTCTCGCCCCTGATGAGCCTGCTATCAGGATAGGCAGCGTTTGTGGCGACTTTCTGAAGGGTATATCGATGCAGGACATGCCGCCTGCGATGCAGATCGGCATTCGCCATCATCTTGCAGTCGATGGCTACACCGATAGACATCCGGAGGTCCTGGCCAGCAAGCGCCTGTTTTCAAGCGAGAGGCGCCGTTTTGCCGGCGTCGCACTCGACGTGCTCTACGATCATTACCTGTTGAAGAACTGGGAGCACTACAGCGCGCAGAGGTCGAATGGCTTCATCAGCCAGCGCTATCATGAGCTGGAGGCATTCGAACACCTGATGCCTCCAGCAATGCTCCCGGTAGCGAGGCAGATACGCCAGCACGACTGGTTCGGCCAGTACCGCGATCTCGACAATATTGGATACGCGCTCGACCGGATCTCACGGCGAATCAGGTTCCCCAATCGTTTCGAGGGCATTATCACCGAAATCAAGCTGCATCATGTTGAGCTTGAACAACGGTTCCAACGGTTTTTCGAAGATCTGCAGCCAGCGGCCCGAGACTTCTGACACCTTCGTTTTTGCACCAGGGCGTCTTCAGGATTCCGTCGCATCAACCTGCTTCAGTGGCGACTTGCCAATGTAATCCTCAAAGGCAATCGGTGCAGACAGGCAGCCGTCCGGTATGGCGAAGCTCTCGACGTAGGCCAGCGCGTCCGGACGAATCTCGGCAAGTAGTCTGATGCGCACCTTCCGCAGCGCGCGGTGCTTCTCTGGCTGAAAGTAGCCGTTGTCGAGAAACCACGCCGAATCACTGTAGATGGCATCGATCGCAGACAGCTGACGCATTTTCTCCAGCGCGTCCCTGGCGGGCCCTTCACTCATGGCGTCTACTATCGTGAAAAACTGCTCTGCAATGTGCCGCTCCATTTCAGCGGTTGCGTAGGACATCAGATGATCCTGAATCTGGTTGAACGCCAAGAAGGGATCAACATCGTTGTCGATCCTCTTGCGAATGCGTCTGGCAGCCGAGACCAGCAGGTTATGGGCTCGAAGGCTCAGTATGTCGCGATGAAAATCGGCATCGCGCAGATGATCGTCGTCTGTCTTGCGGGCGATGAGTGGATTGCCTTCGAGCAGCTCGGTTTTAGCCTTGCGGGTCAGCTCGCGTACGAAGGTCAGCACCAGGTCCTGCTCGAAGCCCTTGGCGTAGTTGGCCAGGTTGTTCTTTGCCAGCAGCTGCATGAGCACCGTATTGTCGCCCTCGAAGGTCGCGAACACATCGACATCGCGGCGTATGATCGAGATCTGGTTTTCACTGAGAAAACCTTGCCCACCGCAACACTCGCGCGCGGCCTGAGTGGCACTAATCGCATGCCAGGACGCCATCGCCTTGATGCCTGCTGCCAGTGTTTCGATATCGCGGCTGGTGTCAGGCGTCCGGTGCCTGAACTGCTGTATAAGATCCTCGACAGCGAAGTGCAGCGCAAAATTGTGTGCCAGCGCGGGGAACAGACGCAGCTGGTGCGTGGTGTAATCAAGAATTGTCATATCGCCGTCGCCGCCGCCAAACTGCCGTCTGAGCGCTCCGTAACGAACGGCTATGGCAAGCGATTTTCGTGCAGCCACCACCGACGCCGCAGCTACACTGATGCGTCCACCGACCAGTGTTCCAAGCATGGTGAAAAAGCGCTTGTTTTCGCCAGGAATCGGACTGTCGTAAGCACCGTCAGTGCTCACGCTGGCATAGCGGTCCAGCAGATTGTCGCGTGGAACTTTGACCTGATCGAAATAGAGCCGGCCGTTGTCGACGCCATTCAAACCCATCTTGTGGCCGCAATCTTCGACCCGCACGCCGTCGAGCAGTGCACCGTCATCATCGCGAATGTCCACGACGAATGCGTGGACGCCATACTGCTCTCCGCCGGTTTCAAGCTGTGCGAACACGGTCATGGTTCGACCATCACGGGCGGCGTTGCCGATCCACTCCTTGCGTGACGAAATCGTGGGACTGTTGAGAACGAAAGAACCGGATTCCGGGTCATAAGTCGCCGTTGTCTCCAGCTCGCGCACGTTTGAACCATGCCCAGACTCACTCATGGCAAAACCGCCCAATCGCTTCAAAGAAGCGATGTCAGCAAGATACTTCTTGTGGTGCCGCTCAGAACCGAGGAAGAGGATGCTGCCGCCGAACAGACCGAACTGCACACCAAATTTGACGACCAGGCTCAGGTCGAACATGGCGAGTGCCGCAAACATATGGATGAATGCCGGCATGTCATCCTTGCCGCCAACGGACTCTGGCATCATGACGAGGCCCATCTTCTCGCTCGCCAGATGCTTGAGCCAGTCCAACACAGCTTTGCGTTGGCTCTCAGAGCTTTCGCCAAATGAGTATGCGAATGATTCCGCACCAAGAATCCTTCGTACCGCGGCCCATTCGGAGGCGTAGTCGCCTTCGAGCACTGCCTGCAGATCCTCTGCCTGGAAGCTCGGCGAGGGCTCGGCGAAGTCCTGCTGCACGGGCTCCTCCACGTGGGAGAAGATTTCAGCGTACACGCCGGCACCACTTATATAGTGTTCTTGCTCATAAGCGGCGACTGCAGCGGTGAGTTTCTCGCCGCAATCAGCCTTCATGGCGGCACACATGGCGACCAGGGTTGGCTTGTGCTGCTTCATTTGCTCACGAATGTGCCGGCGTAAGGCGCTCAGCTCAGTGGCAGTTGGCGGTTTGTCAGGCTTCAGCCAGGTGTCCAGTGTCGCCCTGGATTCATCATCCATCTCTGGTAGGGCACTCGACAGCTCAGAAATGCGCTCGCATTCCGGTTCATTGAGCTCGACATCAGCCCAGGCGATATAAAGAACCGGGAGCAGCGGCTGTAATTGCTCATTATCAAGTAGCGAGCTCAGGCGGTTATCAGTCATCGTCGTCCTCTTGTTCATGAAGGCAGCCGGTTTTCCCAAACGCAGCTGGCCGGCAAGTCAGTAGCCGGCAAAAGAATGATCGTCACATGGGTTACGACAGAGCGCCTCTGAAGAGCTCATGAAGACAGCAGCGCCGAGTGACCAGGTTGGCTGGCAGGCTAGTATGGATATGGTCTGTGAGACCATGCTGGCTGCGCAAACGTATCCGTCTCCTCGACATCTTTACTGGATATTCATGAGACTACCTTACATCGGCAGCAGCGCAGCCATCGTGCTGTTCCACTGCCTGGCTTATCTAGCAAGCAGTGCGGCAAGCAGTTTGGCAAGCGCTGCCGACGTGCCTGCTGCAATAGAGACTGGATTGACCACAACCGAACGTAAACCCCTCTGGGAGCTTGGTCTTGGAGCGGCAGCCCTGCACCAGACTTATTACACAGGCACCAGACAGACTCGAACCCTCGGCGTGCCGGTCCCCCTGATAATCTATCGCGGGGAGATCTTCAGATCCGACAACGAGGGCATTCGGGCCGAGCTGATCGATGATGAGCGCTTTGAGCTGGACCTGAGCTTTGGCCTCAATCTGGGGATCGACAGCGAAGATGTCGATCTTCGCAAGGGTATGGACGACACCGACACGCTGTTCGAGATCGGTCCATCACTCAAGATTACGCTGGCAAAAACTGAGCTGAGCGAATGGCGCCTGAATTTGCCGCTACGGGTCAATCTTGGCTTCAGCAGCGACGGCATCGATGAATCAGGCTTCACTTTCGCACCTGATATCCGTTATTCGAGGAGATTATTCGAATGGTCGGATCAGACCTGGATCGGCACCGCGTCAGCTGGCGTGCAGTTTGGCACACGCGAGTTCCAGAACAACTACTATGGCGTTGAGCCTGAATTTGCAAGCGATGAGCGACCCGCCTATGAGGCCGAGAGCGGATTTTCAGGTTCTCGGCTGACGCTAACGCTGCGTTCCAAGACTGATCAGCGGCTTATCGGAATTTTCGGCCGCGTTGAGAATATCAGTGGTGCAAGCTTCGAAGACTCTCCGCTGGTCGAAACCAGGACCGGCTTCACTGTTGGGCTCGCCTTTAGCTGGTTCTTTCTGAGGTCATCGGCTCTCGAACCAGGCTGACAGCTCGTGCTGGCCCTGTCATTATCTACTCAAGCTCAGACATGAGCTAAAACGGAGAGACTCAAATGAAAAGGTTATTGAAAATTCCAGTGCTCGTCGCCGCGCTCTGCATAGGCATGATGGCTCACGCCGATTTCGCCCTGCCGTACGGACTTGCCAGTCCGCCGGACTCGACCCTGGTGATCGGGGATGTGTTTGACTCGGCCGGTGGAGATAGAGAGGAGTCGATAGCCAGATTCAGTACCAGCGCCTCACGGCAGGACAGTATCGAATTCTACACACTGGCGCTTGAAAAGGTTGGCTTCGAGATCTATTCCTCATCTGACACTGAAAAACGCGCGATGATCGCAGGCAAGCGAGCCGACGATCGGGTGACGGTGTACTTCAAAGACGAGAGTGACTGGGCTGAAGCGGGCGAGAGCGAGATCTCCGTTCATGCCGTGTATAACAAGTAGCGCGTCGCACACAGCCAGGGCCTATGGGTGGGACAACACTTCCTTGCTTGCCATGATAAGTGACTGGCGGCGTTGAGCATATGCCAGGGCAGTGGGATGCACAGCGCCGCCGGTGCCGGTTTCCAGCCAGCGGCGCACGCGATCGGCATCGCCGATATGCGAACGTTTGCCGAATGAATCCAACAGCACGATAGCCAATCGGCGTTCCTGGATTTCTGCCTGTAATAACAGGCAACGGCCCGCCACTTTGGTGAAGCCAGTCTTGCTCGCCTGGATCTGCCAATGCGCCGCGCGAACGAGAGGGTTGGTGTTATAGAAGGCGCGCACATGCCTCGGAGCGCGGAAATGGACATCTTTTTTTGGCGTGACACTGAGGGCCGTGATAACAGGATTGTTTGCGGATGCCTGGATCAGCAATGCCAGATCACGTGGCGTGGACACATTCCCGGCAGATAAACCCGTGGGCTCAACGAAGTGGCTATTACTCATGCCCAGCGTCGCGGCTTTAACGTTCATGGCGGTAATAAAGGCGTCGTAACCACCGCTGTAGTGGTGCGCCAAAGTGGCGGCCGCGCGATTTTCCGATGCCATGAGCGCCAATAGCAGCATGTCGCGGCGCTGTAGCTGACTACCAAGCCGCACATGGGAAAACACGTTATTCATTTCTGCAGTTTTCGCCACATCCACCGTAATCCACTCATCCAGTGGAGCGCTCTCCACATCGTCCAGTACAACCAGCGCAGTCATCATTTTAGTGACCGAGGCAATGGGTACAATCGCATCAGGATTGCGTGAATACAGAATCTCATTGGTGTTCAAGTCCATGATCAACGCGTTCACCGAAGCCAACTGCAATTTCGCAGGATCTGGCGTAACAGTTTGTGCGCAAACCAAAGCGGTTGAAAACAGCGACAAGACGATCAGAACGAAAACAGTCCGCACAAAAATATCTCGTAATATAAGGGATAAGGCCCAGCACTTGGACTACTTTTGGTGTAACCCTTCAAGTCTAGTGCGCTTTATAGAGTAATGCTGAAAAAATATGGGACCTGCTCCGCAAGATCCACAAGCGCAAGCGATGACTGATGCGCCCCTTTCCGAATATGACCCGGCTCCGGTCAGTCAACCTCCGCCAAAGCCAGTCCGACGCAGGTTTTGGCGCAGGTTGCTGCTGTTCGCTGCGCTATTGTGCATAGGGATTGTCGGGCTCGCCTGGTTTGAGGCGCGCACATCCTGGCTGCAAGCGCGCTTACTGCCGGACTACGCCCGTTCGCTGTCGTTTGATCTCGAGGAGGGGCCGAGCGACCGTATTCGTTTCCCGGTACAGGGTCCTTTCGACCAGCGTTTGGGCTATGTAAATTTGCCCGCGATGCTCGACCGCTTGCAAACCAATGGTTTCTACATTGATCGCCAGGTACGTTTCTCGTCGCCACTCATGACCTTCGTAGACGCCGGTTTTTACCCGCCCTACCCTGAAAAAAATCAAGCGGGCTTGTCGGTACGCGATGTCGATCAACAGCTCATGTTTGACTTTGGTTATCCCCGTCGTGTGTTTGAGGGCTTCGAAGATATTCCACCGTTGATGGTCGAATCCCTCCTGTTTATCGAGGATCGCCGCCTGCTCTCCGACGATCGCCCGCAGATGAACCCGACGGTGAACTGGGGTCGGTTCCTCAAGGCAGCTGTCTTCAAAGCTGGCGAGGCCATGAATCTGAACACACCGTCGATGGGCGGCAGTACGCTAGCCACGCAGATTGAAAAATTTCGCCATTCAGATGACGGCGTGACTGGTTCGATCACGGAGAAGCTGCGGCAGATGGTGTCGTCGAGTGTGCGGGTGTACCGGCACGGAGAGGACACCATGCCAGCGCGTCGGCAACTGGTGCTGGATTACCTGAACACGGTACCGCTTGCGGCGGCACCGGGTTATGGGGAGGTCAATGGCATCGGCGACGGGCTTCGTGTCTGGTTCGCAGCGGACCCCGCGGAGGTGAATCGCTTGCTGGCACTCAAGTCTCCGGAGGAAGACGAATTACGGCTGCAGGGCCTTGCATTGCGCCAAGTGCTGGCGCTGATGATTGCCCACCGGCGGCCGTCTTATTATTTGCTGCAAAACCGGACCGAGCTGGGAGAGATGGCGGACGCTCATTTGCGCCTGCTACGAAGGCGTGACCGTATTAGTCCGGCGCTCGCCGAGGCCGGACTGGAGCAGGCCCTTGAATTTCGTAACTTCCGCGAGCAGCCAGCAGTGATACCGGGGGACACCAACAAAGGCGTCAATATGGTGCGCAACCGCTTGAGCAAACTGCTGGATGTCTCTCTCTATCAGCTCGACCGGATGGACTTGAAGGTGACCACCACGCTTGATCGTAGCCTGCAAGAGCAGATCACCGCACATCTGCGCAGTTTGCGTGATCCCGCTGTGGCTGAAGCTAACGGTCTGGTTGGGGAATCTTTACTTCGCCCCGGGCAGGCGGCAAGCCTTCGTTACAGTTTCACGCTGTTTGAACGCAGTGATCTGGGCAACCAGGTACGGGTGCAAACGGATAACACCGATATTCCCTTCGACATCAATGAAGGCAGCAAGCTGGAGTTGGGCTCTACTGCCAAGCTGCGAGTGCTGGCATCCTATCTGGAGATCATTGCCGAGCTTTACGAGCGTTACGCCCCGCTGCCACGCGCAGCGCAGCCGGCTGATACCGACCCGCTCACCCGCTGGGTGGTGGGGCAATTGATTGTTCAACCCGAGATGACCCTGGAGCAGATGTTGGCAGCGGCGATGGACCGACGCTATTCCGCCAGCGCCGCTGAGTCATTTTTTACTGGCGGTGGCAAACATACGTTCAGCAATTTCCGGCGCGAGGACAACAGTCGCAATCCCACAGTACGCGAAGCACTCAACGAATCCATCAACTTGCCCTTCGTGCGGATGTTGCGGGATGTCATCAGTCATCTCACCCAGCAGCAGTGGCAAGACCTGCGCACACTGATGGGTAATGACAATGACCCTCGTCGTGCCCAAGTGCTGGCTCGCTTTGCGGATCGGGAAGGGACCCAGTTCCTGTCTCGTTTCTGGGGCAAGTACGTGAACAAAGGGGACGACGAGCGCGTAAGTGCTTTTCTCTCCGGGCTACAGCTCACACCAGTGCGGGCAGCGGTGATTTACCGTTACCTGAATCCGTCGGCGGATCTGGACAGTTTCAACCAGTTCATGGCGGAGAAGCTGGTTCAGGTACCAGAGGCCACTGCCTTGGCGCGTCTGTATGGGCGCTACGATCCCCAGCTCTTTAATTTGCAGGATCTGGGCTACCTTGCCAACGTGCATCCGCTGGAATTATGGCTGGTGGGTTATCTGCTGCAAAACGATAAGGCCACCTTTTCCGAAGTACTGACAGCCAGCGCCAATCAGCGTCAAGAGGTCTACCGCTGGCTCAGCCGCACCCGCGCCAGCAATGCACGCGACAGCCGCATACGCACGATGCTGGACGTCGAGGCCTTTGCCGAACTGCACCGGCGCTGGCGGCGCCTGGGGTTTCCCTTTGACTATCTGGTGCCATCACTGGCCACTGCTCTCGGCAGTTCAGGTGATCGACCCGCAGCCTTGGCGGAGCTGATGAGCACCATAATGAACGACGGCGCGCGTATCTCGCCCCGTCGTATCAATCGGCTAGTGTTTGCGGCAGATACCCCCTATGAAACCCATCTCAGCCCGGCGCTGGCCATGGCCGATCAGGTGATGCATCCAGACGTAGCCCGTGTGATGAAGCTCGCCCTCGCCGATGTGGTCAATAAAGGCACTGGGCGACGCCTGCTGGGCACCTTCAAACGCGCCGACGGTAGCGACCTGAACATGGGCGGCAAAACAGGTACGGGCGACAACCGCCTGGTATCCACCGCCGGCGGCCAGCGCATCACCGGTCGCGCCCTCAGCCGCACCGCTACGCTGGTGTTCTACCTAGGCGACAATCACTTCGGCACGCTCACCGCGTTCGTTGTCGGTGATGAGGCTGGGCAATACCGATTTACATCAGCCCTGCCCTCCCAAGTGCTGAAAGGTATGGCGCCGATTATAGAGCCATATATTCAACGCGCAGCCGCCATAGAGGTGTCAATTCCAGAAGCGGCCTTCCCGGCTGGACTTTGGGACGAGGAGATGTACCTGGACGAGACTCCGGAATTGGCTGAACCTGTATTGGAATGAGATAAAAGCCTTACAGTCCGCGGGTGGACGTTCGGTGTGGTGGCATCGCGCTTAACCAAACCTTAAATCAGTAGTGATAGCGAAGCTGGGCGATAAGCAAAGCGTCATCCGTGACCTTGTAAACTATTCGGTGCTCTTCATTAATTCGGCGAGACCAGTAACCGGCGAGGTTGTGCTTGAGAGGCTCCGGCTTGCCAACACCTTCAAACGGTGCTCGCTTGGTCTCTTTGATAAAAGTATGCCTGCGGCAGCTGCTATATCTCTCAAAGAGAAATGGTGTTGCAATGGCGGAGTGAACGCTAAGAGCATTTATAGAATCTGGGGTACAAGTCCAGAACATCGAATACACAGCGAATCACTTTCAGAACGACCTCTGAAAGCCAAACATTAGACGACGGAGAAAGTATGATGGGTGACAAGGAGATATATCGACAGAAAGCTGAGGCCAAACTAGATGAGTGGAAAGCAGAGCTGGACAAGTTAAAGGCGCAGGCATCCCATAAAAGCGCAGATGTAAAGCAGGATGTGAATCATCAGATCGCAGCGCTCGAAGCTAAGCTCGAAGAGCAGAAGACAAAGATTGCAGAAATCAAAGAAGCTAGTGGCGAGGCATGGGATACCTTGAAGGACGGCATGGAATCAGCATTCGATTCAATGAAGTCTGCTTTCAGTGACGCTAAGAACAAATTCAAGAAGTAGAGCGTAGAAACCGGTGGACCTCGGTCACAGGCAAGACCTGTCCATTCATCTGAATAACAGGAACGGCGCTAAAACCGTTTATACCTGCACTTAAACAGGACGCCATCAAAACGTTGGTGTCGATTATTGCCTGCAGCATGCTGGTGATTGCCACCGTTTCGGTAACGTCGATGGTGTCGGCCGACGCTTCTGCATCGGGCACGGCAGCGCGCCAGAGCAACCTGTTAGGCCTTCTGTTTTTTTGGCGCTATCAGCCCATTTCGAAAAATATCTATCAAACACGAGCTATCAAACAACCATGACGAGAAAGACTTTAGGTTTAACCCGGCCACGAAATAAAGACGCCAAACATGTGGCTGAGGCAACCGAAGCGGTGTCTGAAGCTGATCCACAAAAGCGGTTTTTAAACGGCGTAGTTATCAATCCGGCTCCAGGGATTCGCCTGGAGCTGGGTTCAGAAGAATTCTCGGTGCGCGCGATGGATTTGATCACGCCGATCGGAATGGGACAGCGAGGCTTGATCGTTGCGCCGCCGGGGTCTGGAAAATCGACGATCTTGAAACATATTTGCCAGGCGGTGGGAAAGGCGTATCCCGAGATTAAACTGTACGCCTTATTGATCGATGAGCGGCCCGAAGAGGTCACTGATTTCAAGCGTAGCGTCCCGGCTGAGGTACACGCGTCTTCTTCGGATGAAAGCTATGCGCATCACGTTCGCGTTGCCGATGAGCTGCTTGATACCGCCCGCCAACAAGCTGGTGAGGGTCACGACGTCATGATTGTGATTGATTCTCTCACGAGGCTTTCACGTGTGCATAATGCGGAGCGAAAAGGCAGCGGTCGTACCATGTCCGGCGGGCTTGATGCTCGAGCGATGGAGATCCCGCGGAGGATGTTTGGCGCTGCTCGAAACCTTGAGAATGGCGGCTCGCTGACCATTTTAGCCACCGTTCTGGTCGATACTGGCAGCCGTATGGACCAGGTGATATTTGAGGAGTTCAAAGGCACGGGGAACATGGAGCTGGTGTTATCAAGGGACGTTGCGCAACAGCGAATCTTCCCAGCGCTGGATATCTCGAAAAGTAGTACTCGCCGTGAAGAGCTGCTGTTAGATCCGAAAGATCTGGACAAAATAAGAGGCTTGCGCCGGGCGCTGAGCGGTCTAAAACCGCTAGAGGGCACAAAAAAGCTGGTTGAGTTGCTGGAGAAGTACCCGACGAATGCCGAGCTTCTGGAGAACGTTCCCGGGTAGCCCAGCGATTGAGTCCGCGCTAGGGGTTGGACCGGCGTCGGCCATAGATTTTTCGAGCTACCCGTTGCGGGCCACCCAGGCCTTCCCATCACGCTCCCCTTGCGCCCAGGTATCCTCGACCTTCAACTTATCCGAGAAGTCGATTTTGTCTGCTGCCACTTCTTCGCTTGGCTGAATATAGGTGCGTCGGTCAATGCGCGGCAAATTGCGGTAGCGCGAAGTCAGAAGAAGCAGCGTGTTACCGATATCCGGTTTCGGCAGCGGCGCTTTGTCGAATATCCCGCCATCCAGCACACGCAAGCCATTCCACTCTGGCACATCGAATACGGGGGGAATGGTTGCGGCTGCACAAATCAAGTCAATCAGTTTTCCATCACGGGCAGCCTGGCGCATATCGACGCGCTTCCCCTCCAGCCCAATCGAGTGCGTCCACCGCAAATCGTTGTTGGCAAACGCATTCACCATCGCATCCAGCAAAGCCCGTTCCCGATTCGCTATCCACGCAGCTGCCGACAGGGCTCCGCCCGAGACCGTCGATATCCGTTCCGGCTTCAGGGCCAGTGCATCGCCCGCTGCGGCCAGGAATCCGCCATGCCAAAAACACCGGATACCGCCGCCGGAAAAGACCAATTGCTCAAAATCGAATGCAGCCATGATTGCTCCTTTACCCTGCTGATCGTAGCCGATGTCACGACCATCGCCCTCATCAATCACTCGGAAATGCAGATAAGCCGTTATGTTTCTCGTAGGGCGGGCTCAAGCCCAAGGTGCTCAACAAAAGGGATAAAGTCGCGATCCAGAAACAGCAGGGGTAGCGCCTTCTCTATACAGAATGTCGCGATGATCACGTCGGCAGTCTTTCTGATTGTGATGCCCCTTTTTCGAAGCGCTCGGTAATTGTCGGCGCACTTGGCTGCCATATCTTTGCCAAACATCTCATATTGATCCAGCGCGAGCAGGCTTTGTTTGGTCTGGTGGTATTGTTTGTCGTTGCGGATGCCTTGCAGGATTTCGAGAAATATGAGGTCGCCGATAGCGACAGACCCTTGGATTATCGAGGCATCCAGCAGATCAGTATGTGGGTTAGCGGTCCCGTTGAAATAGTCGATCCAGACGCTGGTATCCACCAGTATCATCGACTACTCCGCATTTCATCCAGGTCGCCTTCCCACTTGATTTTGCCTCGCAACTTTCGAAGTTCCTGCTGCTTGCTCAGCTGGACTAGCAGTTTCAGACCTTGCTCAACGGCCTCTCTTTTGGTTTCGTAGCCGGAGGCCTTGAGGGCTTCGGCCATCAACTGATCGTCAATGACAATATTCGTTCTCATGTTGCACCTATGTGTATGGATCCAGCCTTACATACACATTCTAGCGCCTCAGGGAGAACATAACAATCGGCCCACAGCGACCGCTTTTCCGCCGCTTCGCGGCTCAGTATGGACGAATATTCTGATTCACCCGGAACAGGTTCTCCGGATCGTACTTCTGCTTGATCTCCACCAGCCGTTTGTAGGCCGCACCGTAGGCGAACTCGACCCGGTCGGTTTCGTCATTCGACAGGAAATTGATGTAGGCGCCACCGCTGGCGTAGGGCTTGGCGGCCTCGAAGAATGCGCGTGCCCACTGGCGACAGTGATCGTCTTCCCCGGACGTGTCCCAGCGGCCATGCACGTTCATGACATAGTTTGCGTCACGGCTGGAGTAGGCCATGGCGTCTTCCGCTACCCTGCCGGTCTGGCCACCAATAGAGGCGATAAAGATCTCACAGTGGGGTGATGCCAGCTTCTCTCCGTACTCCAGCGCCACCCGAATCACATCGTCCGTGAGTTTGACGAAGTTGTGAGACTTCCAGTAATTGCGCGCACCGTCTGCCAGCAGTGGATCAAAGGCCTGCTGCCAGTCGACGTAGGGCTGAACACCGACATGCTCTCCGTGTGCGTCGCCGAATGAGCGCAGGGGTGCGATCAGTTTTTCGCCCTCTTCGGGATCCCCGGCATAGCAGATCGCCAGGGCGACAATCCGCTTTCCATGAACAGACTCGGGCAGGAATGGCAGCGGTGGCGCCTGGCGCATCACGAGCCAGACGTTGAGCTCGTCGGGCATGTTCTCAGTGAAACGCGCGAATTGAGTCAGTACCGCCCGGGCCTGGTCGAACGGAAAAACGATCAGACCACTCAACAATTCCGGCCCCACGGGGTGCAGCTTAAACTCGAAGCGTGTGACGATACCGAAGTTGCCGTCACCGCCCCGCGTGCCCCAGAACAAGTCAGCATTCTCTGTGGCACTTGCGTGTCTCTGCCGCCCGTCAGCGGTCACCATATCGACGGAGATCAGGTTATCGACGGTCATGCCAAACTTGCGACTGAGCCAGCCAAAGCCGCCGCCCAGGGTCAGGCCTGCGACACCGGTCGTGGAGTTGATGCCGAGGGGCGTCGCCAGTCCGTGTGCCTGTGCGGCCGCGTCAAAATCTGCGAGCCGACAACCAGGGCCTACGTAGGCACGCTGGTTCTCGACATTGATATCAATGTCCTTCATGTATGACAGGTCAATCATCAGGCCATCATCGCATACAGCATTGCCCGCGATGTTGTGGCCCCCTCCCCTGACCGAAATCAGCATGGACTGCTCACGCCCGAAGTTGACCGCGGCCACCACATCGTCCGCTGACAGGCATCGAGCGATCAGCGCCGGCTTCCGGTCAATCATCGCGTTCCAGATCTGACGGGCCTCGTTGTAGCCGTCATCTGTGGGCTCGAATACGGGGCCACCAAGTTCCCCTCTGAAGGTGTCGATCGCTGCGTGCTCTAAGGTCGTCATCGCTATCTCCCTGCCCCGTAAACTTCACTCCCCATCTTGCGCCCTTCGAGCCTGAACACCAGCGCGTTGTTAGACCCATTGGGCGCAATAGCGGCAGTGTTAGACGATCCCGGATTAAAGAGGCCGGAAGCTAACGGCTTGGAAGGTGCCGCGAGATATGGTGGCAGTGCAGGGCTGAGTGCGCTACTTCTGGAGCGCGGCGACGGCGTTGGGGGCCTGTGGCGGGACCTCCCTGCCTGGCAGAACATCAAGGTTCTTGTTTCCTATGGATTCCAACAGCTGCGCGGCAATCCGGGTATCCGCCGTGTAATACAGTGACGCGAAGCCGAGACGGTTGCGGCCCAGGTTGTGAAATACCATGCCGAAAGAAATATCACCGGCGCTGAAGTGCTCATGGTTGTCGGCAAAATATTGGGCGGGTTTGCTGTATTCTTCATCCACCAGCAGCGACCGGATGCGGCCAGGGCCGCCGTGATAGGCCTGAATCAGGATAAGCCGATAGAGCTGTTCCTGCTTTTCCACAGGTAAGTGGCCAAAGCGCGCCAGGAAAGGGCCTTGCAACATGCGGTGATTGCGTTCGAACAACCAGAGGGCGCAGTCAATCTGGGCAATGCGATGCAGGTGCTTATTCGTGGGCACACCGCAGTCCTTCAAGACCAGGGGAGTCAGTTGCAGGATACCGCGCGCCTTCGCATTGGACCTGGCTTCCCTAACGCCGCCACTTTCGATGATAAGAATGCCCGCCAGGTCCGGCAGCAGGTTGATGGGGAGACTGATCCGTTTTTGCTGGGCCCGACGTTGATACACCGCGTAGAGGGTGTCATGGATCGAGACCTGCTTTGTCGCCGTGCCAACTGTGATCCCGTCCCAGGTGCCCGTGAGGCGCCCGTCCGGATGCTCCCCCATATAGCGTTTGATGGCCAGGGGCAGGTCCACATTGGGCTGATGACACCGGATCGCGAAGGGATAGCCGAGGGTGCTGGCATTACCTTCCACCCAGGCGTGAACTCGCCCTTCCCGGACCATGTCCTGACGAGTGGCATTTAATCGAAGCTGCGTTTCCACGGAATCGATGGCGTCGTCGATATAGTTCAGAAAGGTGCCACGCCTATCGAACAGCACATGACGGTTCTCATGGGTACAGTGACCGGACCGGGTCAGTATCCAGCGCCTGACGGTCATCACGTTGTCATAGACGCCCTGGCTGTCCGCATAGGGTTTGTCGCGGACCACCTCGGCCCAGTTGAGCTGCGGCAGCACCGGGCTTTCCGCCAGGGCAACATTGTGGTTCAACAGGGCCCAGAATACGGCCACCAAAGCGCCCCACCAGGGTCTGGCGGGTTTAATGAACCCCATGCAAGCTCCGAATACTACAGTTACGGCGCGTAGGTAAAACCCAGACAAGGGCCCGGGTTTCAGAGAAATGGTTGCCGCTCGTCTCAAGTATAATCTGGCCCCTGACTTTCAATATGGGCGTTACAAAAATATATGTTTCCTGTTGCCAAACGAGAACGTGATCGCAGTATTAACCGTCGCCGTGTACTTGATTTGGACGAGGGTGGTTTCGGACAGGTCAGCGTAATTGCGCCGAGAGTCTCTCTATTGCACCCGCGCCGCTTGACCCGCACCGGCCACCACCGTTAGATTATTGGCATGTCGCACCCAAATTTCTTCAACAGCGCAATGATTATGACCGTCATTCTCACCATGGCGGGCTAGCTCACATCTACCCAAAACCCGCCCAAGAGGCGGGTTTTTCGATTTGTCTCCTGGGCCTAAATAGAACCAGGAGCAACTATGACCACCCTTCTAGATCCACATAGCACGAACGCCAAGCCGCTCAGCGGCGGACCCGATTCTCTCAGTGATGGCTGTAAGCCGACGACGACAAAGCGAGCTGAGCCGGATCTGCTGCTGAAGCGGTACGTTACCAGCATCCTATCCGCTCCGGTCTATGACGTTGCCATCGAGACACCGCTCCAAAGTGCGGATCGTCTGTCTTTGAGCCTCGGCAATCGGGTACTCGTGAAGCGTGAAGATCTTCAGCCGGTATTTTCTTTCAAGATTCGAGGCGCTTACACCAAGCTGGCTCGCCTCAACCGGCAGAAAAAGATTCTCGGTGTGATCACTGCGTCAGCGGGTAACCATGCTCAGGGTCTGGCATTGGCAGCGAAGAGGCTGGGTATCGAGGCGCTCATCGTCATGCCGGTCACAACGCCGGAGCTTAAGTTGCACGGGGTGCGTTCGCGTGGCGGCAAGGCCGTGTTACATGGCGACGCTTTCCCTCAAGCCCTGGCCCATGCGCTGAAGCTCGCCGAGGAAACCGGCTACGACTTTATACCGCCCTTTGACGATCCCGATGTCATTGCAGGTCAGGGCACGGTGGCGATGGAGATTCTTCGTCAACAGCCGGGCCAGCTCGATGCGATTTTTGTACCCGTCGGTGGCGGCAGTCTGATTGCGGGCGTGGCTGCCTACGTGAAATATCTACGACCCGAGGTCAGGGTCATCGGGGTCGAGCCCAACGACTCCAACTGCTGTCAGCAGGCGATGGCAGCGGGTGAGCGGGTGGTTTTACCAAAGGTCGGCGCGTTTGCAGACGGCGTCGCAGTGGCGCAGATCGGGGCTCACAATTTTGAGTTATGTCGGCGCTATGTGGACGAAGTGATCACGGTGACGTCCGACGAGCTGTGCTCGGCGATCAAGACTATCTACGACGACACCCGCTCGATCACCGAGCCAGCAGGTGCCCTGGCAGTGGCTGGGCTAAAGAAGTATGTCGAGCGAGAGGGTTGTCGTGATCAGGTGTTGGTCGCTATCAACTCCGGTGCCAACGTCAACTTTGATCGACTACGCCACGTGGCGGAGCGTGCGGAACTGGGCGAAAGGCGGGAGGCGATCCTGGCGGTAACCATTCCAGAGCGACCGGGTAGCTTCAAGGCATTCTGTAATGCGCTGGGCCGTCGTCAGATCACTGAGTTCAACTACCGGTTTCACACCGACAAAGAGGCACATGTGTTCATCGGTGTGCAGACCCATCCAGACTGGGACCCTCGAGATGCGCTGGTGCAGCGTTTGCGCGAGCAAGGTTATCCCGTGATTGATCTAACGGACAATGAGCTGGCCAAGCTCCACGTTCGACATACCGTTGGTGGACATGCCGGACCGGTGCCGCGCGAGCAGGTGTTTCGGGTGGAGTTTCCAGAGCACCCCGCGGCATTGGCGGACTTTCTCAATCAATTGGGCAGGCACTGGAACATCACCCTCTTCCACTACCGGAATCATGGCGCTGACGCTGGCCGAGTGTTCGTGGGCGTGCAGGTTCCGGCTGACGAACCTTCGTCTGTGCAATCCACGTTTGATGCTTTGGGCTATGCCTATTCAGACGAGACAGAAAACCCGGCGTATAAGTTGTTCATTGGGTAGGTTGGACGTCTAGTGAGTACGAGAGTTCATAATATCCCGACTAAGGAGAGTCAAAATTGGAACTAGCCAAGGTAGTCCCGTGGGGGCGGTCTTTCGAATAATACCGAGCAATGTTTGCGTTATTGGAAGCCGATCTCAACAGGCGAATTCTTGGTTGTGGTGATGGACCCGCCAGCTTCAATGCCGAGGCAAGCGACCGTGGGTGCCAAGTCATCTCTTGTGACCCCGGGTATCAGTTCGATGTGGAAGAGATCCGCCGTCGAATTGACGAGGTTTACCCGGAAATCATTGTTCAGATGCAACAGCGCGCCGACGACTATCTTTGGGACTCCCTGAGCAGTGTCGAGCAACTTGGCGAAGTTCGGATGAAGGCTATGTCGAGCTTCCTTGCTGATTTTAATGCAGGAACTCGCGAAGGGAGATATGTATCAGCATCGTTACCTTCGCTCCCATTTTTCGATTCGGAATTCGAGCTAGCTATCTGCTCAAACTGTCTTTTTCTCTAAAGCGATCGTCTGGATGGGCCGACTCAACTGCATCGGTGCGAAAGTTGTGCAGGTTGGCATCTGACGTTCGCATTTTTTCTGTCGTCTCATTGGATGGGAAAATTAAAAAACGCCTGAATTTAGTTATGACGGCACTGTCCGCTGACGGCATCGACGTCTCGCTAAGGAGTGTCAGTTACCGCTTTCCAAGGAGGCTACCGAGATGTTGGTGATGAAGTCGGCGTAGCCGGTGGCAGCTATAGGAAGCTAGCGTGTTTGCGGGCGGCGAGCAGATGTTCAGAGCATAGTTTATGCAATGCGTTCTTCACCGGCGCTAGCTGATGGTTTTTATTTGAGCGCAGCAGCTAATAACCTACGGTGCTGGAGGCTCCACGCGTGAGCGCACCATAGACACCGTGCTTCAGCTGCTCCGCCAGGGTATTTCCACCGCCCCTCACCTGTCGTGAATTGGTTCGACAAAAGAGGCGCTGGACGATGTTCTCACCCTGTACAAGAATGAAGACATTAATCGTATTATCGGACAGCCATTTCTCTTCGGAAGAGTTTCGACAGGAGCTCCAAGGCAACTTGCACCAACGGCTCAGTACGGCGTGCCCGGCCGTTGGGGTGCAGTGTTAGCCATACAAGCGGCCGCATTGGACGAATGAATGCTGCTGAGCCGAACTAGCCAGGTGGCTTGCCAGAACAGGAGTATAAGCCGACCAAATAGTAATTATGGCGGCAACTGGGTGACAGCTGATGCGCTATGATTTATTCGACTGGCTAGCATCGCTGCTTACCTGTGGCTCGGCTATTAACGAGCGCTATAGTGGGTTAGATTTTCGCTGCGCTGCAGGCCATCCGCAAAATGCTGCTCCAGATTGCTAGAAGCAGTGCAAACTCGCGGGAGATATACAAGTCCAAGAGGGATTATCTTGAAAGAAGGTTTTTTTGCCAAACGGCGACGTTCTCTAGAAACATGCAGCCACGCTGCAACGATTTTTTCGGGGGTCATAGTTGGTGTGGCTGCGATTTATGTCAGCTATCAGTCCAATCAGATTGCAGCCGCCACCCTTCGAACGGCCGAGGCGCAGGCCTCGGCCGCCGCCGAACAGGTTGCGATCGCGAAAGAGCAGACACGGCTGAGCAAATTACAGTACCTTCCGCGAATAACGTTCGCGCGGGAGCTGATTGAAGATAAGGACGGTGTCCGGAAAGAAAAGGTGCATGTTTCGAACGCTGGCAACGCGCTCCACAGCCTTGACGTACAACCATTCGTGTTCCTTCATGTCCGGGAGCTTGCCTTGCTAAACATCGGTGAGTCCATTAAGAGGCTGCCTGCCCTCCACCATGCATCGTTGCCTGTCAAAAACTTCTTTAGCCCCGTCCGTTACTCGGTGGCGGCGGAAACAGGCGTATTGACCACGCTTGAAATACCTAATTCTCGAGTCTTTTCGTCTGTAACGGAAAACCTGCATCAAATATTCCGTACCGAGAAAATCAGCATGATATCTGATATTCAGGTCTACTTCAGAGTGGGGTATACAGATATGTTTGGGGAAAACCACGAAAGATATTTTCTCGTCCAGGCAACAGGAGAATCGCTGCCTATCCCCAAAGAAAAGGCGGGCGAGCTCTATGAAAGATGGCAAGAAGCCCTCAACACGACAGCCCTAGATGCAAGCGGGCCTGACATAGCCGTTCTGAACCAAGGCTGGCTAAGAGGAAAAATGAAGCTGTAGGCGACAAAACATCTAACCCAAACGAGCCATCTCGCACCCGATAGGCATGGTTTTGTCCGAGCTAGCGGCCGATCCAAACCCATTAACGAGAGAGCCTGCATCCTCAGTCTCGCTGGGCTCTCAGACACTCACAGAGTACACATCTAGGGCTCTCTTCCGTAGCTTTGGGCCACAGCCTGAGCGCTCGTTCCATCCGTGGTCCAGGGGCACTAGACCTTCACCGGTTAACCGGTCACTGGCAGTATTCAAGGTATCGGTTGCCCTACGGGCCATAGATCTTGCATGCGATGGCCGTTCGATCAAGCGGCTTCGTCGACCTGTACCGACTCGCCTGCAGCCTACGCCACGTATGATGTTCTTGTTCATCAGCTCGCAGCTTTGCTGGCGTATTCATGCCGGCCAGCGCCCCGGAGACAGCTCCTCGCGGGTCGGCCCTTGCCATTCGCTAGTGGTTAGCGTTCAATCGGGGAAACCCAGTGAACGGTAATCTTTCCATAGGAGACTTTCCCTCCAGCAGTTCATGCCAATTCTGGGCTTACCCAAATCGCTGCAACCGACCGCTTGCAGCGGCAACTGATCGAAGCGTTTAGATGAGCGAGGCATATGATTCAGTTTCTTTCAGACAATATTGACCAACTAGATCTCGCTCTTGATCAGCTAGCAGTTTCCGACCGGAATTTCGATCGTTTTGCTTTGATGCTGGTAGACAATGTGGTCGAGCTTACCTTGCACCGCTTTATACAGGACAGCGCGAATCAAAATGAGTTGTGGGGGAGGTTTAGTGACCATAAACATGACCCAAAACTAATTCAAAAAGGCTTAGGTCAAAACTTCGATAGTAAAGCGAGAGTGTCTCGTAAGTTGGGTTTTTTTGATGATGCTCTGTGTGAATCCCTTTTAAATCTTCATTCATTTAGAAATTCCTCCTACCACAAGGGTCTTAGACATGAAGGAATATTGCATTCTCTGTCGATTTTTTACTTTACCTGTGCCTGCGAGATCTTAACGGCTTACAAACCTACGATATGGTGCTGGTCAAGCACGGACAAAATTTCATACCGTGCCAAAAAATATTTAGGCGAGGCTAGAAGCTTTAATCAGGAAGAAGCATTCCAGGCGGCATATTCTCGATTACGTGAGGTTGCGGCTCATATGGGTAAATCGCTAATCGCGGATCTGGCTTTGGATATGAGGTCAACTATTGAATCCGTGGATGAGTCAATCAGGTTCTTATCTGAAGATGGGCCAGATAGAAAAAGTCGAAATGAAGTGGTAGTCGACTCTCAAGCCTGGCCATTTGCGTTCACAGATGAAGGAAAGCGTTTCGCATATGAAGGCGGGTATATAGGAAAAACGGTAGGGGGTCTTGTTGACTGGATTATAAAGAACTATAGCTGGCAAGTGAGCGCTGACCCTATTCCAAGCTGGCGTTCGCGACTTGAGTCTCTCTCAAGAGAAGATGACGAGCATAAGGCGTTAAAAAAATATTGTGATTTTATGAGGCAAACAGAAGATATTAGGTCACAAATTGATGAATCCGCTGCGCAGCTTGATGGGCATATCCAGCAGCAAATAGATATCATGCGTGGAAAATGAGTTATCTAACGATCGCGCTAATTAGGACGCTCGCAAGCTCGCGCCTACTACTTTTTCGTCGTAGTGGGCATAACTCCTGAATTCTGAGATTTCTTACTGCTGTTACCGGCACTCTATTTTTTATAAGGCATATAATGAAATTATTACAATTCCGCGTAACCAACTTCCGATCTGTAACCGATAGTGGCTGGCTTGATGTTTCCGATGTTACCGCTCTTATTGGTGAAAACGAAGCAGGAAAAACAAATCTGTTACTACCGCTTTGGAAATTTAACCCAACTGCTGCTGGTGAAATTAGCCTTCTTGATGACATGCCACGTAGTCGATACGCCGAAATGCGCAATGAACCGGAATCACATCGGTTCATCTACTGCAAGTTTGAACTGGACGAATCTGATATTCGACTTGCAAACAGCTATGGTATCGAAGCCATAGAAGGAACGACAATTATTGCTCGGCGAAATTTCGCGGGACAATACGGCTTCGAACTCCCTAGTTTTCCAGATGTAGTATTGTCAGACACCTTTAATCCAGCATTGGAAAAGCCCGCTGAAACTGGCGAAGATCCTAATAAGGGGCCAAGCCTAAGGGATCGTTTTAAGAACCGCTTACCGCATTTCGTATACTACTCTAACTACGGAAATCTTGACGATCAAATCTATTTGCCACATGTCGTTGAGAACATGGAGCGTAAAGATCTGGGGCAGCGAGAAGCTGCAAAGGCTCGGACTTTAAAAGTATTGTTTGATCTAGTGAGCCTTAGTGCTGAAGAAATGTTAGAACTAGCCCGTTCGACAGGCGTGGTTGAGAGAATAAATCATCAAGGCCAAAAGGTGGGAAATGTTACAAATAAAACTGACGTTGAGATAAAAGAAGACGACAAGCAACTTCGTGAGCGCTTGGCATTGTTGCAATCCGCATCATCCAAGCTAACGAAGAGCTTTTCGGACTGGTGGAAGCAAGGTAACTACCGGTTTCGGCTGATTGCCGATGGGAACTACTTTCGGATTTTGGTCGCGGATGACCGGCGTCCTGAAGAAATCGAACTAGAGAACAGGAGCGCTGGTCTTCAATGGTTCCTGAGCTTCTTTTTAGTCTTTACTTATGAAAGCGAAGATACCCATCAAGAGGCAATTGTGCTTCTTGACGAACCAGGACATTCTTTGCATCCACTTGCACAGCGAGATTTAACAGCGTTCTTCAACAACCTCGCCGAAACTAATCAACTTATTTTTACAACCCACTCGCCATTTATGATCGATGCAGATCGTCTAGATCGTGTTCGAAAAGTGTTCGTGGGAGAAGATGGTAGTACAGAGGCTTCAAGCGACCTGGGAGTCACTAGAGGAGCCAAAGGACTGAAAGACAAGGGGGCGACCTACGCGGTTCACTCTGCTTTGAACTTGACCGTAGCAGAAAGCCTGCTTCTAGGCTGTCAGCCAATCATCGTTGAAGGCCCATCAGACCAACATTACCTCACCGCTATCAAAAGCATTTTGATCGGCAAGAAGAAGATTGCGCCTAAGTCCGAATTAGTTTTTCCCCCCTCAGGTGGTGCCAAGACGGCAAAGATCATTGCGTCAATTTTGTCTGGACGAGATGACGATCTACCGAAGGTGCTTTTAGACAGTGACGCGGCTGGGAAGCAAGCAATAAAATCTCTTCAAAGTGATCTTTATTCTGATGCAAAGAATAAGGTGATAGAAACTGACGATGTGTTTACCGACCTCAAAGGTACAGAGATCGAAGATCTACTACCCACTAGCCTGATGATTCTGGTGCTCGACCGAATGGAACGACGCGCCGAACAGGAGTTTGAAGACGTGCACGATCCGAAGAAACCGATAGTCCCTCAAATAAAGAATTGGGCTGAAAGAGAAGGCTTCGTTATGGAGCATGGATGGAAAGTGAAGCTTGCATTAGGCGTCAAAGAAAGGCTTCTAACGAATCCAAGTAAATACGTTGAGGATAGTGATATAAAGCGATGGAAAGAGCTTTTCGACAAGTTACTTTGATTTACCCTATGTGGTTAGGCTGCGCCCTAGTGGATTATCAATGGTTGCAACCTAGACCGGCAACACCGCCGCATATGTTGGAGCTGGATTGTCTTTCGCTCCCACGGCATATCAGGCGTTAAATGGTATACGTACAGAAAGAAGAAAGCAGAGGCTTTACCATTTGCATATCTTGCACATTTTAGAATGAGCCCGGATTTCGCCTAAAAAATGCTTCTAGTGTCCCGTCTGGTTAATC